>NZ_CP047176.1:656478-1312956 GCF_009834225.1 Rathayibacter sp. VKM Ac-2759
TGCCGCCGCATCAGCAGATCGAGACGACCCACGGGTACTGCTTCCTCGGCACCGGCCTCGAGAGCTTGGTCCGCGCGGTCGCCGCCGGCCTGCAGTGGGCAGATCCGATGAACACAGCTCTCGAGGGGTTCGGCAAGTAGGCGTTCTGACGCCGCTCTAGACCTCGGTCGCGACGAGCTCGTCGGGCTGGGGAGTGCCAGCGCTCGGTAGAGGGTCGTGCGGTCGACGCCGAGCTTGCGTGCCACTGCTGCCTTCGGGACGCCGGCGGCGATGTCCGCTCGAGCTGCAGCGACCTGGTCGGCGTCGAGTCGGCGTTGCCAGCCTGTGTACTTTCCTGCGGCTTTCGCGATGCGAATGCCATCGGCTTGCCGCTCGCGAATGAGGGAGCGCTCGAACTCCGCGAACGCGCCGAGCAGGTGCAGCATCAGCTGTCCGAGTGCGTCGTCGCCGCCGGGTCCGTAGGTCTGCTGCTCCTTGATGAACTCGACGGAGGCGCCCTTCGCAACGATCTCGTCGACGACGTCGCGAAGATCTCGCAGCGAGCGCGCGAGGCGGTCCATCGACGCGACTCGAACGAGGTCGCCGTCTCGGATTTAGCGGATGCAGTTGGCGAGAGCAGGCCGGTCGGTGCGGTGGCGCCGGACACCTTCTCATCGAAGATCCGGTCGACGGCACCGATCGCCTCGATCTGTCGATCGAGGTTCTGGTCGGTCGTGCTGACTTGGACTTAGCCGACGGTCTGCGTTCGTTGCGTCACTCCTAGACCCTGACACAGATGTGTAGCGAAAGGTCGAGAGTCGACCCTACTGCGACGCGAGTCGCGCCACCTTATTGGGGTTGCGTTGGGGTATACCCCAGCTGGACGTGCGCATCTGAGTGCCGTCGGTGCAGAGGAGTCGGAGGTCATTGATCGTGGTTCAGCGGGGGTCGGACGCGGGGGAGCTGAGCTACTCGCGCACTCGAGTCCATTCTCCGTTCTTCAAAGTGTGGCGGAACCAGCCGGCGATCGTCTCGGCCTCATCGGGGTCCTCGAGCTCGTAGATCGGGTATTCGTACGCCAGCACATCCGTGCCCTCGAGACGCGGAGAGTCGCTCCCGTCGTCATCGATCTTGGCGTCGACGTCGCCCTCGGAGGAGGACAGACTGCCACCGGAGAACGGCGTCCCGATCAGAACGGGAGTCGCGCCGCTGAGGTCGAGCGCCAGCACCGTCGACAGGATCGACGAGCGCCCGGCGCAGCACTGCGCGGCCGGCGTACCCGTGCACTGGACGACGAGAACGGCGTCGTCTCTGCCGTCCCCGGTGAGATCCGTGGTGCCGACGAGCCGCGTTTCGAGGATGCCCGTCCCACTTCCTCCGTCGTCGAAGTTCTCGCCCTGACCGCCGGACAACTGGATGGGCCGGGACCCTTCCCACTGGGTGCACGCACCGGCGGGGATGAGCAGCTCGCCGACGACGCCCTCGATCGGCCCACGGCTGTCGACGTCGTCGACGACGTATCCGATCATGGCGTTCACGAGTTGCTGCGTGCGCATCAGAGACCCGTGGTAGCACGGCGAATCGCCGCCTTCCATCAGGTCACGACCGACTTCGTCAACCGTCTTCAGCTTCATGCCCCGCAGGAAGTTCTCTTCGACGAAGTGCACCGGACTGATGGTGTAGCGGCAGCGGGCGCTGTCTCCAGTCGTCACGTGGTCTGTGGCCGATTCGTGGCCGACGACCACGTCTCCGATGCGGACGTCCTCTGTCCGGAGGGGGAGACCGAGGAAGCCCGACCGCGGCATCGTCACCGTTATGTCGCCGTAGAGCGCGTGCACGGGCAATCCGGCCGGCCACGGCGCCGACAACGCCAATTTCTTGAGCTCCGTCGATCGGGTCTGGAGCGCGCGCCCGGCGTCTGCCTGGAAGGCGCTCGCCTGCGCGGGCAGCCAGTCGCACGGGGTCCCGGTGCTCAGCGAAGTGCTCGCGGCGGAACCGCAACTGCTCAGCGCGCTCCGCAGCAGCGCCGCGAAGGCGCGGCTGGTCGCGCCACCGATCGACCCGCTAGAGCCTCCTTCGGAGACGAAACGAGCGAAGTCGGATCCGGTGTTCGGCGTCCCGAAGGTGATGACCTGGCTCAGGTCCCCGAGCAAGCCAGGATTCTGGGCCAGTGCCTGCCGTACCGCGAGGCCGCCCATGGAGTGCGCGACGACGATCACCTTCTGGCCGGAGTTCTGAGCCAGGCAGCGGATCGAGTCCGCTAGCGGCGCCGCGATCCGATCGGACGTGACCCACTGCGCTGACGCGTCGTGATAGTCGAAGGTGTAGACGTCGGTGTTCCCGAGGTACTGCAGGATGCCGACCACGGTCCGAGAGGACGGGGTGATCGATTCGCTGATCGTGCCGAGGTCGGCCGTGCGCGAGAAGTTGCCGAGCGGATTTGAGAGGTGTGCTGAGTTCCCGGTCCACCCGTGGACCATCAGTAACGGGACGACTCGGCCCGATTCCGGATCCGGTCTCGCCTCGCCGTCGGCTTCGTAGTCGCTGATCCAGACGCTTGCCTGCTCGAGCCCTCCGGGCGCACAGCCGGCAGAGAGATCCGGGTACGAGTTCTCGGTCGGCGAGGCGACGGCGGGTGGCGCGGCGACGACGAACGCCGCGAGCAGCAGCATGACCAGGGTGACTCGAATGCGTCTCACTGCTGCAACTCGCTCTGGATCGTGCCGTCCAGCTTCCAGCCGCCGTTCTCGACGACCATGAACGCGAGGTAGGCCCGCGGGTCCGATTCTCCGGGCACCGACATCGACATCGCGATCGTGCCTGCCTGTTCGTCGGTCGCCACCCAGGTGGAGGAGTCGGCGTCGATCGTCGCGCCCGGTGGCACGGCGACGTCCGGTGCGGCCTGAACAGCGGAGCGCAGTGCCTCGGATGCCCCCGCGACAGGATCCTCCGGCAGTGCTCGCAGAGCATCCGCTACGGCTTCTGCTGTCGGGTCGGTCGCATCGGGCGATCGAGTCGGCATCGCGCTGCTCTCGGGGGCACTGGCCGACGATTCCTGTACCGACCGCCACTGGAAAGGATCCACCACGAAGGTCGCGCCTGCGCCGATCAGCACGATCGCTCCGATCGTTACCGCGAGGGTACGGCCATTCACGCTCGGCACCGCATGGTCGACACGGGTGCAGAGGTGTGGTGGATGACCTCGTCGAGTCCGAGAAAAGTCAGACGCGGTCCGGGCGTCGAGTGCGGTGCGGACGCACCGGCCGTACGTGATCGCATGCGGTCATTATGTCGACGGGGTTTCCGGAGGCACAACGTCGAGTTCGTGTGGCGAGACATCACGTCCTGTGGCTGCGGTCACCAGCGCCGTGCTGCCAGAGCTCGATCGCCGCGATCCGCTGCGCAGAGGGCTCGTTGAGCTCCTGGTGCTCGCGCTGTCGGAGGCGACGCGCGATGAGAGCTCGCCTTGACCATTCTCCGTGGCGGCGCGTGTCGAGGTGTCATGCCCTCAGAGCGCCGCCGCAAATCAGCGCGACCTGCAAGGCGGTTTGTACCGCATTTCGGCAACCGTGACGGACGGCGATCGTAAGAGAATGGCCACCATGGTCACAGGAACGCCTCAGAGGTCCAAGCGCCCGTGGGCTGTCTCAGATGGGATCGCGGTCCTCGCACTGGCGGTCAGCCTCGTTTCCGCCGGAGTTGCGGTCTTTCAAACGCAACGGGCTAATGACATCAGCGATGGTGCGTACGCGCTCAGCCGGTCCCTCGCGCCAGCCACGGACATCTACGTCAACGTGGTCTGGGCAAGTCTGGTAGAAGACGAAGGCAAGCCTGCGATCAAGATGGAGCTGGAACTCGTCAACACTGGCGAGGTCGCACTGAGCGGGTGTGGCACGTACGTGCAGTCGTCTGATGCGGACGGAAAGCCCATCCGATATTGGCCTTCGATCGTTGAGCCAGGCGGTGCATTATGGGGTCTGGCTCCTGCGGAAAAGCATCCCGCGTCGGCGATCGTGCCCCTTTCGAGCATCCAGTCAGATTCAGCAGCATCGAAGGTGTACGTGGCCATCTGGTTCGAGTGCGTATCTGCCGATCTGGTCACTCTGGGTCACCTGTTTGGAGTGGATGTGGCCGCTCAGAACCTGATCGCTGAGAACTACCTCGCCACAGCGGACGGGGAGGTGCATTCGCCCTTGAAGCAGCTCGACCCGCTGGGATCGTATGAGCGTTTCGCGATCGTTGAGCGGGACAGCGGTAGGACGCCCCCGCCCAGTCCGATCCCGTCTCCACGATTTACAGTGCGCGCTGAGACGCCACGCGCCTGAGGAAGCGTCACCGTTCTGCGTGTTGGTGCGCCTCAGTCGGTGTCTGTGGCTTCTCCGGTGTCGCGCAGTTCGTCCTTCGCCGCCTCAGAGGCCGCCCGGCGCCCCTTGCGTTCGAGGATCTTGGCAGATCCGAATCGGTACAGCTGATGCGCACCGGCCGCGACCACGAGGCCTGCGGCTAAGCCTCCGGCGATGAGCTTCGGCGCGCTTTTTGACACGGCGGCCTTCTCGATGATTTCAATCAAGTTCTCTACGCCGCCGACAGATCCCGCTTGCGTGGTGAAAGATTCGTACGCGCCCAAGTTGCTCATGCATTCCCCTAGCTCTGCTGCCAGCTCGGACTCTACCGGTCGTCGCCGGGCCAGTTCCGAGGGCGGACAAGAAACGAGCCGGACTGCCGGACTAGGCAGCTGCCGACTACGCACTGAGGCCATCCATCCGCTAAGCGGCGCGATCCCGGAGGTGGGTGGCCGTGAGGAGCGCCCCGGAGGGGCATCCCGGAGGGACGCGGAGCGCTCTTGACGGCCGGCCGGCGCAGGCAAGAGTGAAGCATCGGATGGACGGCCGGACCGCAGCCTGCGCGCTCGTCGTGGGGGCGGAAAAGCCCCGGGAGCAAAAGTGCTCGAGCGGGGGCCTCCCTAGCGACGAGGGGGATCTTCGTGCGCGATCAGATTACTCGTCCGGCCACGTCGCCAGCGCGTCGTGGGGAACGATCGTCGGCACTCCGTCGACGGTCCGGATCGTCGTGCCGGGCTCTCCGAGTCCGGCGGCGTGTGTGATCGCGGCGAGGACCAGCCGAGTGTGTCCAAGATCGTGGCCGGAGACGTCCTTGCGGAAGTCGACCGGAACGCCGCCAACGACACTATCGTACCCACGGTCCGCGTCGCGGCGATCGTTTCCCGGCCCGACTTCGCGGCCACGGCGTACACCGTCGAGCCGGGAATCGAGCACTCCCAGTACTTCGCGCACCCGGAGTGCCGCCGACGTCTCGCCGGCTGGCTCGGGGTCCCGTGGCCGAGCGCGTGACGCCGCCGCTCGGGCGGCGATTGACGCCGGGCGAGAGCGCGTCGGTGGTCGTGAATGCCCGGTCGCAGTGGAACGACACCGGGATCGATCTCGAAGCCGGCATCCGCTACCGCTTCCGGGCCGAGGGGGCCTGGTGCGACCGAGACCTGCACGGAGACCCCGACGGGCTGCACGAGCGCAGCTGGGTGCACCGCTTCGGGTTCCTGCGGCGGGTCGGCGACGCGGACTGGTTCACGCTCGTCGGAACCGTCGGCCCTCCACGAGGACCGCGTTCCGGATCGGCTCCGAGTCCACGTCTCAGGTGCGGCAGGGCGGCCGACTGCTCTGCCTTGCCAACGACGCCGCGTGGTTCTACGGCAAGAACAGTGGTGAGGTGACGCTGACGATCGAGCGGGACTCTTGAGAACTGACGCCCAAGCCTGGGTGTCGGTGCCCGACATCCGCAGGGCGAAGAGTGAGGTGGTCAGCATCAGCACGACAGCCAAACCGACGGCCGCCGGGAAAGGGTAGGCATCATCCAGCGCGCCCGCGGCCAGGGGGCCGACGATGGCCGCCGCGTCACCGACCGCCCGGAACACCGCGACCGGCTGACCGCTCCGTGTGCCGGCCGCGTCGCCCACGTTACGCAGACCATCGTCCTCGACTGTGCTCAGCGGAGCCCGGCAGTAGCGGCGACAGCAGAATGCCTCCGAATGTGGACGGCCCCGCTAGGAGCAGGATCTCGGTCCCGCCGGCATCGGGTACATCAGCGGATCGACCGCCTCTGAGCGCTTTTGAAAGGAGCTCGGCTGAGGCAGTGAACTTTCGGAGCGCTCCGAAGTGGAGTCGAATTCTAAGCTGACATAATCTCGGTTATTGGCGTTGATCTGCGCAGCCCGACCATCCGCCGAGATGGTGCCCGCGGTCCGGCGCGGCTGGGACACTGAGGACATGAGTGATGACTTCCTAGCCAAAGTTGGCAGCTGGCTCGAGAAAAGTGGGTACGCGTTCGAGTTGCGAATTGCCCGCGCTATACGTTCGGAAGGCGCCAATGACGTGAATCTGTCGTTCTCGTACACGGATGCCACCACCGGAGCCCTTCGAGAGGGAGACGTTCTCGCGAAATTTGATTGGACTGCAATAGAAGGTGTACCGGCCTCCATAGAGGTCGTCATCGAGTGTAAGAGCGGTCGCGATCACCCATGGGTGCTCTTTTCGGACGAAGATGTCACGATGGGATCGACGATTGAAGATTGGGCCTACTTCTCTCATGGTTCATTTGTCGGCATCACCGAGCCCCTCACCAAGGATTGGAGCGACCAGCCGCCGTTTCACGACCGGCGAGTCGCCAGTCATGTCGTAGCCATGGGTGCCAAGGACTCGCACAACCCTGCGAGTGATGCCGTGCGACAGGTTCTCAGCGCAGCAGAGGGCCGAAAGACGCGATATACGGAAAGACATTTCCAAGATCGTCGTGGTTGCGTAATCATTCCTGTCATAGTCATTGGTGGTCGCCTCGTCGAGGCCCGGCTATCCTCCATTGGAGACATTGAACTTACGGAAGTCGCTTCGGCCGTCGTGGCTGGCCCTCGGCGCGGGGACAAGCCCGCCCATGTCTTTGTGGTCACCGAGACCGAAGTAACGGAGTTTGCTCAGTCATTCCGGGATCTTGCCGACCGAGCTAATAAGCAGCGGTAGGGGACTGGCGGAACAGGCGAGAATGAAGAGGGGACAACATGAGGGATGAAAGTGGCACGGTAACTGAGACCAGCTCGCTCGAGCGATTGGCCTGGCAACTCGAAGTCGTGAAGTCGTTTGAGGATCAGTACGGCCGAGAATCATGGGCAGCCTGCTCCGCAACCTCCGAGCTCGGAGGCGACGACAAGATCCTAGACCCGTTTCAGACGAGCCATCGCGTCGCGCATGCACTAGGGATTGCGCTTGACGCCCTACGTACAGCCCGAATCATCATTGACGGACCCGCTGGAATCCGGGTCGCTTTAGTTGGCCAATACCCGGTGCTTCGGACGGCAATGGAGTCCGCCGCCCTCGCGATGTGGCTGCTTCAGCCCGACGAGCGCGCCAATAGGCTGGCTCGATCAATCGCTGCGAGCTGGGACGATGTTCTTCACGACGTCCGGCTAGTGACAGCATCGACAGAGGAAGACGTTAGTGATACGAAGGCGCAGAGATCTGATAAAAATAAGATTCGCCGCGAGCATGTTCAACAGGTTCGAGCAACTAAGAAGCGGATTCGTGAGGTTGCGCACTCTGCGGGTATCAGTGACGACGACTATAACCGTGGTCTTCCCGGTTTCGGCCCAATAATTCGAGAGTCGGCGGAAGCGGTGGGAGTCTCTGGAAGCCACGCTCTTGGTGCATGGAGCGCAATCAGCGGGTTGACCCACCCATCGCAAGCCCGAACCCTGATGCTCTCAGATATGGCGATTTCATCGACAAACGGCTCTGTGCACACAGCTCGACTGACGGCCCGGATAAGTATGGTAGCTTTCGCAATGGATGCCGCGATGCTCAGCTTTTCAGGTGCCCTAGATCTGCTCGCGCGTCGAAGCGATGATGCGTCCGTCGCTTGGACTCCAGCTTCGATAAACCTCAAGCTAATTCCGCCGCGCTTTCGCACGGTCTCGAATCAGTCTTCTTGCTCTGAAAACTGAACACGCAAAACATGGGCGGACCGGGAAGATTTTGAAGAAGATTTCGCCTACGAGATCAACGACAGGATCTAGCCGTCAATTGTCCTGGGTCAACATCCCCTGTTGACCCGGGACAGCTCCGGCCAGGCGTATCGACGATTCTTCCCGCAGATACGCAGTCCTCGACCGGATCTGAAAGAGGCGGACCGAAGCGGGTCCCATTTCCTCGCGTGGCCACGATGTCGGCATTGACGCGCTTAACGATGAGCCCGCCTGTCCCGCGTCGATGTTGCCGAGGCCACCTCTGTTGAGGAGGGTTGCATTTTTAAGGGCGATTGCTCCGGAAACGACGGTTTCTGATCGATCGATTCCAGCTCGTGCTCGTCGATCGGCGGCCCGCGAAGTTCCGCGCTGTGGCGGCGCTGCTCATTCGATCAAAACTCATTCCCGAAACTCGGGCTGATCACAACGTGACTCTAGGCGGCGTCGCCAAATGATCTGCAGGTGTGGGGCGTGGTCACCTACTGCCTGCACCACCTGCATCGTGCGCGCTGAACGGCGCATCTGCCTCGTCGACGTGAACTCGTTCTCCGTGTCGTGCGAGCGGCTCTTCGACCCACGCCTGGCTGGTGTTCCCGTCGTGGTCCTCTCGAACAACGATGGCTGCGTCGTCGCGCGCAGCGATGAGGTGAAGGCGCTCGGCATTGAGAACGGCCCTCCGTGGTTCGAGATCGAGCCCCTCATCCGCGCAGGACGCCTCCCTGAGGTCATCGCCCGCTTGAGCAACTTCGAGCTGTACGAGCGCGTGACCCTTCGACGAGCCGGTTCACGACGAACGCGATGGCGGAGATTTCTCGACACGCTCGGTTTCGACTCCCGCCGCCGGGCGGACCTCGGCCAAGCGCTGCTCGAGAAAGGCGCGCTCGGCGGAGTTCGCCGTGAGGTCGATCGCCCGTCGGTACGACTCGGTCGCGCCTGCGATGTCGCCGAGGCGGCGCAGCAGGTCGGCGCGGGTGGCGGGAAGGTAGGGGTAGGCGGCGAGCCGGGGATCGGTCATCAGCTCGTCCAGGAGCGGCAGGGCGGCGGCCGGCCCGTCGGCGAACGCCACGGCGGCGGCCCGGTTGAGTGCGACCACCGGGGTGTTCCACACCGCCAGCAGCCGGTCGTAGAGGTGCACGACGCGCGGCCAGTCGGTCTGCTCCAGAGACGGCGCCGTCGCGTGCACGCCGGCGATCGCCGCCTGCAGGGTGAACCGCCCTGGTGGGCCGGACGCCAGCGCCCCCGCTGTCACGGTCAGCCCCTCCAGAATCGCGCGCTGGTCCCAGCGGGTCCGGTCCTGGTCGGCGAGCAGGAGCAGTCGGCCCTGCTCGTCGGTGCGGGTGGCCCGGCGCGCGTCGGTGAGGAGCAGCAGGCCGAGCAGGCCGCGGGTCTCGGCCTGCTCGGGGAGCATTGCGGCGAGGGTGCGCGCGAGGTGCAGGGCGCGGTCGCAGAGCGCCTCCTGGACGAGCGCGTCCCCCTCGCGGGCCGTGTGGCCGGTGCTGAAGAGCAGGTGGACGGCGGTGAGCACGCTGTCCAGTCGCTCGGGCAGCTCCGCCCGACCCGGGACCCGGTAGGGGATCCGTGCTTGGGAGATCTTCTTCTTGGCCCGGGTGATCCGTGCCGCCATGGTCGGCTCGGACACCAGGAAGGCCCGGGCGACGTCGGGCGTGGGCACGCCGCAGACCAGGCGCAGGGTGAGGGCGACCTGGGCCTCGGGGGCCAGGGTGGGATGGCAGCAGGTGAACACCAGTCGGAGCCGGTCGTCCGGCACCGCGGCGTCGGGCTGGTCCGGGTCGGCCGGGTCGTCGTGATCGACTGTCGCCGGCTCCACGAGCATCGGGAGCTTGCGTCGGAGGGTGACCTCGCGACGCAACCGGTCCCGTGCATGGTTTCGCGCCGCGGTGGTCAGCCACGCGCCGGGCCGCTCGGGTATGCCGTCCCGGGTCCAGGCCCGCAGCGCGCTGACGTACGCCTCCTGCGCGCACTCCTCGGCGACGTCCAGGTCGCCTGCGACGCGCACGGTGGCGGACAGCACGAAGGCCCACTCGGAGCGGTGGGCCTGCGCCAGCGCAGCGACGACCGCGTCCGCCTGCTGGGCGGACGCGGTCGGCTCGTCGCTGTGGATGATCAGAACGGGTTCGTCGACGGGTCCACGAGCGGGCGGACCTCGACGCCGCCGCCGGGGGCCGGGCACAGCTTGGCGATCTCGACGGCATGGTCGAGGTCGCGTGCCTCGACGATGTAGTAGCCGCCGAAGGCCTCCTTGGTCTCGACGAACGGGCCGTCCGTCACGGTGCTGCCACCCTTGATCGTGGTGGCCGTCGTCGTGGGCGCGAGCGCGCCCCCGCCCGCGAGGGACCCGCCGAGCTCGGAGACCTGCTGGGTGAAGGCGTTGTGCGCGTCGAGCACCGCGCCCCACGTCTCGGGCGAGGCGTTCGCGTAGAACGACGGGTCTTCGTAGATGAGGATCGCGTACTGGGACATGGGTCTGCCCTCCTGTATCAGGTGCGGGCCGGCCTGTCCGGCTCCGTCACTCATGACGACGAACATCCTGCCGCCGAATCGACAGCCAGGCCCGAATCTTCTTCTTTCAGGGAACGACGGATCAGCTGCGACTCAGCCGGAGCCGGCCGGGCGATTCCTCGCTCGGTCGAAGAGATCGTCAGGGCTGTGCAGTGCGGTGCCGACAGACACGTACGTGGCATAGGCCAGCCAGATCAAACGCGGGACGAGAGCCCACGCCGCCTTCCTGTCGATGCGGGCCGTCGCGGCGGTGGCGTGCACTGTCGTGGCGAGTCCGGCGACAGTGTCGACCGCGCCGAGAACGGGGCTTCGGAGCCCGAAGTAGACGGAGGAGAAGCCCGCGAAGAGGACCCACGTGATTCCTTCGGAGACCAGGACGCTTCGGCGGCCCCGAGTGCTCGGGGGCAGGTTGACGATGCGCAGGTCGCTCCACAGCGTGAGGATGTTGTTGACAGCCCACGCCGGCGCGAAGACCCAGCCGGGCGGAGAGCCGGGGGGCGTTCTCAGCCGCGCGAAGTAGCTCTCATCGCCGTTGTACCCAGCAGGCAGCGCGCTGGCGATGTTCGCTGCGATGCCCAGAACAGCCGCGTGCTTCCAGCCGTACTTCCGTCGTGTGGTCATCTCTCCTATCCTTCGGTGAAGGAATGGTTCCGTTGCCTAGTGTTTGGTTTGCGGACGGACCTGTCAAGTAGGATCACGAGGTGAACGCCGATTCCGAGTACCCGCCCGATGAGGCCGTGGAACGATCGAGGATGTCCGCCCACGAGTTGAGCTGGTCGCTGCGTTCGACCCATCGGGCGGCGGGAGAGGCCGATCGGGCTCTGGCTGCGCACCTGTCGCTGCGACCGTTGGAGTACGACGCGATCGAGCACATCATGTCCAGCGAGAGCGACCCGATCGGGCCGGTGGAACTCGCCTCCCGACTCGGGATCAGCCCCGGATCGGCGACGGAGCTGATCGACCGCCTCGAGCGGTACGGGCACGTCACCCGCGAGCGTGGTGCCGTGGACCGTCGACGGGTGCTCGTCACCGCGCGCCCCGAAGCCATCGGCCGCATCCTCAGCGATCTCTCCCCCCTGTTCGCCGAGCTCGATGGTCTCGCGGCGGGTTTCAGCGCCGACGAGCAGGTGAGTATTCAGCGGTACCTCCGCGACGCATCCGCGCTGCTCACCCGCTACGCGTCGTCACTGCGGCACAAAGATCCGGCCGGTGAGCGGCGAGTCGACTGACCCGCACACCGCGCCCGCGAGCGAGAAAGCGTGGGAGGCCGACGCCCGCAGCCGAATGCACGGCCGCGTGGTACGAGCTCCTCGTGACCTCCATCCTCGACGCCTTCGCCGACGGGACCGTACCGTTGAAGCTCCTCGTGGACGAGGGGCAGCGAGCGCTGGGTGATCACCCGGCCTTCCCGGGCGGGCGACCGGGCAATGACATCCGCTTCACCGAGGTCGACCTCGAGGCCAGGGGAGTAGTGGAACGGATCCCGCCCGCCCTCTCCGACGGGACCAAGGGCCCTTGGAGGTCCGCCGCGCCCGGATCAGGCTGGTGGCCTCGGGTAGCACGGGGAGGCGTCATGGAGCTGCAGACCTCGCCGCTCGTCGAGATGGCGGCGGAGGCGAGACGTCCGACGCGCTGGTGGCTCGCCTGGATCGTCGGGGCGATCGTGATCACGGTCGGCACGGTCCTCGGTGACGTGATCGGATCGGCGGTCCTCGGCAGTCCCGGGCCGACCGACACCCGCTACCAGTTCACGGAGCTCTTCCTCTTCGGCACGACGCTGCTCCTGCTGTTCCTCTGGGTGCGCCTGAAGGAGAAGCGGCGGTTCTCCTCGATCGGCTTCCGCGGCGCGAACCCCGTCGGGAAGGTACTGCTGGGCCTCGTGATCGGCGCCGCGATGATGACGCTGGGCGTGCTGATCCCGTGGTCGTTGGGTGAGTACGCGATCGACGTGTCACCGCACACGACTCTCGGAGCGTCCGCGCTCGTCCCGGTCGCCCTGCTGCTCCCCGTCTTCCTGGTGCAGGCGTCCACCGAGGAGGCCGTGCTGCGCGGATACATGCTCCAGGTCGCCGGACGGCAGATCAACGGCGTCGTCGCCATCGTCGCCGGCTCGGTGCTCTTCGCGGTCCTCCACCTCGACTTCGAGCCGATCGTGCTGGCGAACATCACCCTGTACGCGGTGTTCGCCTCGTTCCTGGCGCTGGGGCAGGGGAACCTGTGGCTCGTCGCCGGCATCCACACCGGGTGGAACTACTTCCAGGGCAACGTCTTCGGCCTGCCGGTCAGCGGCAACGCCGAGGCCAGCAGCCTGTTCGCGTTCGGGCCCGCGCCCGACTCGCAGGCCCTCCTCACCGGCGGGGACTTCGGCGTCGAGGCGAGCCTCGTCGGCACGGCGATCCTCGCGATCGCGACGGTGATCGCCGTCACCTACTACCGCCGCCAGGAGAGGCGGCGCCGGGCGCTGCGGAGTCCCGCGGTGCATCAGCCGTCAGAGCGAGCGTGACCCGGGAACGATGACACTCCCGCCCACGCTCCACGAGGTCGTCCGATCGGCGCGACGGCCTGCACCACACCAGCAGCACCACCCCCGAACGGAGAAGCCATGACCACCTCATCCACCCCGTCGACCGTCTCATCCGCACCGATCCCCGGCAGGACGCTCGGGATCATCGCGGTCGTGGTGGCCGTGTTCTTCAACGTGATCGGGCTGATCCTCGGGATCGTCGCGCTCGTCCAGAGCCGCAGGGCCGGCTACAGGAACGGTCCCGCCGTCGCGGCGATCATCGTCGGCGCGATCTTCACCGTCGCCGCGATCATCGCGACCATCGCGATCGTGACGGTCGCGGGCTTCTCCGCCGAGGCGTACCAGGCCTGCCAGGCCGTCGACTTCTCGGGCACCGTCACCGTCGGCGGTCGGGAGGTGGCCTGCAGCACCATCAATCCGTAGCCCGGACGCTCGACCGGCGGGCTACGGGAGGGCCGGGACCTTGGTCCCGTCGAACGGCCGCCGCGACGAGGAGAGTTCGACGCGTGTCCTGGAAGGGTGTCCCGGCCGGCTTCCGGGACGCATCCAGAGGAGGAGCGCAGCATGGCGGATCCCGAATGCGGCCGACGGCTGTCAGCGGCCCCGCGCCGCGACGGTGGCAGTGCGCGCTCCTTCGACTGGCCGGCTTCCCGGACGCGCCGGGCGAGGGGCTCGGCCCCGGGGAGCCGAGATCGTGGACGTCGACGCCTGCGGTCTCTACGACGGCCGCCGCGGGCGGTCCGGAGCGCGCCTCCGCCCTGCGCGGCGCAGAGCGTCGGCGTCGGCTGAGCGCTCTCGGCGTCGGAGCCCTCCGACGTCTCGTCGGGCTGCGGCTCTCCGCGACGGCCCATCACTGTGGAAGGAACCATCATGTCGAGCTTCGTCCTGCTCTACCTCGGAGGCACCGCGCCCGAGAGTCCCGCTGATCGGGCCGCCTCGGAGGAGGCCTGGGGCGCGTGGTTCGCGCGCGTCGGGGACGCGTTGACCGACCCCGGGAGCCCGTTCGCCGGATCGTTCTCGACCGGCGCCGACCACGCCCCGAGCGGGGTCACCGGGTACAGCATCGTCCAGGCCGCTGACTCCTCCGCGGTCGAGCACCTGCTCGACGGGCATCCCCATCTCCTGAGCGGCGGAACGATCGAAGCGCACGAGACCGTCCCGATGTGACGCACCCTCGCGGACCCGGTACCGACCGGACTGCGCCTGGAGATCCTCCGGGCCGTATCGTGCACTCCGGCTGACGTCAGGAAAGGACTGGCCATGGGACAGCTCATCTACGGCGCGTGGCGGTGGCGCATCGACTTCGACGACCGCACTCTCCACCATCTGCGCCTCGCGCTGGAGCGTCGCAGGAAGAACGGAGCGTCGTTCCAGCTGACGTGGACGCAGCGCGGTCGCGCTGAGCACCACCCGAACTCGATCATGATCCATCCCGGTACCCCGCTCGAGTACCACTTCGACGAGAGAGAGACGAGCGGGATGAACCCGCTCTGGCTGCGCGCACTGCTGCGCCCCGTGCTCAACCAGGACATGGTCGTCATTCCCGAGCCTTCGACGGCCTCGCGCTGAACCCCGGTGAGCCCACCCGCGACGCGGTCCGACATCGGCGTCCGCGCCGTCGAGCACTTGCGCGGCGTCGTCGGGGATTCTCGTATCGCAGACATCGCCACCAGGTCCGCTTCCACCTCCCCTCCGACTTCCCCGACCGCGTCTTCACCCCCGGATCCGAGCACACCTCCCAGGCCACCGACCTCTTCGTCCAACTCGAAACATGGGCCGGCGCCCTGCGCACCGTCCGCCCCTGAAGCCTCACAGCACCTGACGGAGACGGCACCGTGACCACTCCGTTCTGCGACCACGCCCGCGGCGTCCTCGACGACGCCGAGAATGCCGAGAACGGCGACCTCGCCACGGAACACCGGTCGTTCTCGCAGGTCGGGGTGAACGGCGCGCCCACCGCACGCGCCGCCCTCACCGCGAGCGGACGGCGAACGCCTCTCCGGGGGCGACCACGCGGATGCGGGACGGGTTGACGATGCGCGACCACAGGTCGGCGGGGTCGCCGTTGAACGGCGCGAAGTCGGGGGAGTCGACGGAACCCCAGTGGTGGAGCACCAGATCGGCGTTGGGATACGCGTTCGCCATCTCGACGGCGCCGTCGAGTCCGAAGTGCCACTCGCTGTCGGAGAAGTCGAAGAGGAGGACGTCCGGCGCGGGCATCGTGAGGTGGTGGTCGCGGATCAGGCGGGAGTCGCCGGGCGCCCACACGACTCCGTCGGGCGTCCGGATCCAGAAGCCGCAGCTGTCCTCGTCTTCGAACCTGCGCCCCCGATAGCCGGGCTGGGCGTTCTGCCAGGCGTGATCGGCGGGCAGCACGGTGACGCGGACCCGGTCGCCGACGGTGAAGTCGTCTCCGATGTCGTGGCCGGTCCCCGGGATCGCCTCCTCCGTCATCACCGACGCGACGTAGCGGGTCGAGTGGAAGGCCTCCGTCACGGGCACCAGATCGCGGCAGCTCGGGATGCTGAAGTGGTCGTTGTCGGCGTGGGTGACGAGCACCGCATCGACGCGCGGCACGTCGGCGATGCCGAGAGGGATGTCGATCAGCAGCGGCATGTCGAAGCCGTGCAGGACCGGATCGATCAGGATCGTGGTTCCGCGGGCGTTGAGGAGGAATCCGGCCATCCCCAACCACCGCAGGGTGGTGCCTCCGCTGCCCTCGAAGGCGTCCTCGCCGATCGGGACGCTGGGCGGGGCGACCGCCTGGCGGGGCTCTCGTGCCGTGCTCATCGGTCGACGTAGCCCATGTGCTGGGCGTTGTAGCGGTCGCCGTGCACGCCGACGCGGTCGGCAAGGCCGTCGAGGTCGGCCAGCTCGTCGGGGGAGAGACCGACGGTGGTGGCGTCGGCGTTCTCCCGGACGCGGGAGGTGCGCCGTGTCCCGGGGATCGGCACGATCCACGGCTGCTGGAGGAGCAGCCAGGCCAGCGCGATCTGCCCGGGGGTGACCTCCTTCGAGGCGGCGAGGGCGGTGACGTGATCGACGAGGGCCTGGTTCGCGGCGAGGTTCTGCGCCTCGAAGCGGGGGACGCGGCGCCGGATGTCGTCGGCCGCGAACGACGCTCCCGCCGTGACGCCTCCCGTGAGGAAGCCCTTGCCGAGCGGGCTGAACGGGACGAAGCCGATGCCCAGCTCTGCGAGGACGGGGAGCACCTCGGCTTCCGGGTCGCGCGTCCAGAGCGAGTACTCGCTCTGGACCGCCGTGACCGGGTGCGCCGCGTGCGCACGGCGGATCGTCTCGGCGGACGCCTCGGACAGCCCGAGGTGCCTGACCTTGCCCTCCGCGATGAGCTCTCCCACGGTCCCGGCCACGTCCTCGATGGGCACGTCGGGGTCGACCCTGTGCTGGTAGAAGAGGTCGATCACGTCGGTGCGCAGGCGGGTGAGGGACGCCTCGGCGACGCGGCGGATCTGCTCCGGGCGGCTGTCGAGGCCCGTGCTCGCCCCGTCCCGGATGTCCCACCCGAACTTGGTGGCGACGACGACCTGGTCCCGGACGGGGGCGAGGGCCTCGCCGACGAGCTCCTCGTTGACGTAGGGCCCGTACACCTCGGCGGTGTCGAAGAAGGTGACGCCGAAGTCGACCGCGCTCCGCAGGACGCCGATCATGTCGTCGCGGCTGCCGGGATTCGGACCGTAGCTCTGGGACATGCCCATCGCGCCGAGACCGATCGCGGACACCCGCAGGCCGTCACCGAGTGTGCGCAGGTGCATGGAGGGCTCCTTCTGATCGACGGACGTCGCGTGATCGACCGTAGAGTCCGCGCCTGTTCCGCGGGGTGCCCTGTCAGGACACCTCTCCGACGAGGATCGCGGCGGCGACGAGGCGCCCGACTCCGGGGTGACGGCGAGAGGTGTTCTGCCGGAGCACCCCGGAGGGCCGGATGCGGCCATAGCGTGATCGACATGGACAACCGGAACGAGGTGCGCGAGTTCCTGACCTCGCGCCGCGCTCGCGTGCAACCCGAGCAGGTGCAGCTGCCGGGCGGACCGAACCGCCGAGTGGCGGGCCTGCGCCGCAGCGAGGTCGCGATGCTGGCCGGCGTGAGCGTGGAGTACTACTCGCGTCTCGAGCGCGGCAACCTGAGCGGGGTGTCGGACACCGTGCTGGCCGCGATCTCCTCGGCGCTGCTGCTGGACCACGCCGAACGTGCGCACTTGGCCGATCTCTCGCGCGCCGCGAACGAGTCGTCGCTGCGCACCCGCCGCGCCGCCCCGACCAGGATCCGCTCGAGCATGCAGCTCGTCCTCGACGCCGTCACGGCGGGACCCGCGTTCGTCCGCAACGGAAGGATGGACGTCCTCGCGGAGAACGCCCTCTTCCGCGCCCTGTACAGCGACATGTACCTCTCGCCCGAGCGCCCCGTCAATCTCGCGCGCTACGTGTTCCTGCACCGGGATCGCGCCGAGGAGTTCTACCCCGACTGGTCCCAGGCCGCCGACATCAACGTGGCGATCCTCCGCACGGAGGCCGGCCGGAACCCGCACGACCGCGAGCTGCAGGACCTGGTCGGAGAGCTCTCCACCCGGAGCGACGAGTTCCGGACGCGGTGGGGCGCGCACAACGTCCGCCACCACGCCGCCGGTCAGAAGCACTTCCGCCACCCCGTCGTCGGCGACCTGCACCTGGTCTACGAGGCGATGGAGCCGATGGACGCGCCGGGCCTGAACTTCCTGATCTACAGCGCCGAAGCGGGATCGGCCACCGCCGAGCGGCTGCGCCTGCTCGCGAGCTGGGCGGCGACGTCTCCGGCCGTCCCGCTCTCCGGACCCCGGACGGCGCGATCGGAGCGGTCCGACTCCTCGCGCACCTCGTGACGGAGGCGTCGCCGGGCCGGCGTCGTCGGCTCACGCTGCTGCTGTGCTCGTCGGGATTCTTCCTGATCACGCTCGACATCCTGATCGTCAACGTCGCTCTGACCGCGATCGGCCGGGATCTGGGCGGCGACACGGTCGCCCTCCAGTGGACGATCGACAGCTACACGCTGGTGTTCGCGGCCCTGCTGCTCCTCGCCGGCAACCTGTCCGAGCGCCTCGGCGCGAAGCGCGCCTTCCGGATCGGGATCGTCCTGTTCGCCGCGGCGTCGATCGCGTGCGCCGCGGCTCCCTCCATCGAGCTGCTGATCGCGGCCCGTGCTCTCCAGGGCGCGGGAGCCGCGGTGATGCTGCCCGCGTCCATGGCGCTGATCCGCGAGGCGTACGACGACGACCGCGAACGGACGAGGGCGCTCGGGATCTGGGCCGTCGGCGGTGCCGTGGCCACGGCCGTCGGCCCGGTTCTCGGTGGAGCACTCACCTCCGGTGACTGGCGGCTCGTGTTCGCGATCAATCTGCCCGTCTGCGTGCTGATGCTCGTCCTGCTCCGCGCCGTCGGCCGCTCGCCGGTCGAGCCCTCGCCGTTCGACTGGGCCGGTCAGGTCGCCTCCGTCGTCGGGCTCACCGCGCTGGTCTTCGGCCTCATCGAGGGCGGGGCGGTCGGATTCACCGCGCCGCTGGTGCTCGCGAGCCTCGCCACGGCCGTCGTCGCGATCGCCCTCTTCCTCGTGATCCAGGCGCGAGCAGCGCATCCGATGATGCCGCTGGACCTGTTCCGCTCGAGCGGCATGCGCATCTCGCTCGGGGTGGGCTTCGCCTTCATGGTGAGCAACTTCGGCACGGTCTTCGTCCTGAGCCTGTTCCTCCAGCAGCAGCTCGGCCTGCCACCGCTCGTCGCCGGCCTCGTGTTCCTGCCGGGAGCCGCCTTCAGCATCCTCGGCAACGTCGTCAGCGGAGTGCTGGCCAACCGCTTCGGGACCCGCGTCCCGATCGTCTCGGGGCTGACCCTGATGGCGCTCGGTCTGGTCCTCACCGTCCTCACGGCTCCGCTGGAGTCGCCCGTGCTCGTCGGGACGGCGGTCTGCCTCACCGGCTTCGGCGGCGCGGTCGCGATGCCTCCGGTGACCTCGGTGGTGCTCAGCAGCGTCCCGCCCGCCCGGGCCGGGACGGCCAGCGCCGTGTTCAACACCTTCCGCCAGGTCGGCGGCGCGGTGGCGATCGCCGTCTTCGGCGCCTTCATCGCCGACCGCGACTCCTTCGTGCCGGGCCTGCAGCTGAGCCTGGCCATCGCGGCCGTGCTCGTCGTCGCCGCCGCTGCGGCGAGCCTCTTCCTCCGCACGAGGTCGGCCCCGGCCGAGCCGGAGGCATCGCAGCCGACCGCGGAGCCGGCGACCCGGGCGATCCTCACCTGAGGCGCGGTGCGACGGAGCGGACGGGTCGACCGGTCAGGCCGACTCGCGCCGGATCAGGGAGAGCTGCGGCGCCGAGTCCCGTCGCGGGGCCGGTTCTCCCGCCGCCGCGCTGAGCGCGAGCTGCGCGAAGTACCGGCCGAGGCCCGCGTCGTCGACGTGGACGGTGGTCAGGGAGGGGACGATCAGCTGCGCGAGCGGCGAGTCGTCGTGGCCGACGACGGAGAGGTCCTGCGGGACCGAGAGACCGAGCCGGATCGCCGCGCCGACGACGAGAGCGGCGATGTCGTCGTTGTAGGCGACGACGCCGGTGACTCCGGTGCGGTGCCAGTGCTCGACCAGGGCGTGGACGCTCCCGGCGTCGACGTCGGCGCGCTCGAGGCCCGGCAGTCCGCGGTCGCGCGCGGCTCGCCCGGCGACGGCGAACCGGGAGGCGACGAGGCTGCCCAGGCGCGGATCGGGGGAGGAGGCGAAGACGAGGCGACGCCGCTCCTGCGCGAGCAGGTGCTCCACCTGCAGGCGGGGGCCCTGACTGAAGGAGGCGTCGTCGCCGTTCCCCGGTTCGTCGGGAGAGGGGATGACGACCGGCACGCCCGCCGCCCGGATCTCGTCGTAGCGGGCGCGAGTGAAGGGCAGCATCCCCATCACCACGTCGGGCTGGAGGGTCTCCCAGAGCGGACGCGCCCGCCCGCTGGCGTGAGGGGTCATCGTGACGAGGGAGTAACCGGCCTCGTCGAGAGCGGTGGACGCCTCGTCGACGTGCCGGCGCATGCTGTACTCCATCGGCCAGTCCGGCAGCACCAGGAGGATGATGCGGCTCCGACCGCTCGCCAGGGCCTGCGCGGCGAGGTGGGGGCGGTAGCCGAGGCGCTGCGCGGCGGCGAGGACCCTGGTGCGGGTCGCCTCCGAGATGGTCTGCCCCGGGGTGTCGTTGAGGACGAAGCCGACGGTGGCGCGGGAGACCCCGACCGCACGCGCGATGTCGGCGGCCGTCACCCGCTTCTCGGTCGTGGCTGCGCCCGTCATCCTGCTCCGTCCCGCTCTCCGACGAGCCTAGGGCTTGTGCGCGCTAGCCCCTCCGATGAAACGATCCATCCGATCGCTTGCACGCGCTAGCGAGGGCGGGCTAGTCTCTCGTCAGCTAGCTCGCGCTAGCGCCCGCACCGCGGCCCTCTCGACAATGGAGTCCTCAATGGCGACACACCCCGGCGACCGTCCCGTCACCCCACCCACGCCTCAGCCGATCCCGGCACCGCCCGGAGCCGTCGAGGAGCTCGTCCTCTCCGATGCGCCGCCTCCCGAGACCAAGGCGAGCACCTCGTACATCTGGTTCCAGGTCCTCGGCCAGTTCGGCGTCTTCGTCGCGTTCATCACCCCGCTGGCGATCTCGCTCTCGATCCGGCTCTCGACCCTCGCGCCGGGCCGCGAGGAGTTCCTCGGCTACATCACGGGCTCCGGTGCGCTGGTCGTCATGCTGACGGCGCCGCTCCTCGGTGTCCTGAGCGACCGCACCCGCACCCGGTTCGGCCGCCGTCGGCCCTTCATGGTCGTCGGCATGCTCGTCGGCGTCGTCTCGCTGCTGGTCATGGCCACGGCGCCGAGCGTCCTGCTCCTCGGCGTCGGCTGGGTCCTCGCCCAGCTCGGCTGGGGACAGGTGCTCCAGAACCTGCAGACCTCGATGGCCGACAAGCTCTCGGAGACGCAGCGCGGCAAGGTGGCCGGCCTGACCGGCTTCGCGACCCAGGTCGCCCCCGTGTTCGGTGTCGTCATCGCAGGCAGTGTCGCGGCCGACCCGCTGATGCTGTTCCTGCTCCCCGGCCTGGTCGGAGTCGTCTTCGTCGTCCTGTTCGTGCTGTTCACGCGGGAGGCCGACACCCGCTCGGCGACCTTCGACGAGCGCCTCTCGCCCGCGACCCTCTTCAGCAAGTACCTCTACAACCCGCGCAGTCACCCCGACTTCTCCTGGGTGTGGCTCGGCCGCTTCCTCTTCTACTTCGGCCTCACCCTGAACACGACCTTCACCGCGTTCTTCTTCGCCTCCCGCCTCGGTGTCGACGTGACCGAGGTGGCGCCGATCATCGCCACCCTGGGCCTGTTCGGCATCCTCGCCACCACGCTCGGCGCGATCGGCGGAGGATTCCTCTCCGACCGGCTCCGACGCCGGCGCACCTTCGTCCTCGGCGGCGGCACCCTCTTCGCGGTGGGCGCGATCGTCATGGCACTCGCCTCCGACATCCCGGTCCTGATCACCGGCTCCCTGATCACCTCGGTCGGAGTCGGCATGTTCGCCGCGGTCGATCAGGCGCTGATCCTCGACGTCCTCCCCGAGAAGAGCACGGGGGCCGGTCGCTTCATGGGCATCATCGGCTTCGCCGTCTCGATCCCGCAGGCCGTCGCGCCCTTCATCGCTCCGCTCTTCCTCGCCGTCGGCGCGGGCGCCGCGGGCGACAAGAACTACACGCTCCTCTACATCGTCGCGGCCGTGTTCACGCTGCTCGGCGGACTGGTCGTCATGCGCGTCCGCTCCGTCCGCTGACCCGGCCCCGCTGACCCGCCGGCCCCGCCGACCCGACCGTCCCGCTGATCCGATCCGAACCGCTCCCAGGAAGTACCGACATGCGCACTGCGTTCATCACTCCTCGCGCCGCCACCGGTGGCACCGGCGATCCCGCCTCCTATCTGAGGCGCGAGTTCGCGGTCACCGAGCGGCCCGTGCGGGCCACTCTGCGCAGCACCGCGGTCGGTCTGATCGAGCCCCACCTCAACGGAGGCGTCGTCGGCGACGAGGTCCTGGCGCCGGGCTGGACGTCGTACCGGCACCGCCTCGTCGTGAGCAGCCACGACGTGACCGACCGGATCGTCATCGGCTCCAACGCCGTCGGCGCGGTGCTCGGCGAGGGCTGGGCGCTGGGCCGGCTGGGCTGGGAGGAGAAGCGGCACCACTACTCCGACCGGCCCGCGGCCTGGCTCGAGCTCGTGCTCGAGTACGGCGACGGCAGCACCGAGGTCATCGGCAGCGACACCTCGTTCCGTGCGGCGACCGGAGGCGTGCGGGCCAACAGCATCTACGACGGCGAGGACTTCGACGCCCGGCTCGAGCCCTCCGGCTGGGACAGGGCAGGGTTCGACGACGTCGAGTGGGGAGGCGTCGAGCCCTTCGACTGGCCGGTCGAGTCGCTCGTCGACCCGCTCGCACCGCCGATCCGCCGGATCGAGGAGCTCGCCCCCGTCGAGATCCTGACGACCCCGGCGGGACGCACCGTCGTCGACTTCGGGCAGAACGTCTCGGGATGGGTGCGCCTCACCGCGAGCGGGCCCGCGGGCACGACGATCACCCTCCGCCACTCCGAGGCGATGATCCACGGCGAGGCCGACTTCGAGACCATCCGCACCGCCGCAGCGACCGACCGGTACATGCTGCGCGGCGAGGGGGCGGAGACGTGGGAGCCGCGGTTCACCTTCCACGGCTTCCGCTACGTCGAGGTCGACGGCTGGCCGGGCGAGCTGGACGCCTCGGCGCTGCGCGCGATCGTCGTGCACTCCGACATGACCCGCACGGGCTGGCTCGAGACCTCGAACCCGCTGCTGAACCAGCTGCACTCCAACGCCGTCTGGTCGATGCGCGACAACTTCGTGGGCGTCCCCACCGACTGCCCGCAGCGCGACGAGCGCCTCGGCTGGACCGGCGACATCAACGCCTTCGCCCCGACCGCCGCGTTCCTCTACGACGTGCGCGGGGTCCTCGGCTCGTGGCTGCGCGACCTCGCGGTCGAGCAGGAGGAGAAGGGGTTCGTCCCGTGGGTCGTCCCCGATGTCCTCTCCACTCCGTCCTCCCCGACGGCGCTGTGGAGCGACGTCGCCGTCAGCCTGCCCTGGGCGCTGTACCGCGAGTACGGCGACGAGAGGATCCTCGCCGACGCCTACGGCTCCATGACCGCCTTCATCCGGCAGGTCGCGGGGCTGCTCGACGAGAACGGACTGTGGAGCACGGGGTTCCAGTACGGCGACTGGCTCGACCCCGACGCGCCGATCGACAACCCGGCCGGAGGCAAGACCGATCGTCACCTCGTGGCCGCCGCCTACCTGTGCCGCACGACGCGCGAGATGACCGACACGGCCCGCATCCTCGGCCGGGCCGACGACGCCGCGGAGTTCGGCGCGCTCGCCGACCGGGTGCGCAGGGCGTTCCTCGACGAGTACGTCAGCCCGAACGGCAGGCTGGTCGGCGAGACGGCGACCGCCTACGCGCTGGCCATCACCTTCGACCTCCTCGACGAGGCGCAGAAGATGCGCGCGGGCGATCGGCTCGCCGACATCGTCGCCCGCGCCGGCTACCGCATCTCGACGGGCTTCGCCGGGACTCCGCTGGTCACCGACGCCCTGTCGGCGACCGGCCACCTCGGCGAGGCGTACCTGCTGCTCCTCGAGACCGGCTGCCCCTCGTTCCTCTATCCCGTGACCATGGGGGCGACGACCATCTGGGAGCGGTGGGACTCGATCCGCCCCGACGGCACGATCAACCCCTCGGGCATGACGTCGCTGAACCACTACGCGCTCGGTGCCGTGGTCGACTGGATGCACCGCACGATCGGCGGTCTGACCGCCGTCGAGCCCGGCTACCGGCGCATGCGGATCGCCCCGCTCCCCGGCGGCGGGCTCACCTCGGCGCAGCTGCGCCACACGACCGTTCACGGCGAGGTCGGCATCGCCTGGAGCCTCGACGGCGGTACCGCCACCCTCGACGTGAGCATCCCCGAGGGCACGTCCGCGCAGGTCGTCCTCCCGGGCGTCCTGGACACCGCCCCGCTCGAGGTCTCGGCGGGCGAGCACCACTGGAGCTACGAGATCGAGGTCGCGGCCGCGTCGAGCTCGTTCGACCTCGACTCCACGCTGGGCGCCGTCGCGGCCGACCCGGCCGCCTGGCGGCGGTTCACCGACGTCTTCGCGCGCTACTACCCGGGCGTGCCGCTCGACGGCCGCGCACCGGAGGCGGCGGTGATGCCGATCCGCACCCTCCTCGACTACATCCCCGGCGTCTCGGACGAGTTCCGCTCCGACCTCGGCCACGCCCTCACCCCGGCCTCGACAGGAGCCTCCGCATGACGATCGACATCAGCACCCTCACCCTCGAGCAGAAGGCGTCCCTGCTCTCGGGGCGCGACTTCTGGACGACGAAGGCGATCGAGGAGGCCGGCATCCCCTCGATCATGCTCACCGACGGGCCGCACGGCATCCGCAAGCAGGACGGCGACGCCGATCACCTCGGCATCAACGACGCCCTCCCCTCGACCTGCTTCCCGCCCGCCGTGGCGGTCGGATCGAGCTGGGATCCGGAGGTCGCCGCCCAGCTGGGCGCGGCCGTCGGACGCGAGGCTCTCGCCGCCGGCGTCTCGGTCGTCCTCGGCCCGGGAGTGAACATCAAGCGCTCGCCGCTGTGCGGCCGCAATTTCGAGTACTACTCCGAGGATCCGCTGCTCTCGGGAGTGCTCGGCGCGGCGCACGTGCGCGGGCTGCAGGAGGTGGGCCCCGGCGCCTCCGTGAAGCACTTCGCCGCGAACAACCAGGAGCACGAGCGGATGCGCATCAGCGCCGACGTCGACGAGCGCACCCTGCGCGAGATCTACCTCCCCGCCTTCGAGCGGGTCGTGAAGGAGTCGGCGCCCGCGACGGTGATGGCCGCCTACAACAAGGTCAACGGGGTCTACGCCTCGCACGACCCGTGGCTGCTCACCGAGGTGCTGCGCGAGGACTGGGGATTCGAGGGCGCGGTCGTGTCCGACTGGGGTGCGGTCAGCGACCGCGTCGCCGGAGTCGCCGCGGGGATGGATCTCGAGATGCCCGGCAGCGGAGGCGGCACCGACCGGCAGATCGTCGACGCGGTCCGCTCGGGCCGGCTCTCCGAGGAAGCGGTCGACGCCGCGGTGCGCCGCGTCCTCGCGCTCACCGAGCTGCCGCACGAGGCGACGGGCGCGGTCGACGTCGACGCCCACCACGCCCTCGCCCGCACGCTCGCGGCCGACTCCGTGGTGCTGCTCAAGAACGACGGCGTCCTGCCGCTCACCGCCCCGCGCATCGCCGTGATCGGCGTGTTCGCCGTCGAGCCGCGCTTCCAGGGCGGCGGCAGCTCGCACCTCACCCCCACGCGTGTCGACGTCCCCCTCGACGCCGTCCGCGATCTCGCCGTGGCGCGCGGGTCGGTGGTCGAGCACTCGCTAGGCTTCGTGCTCGGCGAGGACCCGGAGGCGGCCGAGCGCCGCGATCGAGCCGTCCGGACCGCGGCCGGGGCCGACGTCGCGATCGTCTTCGCCGGACTCGGCGACAGTGAGGAGTCGGAGGGCTTCGACCGCAGCACGCTCGCTCTGCCGGCCGCGCAGGTCGAGGTGATCCGGGCGGTCGCGGCCACCGCCGCGCGCACGGTGGTCGTGCTCTCGAACGGCGGAGTCGTCTCGCTCGAGGGCTGGCACGACGACGTCGACGCGATCGTCGAGGGGTGGCTGCTCGGCCAGGCCGGAGGCTCGGCGATCGCCGACATCCTCTTCGGGGTGGTCACCCCGTCGGGGCGTCTCGCCGAGACGATCCCGCTCCGGCTCCAGGACACCCCGAGCTGGCACAACTTCCCGGGGGAGCAGGGCCACGTCCGCTACGGCGAGGGTGTGATGGTCGGCTACCGCCACCACGAGACCGCCCAGGTCGCCGTGCGCTACCCCTTCGGGCACGGCCTCAGCTACACGACCTTCCGCACCGCGGAGCTGGTCGTCGAGCAGACGGGGGACGACTCGGTCCGGGTCGCCGTCTCGGTCGAGAACACCGGAGCTGTCGCCGGCAAGCACGTCGTGCAGGTCTACGTCGCGACGGACGCGGGGCCGGTGCGCCGCCCCGCGCGGGAGCTGCGCGCCTTCGCCAAGGTCGCCCTCGAGCCCGGCGAATCGCGCACCGTCGAGTTCGATCTCGACCGCCGTGCCTTCGCCTACTGGGACATCGAGCTCTCGCAGTGGGTCGTCTCGGCCGGGAGCTACGCGGTGCAGATCGGCGAGAACGCCTCCGAGATCGTCGCCGCCGAGTCGGTCGTGCTGAGAGGTGACGTCCTCCTCCGCCCGCTCACGCTCGACTCGACGGTGGGCGACTGGTTCGCCCACCCCTCCGTCGGCCCCGCCCTGATGCAGGGCCTGGCCGCCGCGATGACCCCGGAGCAGTCGGCCCAGGCCGAGGAGAGCGGTGACGCGCTGCGGATGGTCGAGTCGATGCCGATGCAGCAGTTCCTGGCCTTCACGGGTGGCGCCCTGCCGATGGAGTGGCTGGAGCAGCTGATGGCGTCGAGCGCGGGCGACGAGGTGGCTGCGTGAGCACGCGCCGCCGCGTCGTCCTGACCGGCGCGACGGGCAACTGGGGCCGCGCGGTGCTCGAGGCGTTCCGCGAGCGGTCGGAGACGTTCGACGTCGTGGCGCTCGTCCTGCCCTCTCCGGGCGACCTCGCCGTCATCCGCCGGTTCGAGGACATGGAGAACCTCGACGTCGTGTTCGGCGATCTGACGGACTACGCCGCGGTCGAGCGCTGCGTCCGCGGAGCCGACGTGGTCCTCCACATCGGTGCCGTGGTCTCGCCCTTCGCCGACGACCACCCGGAGCTCGCTCACCGCGTCAACGTCGGCAGCATCCGGAACATCGTCCGTGCGGTGAAGGCGCAGCCGGACCCTGGAGCGATCGCCGTCGTCGGGATCGGGACGGTCGCCGAGACGGGCGACCGCACGCCTCCGCACCACTGGGGCAGGGTCGGCGACCCGCTGCGCGTCTCCCGGTTCGACGAGTACGGGCAGAGCAAGGTCGTCGCCGAGAAGGAGCTGGTCGACTCCGGACTTCCCCGCTGGACCTGGCTCCGCCAGACCGGCATCCTCCATCCCGGCATGCTCGAGATCCGCGACCCGATCATGACCCACTCCACGCTCGGCGGCGTCATGGAGTGGGTGACGGTCGAGGACGCCGCCCGCCTCATGGTGAACGTGTCCGAGGCCGGCGTCCCCGATGAGCTGTGGGGCGGGGTCTTCGACATCGGAGGCGGCGAGCAGTGGCGACTGACCAACTGGCAGCTGCAGTCGCGCATCGCGGGCGCCCTCGGGGTCGGCGACCCCCGGGCCTGGTACGAGCGCTCCTGGTTCGCGACCCGCAACTTCCACGGGCAGTGGTACAGCGACTCCGATCGGCTGCACGACCTGGTGCCGTTCCGTCAGGACACCCTCGATGAGGCGCTGGCGAGGGCCGTCGCGCAGAACCCCCGGCTCGCCCTCGCGGGCCGGACCCCGCCGTGGATCGTCAAGAACCTCGTGATGAAGCCGCTCACTCTGAAGCACCGCGGCACCATGGGCTACCTGCGCGACGGGAACGAGGAGGCGGTCGCCGCCTACTTCGGGTCGCGGGCCGAGTGGGACGCGATCGGCGACTGGAGCACGTTCTGGCCTCCGCGACCGAGCCGCACGCCGGTCCTGCTCGACCACGGCTACGACGAGAGCGTGCCCGCTGCGCAGTGGGACGAGCGCCTCCTCGCGGGCGCGGCCGAGTTCAGGGGCGGGGAGCTGCTCTCGCCCTCGGTCGAGCCCGGCGACATCGCGACTCCGCTGCGCTGGCGGTGCGCCTCCGGTCACGACTTCACCGGGAGCGCACGACTCGTCCTCACCGCCGGTCACTGGTGTCCGGTGTGCGTCCGCGATGTCGCGGGGTACGCCGAGCAGGCGGAGCGCAACCGGTTCCTGGCGCAGCTCGAGCCCGGCGACGAGGAGACCCCCGTCGGCGCAGGCGGCACGGAGGCGGCTCTCGCCGGCTGAGGAAAGGACGAGGGAGCGGCACGGGGCCGTCGCGCTGATCGGCGTGGTGCTGCTCGCCCGGGCGCTGCGGTCCGGGGCGCTGCGGACTCGCGCGCTGCGGGGTCGGGCGCTCCCGCCTCAGGCCCGGTCGTGGAGGGTGACGTGGTAGCCGTCCGGGTCGGCGAAGGTGAAGGTGCGGCCGAACGGGCCGTCGATCGGAGCCGCGACGATCCGGTGTCCGTCGGCGACGAGCGCGTCGTGGATCGCCTGGACGTCGGTGGCGTGCAGCCAGATCGCGGCGCCGATGCCGGGCTGGGCGACGGCGCTCAGGTCGGTGCCGGGAGCGAGGTCGCGGAGGGCGAACGCGATCGGGGCGGTCTCGAAGACGACGGCGTGCGGCGGGCCGGCGGGCGAGCGCACGAGGCCGAGGTACTGCTCGTAGAACGCCTGCGACGCGGGCAGGTCGCGGGCCTGGAGGGAGATGAAGTCGGGTCCGGTGACGGGCATGTGGGGCTCCTCTGGTCTGTGTCAGTTGGCTGACATCCAGAACTCTATGTCAGACTACTGACATGAGTCAAGACGGGATCGACCTCCCCACCTCGCTGGGCTACCTGCTGAAGGAGGCGTCGAGCTCGCTCCGCGCGGCCATGGAGGCGGTGCTGCGCCCCCTGGGGATGACCGTGACGCACTACTCCTGCCTCGAACTGCTCGCCCAGCGGCCGGGGCTGTCCAACTCCGAGCTCGCGCGGGGTGCGTTCGTGACGCGGCAGTCGATGAACGTGCTGCTGCAGTCGCTCGAGCGCGAGGGCGACGTGATCCGTCCTGCCGAGGCGCGCGTCGGCAAGATCCTGCCGACCGAGCTCACCCCGCGCGGTCGGCAGCGCCTCGAGGCGGCGACCGTCGCGGTCCGGGGCGTCGAGCTCCGGATGCTGGCCGGCATGACCGCGGAGGAGCAGGCCGTCGCCGCCGGGCTGCTGCGCGGCATGATCCGCTCTCTGCGCGACGACGCGTAGCTGTCGGCCCGATGTGCGCCTCCTGAATCCGCACGGAGGAGCGCGACGTAGGCTCGGGGAATCGCATTCCGGTCCCCGGTGCCCTGAACGTCGTTCGGGGGCACAGACCGAAGGACGACACCATGAAGACCCTCTCCCACACCGGCGGTTCGCTCGTGCTCGAGGACGAGACCGCCTCGGCCGTGGTCCGCTACTCGATGGCACTCGCTCAGCAGCGCGAGATGAGCACCGTCACGCTCGAGGACGCGGGGACGCCCGCGCCGCACTCGCAGGTGCTGCTCGTCGTCGGCCACGGCGTCCCGCTCTCGGTCCGCACGGCCCGAGGCGTCGCGGGCGCCTCGGTCGGCTCCGAGTGCGGAGGCGACCTCGACGTCCGGACGGCCGCCCTGACCGCCCCGCACCGCCCGGTCACGGCCTCACCCGAGGACGCCCGGCAGGACGACGCCGCCTCCGACCTCTACTTCGACCTGCTCTGACGCTCCGGCCGCGCGGAGGACCGCAGGAGCCCCCTCCGCCGGTCCCGCGGCCGTGCTGCGGCCCGCGGAGGTGTCGTTACGCTGGACGGCGGAGCGACCCGTGCTCCGTCCCACCCCCGAGGAGTCCGCGGCATGGCCCTGCGCAGCAGCCTGATCGACGACCTGACCGGCGCGCCCATCGCCGACGGCCGGGGCGGCACCGTCAGCTTCTCGATCGACGACGACGCGTACGAGATCGACCTGACGGCGGCCAACATCGGCAGGCTGCACCTCGCGCTCGCCCGCTACGTCGACTCCGCCCGCCTGCTCTCGCCCGGAGGCGCGGCCCCGCGCATCACGACGGTCGCCGCGAGCGCGGGCCGCAAGAGCCCCGAGATGCTGGCCGCCATCCGCCACTGGGCGAAGCGGCACGGCTACGAGGTGCCGCCCTCGGGCCGCATCCCGGCCGAGGTGCAGAGCGCCTACGACGCGGCGCACTGATTCACAGTCGCGCGAGCGTCGTCCGCGCCATCAGGAACGCGCCGTACTGGATGACTCCGAGGCCGACGACGACCAGCGCGGCGGTGCCGTACGGCGGGACCGCGAGGAAGCGGAGGGCGCCGTCGAGCCCCGATGCCCGGTCGGCGTCGCCGGTCGCCGCCGCCACGAGGAAGATGCCGCCGGCGAGGCCGACCGCGACCCCCTTCGCCACGTAGCCGGAGACGCCGAGAGTCGACACGAGGCGACCGCGCCGGCCCGGGGGCAGCCGGACCAGCCTGCGGAAGCCGCGGCGGACGCCGATCGCGATGAAGCCGATGCCGCTGCCGAGCACGATCGCCCCGGTCAGGGCGAGGACCACGAGGCCGGCCGTGGTGGCGACCAGCTGCTGGTTGATCGTCCGGATCGTCGTGGACGAGCTGGTCGAGCCGCCGAGCGCGAAGACGAGGACCGTGCCGGCCAGGGCGAGCGACGCCAGCCCCTTCCCCGCCTCGACCAGGCGGCGGCCCCAGCGCGCCGCGCGGCGCGGGCTGTCGGAGGCGCCGCCGATGGTCAGCTGCCAGAGGCCCAGGGCGAGCACAGCGCTGAACGCGGCCCAGATCGCGACGCTGCCGAGCGGGGCGCCCGTGAGGCGGGCGATGGCGCCGGACGGATCGGCCTCCACCGCCGAGGTGTCACCGAAGGCCAGCCGGATCGCGATCGCGCCGATGACGAGGTGCAGCAGCCCGTTCACCGCGAAGCCGAGCCGGGCGAGCCGTCGGAACCGCCGGATCCGGGAGCCCGGGAGGCGGCTCGGCGTGAGGTCCGTCGGCACGCTCCCACTGTCTCACGGGGAGCGCGGGCGGCTCGGCCGAGCCGCTGGGCGAGGGCGACGGTGATCCCCTCCGGCCCGATCGCGCAACGGAGCAGGTGAGCCCGCTGACCACCGCCTCCACCGGGCACAGACACCCGGCGCCGATCCGTCACGAACGGTCTCCTGAGATCGGACGACACGACCGTTCGCGACGGATCGATCGGCTCCTCCCGGGGAGAAGAGGGTGTCTCAGCCCCGCCGGCCTGCGAACAGCGCGTGCAGCAGCGGCAGCACCGACGCGACGAGGAGCACCGTCCCGAACGCCCCGTCGTCGGGGCGCACGATCGCCCCCGCGATCAGCAGTCCGGCGAACAGCACCGCCGAGACGACGCGGCGCACCGTGCCCTCGAGCACCGTCAGGCGGCGCTCGACCGTCGGGACGGTCACCGCGAGGGTGCCGTTCTCGAGCGTCGTGGCCAGCTCGTCGAGCCGGCGGGGGAGCCGCCAGACGAGGCCGAGGGTGTCGAGCGCCTGCCGGCCGACGTCCTGCGCGACGTTGCCGCGCTCCTCGCGGATCAGCTGCTGCGCGTACGGCTCGACCGAGTCCCACAGGTTGAAGGCCGGGTCGAGGGCGCTGGCGACGCCGGACGTCAGCGACATGGCGCGGACGATGAGCAGGAAGTTCTCGGGCAGCTGGAACGGCAGGGAGCGCACGACGTCGCCGAACTGGACCGCGAAGTCGCGGAACTCGCGCGGATCGACCTCGCGCAGCTCCGCGAACCCCATGCCGCCGAAGCGGGCGAACAGCTGGGTCATCGCCCGCTCGAGCTCGCGGGAGTCGGCGGAGGGGAGCAGCACGCCGACCTTCCGCGCCGCGTCGACGAGTCCCTTGCCGTCGCGGGAGGCGGCCGCGATGAGCATCGCGCGCAGGCCCGCCCGGGTCGTCGGCGGCACCTCGCCCATCATCCCGAAGTCGATGAAGGTCAGCTGCCACGGCAGCTCGGCGCCCGGGGTCGGGGTGACGAAGACGTTGCCGGGGTGCGGATCGGCGTGGAAGTAGCCGTTCGTGAACAGCTGGTCGAACATGACCGCCGCGAACACCGGAGCGACCTCCGCCGGGTCGATCCCGGCGGCGCGGAGGGCGTCGGCGTCGGTGATCTTGATGGCGGTGACGTCCTGCAGGGTCAGCACCTTGCGGGTCGAGCGCTCCCAGACGACGTCGGGGACGCCGACGCGGGCGTCTCCCGCGAAGTCGGCGGCGAAGCGGACCGAGTTGGCCGCCTCCTGCAGGTAGTCGATCTCCTCGAGGCTCGTGACCGCGAACTCCTCGACGAGCGCGGGAGCGTCGACCCGATCGGAGACGAGCCGGACGTGGGTCAGCCAGCCGCCGACGCGGCGCAGCGCCGCGAGGTCGACGTCGACGATCTCGTCGATACCGGGTCGCTGCACCTTGACGATCGCGGACCCGAACCCGGTGTCGGCGGCGTCCATCGGGTTCAGTCGGGCGCGGTGGGCCTGCCCGAGCGAGGCCGCGGCGACGGGGGACTCGTCGACTCCCGCGTACGCGCGATCGAGGGGCATCCCGAGCTGCGACTCGGCGAGTGCGCGGATCCGCGGGAAGGGCACGGGCGGCACCTCGTCCTGCAGGCCCTCGAGCTCGCGGGTGATCTCGGGCGGCAGCACGTCGAGGCGCGACGACATGAACTGCCCCACCTTGATCATCAGTCCGCCGAGCTCGACGGCGAGCACGTGGAAGCTGCGCGCGAAGCGGCGCATCCGAGCCGGACGCGTGCGCAGGGCGATCGACGACAGACCGATGCGGGGCAGCAGCAGATCGAAGAACCAGGTCACCGCGAGGTGCCAGGAGGCGAAGCGCAGGATCCGGCGGTAGCGCCGCTGATCACTGCGCGCGCGGCGGCGGCCCGGGCCCTCGGGGCCCGGGCGTACCGGCGCCACCCGGGTCAGTCCTGCGCGAGGATCGCGTACAGCCTGCGGCGCGAGTCCTCGAGTTCCGTGATGGCCTTGCGGATCTGGTCCGGAGTGCCCGATCGGCCGACCTGCGCGGCGGCCTGCGCGAGCTCGACGCCGGCCTTCGGCAGGGCGCCGAAGTCGACGGGCTCTGGCTCGCCCGCGAAGGGGGCGGAGCTGCCGGAGGCGGCGACCTGCGCGCGACCCGCCTCGGTGAGCGAGTAGGTCTTGCGGCCGTTCGACTCGTCGGCGGCGATCAGGCCCTCGTCGGCGAGCAGCTGCAGGGTCGGGTAGACGGAGCCGGGGCTCGGCTTCCAGCTGCCGGAGCTGCGCTCCTCGATCTCGTGGATGATCTGGTAGCCGTGCATGGGCTGCTCGGCGAGGAGCGCGAGCACCGCCGCGCGGACGTCGCCGCGGCCGACGCGGGTGCCGGAGCGCTTCTCGAAGCTGGAGCGGACCTGCTCCATGGCCTGCCAGATGCCCTCGATGGGGTTGCCGGAGCCGAAAGCACCGGTCGATGACGAACTGTTCATGATGACCTCCCGTTTCTGCGAACGATACTCAGCGATATGTGCGGCGACTGTGAACGACTGCCCGCTCTTCCTGGGAAGTCAATGCCCCGAGCCCATTTCCGTCGGCGGGTGAGACTGGATCCATGAGTGAATCCGGCAGCAGCCAGACCCTGAACGCCGGCCGTCCGGCCAACTTCATCCGCTGGGTCCGCACGCGCGACCGCTGGTTCCCCGAGATCCTCCGCGGCCGCTACCTCGGCACCACGGCGGAGGGCTGGGAGGTCAGCGCCGACGGCGAGACCCGCTTCCTCGACCAGTCGGTCTGGGCGGTCTACAAGTAGCGGCTCCTCGGGGAGTCCTGCGTGCCGTCCCGTCGCTAGCCGAGTAGGTTCCCCTCGACGAGACGCCCGGCAGCGTTCGCCTCATCGACCAGTGCCGCTCGTTCGTTCCCGCTCAGGCGGCATCCGGTCACGAGGTAGTCGTCGCAGCCCTCGCCGATCCGGATGCCGAACTCGTTCATCCGCCGGACGTCCGGAGTGCTGGGCAGCCGGCCTCGGCCCGCGGAGTGACCGGTGATCGCGAAGCTCGAGGTGCCTTCGACGGCCTCGATCCCCGACTCCTCGTTCTCGACGGAGTAGCCGCCCGTTACGGACCAGTTGGTGATTCCGGAGCCCGACACCGAGAGACCGGAGCGTCCGTTGCGGAGGAAATGGCAGTTCGAGAGCGACAGCCCCTCGACGATCGCGTTCTCCCGTGCGTCCGCCGCGACCCGCAGGCCGTGGCCGGCCTCGGACAGCCCGAACCAGCAGTTGGCGAACATCGTCGCGCGGACCTCTCCCTTCGGAGTGATCTCGGCGGAGGAGGCGTTCCGATCGCCGACCACGCCGCCCGCGGAGTCGAACAGGCAGTTCGTCGCCTGGAACGCCCAGCAGGACTCGTCCGCCTCGGTCGCGATCAGCAGTGCGGCACCGTGCGACGTGATGTTCGTATCGGAGACCATCGCGGTGTCGCCGGTGCCCACGCGGATTCCGAACAGGCACTGCCGACTGAGCTGCGAGATCGAGGACATGACGCAGCCGGTGATGACGGTGCTCGCGAAATTGACGAGATCGATGGCGCCGGAGGCGGATCCGGTGTGCGGAGATCGGAAGCTCAGGCCGGAAAGCGAGGTGCTCACCGCTCGGACCGCTCTCGTTCCGACGCGGATGCCGACGAAGTATCCAACGAGGGTGCACCGCTCGACGACGCACTCGTTGCCGTCGATGCCGATGAGAGCGCCGGCCTCCCGCGACGAGCCGACCGGACTGAGAGTGAGGTCAGAGATGCCTGCGGCGTGCGCGAGCGTGACGGCGTCGCCGCGGACCCGATCGTCGATGTGGAGGACGGTCGCGGCGGTCGCTGAACCGCGGAGGACGACGCCGGTCGGCACGTCGAGGCGGGAGGCGATGCGGAAGTGCCCCGGGCCCAGCACCAGGAGACCTCCCTCCGCGAGCGCCTCGAACGCGGCGCGGATCTCTAGCGCGTCATCGACGACACCGCCGGAGTCGGAGGGACGCAGGAGCCTGACGAAGCTCGCGGACTCGACCGTGGTGCCCGGGGCCGCCTCGCCGTCTGCTTCGGTACCGTTGACCACAGCTGACGCGAGAAGCGGCCCCCCTACCGCGACGGCGGTGGCGACTCCTGTGAAGCGGAGGAACTGCTTCCGTCCCGGTCCCCGAGTGTCCTCGGGGGGACGCGGCTGATCCGCGTCGAGCGTGGGCATGCGGACATCCTAGGCGGCCGGGGTCCGCAGGAGCTCAGCCCGCGCCTCCGCTGTCGAGGATCTCTCGGAGGGCCTCCTCGGCCCGGACCAGCCCGTCCGCATCTCCGGTCGCCGTGGAGTAGCGGGCCAATGTCCGCCAGATCGTGACATCGGTGGGGGCGAGCTCGGCCGCGCTCTCGAGGAGGACTCCAGCCCGCTGAGTCTCACCGAGCGAGAAGAGGAGAGTGCCGAGGCGGTGCCGCGTCTCGGGATCGTTCGGCGCCCGCTCGTCGAGAGCCGTGAGCGTCGCGATCGCGGCCCCGGGGTCGCCGGCGAACTGCTGGGCCGCGGCGAGTGCCTTCGCTGCCACGACGGAGCCGGGGACGCGCGCGAGGGCGTCTGTGCTCCGTTCGACCGCAGCCCGGGCTGCTCCGGAAGCTCCGGCCGACGCCGCAGCGGTGAGCGACTGCGCTGCGATGGAGGTCACATCGGCATCCCACGGCCGAAGTGCCTGCGCTGTGTCGAAGGCCCTCTCCGCAGCGGTGATCCGTCCGCGTCCCGATGCCTCGATCCCCTCCTGGAGCGGGAGCTCCGCCGCCGTCGTCAGTGCGAGGAGACCGACCCAGGCGGCGAGCCCGACCGTCCGCGCCGTCGAGCCCCACCGCCGCTTGCCGGCGGGCGACGGAGGGGGCGTCGCGGAGACGGCCGCTCCGAGCAGCACCGCCATCAGCAGCGTGTTGCCCGGCGTCGTGAAGTGCGTGCTCAGACTCGTCACGTACCCGAGGGAGGCGGCCAGCGCACTGAGCAGGAGCGGCCGCCGACCGGCCGCGATGCGGTCCCCCGCGGACGCGGCACCCCAGGCGCGCAGGATCGCGAGAAGCGAGAGCACGCAGAACGCGATCAGGAGGACAGCCAGTCCCACTCCTCCTGCTGTGGCGGACTGCAGGAGCAGCGAGTGCGGGGAGTCGACGGTAGTACCGACTCCGTTCGCGGCGAACCAGTTCGGGCCGTGCGTCGTCGAGGCGGCGTCCATGAATCCGTTCGGACCGACGCCGAGGAGCGGATGAGCCGACACGACTCGCAGCGTCTCGGCCCACAGGGTCGTCCGCCCCGCGGCGGACGAGGAGGCGAGCGGGCTCAGTCCGAGCAGCCGCTCCCGAGTGAGGGGGATCGCGAGGACCAGGCCGGCGAGGCCGACGGTGGCAGCGCCCGCGAGGAGGAGGAGCCGTCGGCGGTCCTTCGCGTCAGTCGTGACCAGCGCGCCGATCAGGACGACGACGAGGGCCATCGCCAGTCCCAGCAGGGCTCCGCGGGACGCGGACAGCACGACAGCGGCGAGCGCCGAGGCGAGGCCGATGGTGAGGAGCACTGCGTCCGGACTCCTCCGAGACCAGGCCCGGTGGGCGGCGGGCGCCAGGAGTGCGACGACGACCACCCCGAAGACGCCCTGGTCGCTCGCGTTGCCGAGCAGAGATCCCGGCCGGGCGAGATCTCCGGGCACAGGACGCAGGCCGAGTGATTCGAGCGCGGCGAGCCCGGCCACCGCCGCGGCGGCGACGGAGGCGCTGTGCAGGAGGACGTCGAGCAGGTGCGGATGCGACCGAGGCCCGAGCAGCCGAGCGCCGAGCCAGAAGGCCCCGAGGTAGACGCCCACCGTGATCGCGCCTTCGTAGCGCGGCCAGCGCCCCAGGAGCTGCACGAGCGGAGCCGCGCCGAGGAGGGCGGCAGCCGCGAGCATCGCGATCGCCGTGCCGACGACCATCACGAGCCTCCGGGGCAGGCTACCGGTCGCCGTCGCGACCGACGCCAGGACGACCGCCGCCGCCATGACCAGGTCCTTCGGCAGCACCCACCGGTTCATCGCGCCGGGGAGGAGCACGACCGTGGACAGCACGGCGAGGAGGATCGCGAGCACCGCGACCGGCCGGAGGGGGACTACTGCTTCCCCCCTCCGGACCGGCTCGTCGACGGCTCCGCGGCGGGTCAGAGGTTCCCGTCCGGTGATCCGGCCTGCAGGTCGTTGCGGTAGAGGAAGGCGGCCATCGCCTGGCGGGTGACGTTCTCCAGCGGGTGGTACGTACCGTCCGGATAGCCCGTCGACAGACCGGAGGTCTTCATCCAGTTGACGTAGCCGAAGAACGGATTGCTGCTCGGCACATCGCTGAACTGCGCGGGACCGGGGTTCGAGACGTCCTCCTTGTTGAGGCGTCCGAGGAACGCGGCCATCGCCTGCCGAGTGACCGCATCCTTCGGCCCGTAGGTGCCGTCCGCATTGCCGGTCGTGATGCCCTCGGCCTTCATCCACTCGATCGCCGTGTAGAACTCGCTCGCTGCAGGCACGTCCGAGAAGGACGGAGTCGCTGGCGGCGTGAAGGTGACTCCGGAGTACCGGTACAGGAAAGCGGCCATGGCCTCGCGGGTGACGTCGATCGCGGGCCGGTACTCCTTGGTACCGCCCGGTCCGGGGAACCCGTTGGAGAGCCCGGTGTCGCCCATCCACTGGATCGGACCGTAGAAGGCGTGCGCCTCGGGCACGTCGACGAAGATCTGATCGAGGTAGTCGACCGGGCGCAGGGTGCCGTTCACACCCGTGCGAGTCTCCTCGTCACCGAGGACGATCGACGTCGCGGCCTCCCGAGAAGGAGCGCGGTCGAACCACTCTGGGGTGTAGGAGATCGTCGCACCGGTGAGGTAACCGGTGAAGGCGACTCGGTATGTCCCTGTCTCCCAGGCCCGGAGGGAGTAGCTGCCGTCCTCCAGAGAAGTGGTCCGTCCGCTGGTCACGTCGCAGCTCGCCGGGTCCGCCGACCGGCATCGATAGGCATTGATGTCCGCGATCGTGCCCTTCGGCGCAGGGTTCCCGTACTTGTCGAGGATGCGCACGCTGCCGGTGATGTACGGGTAGACGATCTTCTCGAGCGCTTGATCGGCCGTCGTCGTTCGGCCCGCGACCACATCGAGCACAGTTGCGCGCTCCCGCGTCTCCGTGACTCCGGCGCCGTACCAGGCGAGCTCGTACCCGGACTTCGCGAACTGGATCTGGTACGCGCTCGCTCTGACCTGGAGTGAGTAGCGTCCGTCCGCAGCCGAGAGTCCGGAGGCCACGGTCGAGGTCACCCCGGGCGAGAACGCGGAGACAGACACGCCCTCCAGTGGATCCCCCGACCGGGAGTCCGTCACGATCCCCGTGATCGTACCCGGCTCCTCAGCAGCTGCCGTCACCTCCGCCGGAGCAGCGAACGCTGCGCCCGATGGAGCGAGGACGACCGCGACTCCGACCAGTACCGCGATCGCCACCGACACCTTCGACTGTCGCTGCGACGAGCGCGTTGATCGCTCGGGCGGCTCCCATCCCAGATAGCGCAACACGGAGTCGATCGTCTTCATGGCGGTGGTCCTCTCGGTGCGGGATGTGGAGGTCACTATGTGTGCTGAGGTCGTTCCTGACAAGTGGAAGGGATGCCGTGTCTCCACTGCCGCGCGGGCTGCGCACCGAGCCGTCAGGCGCTCAGCGCGGAGCGCCGCCCCTCCCCGTCGAAGGACAGACGCATGCCGGCGTCGCTCTGGGTAGCCTGTCGAGAGCCGCGCCATCGTCCTGTGGTGCCGATCGAGAGTCCTGCCATGCCGCTGCTCCGCGCCCTCCGGGTGATGCTCCTGCTCCTTCTCTGCACCGCGGTCGGTGCGGGTCTCGTTGCTCCCGTGTCCGCAGCCGCCCCGACAGCGATTGTCACCGGCCGCGTGACCGACGAATCGGGTGCGGGGCTCGCCGGAATCCGTGTCGAGGCGTGGGCGAGCTCTGTTCCGGAGGGCCGCTACTCGGCAGGCGCGGGGGGAGAGCTCGCGCGAGCGAACAGCGACGAAAGTGGGCGGTACCGCCTCGCAGGCGTCTCCGGCGACTTCGTGCTCCGGTTCGTCGGGCGCACCGACCCGGCGACGGGCGCAGGTCCTCTCGACGCCTACTGGCCTGGAGTCCACGCCCGACGCAGTGCCACGATCCTCTCCGCATCGGCCCTGTCCGCGGGCGGGTTCGACGTCCGCATGGTCGAGGCGGGGAGCATCTCGGGCCGAGTGACGGATGCCGCGGGGACAGCCCTGCAGCAGGTCACGGTCCGGTGGGCCGTCGACGGTGGTGAGGCGCTCGCGTACACCTACTCGGTGACGGAGGACGGTCGGTACGTCTTCCGCGGCCTCGAGCCGGGCCGCTACGAGATCCAGGTCGAGGACCAGACCCGCGACCACGCATCGAGCTGGTACGGCGGCGCACTGCGTAGTCAGTCGACCGGGATCGTCGTCGGCGAGGGCACGGACGTCACGGGAATCGATCTGGCGCTCGCCGACGGAGCCGCTCTGACCGGAGACCTGCGAGCACCGGGCTTCCCCGACTGGTCCGCGTACCCGAATGAGTCACTGCGCGTGTCGGCGATCGACGCCGACGGCATCACCGCCGGGTCTGCGTCGGTCGACAGCACTGCGGATTCGGGACGTTACGAGATCAGGGGGGTTGTCGGCAGGTGGTTTTACTCTGTTCTTCTCGTCGGCCGGCGGCCGGTACCTCGACCACTACTGGCCGCACGCGGCGACCGAGGCTGCCAGCACACCGGTCACGACCCGTGCCGGCAGCGCGACCTCCGGTATCGACGCCGACTACGTCCTGGGGGGCTCGCTGACCGGGCGCGCTGTCCCTTCCGACGGCAACGGCTCGGATGTCGGCGGGTGCCGGGCGCTCGTCGTCCTCTACGACGCCTCCGGAACGCAGGCCGGAGACACCTGCGGCGACAGTGCGTGGCGGATCGACGGGATCCCAGCGGGCTCCTACACTCTGCGAGTCGTCCCTCAGGGTTACCGCGCGACCTGGTTCGGCGGTTCCGCGGATCGCGCCCGAGCACGGCCGATCCAGGTGACGCCGGGGCAGACGGTCGATGTCTCCGTGGTCCCGAGCGAGCGGGCGCCGATGCTGTCCGGCTCCGCCTCCATGATCGATCAGTGCGGCGTGCCCGCGTTCTGGCCGGGCGCGCGAGTCGAGGCGGTCGACGCCACAGGCTTCGTCAGCGCCTCGTCCCCGCGCACCGACTGGTACATCTTCGACTCGCTGCCAGCAGGCGTCTACCGGCTCCGGATCGTCGCGGACGACTTCCCGGAGGGGGTGTGGATCGGCGGTGACGACTTCGCCTCTGCCGACACGGTCGACGTCGCCTCGTCCCGCATCGACCTCGATGTGTCGGCGACGGAGCCGCGCACCTTCACGGATGTCGTCGCAGGGCAGGCGTTCTGCGCGGACATCGTCTGGATGCACCGCGAGGGCATCACGACCGGGTACCCCGCGGCGGGCGGTGGGCTCGAGTACCGTCCCACCGAGAACGTCTCGCGTCAGGCGATGGCCGCCTTCCTCTACCGGATGTCGGGGGAGTCCTTCAGTCCTCCGTCGCGTCCTTCGTTCAGCGACGTGCCGACGAGCAACCCGTTCTACACGGCTGTCGAGTGGATGAAGGCGAAGGGGATCACCACCGGCAACGCCGACGGCACGTATGCTCCCGACCAAGACGTCTCGCGGCAGGCGATGTCGGCGTTCCTCGCCCGTCTCGCGGTGAATCCGGGATTCGCGCGGCCGAGTGCGAGCTTCTCGGATGTCCCGGCGGCGAACCCGTTCTTCGCGCAGATCGAGTGGATGAAGGCCGAAGGCATCACGACCGGCAATGCAGACGGCACCTTCGCGCCGCTCGCTCCGGTCTCGCGCCAGGCGATGGCCGCCTTCCTGCACCGATACACGCAGCACTGGGAGTGATGCGGGAGCGCCGTCGCTCTCGTTCTGGCCCTCGTTATGGTGTCACAACCGATCTTCCCGAGGCCGCTACTGTTGCGACACGGTGTCGCGGCCTTCGGGCGCCGGCCTCTGCCTGCACCCGATTCGGAAGTAGCCCGCATGCCCCACCGCACCTCCTCTGCCCTCCGCTGCTTCGTCACCACGGTCGTCGTGGCGGCGCTCGCGCTCGGCACGGCCGGCCCCGTCTCCGCTGCGGACGCCGCCGACGAGACCGGCACCTTGACGGGCCGAGTGCTCGGCGAGGGCGACGGTGGACCCGACGCGGACATCGACTCGGTCTACGTCGACCTCATAGACCCTGATCGACCGGGATACGACACCGGGTACTTCGATGAGTCGACGGATGGAACCTTCACGATCGCCGGAGTCGAGCCGGGCGACTACCAGGTGAAGTACACCCCGAACGATTCCGTCCACCTGGCGCGGTGGCTCGGCGGCACACGGGAGCCGTCGGCCACCGTCGCCGTGGTCGCGGATGAGCGGACGGCCACCCCTCTGCAGGTCCTCCCGCTCGGCGGCACGATCAGCGGAGTGGTGACGTACGGCGGCCCCGACGCCCCGTCGCCGACTAGCATCACCGTCAATGCAGGGTGGTACGCGTACTACTGGGGAGGTGAGGCGACACCGGACGAGGACGGCCGGTACACGATCCGCGGCCTGGAGCTGCAGGACTACCACGTCTCCTTCGAGGGGATCCCCGCGTACGTCCCCGAGTACTGGAACGGCGCTCCCGATCAGCGGACCGCGCAGGTGACGACGGTGACCGAGACGGGTCAGGCGATCTTCGGGCGCGATGCCGTGCTCGAGAAGGGCGGGTCTCTCTCGGGTCGGGTGACTGCGGCGGATACGGGACAGGGACTGAACCAGGTCCCGGTCACCGCTCACCGCGTTGCCGACGTCGCCGATCCCGAGCACTACCCGGAGGGCTACGACGGCTTCGCCCTGGTGACCACCGATGCCGAGGGTCACTACGAGATGGAGGGGCTCCGCGCCGGCACCTGGCGGATCGAGGCCGATGCCCGCGAGGTGACGTTGCGCAATCAGCTCGACGTCCTCCCCATCGACCAGTGGTACGGCGGCACGGCGGACGAGTCGAAGGCCCGCGGGGTCGCCGTCTCCACCGGCGGCGCTCGCTCTGGAATCGACATCGCGATGCCCTCTGTCCCTGCGCTGCACGGGCTCGTCGCCACTCGGGAGTTCCTCGAGTCCTACACCGACGTGACGGTGACCGCGGAGCAGGTGTGCTCGGACGCCCCCTGCCTCACCCGCTCTGTCGAGGTGGACAGCGCAGTCGGCAACGAGTACGCGTTCACGGATCTCCCGGCGGGTCAGTACCGCATCCGGTACGACACCGCGACCGATCCCGACGAGGGAGCGGAGGCGGCGCGCTACCTGTCCGGCTACTGGATCGGCGACAGGACGCGCCAGGACGCGACCGTGGTCGACTACCCCGCGGGCGGGACGGTGACGGCCAACATCATGCTCACCGAGGAGGACGCCCCCCGGTTCTTCACGGACGTCGAGCCCCGGAGCACCTTCGGGCGCGAGGTCACCTGGATGGCGGGCAAGAACCTCGCCCAGGGATACGTGGAGGCCGACGGCAGCAAGACCTACCACCCCGTCGAGGACGTGTCGCGGCAGGCGATGGCGGCGTTCCTGTACCGCTACGACCGGTACCGCTTCTGGCCGACGGAGTTCGTACCCCCGGCGACGGCGTCCTTCAGCGACGTGCCGGTGACACACCCGTTCTTCACCGAGATCGAATGGATGAAGTCGGAAGGGCTGACAACGGGCAACGCCGACGGTACCTTCGCGCCGCTGGAGCCGGTGACACGGCAGTCCGCCGCGGCGTTCCTCTCCCGGCTCTCCGGAGAGCCGCACCCCGTCTCGACGGTGTTCACCGATGTCCCCGCCGCGAACCCGTTCGCCGGGGAGATCGCCTGGCTCGACAGGACGGGTATCACGACGGGATACCCGGACGGCGGCTTCCACCCGCTCGAGCCCGTGTCGCGGCAGGCGATCGCCGCCTTCCTCTACCGGTACGACGCGACGCAGTGAGCGCGGATCCGGCGCCCCGTCGGCGGGCGGGTCGACGCGCAGACCTCCACCCCTGCGCACGCGCGGTGAGTCACGGTGTCGCTACGGCCCGGTCGGAATCGACCCCGCCCCTAGGATGGAGCGCCGCGGGCCCCCGCACACCATCGGCAGAGCTCTTCTGCTCGGCGGATCGAGCGGGGGGCGGCAGCGGGGCCGGGGCGCCGCAGCGAGAACGAGAGGGACGATCCTGAGCAACGAACGAGTCCTGGTCACCGGATCGACCGGGGTCATCGGCACAGCGATCGTGCACGAGTTGCGCGAGCACGGCTACGACGTGTTCGCTGCCTCGTCGGAGCAGGCGGACCTGCGGGACGAGTCCGCGACCGCTGCACTCCTCAACACGGTCGCGCCCGACTCCGTGATCCACCTCGCGGCACGCGTGCACGGATTGATGGGCAACCTGCGCAGCCCTGGGGAGATGTACTTCGACAACGCTCGCATCAACACGAACGTCGTGGAAGCCTCGCGTCTCGCCGGCGTGCGGAAGATCGTGGCAATGGGCTCGGTGGCGATGTACAGCGACGGGCTCCGGATGCCGATGCGCGAGAGTGACATCTGGATGGGTCCTCCGCATGCATCGGAAGCCGGGTACGCGCACGCGAAGCGCGGCATGCTCGCCCAGCTCGAGGCGTACGCCGAGCAGTACGGCGTGGACTACGCCATGGTGCTCTCGACGAATCTGTTCGGTCCGGCCGACCGTTTCGACGAGGAGCGCGGGCACGTGCTTCCCTCCCTCGTCTCGCGCTTCCACCGCTCCGTGCGACTCGACCAGCGCATGGTGGTCTGGGGCGACGGGAGTGCGCAGCGCGACTTCCTCTACAGCAAGGACGCGGCGACCGGCCTGCGCATCCTCCTGGAGCGGGGCTCGGGCGTCTACAACCTCGCCTCGGGCAGGGAGACCCGCATCCGCGAGGTCGTCGACACCCTCGCCGGCGTCTCGGGCTACCGCGGCGAGATCGAATGGGACACGAGCAAGCCGAACGGCCAACGCGAGCGCTCGTACGATGTGTCCCGGCTGACCGGTCTCGGCTGGACGCCTCGCTACGGCCTCGAGGAGGCGCTGCGCGAGACCTACGAGTGGTTCGACGCGAACGCGTCCCTCGTCCGTCGCTGAAGTGAGCGTCCGCTTCGCCGCCGGCACCATCGTCGCGCGCAACTACATCCCGCAGGCGCGGGTCCTTCAGGAGACCTTCGCGGTGAAGAACGCCGAGGTCGGTTTCGCGACCCTCGTGGTCGACGGGACGGAGGCGGACCGGTCGACGACCGGAGTAGGTTCGGTCCTGCTGCCGCAGGACCTCGGGCTCGACATCGCGGTCCTCCACCGGATGATGACCGTCTACGACGTGATGGAGTTCGCGACGGCGCTGAAGCCGGCGCTCCTGGCGACTCTCCTCCGCGGCGGCGCGGAGGCGGCCGCGTACTTCGACCCCGACATCCAGGTGTTCGACGACCTGGCCGACGTCTTCGCCGACGCGGTGGAGCACGGCATCGTCCTCACCCCGCACGTGCTCGACCCGCTGCCACGCGACGGCAAGCTCGTCTCGGAGCAGATGATCATGCTCGCCGGGATCTTCAACCTCGGGTTCATCGCGGTGGGCGTCTCCTCGCACCTGTTCCTCGCCTGGTGGAACGACCGGCTGCGCGATGATGCGATCTCGGACCCGCAGAACGCGCTCTTCACCGATCAACGCTGGATCGACTGGGTTCCGGCTCTCTTCCCCCACCGGATCTCCCGCGATCGGGGGCTGAACGTGGCCTACTGGAATCTCCACGAGCGACCGATCGGCCGCGTGGGGGACATCTGGACCGCGGGCGGCGAGCGTCTGCGATTCCTTCACTTCAGCGGCTACGATCCGCGCACGCCGTGGCTGCTCTCGAAGCACGCCGCGGCCGAGCCGCGAGTGCTCCTCAGCCGGACCCCGCTCCTCCGACGTCTTGCGGAAGGGTACGGCGAGCGACTCCTCGCGCACGGTTTCGGCGACCACCGAGACAGTGAGTACCGATTCTCGCGCTTGAGCAACGGGGTGGCCCTCGACTACCCTGTGCGGCGCCTGGTCCGCTCGGTGCTGACCGGTGCGACAGCGGCCCGGTCCGCACCGCCGGACGCCTTCGCGGACCCGGACGGATTCGCCCGCTGGCTGCTCTCGCCGCAGTTCGGCCACCGGCTGGCACCTCTGGCCCCGATCGAGTACGCGCTGTGGGCGGCTCGGAGCGATCTGCAGTGGGCGTACCCCGAGGTCCTGACCGCAGACGGGCGGGCGTACCTCGACTGGTTCAGCGCCGACCCCCGTGCGGCCGCCTCACGCGCCGCCGTCGAGGAGGTCCTTCCCGAGGCGGTGATCGACTCCGGTGCTCTGAGGGTGACGGCGTCGGCGGAGGGCTGGCTCGTTCTCGTGCTGACGGTTCCCGGAACCGAGGAGGACGTCGTCGCCCGTCGGTTCTGCCGCGCGTTCTCGGCGACCGGTGCTCCGGTGCATGTCGTCGGTCTCGACGAGCCGGCGAACCCGCGGCGCATCGCCTCCCGCGCCGTCCACCCGAACGTCCTCGTGCTCACTCCGGCCGGAGCCGCCGTGCTGAGCGACGCGATCGTCGTCCTCGAGCAGGCGCAGGGCCGGAGGATCGTCGCAGTCATCGGCGATGGAGACGACTCGCTCCCGGACGTGGACGAGGTCTGGTCGATCGGGGCAGACGGACGTCGCTCCGACGCGGTCGCTCTGCCGTACCCGATCGACCTGGATCAGCGGCCGCCGCTCGTGCCCCGAGAGGCGCTCGGCCTGCCGGAGTCGGGCTCGCTCGTCATCGCCGACGCCGGACGCAGCGGTGGCGCGGCGGCCGAGGACGCGCTCCAGACCATGGAGGTGTTCATCGCCGCGACGCGATCGAGCGGTCCGGATCCGGTCGGCACCGTCCTGGTCCTCCTGGCGGGGCAGTTGAGCACGGCGGAACGCGAGCGGCTGATCCACGGCGGACGAGGGCGCGAGGACATCGTCGTCCTCGATCGGCGGTTCTCCCTCGCTCAGCTCCGGACGGTCGCCGCACACGCCACGGTCGTCCTCTCGCTCCACGCAGCTCCGGTCGCGAGCCTCCTCCCGGCGACGGCCCTGAGTGCCGGCACGGCCGTCGTCGCCTCCGGCGGCCCGGCCGCTCTCGTCGGCATCACCGCCGACTCGGCCTCACTCGTCCCTCTGCGGACCGACGGCGCGGGTCGCGGGATCGATGTCGCCCACGCCGTGCGCGCGCTCCGCGTTCTCCTGCACAGCCCCGGGGCGCGGACGCACCTGCGTCGCACCTCGGCCGAGAGGATGCGGGCCGACTACTCGACCGCGGCGATCGCTCGACTCCTCCGGAAGCGGCTCGAGGGCTCCGATGCGCTCGGAACACACGACGACCACGACGAAGACGAAGAAGAGGCATGATGCGGCTCATTCTGATTGGCGATGTCGGAGCACGAACCGACTACCACGCCGGCGACGAGGCGATGCTGGAGGCATTGCTCGACGAGCTCCGGCAGCGGACCGAAGTGGACGCGGTGATCGTGTCGGGCGCCCCCGAGGACTCCGCCGTCCGTTACCGAGCAGAGGCGATCGCGCGCATCGGGTTCGACGAGGGGATCACGCCGACCCGCGCAGCCAGGGAGGATCGCCTCGAGCGGGTGACCCGCGCCGCACACGGCCATGTCGACGCTCTCCCAGCAGACGACCCGGCCTGGCAGGTGATCGAGGCCGTGCCGGACGCGGACGGCGTCATCATCGCCGGCGGTGGCAACCTGACCACTCCTTTCTCCGAGCACGTGTACGAGCGCGCTGCCCTCGCACGGATCGCGGCTGTTTTCGAGCGGCCGCTGGTCGTGACCGGTCAGTCTCTCGGTCCCGTCCTCGCGCCCCGCGATGCTGAGCTCGTCACCGAGATCCTCGGATCCTCGGTCCTCGTCGGCGTCCGAGAGGCGGAGTCCGCGCGCGCCGCGCTCGAACTCGGCATTCCCGGCGTCGTCCACACGATCGACGACGCCAGCTTCCTCGTCGATCCTCAGGAGTTCGGAGACGACGGGCTCCCAGGGCTGCCGCAGGGTGGGTACCTCGCCGTCAGCTTCCCGCCGTACTCCGGGCCGACCGATCTCGACGACTACGCGTCGGATCTCTCCCGCATGCTCGGTGCAGTGGTCTCGGAGACGGGAGCGTCGATCCTGTTCCTCCCGCACCAGTCCTCACTCGATCCGGCCGCACCGGTCGCAGACGACCTGATGCATGCGCGCCTCGCCGCCGCTCTCCTGGAGGAGGTGCCCGACGCCCGAGTCGTCGTGGCCGGTCAGCTGACCGCTCGGCGGATCGCGCAGCTCACCCGCGGCGCGGCCCTGTCCGTCTCGGGTCGCTACCATCCGATCGTCTTCGCTCTTTCGGCCGCTGTGCCGGCGATCGCGGTCACCGTCGACGACTACACGCGCCGCAAGATCGTGGGCGCCATGGCGAACTTCGGCGTCTCGGAATGGGCGCTCCCGTCACTCGCCGTCGCCTCGGACGACGCGACCGCGGTCATCCTCGAGACGTGGACTCGACGCGCGGAGATCGCCTCTCATCTCGCCCAGCGGGTCGCGGTCGAGCGGACGCGCGCGTCCGAGTGGTGGGGAGCCGTGGTCGCCGCCCTGCAGGGAGCCGTCATCGAGTCGCCTCCACGGGAGCAGGGAGCCGAGCTGTCGCTCCACGACCGTGCTGTCGTGGCGCGGATCCAGCGTCTGGCGACTCGCGAGGCCGGCTTGACCGCCTCTGTCCCGCGCCTGCGTGAGCAGCTCCACCTCGCAGCGGAATCCGCGGCGGCCGAGTCGCGCGCGCAGGAGGAGGCGCGGATCGCCGCTGAAGAGCGCGCCGAGGTCGCGGAGGCTCGCGCCCACCTGGCCGAGGAGGCCCTCGGCAGACTCGTCGCGCACGACGCCGAGGATCCGCCCGCCGCGGACGACCCCGAGGAGCGCTATCGCGCCGGGCTGCTGCTCGAGCTCGAGAGTCTCGAGCAGCAGCTGTTCGAACGCGAACGCCACGTTGCGTTCCTGGCCCACCGAGTGCACGAGCTGCTCCACGCTGCTCCGGCCGTCGAGGATCCGGCCCTCGCAGGCGAGGTCCAGCGCCTTCAGGACGAGATTCGTCGTGCGCAGGAGACGATCGGCCATCAGCAGTCCCGTATCGAGGAGCTGGTGGCGAGCACGTCTTGGAAACTGACGATGCCTCTGCGCGTAGTGAGGAATCCGGCCCCCTACGTGCGGAAGCTGCGCGCCCGATGACTGTCACGACATCGCCGGGCGTCCTCGTGATCGGACGCTCCGACTTCCACACCGGAATCGGCACGGTCACGGCCGCGGCGCTCGAGCTGTTCTCCCGCCACTTCGAGGTGGGCTTCTTCGCTCCGCGCGAGCCGCACCTCCAGCCCGGTCGGTCCGTCGTGCTGCCGAGCGGGCGGAGCGTCCCCGTCGTCGCACCGGGAGAGGCAGCGGTCTACGTCTTCACCGACGTCCTCTGGAACGGGTTCACCGACTACAACTACGCGACGATCCCCGACACCGGTCTCCGGATCGCGCACATGGCCTACGACTCCGACGCACTGCCCGAGCAGTGGGTGCGGATCTTGAACGACCGGTTCGACATCGCGTTGTTCTCGAGCGCGTACCTCGTCGAAGTGGCGGAGCGAAGCGGAGTCCGCATCCCTGTCGGAACCCTTCCGATCGGGCTCGAGCTCGAGCCGCTGCTGGCCCGCCGGTACCGCTCGCCGTTGCCCTCGCGCACCCGTTTCGGCACGGTCTCGGCGTACCACTCTCGCAAGGGCCTCGATCTGCTGGTCGAGGCGTTCCTCCTCGCATTCGGTCACGACTCCAGCGTCGAACTGGTGATCCACTCGAACCTCGCGATGGGCGACACTCTCGAGCGGGTGACCGCACTCGCCGCAGACGCGCCGGTCGACAACATCCGCCTCTCGACAGGGAATCTCAGCGAAGCGGACAAGAACGGCCTCATCGATTCGTTCGACGTGTACGTCAACGTCTCGGCGGGGGAGGGCTACTCGATCGGGCCACGTGAGGCCCTCGCGCTGGGCAAGCCGCTCGTGCTCAGCCGCATCCCGCCCCACCTCGACATGGAGGGGCCCGCGGGAGTGCTGTTCGTGGACCCGATCGGTTCGAGGCCTGCGCAGTATCCCGAGATCGAGAACCTGGTGATCGGGCGCCAGGCCCTGCTGCGTCCGGTCGACATCGCCGACGTGCTCACGGATGCCAGGGCCTTCGTGCAGTCGGACGAGGCGGCTTCGACGGCGCGCGAGCGACGCGACCGAGCCGCGGAGTTCTCGTACAGCCGTCTGTCGCAGGTCTACGCGGAACTGCTCGACCCGGACGACGCCTCGGTGAAGACCGCCCGTCCGCGGTCGCGTTTCCGCGAGCTGCCGGCGGAGGCGCCCGCGCTCGCTCGCTCGGCCGGCGGCCGGCACGGTGCGGGACTGGGCCGCACTCGCCGCGTCATCCCACTTCATGACGGCGGGTTCTTCTCCGTCTTCAACACGTTCCTCAGCCACCTGGTGTGGGGCGAGCGCGATGACGACGTCGCCATGGTGCTCCCCGACTGGGACGCCGGACGCCTGATCCAGCGGTTGGACGCTCCGCCGGTGAGCTACTGCTACAGCCGTCCCGACGACGGCAACATGTGGCTCAAGCTGTTCGAGCCGCTGTACGACCTCTCCGACGACGAGATGAACGATGAGGAGTTCCTCTACCGCCACGCGGACATCCCGTCGCATCAGTTCAACCAGGACCGCGAGCCGCTGCTCACCTACGTGAACGCGCACGACCTCTACCTCTCGCCCGGCTTCCTCCGGATCCGCAAGCAGTACGCCGCTGTGCTCGATCGGCACGTCCGCCTCCGACCGCACTACCGGAAGGAACTCGACTCGGTTATGGCCGCACAGACCGCCGGCCGCTTCACCGTCGGCGTGCACGTCAAGCATCCGAGCCATGCCATCGAGCAGCCCGGTCAGGCGATGGCCGACCGCTACGCGTATGTCGCGCGGGTGAGGCAGGAGCTGGCCGACAGCGGAGTGCGTGAGAGCGATGACGACTGGGGTGTCTTCGTCGCTACCGACCAGGAGAGGGTCGTCACGCTCTTCGACGAGGAGTTCGGAGACCACGTCATCCGTTTCGACGATGTCACGCGGTCGAGCGCTGAGACGGACGCCGCTTTCGACACGCTGACGGAGGGCGAGAAGCTCGAGGAAGGGCACCAGCTCCAGCATCAGATGGCGGCCGACACCGATCGTTGGTCACACCGACTGGCGTGGGAGGTGTGGCGGGACGCCGAGGTACTCGCCTCGTGCACGTCGCTCATCCACGCGGTGAGCAATGTCGCGACAGCGGTGTCTTTCATGAGCCCCGAGGTGCGGATGCGGTACTTCGAGGTCTGAGTGTCCGCGTCGGTCGAGTAGTTCTGCTCACTGCACGGCGGACGACGGGGGAACGGCCTGTTCCCCCGTCCTCGGATTCGACAGGCGACGATCCGGTGCGGCCGCGCAGCGCCCGGTCGACCCCGGCCCGGGCCGTCGTGGCGGTCTGTTCGTCGAGAGGGCGCCCTGATAGTCGGAAGGGAGGGCGGGTCGTTCGAGGCGAGGTCGACCGTGATGTCGTTCTCGCGCCTTTCCACCGAGTGGAATGCCGAACGAGTATCAGGGACAGAAGTAGAGACCGTGTCACCGCCGGTGTTACCGTTCGCGCCCGGAGTTCAGAATTCCGACACCACGAGGCTTCAGTCCTCTGCCACTCTCGTCTTCAGTGTTCGATGGCGGAGGCTCCGGCGTCGATGACCGGGGGATCAACGAATGTCTTCTCTTTCGCGCCTTTCAGGACGAGCTGCGCTCGCAGGCCTCATTGTGGCCGCGCTGACAGTGATCGGTCTCACGCCATCGGGGGCGGCGACCCTCGAGCAGACGCCTTCACCGGGTGACAGTGCGCCGGCATTCCTCGATGTCGGTGAGGACAATGTCTTCTTCTCCGATATTCAGTGGATGTCGGAGATGGGCCTCTCCACGGGCTACATAGTCGCGGGCGGGGCCGAGTACCATCCCGTCGAGGACGTCTCCCGGCAGGCGATGGCAGCATTCCTCTACCGGTTCTCCGGAGAGGATTTCACTCCTCCATCGACTCCATCGTTCTCCGATGTTCCGCAGAGCAACACCTTCTATGCCGCGGTCGAGTGGATGAAGGAGCGGGGGATCACGACCGGGTATGCGGACGGCGGCTTCCATCCGATCGAGAGCGTCTCGCGACAGGCGATGGCGGCTTTCCTCTCCCGCTACGGAATCGTTCCTCCGACGACCGGCAGCGGCACGTTCTTCGCTGATGTGCCGACTGCCAACCCGTTCGCACAGCAGATCGAGTGGATGCGTCTCAGCGGCATCACGACGGGGTACATCGAGGATGACGGGACCACCACGTTCCATCCGGAGGAGAGCGTCTCGCGTCAGGCGATGGCAGCCTTCCTGCACCGCTACGTCCTGCGACCCGCGGAGTCCACGCCGACGGAGTACACCCTCGATGCGGGCGCGACGGAGGCGGCAGTCGAGACGGTCACGGCAGTGAGCATCGGCGCACCCACGACGAGTGACGGCGACGGTGACGGGGTCGTCGACGGCCCCGACACGGCGACGAGCGCTGTCACCCTCGCGCCGGGGGCGGCGGCGCCGACGGTCGGCTCGGGGTTCGTTCTGCCCATCGGCACCACCGGCGCAGAGTCGGGGCTGGTCGGTCGCGTCGGCGCGGTAGCGGCCACTGCGGAGGGTGGCACCGTCGTCACGGTCGAGCCGGCACCGCTCGACTCGGTGTTCGACACCCTGACTCTGGCGTACGACGGGCCGGTGGAACTCGACGTCGTCGTTCCCGGGCAGCCGTTCGCGACGACACTGGCACCGGAATCGCTGGGACGCGCTGCATCGCCGGGGGAGTGGGCAGAGGCGACGACGCGCCAGTCCGACGCCGCGACTCCGGGAGTCACCTGCCTCGACGCCAAGGGGCAGCAGGTCGCGTTCACGAACAAGAACAGCATGGAAGTCGGTCTCGAGTTCGAGAACACTCGTGTCAGTTTCGTGCTCGACCTGGGTAATCCGGTGGTCGGCCCGTCGATGGACTTGAGGCTCTACACCGAGCCCGTGGTGTCACTCGAGGCGAAGCTGACCGTCGCGCTGAACTGCCGAGTCGAGGGGATGCCGAAGCCGGAATGGTACTTCGCAGGTGGCGCGGTCTCGGTCGCCGTAGCCCCGTACATCACGTTCTCGGTGAGCGGTTCCGCCTCGTTCGTCTTCGAGAAGCGCTTCTATCGCACCGCGGGATTCGCGGTAGAGCCCGACGGCAGGGCAGTTCCGTACAGCTCGGCGCAATCGGCACCGATGACGGCTGAGGTGACCGCCTCGGCGACTCTGACGATGACCGCAGGAGGTCAGTTCGAGATCCGCGCGTTCGGAGTCGCCGCTGTCTATCTCAAGGTCGGTCCGGAGGGGAAGGTGACGGCGACCGCAGTCGCAGGCAGTGATCCCTCCCTCTGCCTCCATGCCGAGTACTCGCTCGCTGTCGCGACCGGCGCGTACCTCGACGTCTGGGTCAAGAAGTGGCAGTACTCGTTCTCCGATCAGAAGTTCCCGTTGGCATCTGAGGAGTTCTGCTGGCGCGGTGCGGACCTCCCCGATCGGTCCGCTCCCACGATCAGCGCAGTCTCGCCGGGCACGATGCCGCTCGCGGGCGGCCGCGCGAGGATCACCGGCACTGGTCTCTCGGACATCGTCACTGCGTCCGTCGGGGGCGTGGAGGCCACCTCGATCCGAGTGAGCTCCGACACGTCGGCGCTGGTCGTTCTTCCGCCGATGGGCGAGGGCACGTACCCGTTGGTCCTCACCTCTCCACAAGGCTCCTCCGACGAGTTCAGCCTCAGCTATTCCGCGTCGGTCGCGCTCAGAGAGGTGAAGTTCTCCGACGTCTCCGCGGGAGAGTTCCAGTCCTACGCCGTCGACCGGGACGGCGACGTGTGGGAGTGGGGTATCCGCGGGACCGACGAGGGAAACGCGAAGCCGGGCGACGGCATCGTCTTTCCTCAACCGATTCTCGGACTGAGTGACATCGTCGAGGTGTCCGGGGGCTACTCGCACGGTCTGGCCGTGGACGGAAACGGCCGCGTCTTCGGATGGGGATCCAACGGCAATGGAGAGGTCGATGAGGAGATCAGCCCGTTCACCTACTACCGGGCCGCCGTACCGATCGACGGTGTGCCGACGGCCGTCGCCGTCGCCGCCGGCGCCAACATCTCGTTCGCGGTGACCCGCGACGGCTCGGTCTACGGCTGGGGGACGGGAGTCGGGGGGACGCCGACCCGGATCGAAGGCCTCGCGCGGATCGTCGACATCGATGCGACAGACGGCCACGTGGTGGTGGTCGACGCGGACGGGCTGGTCTTCCACTGGGAGGAGGACGTCGATCGTGGGGGGATCGCCAGCGGACTGGGCGTGGGCGGGAACGGCCCGTCCGTGGTCGCAGGGCTACCCCCGATCGCTTCGGTCACTGCCGGAGTGGGGCGTACGGTCGCCGTTGCGCGAGACGGCTCGACCTATTCCTGGACGGTGAACGTCTACAACGGAGCAGAAGGCGGCTCGATCCGTTCGGATCCGGTTCCCGTCGGGCTGAGCGATGTCGCGAAGGCTGATGCGGGCTGGGGTGCCCAGAACATGGCGATCTCCTCGACCGGCTCGTTGTCGGCGTGGGGAGAGGGCGCCCTGGGAACAGGCAATGCCGTGGAGCCGACCCCGGCGCTCGTCGGAGGACTGCCTCCCGTGGTGGCTGTCGGCGCCGGAGGGAACTTCACCACGGCGATCAGCACTGGGGGTGACGTCTACACGTGGGGATCTGCCGATCGACTCGGCGACGGATCGACGTCCGATCGACAGACCCCCGGGCGCATTGTGGTGACCACGGCGGGGTGATCCTCGGGCCCCGCCGCTCTGCCGCTCGCGGGGACCTGCGCCGAGGGAACCCGTTCCGGCCGAGGTGCCGCGTCCGTCGCGGTGTCTCGGCGAGAACGGGTTCCCTCGTCCGCGTCAGGCCTTCCACTCCCCGGCGGCACGGAGGCGCTGGATCTCGTCCTTCAGGGCGCTGGTGCGTCCCGGGAGCTCGTTCTCGAGCGCGGAGCCGCCGCCGTCTCCCCAGAAGTCGTCGACCGAGCTGCCCGCGAGCTGTCCGCGGCGGGTGTGCACGTCGAGCGCGTACTCGGGGATCTCGAACGGCTTCTCGGACGCGTTGATGAGGTGCAGCGTCAGGTTCGCGAGCTCGTCGGAGGTGCGGTCCTTGGTCCGCTCCGAGAGGAAGCGGATCGCGTGGGTCGCGAACAGCCAGCGGTCGCCGAACGTCCGATCGAGGCGCTCGTGCATCTGGTACAGGCTGTTGACGACGACGGGCTCGGCGTAGCTGCCGTCGCCGACGTCCTCGCAGGAGATGACGTTCAGGCGCGCCCACATCATCTCCTCGAGATCGGCGCTCGACTCGTACATCTCGCGGCCGACGAGCAGCGCGAGCTGCGTGTCTCCGCGGCGGATCGACTTCTGCAGCGTCGAGATGAGCTCGTCGGCGGCGTAGCCGCGGGCCGAGGTGACGCGGGTCCAGGGGTCTTCGGAGTAGTGCACGGGCATGGGTGTTCTCGCTTTCGAGCGGGTCTGGCGTGCGTCGACCGCCGACGCGGAGGAGGAGGCGCGCGAGGGCGTCGCGCGCAGAACGGAACGGCCGGGCTCAGCGAGCGGCGGGGGCTCGCGAGTTCGACAGCCGCCACGTGCCCAGGCGCCAGGCGCCGCTGAGGCGGCGGAGGGGCGCGGACTCGGGCACGGCAGGACTCCTCGGGTCGGGGTTCTCTCGGACCCTATCCGCACTCCTCCGGGGCCCGCGCCGCTTCCGGCGAGTGTTCACACGGCGGAAACGTGCCGCGGCGGAGGTTCCTCCACGCCCGGCACCCGCGCCGGTTGTCCACAGATCGGGCGGGCGGCCCGCGGCCACACGAAAGTGAGCATTACTCTCCTGGCACGGGGCTGACGTGAACCGTCGCCGGCGCTGAGCGCCGAGCGGCTGAGGAGAGGACATCGGATGAGTCGAACGGAACGGTCGGGGCCGGCTGGCCGTCTAAGGCGGGAGGCGAGAGCCGTCCGCGCGTTCGCGGGGACGACGGCGGGCTGCGCGCTCGTCGGCGGGCTGCTCGGCGGCGGGGTGGCGGCGACGCCCGCCGCGGCCGTCGACGCACCGCGCACGACGATAGAGAACACCCTGCTGCACGGCGGAGCGACCAACGCCGGAGTGACGACGGTGTCGGTCTGGGTGCAGAAGGGCGAGACGCTGCAGGTCGATCTCCACCCGTTGAAGGCCGGGTCGGGGTCGGGCGAGGGCGAGAGCGGAGGCGGCACGGCGGCGATCACGGCGCCCGACGGCTCCGTCCTCGACGCGCAGGCGTTCCCGCGCGGCGCCCCGCCGAGCGAGGCGGCGGGCGGATCCTTCGTCGCCGCCGAGACCGGTGTGTTCCGCGTCGGGGTGACCGACGACGACGTGACCGCGCCCGTGAACCTGGTGTGGAGCATCGGCGTCGCCGACGGCTCGGGCCAGGCGGTCGCCGGCCGGGTCTGGTCCGACTCCTACGCGATCCAGTCGGGAGCGCGGGCGAGCTACACGACCCCGGGGGAGCGGAGCTCGTCGTTCACGCTCTACGCCGTCACCGAGACGGGCGCGCGGTACGACATGACGCTGCGCGGCTACGACGGAGTCGCCTCGACGCTCCAGGCGACCAACAAGGGCAACGTGCGGGTCGGGTCCTCCGATCCGTCCTACCTCTCGGTGCCGATGCCGCAGTCGAGCGAGGCGGGCGGGGTCGGAGCGCAGTACGTGCAGGCCTCCGGGCGCTCCGGCATCGCCGGACTGCAGACCTACAAGCTGTTCCTCGATCCGCCGTCGGAGGATCTGCCCCCCTCGATCGCGCCCGACTACCTCGCGCCGACCATCGAGGGGCTGGCCTACCGGCGGGCCGGGTCCGCGTCGAACGCGGGATCGCTCACCGGGACGCTCGGCACGCAGCCGGGAACGGTGACCGTGGACATCGACGCCGACGGTGACGGCGACTACGAGGGGGCCCGCGACGTCCGGCTCACCGAGATCGTCGCCGCTCCCGGCCCGTTCTCCGTCGACTGGGACGGCCTGGACGCGCAGGGCGCGGCGGTCGACACCGCCGACCCCGACGTCGGTTTCCGCGCGACGATCGGCCGGACCAACGAGTTCCACTTCACGCGCGTCGACGCCGAGACGTCGTCGGGCGGCATCTCGATCCTGCGCTCGACCGGAGGCGGCACCGACCCGTCGGTGATCCACTGGGACGACACCCTGTTCTCGGCCTCGAACGGGCAGCGCTACTCCGCCACCGCCGAGGCGGCCTCGAGCGATGACGGTGCCGACTCGTCGGCCGGGGTGCACCGGTGGGAGGCCGACGACTCCGGTGAGGGCCGCGCCCCGAACGCCAACGACTCGGTCCACGGCTCCTACGGCGATCTGCGGGCCGTCGACGACTACGCCTTCGGCTCCGACGAGGCGGTCGCGATCGCGGGTCTGGACGCCCTGGCCCCGCACGTCACGATCGCGAAGAGCTCGACCGCGGCGTCCGACGTCCCGCTGCTCCCGGGGGCCCGCGTCCCGTACCGCGTGACCCTGACCTCCGACGGCTCCGGCGACTACGCCGACGCGTCGGTCGTCGACCACCTCGACGAGGGCGTGCTCGACGACGCCGATCTCGACGCGGCCTCGATCCGCACCACGCACGGCACGGCCACGATCGACCCCGCCACGGGCCGGATCGACTGGGCGGCCGGGACGCTCCCGGTCGGGACTGTCGCCGAGCTGACCTTCGACGTGGTCGTCCGCGCGGGCGGCGACGGAGAGCTCGTGAACACCGCGTGCGTCGCCGGCGCGCCGCTCGTCCCGTCCGACTCGGGCGTCGGCACCGACGCGAACCCCTGCGCGACCGTGCCGCACACCGTCGGCGAGGGCCGGCTCTGGCTGCAGAAGACGGCGTCCCAGCCGTCGGCCGCGCACGGCGGGGAGGCCGGCTTCGACGTCGTGATCGGCAACTCGGGCTCGGTCGAGGCGACCGGGGTCACCGTGACCGACGTCCCGTCGCTCGAGCACCTCTCCGACGCGACCATCGAGGACGGCCGGGGAGGCGTCCAGCCGGCGTCCGAGCCCGTCACGGGGCTGAGCATCCCGGCCGGCGGGCAGATCGCGCTGCATGTGAGCGGGCGGGTCGCCGACGGCGTCGACGCCCTGACGATCCCCAACCGCGCGACGATCTCCGACCAGCCCGAGGGCTTCACCCCGCCGACGGTGCAGAACCCCTGTGCCGACGACGCGGCGTTCTCGTGCGCCGAGATCCCGGTGCCGCCGGCCGGCGGCCGGCTCGAGATCGAGAAGACCGCGCTCCGGGAGTCGGTCGCCCACGGCGGCCGGGCGGGCTTCGAGATCGAGGTCGCGAACATCGGCGATCGGCCGGCCGAGGGAGTCACCCTCACCGATCTGCCGACGCTCGCGCACCTCTCCGACGTGACGATCTCGCGCGACGGCGGTCCCGCCTCCTCCGATCTCTCGGTGGAGGGGCTCGACCTCGCGCCCGGCGCGTCGACGACGTTCACGGTGACCGGGGTCGTCGCGGACGGCGTCGACGCCTGGACGATCCCGAACCGGGCGCGGATCGACGACCTGCCGGCCGGGTTCGAGCCGACGCTCGTCCGGAGCCCGTGCGCCGACGAGGCCACCGCGTCCTGCGCCCAGGTGCGGGTGCCGGCGATCGGACTCGTGCCGACCGTCCTCGCCTCCACGGGCGCGGCCGCCGGGCCGCTCACCGCAGGCGGCGCGCTGCTCCTGCTCGCGGGCGGCGGACTGCTCGCGACCCGCAGGATGCGCGCACTCCGCCCGATCCAGCACTGACGACGAGGGGAGGGGCTCCGCGATCGGAGCCCCTCCCCTCCCGAACCGACGCGCCCCAGGGCGCCGACACCGGAAGGCACCGCACGATGTCCCCCTCCCACGACGAACTCCCGCTGCGGGTCACCGAGCGCTTCCCGCTCCCCGACGGCTCCGTCGGCGTCAGCACCTGGTCGGCCGCCGATCCGGAGCAGCTCGAGCAGCAGCTGCGCACCCGCGCCGGGCACGCCCACCCCGAGCGCGAGCCGGGTCGCCGCCTGCACCTCACCCACCCGGCGCTCGTGCGGATCGAGGTCTGGGAGGCGGGCTCGCGGCGCCTGCTCGACCCGGCGGAGGAGGCGCTCACCGACCCGAGGTGGCAGCGCGCCCTCACCCGGTCGCGCCGTCCGGTGTGGCTCCGGCGCTTCGTCGGCCCCGCCGATCTCCCACAGACGCCGCCCCCGGCCGAGGCCGCCCGATGGACCGAGCGGCCTCCGGCGGGTGCGTGAACCGCGTCAGCCCTTCACCGCTCCGGATGTCATGCCGGCGACGATCTGGCGGTTGAAGAAGATGTACATCACCAGCGGCGGGATCGTGATGAGCAGCACGTCCATGAAGAGGAGGTTCCACGACGACTGCGACTGCGACGAGAAGTTGTAGAGCGTCAGCTGCACGGTCGCGTTGTCGTCCCCCGGGAGGAAGTACAGCGCGTAGGTGAAGTCGTTGAACACCGCGACGGCCTGCACCACGATCACCGTGACGATCACCGGCTTGAGCAGCGGCAGGACCACCGTGAAGAACAGGCGGAAGGGGCCTGCTCCGTCGATGACCGCGGCCTCGTCGAGCTCGCGCGGGATCGTCGAGACGAAGGCGCGGAACAGGAGGATGCAGAACGAGAGGCCGAACGCGATGTGCACCGCGATCAGACCGGGGAGGGTCTTGAAGAGCTCGAGTCCCTGCAGCACCCAGATCGTCGGCACCACGGCCGGCGGGATGATCAGACCGGCCAGGACGAAGCCGTTGACGAGCGGGTTCCACTTCGACCGGCGGCGCTGCAGCACGTAGCCCACCATCGCGGCGAGGACCACCATGACCGCCACCGAGACGATCGTGAGGACCGCGCTGTTCACGAAGGCGCGCAGCAGGATGAAGTCGCGCGCCTCGATCACGGCCTGCAGGTTCTCGAAGAACTGCCACTGGGTGGGGAGCGAGAAGCCGAGCAGGGACGACTCCTGCTGCGTCTTCGACGCGGTGAGGACGATGAACGCGAAGGGGACGATGAACACGATGACCGAGAGCACGATCGCGGCGATGCCGCCGCCGTACCGCCAGGCGCGCGAGCCGCGCCCGACGCCGCGCTGCTTCACCTTGGCGCGCAGGGGGTCGATGCCGAGGGGAGCGTCCTCGGTCGGGCTCGTCGCGAGCGGCGTCCTCGAGGGCGGGGTCTCCGAGGGTGGGGACGGGGTGAGCGGAGTGGTGGTCACTGCTCGTTGTCCTTCCGGTTGAGCCAGGCCGACAGCGGGAAGATGATCGCCGCCACGACGAGGAAGAGGATGACGTTGCCCGCGGTCGAGAGACCGTAGAAGCCCGCCTGGTACTGCTTGTAGATCACGGAGGCGACCACGTCGCTCGTGAAGCCCGGCCCGCCCTTCGTCATCGCCCAGATCAGGTCGAAGGAGCGCAGACCGCCGATGAGCGAGAGGAGCACGACCGTCACGGTCGCGGGGCGCAGGAGCGGCAGGGTGATGTGCCGGAAGTTGTGCCAGGCGCCGGCGCCGTCGACGCGGGCGGCCTCGAAGTAGTCCTGCGGGATCGCGACGATGCCCGCGATGTAGATCAGGGTCGCGAGACCGACGCCCTTCCAGACGTCCACGAGCGCGACCGAGAACAGCGCCCACTGCGGATCCGTCAGCCAGCCGGGACCCGCGACGCCGATCGCGGCGAGGCCCTGGTTGACGATCCCGTCGAAGGGGTCGAGCAGCACCTTGAAGGTGATGCCGATGCCGATCGTCGACACCAGCACCGGGAAGAAGACGACGCTGCGGAGGAATCCGCGGCCGATGATCTGCGAGCTCAGCAGCAGCCCCAGGGCCATGCCGAGCACGATCTTCAGGCCCGAGGTGATCGCGGCGTAGACGAAGGTGTTCACGAAGCCGGTCGAGAGCGCCGGATCCTGGAAGAACGCGACGAAGTTGTCGAAGCCGATGAAGGTCGAGTCGAACAGCGTCCAGCGCGTGAGCGAGAAGTAGAGCGAGGCGGCGGTCGGCACGAGGAAGAGCACCACGTAGAAGACGCCGGCGGGGAGGTAGAACCAGGTCGGGTAGGGGCTCTTCATGGCCCGGCGGCGCTGGGGCGGCTCCGCGGCGCGGGTGGGCGCGTGGCGCTTCTCCGTGAGTGTCGTCATGGGATCTCCGTCGATCGGGATGCGAGGGGAAGAGGGAGCGGGTGCGGCGCGGCGAGCGAGGAGGGCGAGCCCTCCGTCCCTCACCGCGCCGCGGCGCTCACCAGCCTTCGAGGCCGAGCTGCTGGGCCTGCTTGGTGACGTCGTCGTCGTACTGCTTCGCGCCCTCGGCCGCGGGGGTGATGCCCGAGCCCACGGCGACCGTGATCTGCTCGAGCGCCGGGCCCTTGATCGGCGAGAGGAACTCGAGCGCGAGACCCGTGTCACCGCTGTCGAAGTACGGCTGCATGTCGGACACGAGCGCGGGCACGTCGTCCGGCAGCGTGCAGCCGTCGATCACGAACGGACCCTGGGGCGCCGCGACCTCGCTCTGGATGTCGCAGCTCTCGGGGGTCACGAGGAACGCCATCAGCTTCTTCGCGCTCTCGAGCTTCGCGCCCTCGGTCGACTTCGGGACGTAGACGGCGTTGGGCTGCCAGACCGTCAGCGGGTTCGAGTCGGCGGAGTCGCCGGGGAGCGGGAAGAGGCCGACCGTGTCGAGGGAGTCGGGGTAGTTCTGGATCAGCGGGCCGGCCGCGAAGGTCAGCATCGGGTACTGCGCACCCTCGCCGGTCGCGACCATCCGGACGCCGTCGTCGTAGGTCGCGGAGGCGTAGTCCTCGTTGGTGAGGCCCGACTCGGCGACCTGCTGGAGGTGCTCGAAGCCCGCGAGCGCCGGCTCGTCGACGTACTTGGCCTTGTTGGCCGTGTAGTCGGCCGCCCACTCCGGGTCCTGCGCGAGCACGTTCGCGAAGTCGCCGAGCACGAAGAGCTGCGAGGTCCAGGTGTCGCCGTAGGTCTGGATGATCGGAGCCACGTCGCCGGCGGCCTTGATCGCCTCGCTGTTCGCGATGAACTCGTCCCAGGTCTTCGGCACGCTCAGGCCGAGCGAGCTGTAGACGTCCTTGTTGTAGAGCACCGCACCGCCCATCGCCTGGCCGAGCGGGATCCCGTAGAGGTCGGAGTCGGTCGAGACGACCGTGCGGAAGCCCTCGTCGAGCGAGTCGACCCAGGCCTCGTCCGAGAGCGGCGCGAGGTTCTGGTCGGGGTTGAGCGCCTGGAAGAGCGAGCCCGAGTTGTAGGCGAAGACGTCGTTCATCTCGCCGGTCGCGAGGCGCGTCTTGACGAGGTTGTCGCCCTCGCTGCCCTGGGGGCGGGTCTCGATGTCGAGGGTGATGTCGGGGTTCTCCTCCTCGAAGGCCGCCTTCAGCGCGTCCCAGAGCTCGACGGTCGCCGTCTGGTTGTCGATGAGGACGCTCAGCGTCGACCCGTCCGCGGAGTCACCGCCTCCGCCTCCGGTGCTGCAGCCGGTGAGCGCGAGAGCGAGAGCCGCTCCTCCTGCGCCGAGGGCGAGCAGGGCTCGCCGGTTCTGTCGGAACGACATCCAATACCTCCATGTATCGACAACTTCACTGTTGCGGGGGTGCCCGAGGCGCCGATCCCGATCGCTCGAAGGCGACTCGAGAAGCGGCGCAGGGAGAACATACGTCCGCTCCGTGAAACGTGTCAATCGATCTACGGAAAGTCGTGGACCGATCTACACGATCGTGAATGAACCGTTACAGTGGCGTTCGCGGCATCGCTCGGCGAGCCGTGTCCAGGCAGATTCGACCAGGCAGATTCGACCAGGTACAGGGGGGAGGCCGCGATGAGCTCGACCGACAGCGTCCGCAGCCATGCGACCATCCAGGACGTCGCCCTCCGCGCCGGCGTCTCGCGCGCCGCCGTCTCGAAGGTGATCCGCAACGCCTACGGCGTGAGCCCGGCGATGCGCGAGCGAGTGACAACGGCGATCGACGAGCTCGACTACCGCCCCAGCGTCGCCGCGCGGGCGATGCGCGGCTCCAGCTTCACCATCGGCGTCGAGGTCCCGCACCTGGGCAACGCGTTCTTCAACCGCATCGTCACGGGAGCCAGCGCCGCTCTCGAGGGCAGCCGCTACCAGCTCATCGTCGCCCCCGCGCAGAGTGATCTCGGCGAGGGGTTCCGCGCCATCGAGGCGCTCGTCGACCGGCAGGTCGACGGCCTGATCGCCGTCTCGCCGATGGTCGAGCCCGCCTGGCTCGAGCGCCTCGCCCGCCGCACCCCGATCGTGATGCTCGGCCGCCACGACGAGTCGATCGGCTACGACACCGTGACCAACGACGACGTCGCCGGCACCGACGCCGTGATGGACCACCTCTTCGCGCTCGGGCACCGCCGCATCGCGCACCTCACCGTCAGCGAGCAGATCACCGGCCGGGTGGTCGGCGCCCCGCACTCCGTCCGGCTCGTGCGGTACGAGCAGCGGATGCGCGAGGCGGGTCTCGCCGACGCGGTGCAGGTGCTGCACCTCGACCCCGTCGTCGAGAACGCGCGCGCCCGCTCGCTCGAGGTGTTCCTCTCGGACGCGCGGCCGACCGCCCTCTTCGCCGGCAACGACTCCCTCGCCCTCGACGCCCTCTGGGCGCGCGACGATGCAGGACTCACCTCCGCCGACGTCTCGATCGTCGGCTACGACGACATCGAGGTCGCCGGCCACCCCGGCATCTCGCTGACGACCGTCGACCAGCACGGCGAGGAGCTCGGCGACCGCGCCGTGCGCCTCCTGCTCGAGCGCCTCGACGGGCGGACGGAGCCGGTGCACTTCGAGCGGGAGCCGATCCTGCGCGTGCGCTCCTCCTCCGGCCCCCGCCTCTCCTGATCCACCCCTCACACCACCACGCAGAAGGACGACGATGACCGACTGGACCGCCCGCTTCCTGGCCCCCGACGACGACTTCGACGGCGCCGCCCCCCTCCTCCGCCGCGAGACCCCGCTCGAGACCGGGCACGGCGACGTCGTCTCGGCGACCCTGCGCCTCTCGGCGCTCGGCATCGTCGAGGCGACCGTGAACGGCAGCCCCGCCTCCGACGAGCTCTTCACCCCGGGCTGGACGAGCTACGAGTGGCGGCTCCGCTACTCCGAGCACGATGTCACGAGCCTCGTCTCGGGCGACTCCGTCGTCATCGGTCTCGCCCTCGGCGACGGCTGGTACCGCGGCCGGCTCAGCTGGGGCGAGGGCGCGGAGCCCTACGGCACCGAGATCGCCGGCGCGGCCGAGCTGCGGATCCGCTTCGCCGACGGCCACGAGCAGCTGATCGCGGCCGATGACTCCTGGCGCGCCGGGCCGAGCTCGACCACCGCCGACAGCCTCTACGACGGCCAGGACATCGACGCCCGCCGTGAGCCGCACGGCTGGACGAGCGCCGGATTCGACGATTCGGGCTGGGGCGGCGTGCACGAGGTCGAGGTCGACCCCGCGATGCTCGAGCCCTACATCGCCCCGCCCGTGCGCCGTCTCGCCGAGATCGCGCCGCAGAGGATCTGGACGAGCCCGTCCGGCCGCACCCTCGTCGACTTCGGCGAGAACCTCGTCGGCTGGATCCGCGTCGCGGTCAGCGGGCCGGAGGGGACCGTCGTCACCCTGCGCCACGCCGAGGTCCTCGAGGACGACGAGCTGGGTGTGCGCCCGCTGCGCGAGGCGAGGGCGACCGATCGCTTCACCCTCTCCGGAGGCGCGGACGTCTTCGAGCCGACGCTCACCTTCCACGGTTTCCGCTACGCCGAGGTCGAGGGCTGGCCCGGTGAGATCGAGCCCGGCGCCCTCACCGCGGTCGTCGTCAGCAGCGACCTGCGCCGCATCGGCACCTTCCGCAGCTCCGAGCCGCTGCTCGACCAGCTGCACGACAACGTGTTCCGCGGGATGCGCGGCAACTTCCTCGATGTGCCGACCGACTGCCCGCAGCGTGACGAGCGCCTCGGCTGGACGGGCGACATCGCCGCCTTCGCGCCGACCGCCGTCTACCTCGCCGATGCCGAGGACTTCCTCCGCGACTGGCTGCGCGACCTGGCCCTCGAGCAGCAGCACCACGACGGCGCCGTGCCGTTCGTCGTGCCCGACGTGCTGAAGCGCCGCGCGGCCGAGACCAGCTTCCCTCCCATGGACTCGACCGCCCTCTGGAGCGACGCCGCGGCCTGGGTGCCGTGGGCGGTCTGGCAGGCGTACGGCGACGAGGCGGTGCTCGAGGAGTCGTTCGAGTCGATGGCCTCGCACGCCCGCCGCGTCCGCTCCAAGCTGTCCGATTCCGGGGTCTGGGACACCGGCTTCCAGTTCGGCGACTGGCTCGACCCCGACGCGGCCCCCGACAAGCCGGCCGACGCGAAGGCCGACACCGGAGTGGTCGCCACGGCCTGCGCGTACCGCACCGCCCGCATCGTCGCCGACACCGCCGCGGTGCTCGGCCGCGACGACGAGGCGCGCGAGTTCTCCGCGATGGCGTCCGAGCTGCGCGAGGCGTTCCGCGCGAAGTACGTCGCCGACCAGCGCGTCTTCAGCGACTGCACGACCGTCTACTCCCTCGCGATCGTCTTCGGCCTGCTCGACGACTCCGAGCTGGGCTGGGCCGGCGACCGCCTCGCCGAGCTCGTCGCCGAGAGCGGCTACACGATCTCGACCGGCTTCGCGGGCACGCCGTTCATCACCGACGCGCTGTCGTCGACGGGGCACATCGACGCCGCCTACCGCCTGCTGCTGCAGCGCGAGTGCCCCTCGTGGCTGTATCCGGTGACGATGGGCGCGACGACGGTCTGGGAGCGTTGGGACTCGATGCTGCCCGACGGCACCATCAACCCGGGCGAGATGACGAGCTTCAACCACTACGCCCTGGGCGCCGTCGCCGACTGGCTGCACCGCGTCGTCGGCGGCCTCGCGCCGCTCGATCCCGGCTACTCGCGCCTCCTGATCGCCCCGCAGCCCGGCGGCGACCTCACCTGGGCCGAGTCGACGCTCGAGACCCCGCACGGCCTCGCGAGCGTGCGCTGGGACCGCGACGGCTCCGACGTCTCCCTCGCCGTCACCGTGCCCGCCGGCGCGACCGCCGTCGTCCGCGCGGCCGGCGCCCCCGACCGCGAGCTCGGGGCGGGGGAGCACACGCTGACGCTCTGAGCGGAGCGGGCCCGGCGCTTTCGAGGCGTCGGGCCCCTCGGTCATCCGGTGATGGCGATCACCGTCCAGCTCGCGCCGTGCTCTCCGCGACATGGGCGCGGACGAGATAGACGAATCGGGCCGCAGGGATGTCCGCTTCGCGAAGCATCCGGTTCGAGCGCGCTCCCCGAGCCAGCCGATGAAGCACTTCGGCGGTGTCCCGTCGCGCTCCGCCGCCGCCCGCCGTTCCGATCCTCCACCCGCCGATGGCGTCCGAAGAATGACTGTCACGTATCTCGAGCAGGTTGAAGAGATCGACGAGATCCTTCTCGGAGTGACGCGAATCGAAGGCCAGTGCCTTGAGGACCAGCGCCCCTTCGACTCGTGGCACTCGCGTCGAGAAGGCGAGAACACTTCCGCCCATCAGTGTGACCTCGATGCCGATGCGAAGCGGATCGACGAGCGCTAGATGCAGACCGGGCGCGCCGTCGAAAGCGCGACCGCCGTACTCGGCGCTCTCGAATCTGCCGGACGCCGACGTGACGAGGATGTCGATGACGCGATCGTCGAGTTCGTAGTGATTGCCGCGGAGCGCGGAGTATCCGGCGTCGACCAGTCGGTCGTGCAGAGTGCCCGCAGCCGCGATCACGGGGTCGATGCCCGCGTCGGCGTCACTCGTCCTCCGCAGGAGTACGCCTGAGCTGGGAAACGCTTCGCAGAGCAGCGCGACCATCTGGCCTCCGACGATGCATGCCTCATCGAGGTCTTCTATGGCGGCCGATGCGTCGCTGAGGGCTCGGAAGGCCGAGTCATCGGCCTGGGAGATCGAGACTGTCGTGACCGTTCTCACCGGGTCCATGCCGTCAGCTCCCTTGCCAGCAGATGATCGGCGGCTTCTTCGGCATCCGCGCCGCCGCTGTTCAGCACGTCCCACGCGGCCAGGATCGGATCTGCGGATTCCCCGCCCGGATACCACGCCTGCGCTGTGCTCCAGATCGTGCGATCCTCGGGAACGGTCACGCGGAGTGTCGCTTCTCCCGGGTCCGATTCCGCGAACCCGAGTGAGTCCAGTGGAAGGCCGCTCTCCGCGTAGAGCACAGCGAAGCGCGGCCGGCGCCAGGGGGCCACGTGATCGGCGGTGACATCTCCGGACGGCAGCGCCTTCGCTCCCGCGGCGAGCGCAGCGCGGGCCTGTTCCAGAATCGGCTTTCCCGAGTACCAGAGCTGGGAGACGCCCCCTGGACCCGGGTACTCGTCGAGGAAGCGTCTCGCGACATCTACCGGATCGCGCGCCACCCATCCCCGGTTCGACTTCTCTGCCAACGAAGGATCCGCGCGGAGGATCTTCGAGACGGCCATCTGGGAGACGCCGCACTCCTGCGCCAGATGCGCTTGGCTTCGTCCGACCGCGGTTCTGCTCAGAGCTCGGTAGAGAGCGAATCTGCCCCAGGGAGGCCGGTGTCGCTGTGCCCGTGGAGATGCCCCTGGACCTGACTGCGATGACAGGTCGCGTCCGCCGAGAATGACCACACGATCGCCCGTTCCTATCAGAGCGAGCCCGGGGTCGACGAGTGCAGCTCGCCGTGTGGCGACGCTCGTACGAGGCGTGACGTACGCGGTGATGCGCTGATCGGTCGACGCGGCGCTGCGGGTGCGCATCTCTGCTGTGGTCGGCGGCGTCGATCTGGAGATCAGAACGACCTCGGCCTCGACGATCCCCGGAACGGTGATCCAGAGTCGTCGGGCGTCGAGGACCCGGATGGCCGCCCCGGCTTCGAGCAGCACCTCACTGACGAGTGCGGACGGATCGTGGGACTGGTTCATCAGGCCATTCTAAAACCTCATCTGCATATTCACCTATGAGGTTTTAGGAGGGCGGGAAGAGCACGATTTCTGCGGAGTGTGCAAGAATGCACTCCATGACCGATAGTGCAAGTCCGAGGGTGCGCGAGCGGCGCGCGCAGCTCGGCGCGCGGGCCCGCGAGCTCGCCGTCGCGCGCGGGCTCAGCGGATTCACGATCGACGAGCTCTGCGAGGACGTCGGCGTCTCGCGGCGCACCTTCTTCAACTACTTCCCGACCAAGGAGCAGGCCGTCCTCGGCCGCCCCGAGGAGGGCCTCGAGGGCGAGGTGCTCGAGCGGTTCCTCGCGGGAGGCGGCGCTCCCGGCGCGCTGTCGGCGACCCTCCTCGACGGGCTGGTCGACCTCGCGGTCGGGCACTTCGAGGGCATCGGGCTGACCCCCGACGGCGCCCAGCAGCTCTTCGCCCTCCTCGAGCGCGAGCCCAAGCTGTTCACCGCGCTGATGCAGGCGGGCAGCGAGCGCGACCGGCTCCTCGAGCGTTTCTCGGCCGAGCGGGAGGGAGTCGCCCCCGACGACCCGCGCATCCGCCTCGCCGTGCAGCTCGTCGGCACCCTCGCTCGCCACGCCGTCGAGGAGTCGCTCGCGCACTCCGACGGCCCGCCGTTCGAAGCGCTCCTGCGCGAACGCCTCCGCCTCGCCCGCACCCTCCTGACACCCGACCCCGAGAAGGACCGATGACCACGACCGCCGCCAGTACGAAGCCGCTCCTGCTCACGCAGCGCAGGATCTGGATCATCTTCTCGGCGCTCATCGCCGGGATGCTGCTCTCGAGCCTCGACCAGACCATCGTCTCGACGGCGATGCCCACCATCGTCGGCCAGCTCGGCGGAGTCGAGCACCAGGCCTGGATCACGACCGCCTACCTGCTCGCGACCACGATCGTCATGCCGATCTACGGCAAGTTCGGCGACGTGCTCGGCCGGCGCAACCTCTTCCTGATCGCGATCGCCCTGTTCACGATCGCCTCCATCGGCTGCGCGTTCGCGGGCGACTTCTGGAGCTTCGTGGTGTTCCGCGCTCTGCAGGGGCTCGGCGGCGGCGGGCTGATGATCCTCTCGCAGGCGATCATCGCCGACATCGTGCCGGCCAATCAGCGCGGCAAGTACCTCGGGGCCATCGGCGCCGTCTTCGGTCTCTCGGCCATCGCCGGCCCGCTCCTCGGCGGACTGTTCGTCGACCACCTGACCTGGCAGTGGGCGTTCTACATCAACATCCCGGTCGGCATCGCCGCGTTCGCCATCGCCTGGTTCGCGCTGACCCTCCCGAGCAAGAGGGCGCAGAAGAGGATCGACATCCCGGGAGTCGTCCTGCTCTCGGCCGCGACCACGCTCCTGATCTTCTTCACCGACATCGGCGGCGACGCCGAGTACGGCTGGGGCGCCCCGCTGACCTGGCTCCTCGGCGCGGGCTTCCTGCTCGCGGTCGCCGGATTCGTCTGGGTGGAGTCGCGCGCGGAGGACCCGATCATCCCGCTGAGCCTGTTCCGCAACCCGATCTTCGTGAACGCCACGGCCATCGGGCTCACCCTCGGCCTCGGCATGTTCTCGGCGATCGCCTTCATCCCGACGTTCCTGCAGATGGCGTCGGGCACCTCCGCCGCGGTGTCGGGCCTCCTGATGCTGCCGATGATGGCGGGCCTGATGGGCACCTCCATCGCCTCCGGCATCCTGATCACCCGCACCGGGAAGTACAGGATCTACCCGATCGTCGGCACGATCGTCACCGCCCTCGCGATGACGGCGATGACGACCCTCGCGGCCGACACCCCGATCTGGCTGATCTGCGTCTACCTCTTCTTCTTCGGCGCCGGGCTCGGCCTGATCATGCAGGTGGTCGTCCTCGTCGTGCAGAACGCCGTGCCCGCCGAGCAGATCGGCACCGCGACCAGCTCGAACAACTACTTCCGCGAGGTGGGAGCGGCCCTCGGTGTCGCGATCTTCGGCACGATCTTCACGAACTCGCTGACCGAGAAGCTGACGGCCGTGTTCGCCGGCTCGGGCGACGCCGCAGCCTCGGCCGCGACGCTCGACCCGCAGACCCTCGCGACCCTGCCGCAGTCGGTGCAGGACGGAGTGGTCGCCGCCTACGCGGAGTCGCTCGCGCCGGTCTTCTGGTACCTGATCCCGTTCATCCTGCTCGCGCTGGTGCTCGCGATCTTCCTCAAGCAGATCCCGCTGTCGGACCAGGCGGGCATGGTCGCGCGCGGCGAGGCCGTCGGCGGCGAGGAGGCGGAGCGCCTCTCCCGCGAGGACGAGACGAGCGCTGTGCGCAGGCCCTGACCGCGGGCCACCCGTGCACGCCTCCTCGGCGTGCGCGGGTCAGGCCGCGATCTCGTCCTCGAGCGGGTCGTCCTCGAGGGGGTCGGTCGGCTCGTCGAGCGGCTCGAGCTCGCCGGCCAGCCGCGACCGCTCGACGCCCGCGATGAGCACGGCGAACGCCTCCTCGAGCGAGTCCGCGTCGCGCAGCAGCACGCGCTCGCCGCTCTCGACGTCGAGTCGCACGGTCTTGTAGACCGGTCGCGGCAGATCGGCGGCGAAGGTGATCAGGCCGAGCGCCACGCCGGTCCGGCGGGCGCGCGCGATCCAGCGGTTGGAGTGGGTGCGGAGCAGGATCATGGCCGTGCCGTTCTCGAGGCGGGGGTGGTTCAGCGGGGGAGGTGTGCGTGGATCCTCTCGAAGCTTCCTGCATGAACGTCCCCGAGTCCCGCACTTGACATCAGTGGCGCGATCCGTCATCTCGCGTCAGTCGACCACGCGGCCCCGCGCTCCGGCCGCCGCCCGCAGCGCCCGCACGAACTCGGGGACCACCGGATTGGCGCTCGAGCGCACGAGGACGCCGATCTCGCGGTGGGCGCGCGGATCGTCGATCGGGATCTCGCGCACCCCGTCGTCGATCGAGGAGGGGCTCGGCGGGAGGATCGTGATGCCCAGCCCGGCCGCCGCCAGCCCTCGCGCGGCGCGGTAGTCGCCGACCTCGAAGGCGGGCACGGGGTCGCGCCCGTCGAACGACAGGAGCCGCCGGGCCGACTCGTGCAGCCCGTAGCCGGGCGACAGCATGATCAGGTCGAGCCCGCGCAGATCCTCCACCGTCACCGATCGGCGCGCGGCGAGCGGATGGCGGTGGTGCACGACCGCCAGCAGCGGCTCGGTGTACAGGACGGTCGTGGTGGTGCCGGGCAGGGTCGGCGGGTCCGCGATGATCGCGAGCTCCGCCTCCCCGTCGCCGACCGCCCGGAGGCACAGCGCCCGCGAGCCGTGACGCAGCCCGAAGCCGACCCGCGGCCAGCGCCGGCGGAAGCGGCGGATCACATCGGGCACGTAGCTCTCGCCGAGCAGGGTCTGGAACGCGATCGAGATCCGTCCGTTCTCGAGGTCGCCCGCCTGGCGCACCTCGGCGAGACCGGCGCGGATCAGCGCCATGCCGTCCTGCGCGGCGTCGGCGAGGCGCGCGCCCGCCTCGGTGAGGACGACTCCTCGGCCCTCCCGGCGCGTCAGCGACGTGCCGACGAGCGCGGCGAGGCGGGCCAGGGAGCGGCTCGCGGTCGGCTGCGGCACGCCGAGCTCGGCCGCTGCAGCGGTGACGCTCCCCGTCTGGCCCACGGCGACCAGGACCGGCAGGAGGCGCAGGATCGCGGGCCACTCGGCGTCATCACTCATGCGCTCAGCGTATGGGTGATGGTCGGTTCGGCATTGGTCATGCGCTGCGGTGCGGACCTAGCCTCGACCCATGACCCTCCGCGAGCGCTCCACCGCGGAGGCGCCGCCCGCCTCCGAGCGCCGGCTGATCATCGCGCTCCTCGCCGCCGGTGTCGCCACGTTCGCCGAGCTGTACGCGGTGCAGAGCGTTCTGCCGCAGCTGGCGCGCGAGTGGCGGCTGACCCCCTCGGACGCGGCCCTGACCGTCTCGGCCGCCACCCTCGGCCTGGCGCTGATGGTGCTGCCCTGGGCGTCGATCGCCGAGCGGATCGGGCGGCTCGAGTCGATGCGGATCGCGGTGCTCTCCTCCGTCGTCCTCGCGCTGCTCGCCTGCGTCGCGCCCTCGTTCGAGGTGCTGCTGGTGCTGCGGTTCCTCGGGGGAGCGGCGCTCGGGGCCGTGCCCGCCCTGGCCGTCGCGGCGATCCACGACCGGGTGGGAGGAGCGGCGGCGACCGCGGCTTCCGCCGCCTACGTCTCGGGGACGACCCTGGGCGGTGCCGCGGGGCGCCTGATCGCCGGCCCGCTCGCCTCCGTCGTGGGCTGGCGGGCGGCGCTGCTGGCGGTGACGCTGGTCTGCGCGGCGGCGGCGCTCGCGTTCGTGCTGCTCGCCCCTCGCGGGGGCGTGCGCCGGGTGCCGGAGGCGTCGGGCTGGCGCGTGAAGACGGGACGAGTCCTCCGCGATCCCGTCCTCGTGGCGATCGCGCTGCAGACGTTCTTCGTGGTCGGCGTGTTCGTCGCGGTCTACAACTACCTCGCGTTCCGGCTCGAGGCGGCGCCCTTCGCGCTGCCGCCGGCGCTCGTGTCGCTCCTCTTCGTCACCTACCTCGCGGGCACCGTCTCGTCGCGCGTCGCCGGCGTCTGGGCGCCGCGCCTCGGGCCGCGGGTGCTGATGCGGATCGGGATCGCGGCGATGATCATCGGCCTCGTCGTGATGCTCGCGGAGGTCGTCGCCGTGGTGATCGCCGGGCTCGTGGTGTTCTCGGCCGGGTTCTTCGCCGTGCACGCGACCGGAGCGGCGTGGACGGGCGCGCGCGCCCCCTCGGCGCTGCGCGGCCACGCGGGCGCCGTCTACACGATCGCCTTCTACGCGGGCTCCGGAGTCGGCGGCTGGCTGCTCGGACTCGTCATCGGGGTGGGCGGCTGGGGTGCCCTGACCGCCGTGATGATCGCGGCGCTGCTGGTGGGCGCGGGCATCGCGAGCCTGCCGTCCCGCGCGAGCGTCGTCTCCGCCGGCTGATCCGCGGGGCGGTGGGGGAGAGGTGCGCCAGGATGAGGACTCGAGCGCACGAGGCGGGGGACGCATGACTGAGGGCACGGGGACGGATCCGCGCTACCACGCGGCCTACCAGCGCGGCTACGACGGCCCCGAGCCCGAGCGGCTCACCCGGGCGGAGGAGCGCTTCCGGCGCCCGCGCCGCGGTGCGGAGCCGGTCGCGGCGCCCGAGCATCCGGAGCCGGCGCCCGAGCACCCGGAGCCCGCGCCCGCCGTCGACCCGGCCCGCGCCCTCGGGTTCGACGTGCCCGCCGAGGAGGCGTCCGAGCCCGCACCCGCAGCGCCGCCGGCCCGCGCGCCGATGCTCGGGCGCCGCGTCCCCGTCGCCCTCGTGATCGTCGGGGTCGTGCTCACGATGCTCGGGTCCCTCGGCGCGTGGTGGTCCACGAACAGCATCTACAGCGCGACCGTCTACGTCGACGGAGTGGATCCCGAGCGGTACGTCCGGCTGGTGCTGCAGTTCGCGTCGGCGCCCGCTCTCACCGTCGGGCTCCTCTGCCTGGGGGCGGCCGTCATCGCCCAGCTCGTCCGGGCGTCCCGCTCGTGACCCGCCTGCGCTGGTGGTGGGCCGCGGCGATCGCGCTCGATGCGGTGCTGTGGGCGGCGCTGCTGGCGCTGCCGCTCGTGATGCTCCTGCTGCCCGACCAGTGGCAGGGCACCTCGGTGACGGTGCCGCCCGAGATCATCGTGCGCGAGACGCTCGGCCAGACGGCGCCCTCCGTGGCCACGGCCGCGCTGGCGCTGCTCGCGGCCCTGATCGTCGTGGGCGTCGCGCAGCGCGTCCCGAGACCGGCGCGGGCGACCGAGCCGGACGGGCTCGACGGCTGGAGCGAGGGCGTCGTCGTCGAGGAGGCGACAGCGCGGAGCTGACGCCCCGGCGCCGCAGCGGTGCGGAAGGATGAGGAGAACGAGCACCGGGGGGACGACTCGGGCGCGAAAGACGGGGGCGGCATGGCCGAGAGCAGCGAGACGGATCCGCGGTACCACGCGGCCTACCAGCGCGGCTACGCGGGGCCCGAGCCCGAGCGGCTCACGCGGGCCGAGGAGCGGTTCCGGCGACCGCGCCGGGGCGAGAGCGCCGAGAGCGGGGAAGCGGCGCCCGAGACAGCGGCTCCCCGCCTGCCTGAGCGGCGGCGTGAGGTCCGTGTGCCGGATGAGCCGCGAGAGGAGCCGCCCGCAGTCGAGCCGCTCCTCGCCGAGCCGCCGCACGAGGACGAGGACGAGCCCGACGGCGCGCGACCCGCGCCGGCCTCGCCGGCCGCCGACACGCGCGTTCCGCTCGCGCTCGCCGTGATGGGAGCGCTCCTCCTGATGATCGGAGCGGCCCTGTTCTGGATCGGCACGACCGCGGTGTACTACGACGCGGCGACTCCGGCCGAGCAGTTCGTTCGGAACCTGGTGAGCTTCCTGCCCGGTCCGGCGATCACCACGGGACTCCTGTCGATCGGTGCCGCGATCGCCGTGAAGGCGGCGCGCTCGTGACGCGCGACCGTCGGTGGTGGTTCCTCCTCGTGGCCTACACCGCCGTGCTGTGGGCGGCGACGTTGGCCGTCCCCCTTCTGATGACGACGCTGCCCGAGAACTGGAGCTACAGCGGAGACGTGGTCCCGCTGATCGCGATCGTGTCGAGCGCGCTCTGGACGCTCGGCTCGGCTCTCCCCGGCGCGGCCTTCGCCCTCACGGTGGCGACGGTCGCCATCGGCGTGCTGCGGACCCGTCGTGCGCCCGTCGCAGCGGTCGTGGCGAGCGACCAGCTCCAGGGCGCTCGCGATCAGGAGGATGCGACGGACGGATCGGCGCGCATCATCAGCTGAGAAGGGGGTCCCTGCCCTGACGGACGAGGCCACCCCTCCTCAGCTGATGCTGTGCGGCGCTCCTCCTTCGCGAGGGCGCTACCTTCGCGAGGGCGCTACCTCGCGAGGGCGCTACCTCGCGAGGGCCCTACTTCGCGAGGGCGCCGAAGCGGAAGAGGTACGTCGCGTCGAGCGTGTCCTCGAGGCCCGTCACTCCGGCGGCGGCGACGACCGTCTCGCGGCCCTGGAGCAGCGGGATGATCGGCGCGTCGGTCGCGGTCACCATCTGGAGCTGCTCGATCGCGGCGGCGCGGGCGTCCTGGTCGGTGGCCGTCGCCTCCGTGTCGATGAGCGCGTCGACCTCGGGGTCCGAGTAGCCGTTGGCGACCGAGGCTCCGGTCGACGAGTAGGCCGCGCGGAGGAAGTTGTCGGGGTCCGGGTAGTCCGGGAAGAACCCGAGCTGGTAGGCCGGGTAGCCCGAGTCGGGCGAGAGCTGGGTCACGTAGCTGGTCCACTCGGTCGACTGCAGCTCGACGCTGAACAGGCCCGACGCCTCCAGCTGCGACTCGATCAGCGCGTACTCCTGGTCGGAGTCGGGGCCGTAGTGATCGCTCGTGTACTGGATCGGCAGGGTCACCGGGGTCGAGACGCCGGCGGCCGCCAGGATCGACGCGGCCTTCGCGGCGTCGGGAGCGGCTCCGTAGACGTCCGAGAACGCCTCCGTCGCGCCGAGCTGGCCGTCGAGCACGACCGAGTACGCGGGGGCGTAGGTGCCGCGGTAGACCTGGTCCGCGAGCTCCTGACGGTCGACGAGCGAGGCCACGGCCTGGCGGATCGCGAGCTTCTGCTCGGCGCTGCCTCCCGGCTGCGTGTTCACGTTGAAGGTGAGGAAGCGCACCGAGCCGCCGGGGCCGTCGACGACCTGCAGGTCGGAGTTCCCCTTCAGGTCCTCGATGTCGGTCGCGGTGAGCGAGCGGTAGGCCACGTCGACCGCGCCGTTCTCGACGTCGAGGCGCAGGTTCGTCGACGAGGTGTAGGGCTTGAGCACGACCTCGGCCGTCTTGGGCGCGGTGCCGGAGGAGGAGGCGTTCGCGGTGAGCTGCAGCAGCCCGCCGTCCTCGTAGCTGCCGACGGCGTAGGGCCCCGAGCCGATCACGTCGGCGTCCTCGAGCAGCGCGTCGGCGGGGAACACCTCCTCGTCGACGATCGGCCCGGCCATGCTGGTCAGCACCGACGGCCAGGTCTGGTCGTTCGGGACCGCCAGGGTGAAGACGACGTCGTCGCCGTCCTGCGCGACCGACTCCATGTTCGCGAGCAGCGGCGAGGGGCCGGTGTCGGCGGCGATGTCGAGGACGCGCTGGAACGAGAAGACGACGTCGGAGGCGGTGAGCTCGTCGCCGTTCGAGAAGGTCAGATCCGGCTTGATGGAGCAGCGGTACGTGGTCGCGCTGTCGTAGTCGCACGCCTCGGCGATCTCGGGGACGGGCGTGGTGTCGCCGTCCTCGTAGGTGAGGAGGTGCTGGTAGATCTGGTTCTGCGGCGTGAAGCTGCCGCGGTCCCAGGCTCCGGCCGGGTCGAGCGAGACGGTCGAGTCGGTGGTGCCGATGACGAGGCGGTCGCTCGCCGCCGATCCGCCGTCGGAGGCGGCGGTGCAGCCGGCGAGAGCGACGGTGGTGCCGAGCACGGCGAGAGCGCCGAGCGCGCGGAAGGAGTGCATTCTGCTGCTTTCGTGAGGGGAGTCAGGGGGTGAGGCGGAAGCGCTCGAGCGCCTCCGCCCCGTCGACGAGATCGGCGAGCAGGTCGCCGAGCACGGGGCCGAACTTGAAGCCGTGCCCCGAGAAGCCGGTCGCGAGGGTGACGCGGCCGACCCGGTCGAGCACGAAGTCCTCGGTGGGAGTGGTGTCGTAGAGGCAGCTGATCGGGTCGGCGCTCGCCGCCTCCGCGCCGGGCACCCACTCGGCGACGTAGCGCTGCAGGCGCGCCAGCTGCGCGGGATCGGCCCGGAAGTCGCGCAGGTCGGGATCGACCGCGGTGCCGGTGCCGTGCTCGCCCACCTTCACGCCGACCCCGGGTGTCGCGAGGCCGTAGATCGTCGGCAGGGTGTCGCGGTGGTGCACGAAGCTCGGCCACTCGGCGAGCGCGGTCGCGAAGTGGGCGGGCTGCTCCTGGGTCACGCGCACCGCGGGGAGGCGGCGGCCGGCGGCCGAGACGAGGTCGTCCACGAGTGCCGGGGTCCAGGAGCCGGCGGCGACGACGACCGCGTCGGCGGTGATCGCGCCCTCGTCGGTGTCGAGGCGCACTCCTGCACCGTGCTCGCGGATCCCGTGGACGCCGACGGCCGCCCGCACGATCGCCCCGCGCGCCTCGGCCGACGCGAGCAGCGCCTCGATCGCGGCGGCGGCGTCGAGCCGGCCGCCCTCGGGGTGCAGCAGCACGTCGGTCTCGAAGCGCAGCCCCGGCCAGCGGCGCGCGGCCTCGGCGGCGTCGAGGCGCTCGACCGGGATGCCGTCGCGGGCGAAGGCCTCCTCGATCGCGAGCAGGGCGGAGGCGTCGCCGTGGTCGATCGCGCCCGTCGCGGTGAACAGGCTCCGCCCCGACTCCGCCTCGAGCCGCGCCCACTCCGTCGCGGCCCGCCCGGTCAGCGCGCGGTAGTCGTCCTCGAGGTAGCCGCGGCGGAAGATGCGCGTCTCTCCGTGCGACGAGCCCCGGTGGTGGCCGCGCTCGTAGCGCTCGAGCACGAGCACGCGGTCGCCGCGCTCGGTGAGGGCCCGGGCGGCCGCGGCTCCGACCAGACCGGCGCCGATGACGACGACGTCGCGGCCGGTCATCGGGCGTCGACCTCGCGGCGCGGAGGCATGGCCGCGAGCACCGCGGCCTCGTCGGCGAAGGGCTGCGCGGCGAAGCGCGAGGGGGCGTAGCGCGCGGCGTCGCCGAGCGACGAGCGGCCCTCGAGCACGAGCTCGGCGACCAGCCGGCCGAGGCCCGGCCCGTGCGTCACTCCGGACTCGTTGTCGCCCGCGGCGACGAACAGCCCGGGCAGCTCCGGCACCGGCCCGGCGAGGAACCGGCGGTCGGCGGTGTACGAGACGACGCCCTGCGTCCACTCCGTCTCGCGCACCGCGTCGGCGGAGGCGGGCAGCAGCCGGGCGAGGATCGGCGCGAGATGCGCGTCCATCGCCTCGACCAGGTCGGTGCGCTGCGGGCGCCGGTCGGCCTCGGCCTCGCCGAGCGGCTCGTAGCCGACGCCGTTGCCGTAGGTGAGGCCGCCCCGGTGCTCGCGGACCCAGAGACCGTCGAGCTCGGGCAGCATCAGCGTGGGCAGGAGGGGGAGGCCGAACGGCGCGGTGGTCAGGCGGCTCGCGACGACGCGGGCGAGGGGGAGGCGGCGGTCGAGTGGCGCGAGGAGCGCGTTCGTCCACGAGCCCGCGGCGAGCACGACCGCGTCGCCGGAGAACGTGCGGCCGTCGGCGGTGCGGACCCCGCTCGCACGACCGTCGGTGGCGACGACCTCGGTGACGGGCGCGTGCTCGACGATCTCGACTCCGGCCGCGCGGGCGACGGCGACGAGGGCGAGCGCCGCGTCGGGCGCGCTGATCTGGATGCCGCCGGGCTGCACGAAACCGCCGGCGACGGCCGCGGGATCGAGGCCGGGGATCAGCTCCGCCGCCTGCTGGGGCGTGAGCGAGCGCGACCCCTCCGGCCGGAGCGGGTGATCGGCGAGCGGGCCGAGATGGTCGCGCACTCCGTCGTCGGTGACGGCGAGCCAGGCGCTGCCGGTCTCGTGGAGGAGGATGTCGCCGCCGCGATCGGGGTCGGCCGCGAGGGCGCGGTAGAAGTCGATGCCGTACTGCTCGAGGTCGCGCTCCGACTCGTTCCAGTACCAGGCGTAGCCGGCGGCCCAGAGCCCGACGAAGCCGGCTCCCGCCGCGGTCGTCCCGCTCGCGGCCGCTCCCGACTCGATCAGCGTGACGCGGGCTCCCGCGCGCGTCAGGTGGAGCGCGGCGGCCGTCCCGAACAGCCCCGCGCCGACGACGACCACATCCCGACTCATGCTAGGTAGTGAACCAGTCGGTGGCAGCGGCGGTCGAATCGATGTGACGCCCGGAGTCCCTGTGCGAAACAGTTTCGGCTAGTGTCGACGCACACCTCCGACCGAAAGGCCCCCGTGGCCCGCACTCCCGACACGCGCGTCACCCTCGACGCGGTCGCCGCGCGAGCCGGAGTCTCGAAGGCCACGGCCTCGAAGGTGCTCAACGGCCGCCCCGGCGCCTCGCCGACCACCCGCGCCCGGGTCGAGGAGGCGCTGCGCGATCTCGGCTACACCCCGTCGCCGCGCGCCTCGCGCCTCGGCGGCGGCATCACCGTCGTCTTCGACACCCTGCTCAGCCTCTACTCGCTGCGCATCCTCGAGGGCGTGGTCGGAGGCGCGCAGCGCGAACGCGTCGACGTCACGACAGGCGTCCTCGCGCCCGGCGAGTCGGCGGAGGAGGGGCTGCGGTTCGACCGCGCCTTCGTCCGCTCGGTCGCGGCCAAGGGGCACCTCGGCATCCTCGCCGTCACGACCGCCATCGACGCCCGCCTCGTCGCCGCCTGCGCGGAGGCGTCGCTCCCGCTCGTCGCGGTCGACGCGCCCAACCCGCTCGACCCCTCCGTCGTGAGCATCGGCTCGAACCACTGGGTCGGCGGGCAGCAGTCGACCGAGCACCTCGTCTCGCTCGGGCACAGCCGGATCGCCTTCGTCGGCGGCGACGCCCGCAACCCGGGCCTGCGCGCCCGCTACGGCGGCTACCGCGAGGCGCTCGCCGCCGCGGGCCTCGCCGAGGATCAGGCCCTCGTCTCGGAGCACGGCATGGGATCCGCCGAGCGGATCGTGCCGGAGCTCCTCGCACTGGCCGACCCGCCGACCGCCGTCGTCGCGACCAACGACATCGACGCGTTCCAGGCGATCCGCGCGGCCGTGTCGCTCGGGCTCAGCGTCCCGGCCGACCTCAGCGTGATGGGCTACGACGACACCTTCGCCGTGCTGCCCACGGCGCCCCTGCTCTCCACCGTCCGGACCCCGATGCACGACATCGGGCGCCTCGCCGTCGACACCCTCGTCCGGATGCACGACGGCATCGCGCCGATCTCGCACCGCATCGAGCTCGCGACGACCCTCGTCGTCCGCGAGTCGACGGCGCCGCCGCGCTCCTGAGCTCAGGCCCTCGACGCCCGGCGCACGCCGATCAGCACGACGAGGCGGAGGAAGCCGACCAGCGCTGCGCCGACGAGCGCCGCGAACAGCAGCACCACACCGAGACCGGCGACCCAGGTCGTCTCTCCCGAGGCCCCCTGGATCAGGAACTCGAGGCAGAACAGCGCGAGACCGGTGTACGCGAGCACGAGCACGATGATCGTCCCCGGCCGCATCAGGCGCTGCCGCGGTGTGCGCCAGAGTGCGGGGGGCTCGAACGCGCGCCGGAAGAGGCGGAGGGTCAGCGTCCCGACCAGCCCGACGAGGGCCGTGCCGATGAGGACGATGCCCGCCTCGCCGATCCCCGAGACGGAGGAGCCGGCCAGCGAGACGACGAGCGCGACGCCCACGAAGAGGGCACCGAGCACTCCCGCACCCATCGCCGCGTACATCCCGAAGCCGCCGCGCACCACGCTCTCCTGCTCGGGCTGAGCCTCGAGTGGGGCGTCGACCACCCGATGCGGGGCGGCGGGGCGGGCGGGGGCCGCGGCGGTCGGGCCGGGGAGCGCTCCCTGCGTCTCCACGATGTTCTCGCGCACGGGGATGTAGCGCAGCGGCGCATCGATCCGCACGTCGGGTCGGCCGCGGACCACGACGGTGGCACCGACGCCGACCGTCCGGGGAAGCACGCACGGGGCGAGCATCATCGTGTCGCCGGACGCCAGCGACCACTCCGCCGCCCGCGGCTCGGTGCCGTACCACTCGCCCGCGTGGGCGCCGCCCAGCGTGATCGTGATCGGCCGCCCGTCGACGAACGTCGAGGGCTCGAGGTCCGTCCGGCCGAGGTTCCGCACCGTCGCCGACACGCGCCACCAGTCGTCGCCCGCGTGCGACAGGCGCACCTCGACGTCGACCAGCGAGGCGGGCTTCGCGCGCCGCCGCCCGACCACGACGACCACGACCGCCGCGATCGCGACGAGCAGGCCGCCCAGCAGGCCGACGAGGGCGACGATGATCTCCATCCGCCCAGTGAAGCAGACACCTCGCGCACGGCTCGGGTCGGCACCGTCTGCGCCGGTCCTCGCCCGCACCGGGGGTTTGGCCCCTCGCGGAGGGTTCTGCATACTGAAGCAGCCGCCCCCAACAGGGAGCGTTCAGCTGCGACAGCGGAGGGTGGAGCGGTGTCGACCGTGCGCAACCGGGCCCCCGCCGCCCGCCGGACCGCCAGCCCCCTGCCTCTCTGGCTGGGCGCGGCGGGTCTTGTGGCGAGCCTGGCGCTGGCTATCCTGGCCGCCTCGACGGCCGCGGCGCCCGTGCGCGTGCTCGGCGTCCCACTGCCCCTGGTCCGCGGTGGCGCGGTGTGGATGAGCGCCGTCGGCTACCTGCTCACTCCGCTGCTCGTGTTCCTCGCGGCTGGGTGGGACCTCTCCTCCCAGCGCGCGAACAGCCTCCGCGATGCGCGGCGCTTCGCCCCCGATCCGCGGCTGACGCGCTGGCTGCTGTGGCTGTCGGGAGCGGCGCTCCTGCTCGGTGCGTGGCACATCCTCAACATCAGCGTCCCGGTGTCCGAGTGGCTCGGCCTGTGATCCGCCGCGCGCTCGCGGTCGTCGTCACCGCGCTCCTCCTCGTCCTGGGCTTCGGAGCCGCGGCGCAGGCTCAGACGACCGCCTCCTCCGCCTCGCTCACCGACATCGGGCGCGGGGCGATCGAGGACCTCCGCACGTGCCTCTCCTCCTCCGACGTCCTCAACGTCTACTACCTCGTCGACAACTCCGGCTCGCTGAACACCGGCGGCGACGACGATCGCGGATCCGATCCCGATGTCGCCCGCGCCGACATCCTCGCGGGCAGCCTCGCCGAGCTCGGCGGCCTGCGCGAGGACCTCACCGTCAACTGGGGCGCCGCCTTCTTCAGCCGCGCCTTCGAGCCGGCCGTCGACTGGCAGCAGTGGACCGGCGACAGCCCGGCGGCGCTCGCCGACACCATCCGCGCCAAGACCCCGGGCGGTGGCACCAACTGGCTCGCCGGCCTCCAGGGCGTGCAGTCGGCGCTGCAGAGCCAGCCGAGCGCCGGCTCCGCCTGCCAGCTCGTCGTCTGGCTGACCGACGGTGAGATCGACCTCGGCTCGGCCCAGGCGACGGCCGACGCGACCAACGCCCTCTGCGGCGCGCGCATCGACCCCGACGGCGCCGAGCCCGGCGGCTTCGGCGTGCTCGCCGCGCTCCGCCAGGCGGGAGTCGTCGTGATCGGCACGCTCCTCGCCGACGGCGATCAGCGCGAGGAGGCCCGTGTGATGTGGCCGCTCGTCGAGGGCAGCGGGGTGTACGGAGGCGGCACCGCCACCTGCGGACCCGCGACGGCACCCGAGGGCTCCGTCCGCGGCGCGGTGGTCGACGCCTCCGATCCCGCCGCCCTCGCCTCCGTCTTCCTCGAGCTCGGCGCCCGCATCGCCGGCGGCTCGCAGCAGGCCCTCGCCGCCGACGGTACCTTCTGGATCGACGCGGGCGTCTCGCGCATCCAGGCCGTCGTCACCGATCCCGCATGGACGCTGCAGCCGCCCGCCGGCTCCGGGCTCGGCACCCTCTCGGCGGCCTCGCCCGAGGTGCAGGTCAGCGGCTCGTCGGGGGCGCAGCTCGTGCAGCTCACCGTCGACCGCCCCGAGCTGCAGGGCCAGTGGACCCTCACCGGTGCCGACAGCGTCTTCTCGTTCAGCGACCTCCGCATCGTCTTCGACGACGCCAACCGGGTCGAGCGCGCCGAGGACGGCTCGCTCGCCGCCAGCCTGACCGCCCGGGTCGAGCGCGCCGACGGCTCCGCGGCCGACCTCTCGGTCTTCGGGCAGGCCGTCTTCACCGCGACCGCGACCGCCGACGGCACCACCACGGCACTGCCCGACGCCCGCATCGACGCGGCGACCGGAGTCATCACCGTGCCGCTGCCCGCCGACGTGACGGCCTCCGAGATCCTCGTCACCGCCTCCGTCGACCCGCTGACCACCGCGGCGCACCAGGTCGCTCTCGCCCCCGTCACCACGCAGCAGACGGTCACCACGGTGCTGCCCGCCGCGTTCCCGAGCGTCTCGTCGCCGGTCGTGCTCTCCGAGCTCACCGGGGCCGAGGGCCGGGCGGAGGGGACCCTCGCGATCCAGGGACCGGCCGCGGGCGGCGACGGCCAGGTCTGCGTGACGGATCCGCCCACCGTCACGAGCGACAACGCCGACCGCGCGGACAGCTGGGTGTGGACCTTCACCGACGCCTCGGGAGCGGCCCTCGCGCCCGGCGCCTGCGTCACCGTCGCCCAGGGCGCCTCCGCCGCTCTCACGGTGACCGCCGAGAACCCCGTCGCCGCCGACTCCTCCGTCACCGCGACCCTCCCGCTCGACATCCGCACCGCCGCCGGCAGCAGCGCGCCGCAGACGGTCGCGCTCTCGTTCCCGTCGACCTTCCCCGTCAACGCCGCCGCGATCGGCCTCGTCTCGCTGGTGCTGCTCCTGCTCGGGGTGCTCCTCCCGCTCCTGCTGCTGTGGCTGTTCAACCGCCGCAACACCCGGATCGCGATGGAGGGCTCGTTCCAGCGCGGCACGATCCCGGTCGAGATCACGCCCGAGGGGGTCCGCGCCGCGCCGACGGCGACGCGCCTCGACGAGCGCTTCCGCTACCTCCGCAGCGAGACCGGCGTGCGCGAGCTCGCCGACCCCGAGCTGGGGCGCCTGCGCGCGCACGTCCCGTGGTGGCCGCTGAAGGCGCCGAGCTACCGGGTCGGTCCGCCCGCGAACGGCGTCGTCATCGCCTCCCGCACCGGCACGCGCAGCACCTCGGCGGGCCGGCCGCTCGCCGACGGCGGAGTCGCGTTCACCTCCCTCCCGCTCGACGCCTTCTGGGCGATCGTCGTCCCGGAGCAGGAGCTCGACCGCCCGCGCGGCGACGACCCCGTCCGCGCGACCGCCGTGCTCTACCACCGTGTCGACCGCGACGACGAGGGGCAGTACGACCGCCGCCTCGACGACCTGCTCCGGGACTCCGGCGCCCCCGCCTGGGTCACCGTCGACACCCTCCGCCGCGAGCGGGCGGCGAAGCGCCCCGAGCCCCAGGAGCCGCCGAGGCCCCCGGCCCCCCGCGACGGCCCCCGGCGCGCAGCAGCGTGCCCACCCGGCCGGTCTCGCCCCCGCGACCCGGCACACCGCCTCCGCGACCCGGCGGCGCCCCGGCCGCCCCGGCTCGCCGCCGCCCCCCCCCCGCCCCGGAGGCGCCACACCGCCTCCGCCGCCCGGCCGCTCCGGCCCCCGGACCCCACCGCCCCGCGGCCGCTGACAGCGGCCCTCCCCACCTCGGTCGCGTGACAGCGACCTCCTGCGACACGACGAAAGCAGATCCTCATGCTCAGACCCTTCCTCCTCATCGGAGTCGGCGGCTCCGGCGGCAAGACCCTCCGCGGCATCAAGTACCAGCTCGAGCTCAAGCTCCAGCAGCTCGGCTGGGAGGGCGGCATCCCCGCCGCCTGGCGCTTCCTGCACTTCGACACCCCGACCGTGCAGGACGGCATGGAGTACCAGGCGCCGTTCCTGCCCCGGCAGGACTACCGCGGGCTCGTCAGCACCGCGGCGACGTTCGACATCGTGCACGGCTCGATCACGAGCGCCCACTCGACCAACAACGCGATGCGGCACGACATCGAGCGCCAGCTGCCCGACCCGCGCCTGGTGAAGGTCGACGTCACGAAGGGCGCCGGGCAGTACCGCGCCGTCGGCCGCGCCGTCGCGCTCGCCGCCACGAAGGAGATCGCGCAGGCCGCCCGCACCGCCATCGGCCGCATGAACGACGCGGAGGCGCTCGCCGAGCTGCAGACGCTCGGCCAGCGCCTGCGCGCCCGCGACGACGGCGGAGACGGCAGCCCGATCGTCATCGTCATCTCGTCGGTCGCCGGCGGCTCGGGAGCGGGCCAGTTCCTCGACGTGATCGAGATCGTGAAGTCGACCGCCAAGCAGTACCCGTGGTCGAACCAGTTCTTCAGCATGCTCTACGCGCCCGACGTCTTCGATCAGCTGAACGTCACCGCCGGCATGCCCGGCAACGCGCTCGCCTCGATCTCCGAGACCATGAACGGCTTCTGGACCGACACTCCGTCGCCCGCGACCCTGGAGCTCCTGCGCACCAAGGGCGTCGCCCCCTCGTACGGCGCCGCGATGGACCGCGTCGGCGCCGCCTACCCGTTCATCGTCGGCCGCAGCAACAGCAAGGTCACCTTCGAGGACCAGAACGCCGTCTACGACGCCGTCGCCACCAGCCTCACCGCGTGGATGATCGACGAGCGCGTGCAGGACGACATGATCGCCTACTCCTCGGGCAACTGGCAGGCCCGCTCGGCCGCCAACGTGCTGCCCGACAACTCAGGCCTGATGAGCCCGGCGCACCACTCGCCCCCCTTCTCCTCGATCGGCTTCGGCCGCGTGACGCTCGGTCGCGAGCGCTTCCTCGAGTACTCGGCCGAGCGCTTCGCCCGCTCGGCGATCGACCGGATGCTGTTCGCGCACGCCGAGGAGGATCCGCAGTTCGAGCGGATGACCGAGCGCGAGTACGTCGAGAAGTCGGCCGACAGCGAGTACCAGCGCTTCCTCCGCGAGCTGAGGCTCAACGAGGAGACGGCCGAGCACAACGACGTCACCGACGCGCTGCGCGATACCGCCGTTCTCGACCTGATCAAGGCCGAGCTGCAGCGCACGGCCGACGACGAGCTCAGCCGCCCGGAGTCGCTCGACCGCCAGGGCGGCACCGACATCACCACCTGGACCGACCGCCTGGTCAACGAGTACACGCGCACCAGCCCGCGCCTCCTGCACCGCGACCGCGAGGCGCGCCAGCAGCGGCTCGACGAGTGGACGCGGACCATGCCCGGCCACATCCTCGAGACCGTGTCGCGCTACGTCGCGCAGGACGGCCTCCCGGTCGTCGTCGCGATGCTCCGCCGCCTCGAGCGCGGCCTCAAGGGCACCGTCGACGCGCTGCGCATCGACGCGCGCCAGCACGAGGAGTGGGTCGGCACGCTGAGCTCCCTCGTCTCCGACGAGCTGCGCACCTCGGCCAACCAGCAGTCGATCCGCCCCGATCAGGAGGCGGTGCAGTTCGCGATCCAGCGGCTCGGCCAGGCGCTCGAGTGGTCCTCGGAGGCGGCGCTGCGCGACTCCGCGTGGGCCCTGCTCGCCGAGCTGCGCGAGACCTTCCTCGGCCCGCTCGCCGACTACCTCGACGGCTCCCGCACGGCGCTCCTGCAGCGCGTGCACTCGCGCAAGACGAGCGACGACCGCGAGAACGCCTACGAGTTCTGGCCGCGCCGCGTGGACGAGGCCGTCCCGCGCAAGTACAGCCCGGCGCCCAACGAGCGGATGCTCATCGAGCCCGAGAAGTACCCGGGCGAGTTCCAGAAGCTGGTGCGCGCCTCGGTCGAGGGCGACGCGAAGTACCAGGACGCCGTCCTGCGGGTCATCACCGACCAGCTCGTCGGTGTGAGCCCCGACACCGAGTCGGAGGCGGGCGCCTGGTCGCTCGTCGGCAACCCGCGCACCTGGCGGCCGACCGTGACCGCCGACCCGGCCGTCGCGAACCCGGCCCAGCGCGCCTCCTTCGAGCTCGCCACCGACCCCGAGACCTACGTGGCCCGGGCCCGCGCGTGGATGAAGCGCGACGGCACCCCGTTCGCCGCCTACATCGGCGAGGACCTGCTCGGCTTCTTCGACCGCGACGTCCTCCCGCCCGACGTGTTCGCCGCGCGCCGCGACCGCTACCGCGAGCAGCTCCAGGCCGCCCTCGGCGCGAGCGAGCCGCTGGTGAAGCTCAACCCGGCGCTGCTGCGCGCCGTGCACGGCAAGGCGATCAACCAGGACACGTCGCTCGTGTTCAGCTCGATCCCGTTCCGCGCGGGCACCGAGATGTACGAGGTGACCAAGGGCGTGCTCGCGCAGATGGGCGTCTGGGACGACGCGACCAGCGAGTCGTGGTTCCAGGACCAGAAGGTCGACGGCATCGAGGTCTTCGCGATGTCGGGCTTCCCCTACCAGCCGATCGTCATGGACTCCGTGATGGAGCCCATCGCCCGCGGCTGGCTCGCGCAGTCGAACACGCAGGACAGCCGCGAGGCGTTCTGGAAGTTCAAGCGCGCCCGCCTGCTCGGCGAGAGCATCCCCGCCGACCCGCGCGCCATCGAGTCGATGATCCGCGGCTGGTACGTCGCCAAGGCCCTCGGCCGCCTCGCCGTCGACTCGTCGCAGGGCGAGAAGGGGCCCAAGCTGTCGGTCTGGGACCCGTCGACGCGCTCCTACGCCGACTTCCCGCACCCGCTGCTCAGCGAGCGCAACGCCCGCCCCGCCGACTTCCCCGGCGTCGTGCTGCAGTCGCTCGCCATCGCGATGGCGCTCTGCAACGTCGAGGGCACCCTCGCACCGCTCGCCGCCTACCGCGTGCTCACCTCGCTCGGCGGCAGCCGCGGCGAGGAGACCGAGCTGGCCGAGTGGCTGCAGAGCGGCGCACTGCCGACCGGTGCGCCGGTCCCGGAGGCGTCCCGCGCCGGTTCCGCCGACGGCGACCTGGCCTCGCGCCGCGCCGCTGTGCAGGCGTACCTCACGAACGAGCTCGCCCGCTTCGACAGCGAGATCGTGCAGCAGGACGAGATGGTGTCGGTCTACGACTACCCGGTGACGTGGGAGATGCGGGAGCAGTTCCAGGACGCGATCCGCGCGCTCGTGTCGTCGGTGCTGTCGACCGGGCCCCGGGACACCGGAGTTTGAGCATGTCCGAGCGCGCCGACGGTTTCTGGCCCGACGGCAAGGCGGCGATCGTCCTGCTGCCCAGCGGCGCGCAGGGCGAGACCCTGCTCGAGCTCGCCGCGCAGTGGACCAAGACCGGCCTCCTGGGTCAGGCGCTCTGGGTGCTGCCCGAGCACGTGAAGACGTCCGAGTACGCGCCTCCGCAGATCGAGGCCGTCGTGCTCGGGGTGGGCGCCGACCTCGAGTCGGTCGCGATCTCGGTCGACCTCTTCGAGGCGCTGGCGGAGGAGCAGCTCGCCCTGGTGCGGCTGGTCACCCTCCGCTCGGCCCTCCCCGAGCGCCAGACCGACGCCGCGCAGGACGCGGTCGCCGATCTGGTGAGCCGGTGGGTGCGCACCTCCATGCCGCTGCCGAACCCCTCCGCCACCCTCGCCGACCAGACCACGGAGCTCCGCCGGGTGACGCTGATCTGCGCGCCCACCGCGTTCCAGCTGCGCGAGCGGGTGGAGGCGCACGAGCACGGCTTCATCGTCATCGCCTCGCCCGAGGACCGCTCGAGCCCCTGGTCGGGCGACGCCTTCGTGCGTGACGACGAGCGCTTCACCGGCTTCACCCTGACGCACCTGGCGAGCGTCGCAGGTCTCTGGAACGGCGTGACCGACGGCAGCGTCGAGCTGATGAGCCGCGAGAGCGACGGCGGCGACTCCGTCTGGATCTCGCGCGTGTTCCTCAACGCGGTGCTGACGGAGTCGCTCGGCCGCCGCGTCGCCGCCGGCGTCCTCGAGAACGCGGCCCGCCCCGACTCCCTGCTGATCGATCCCAGTGTCAGCCCGCCGCCTCCCGGCACCGCCTTCATCGAGGACGGCCAGATCGCCGGCTACGTCGACGGCATGGTCGAGGGCGCCCTGCGCCTCGACGGCGGAGCGCTCACCTACGACTCCGCGGGCGCGCTCGACGTGCCGGAGCCCGCGCGGATCGGCTTCTTCGCGCAGATCGGCCGCTTCTTCGCCTTCTCGGCCGGCAAGCTCGTGCAGATGCCGCGCTGGAGCGCCCGCTGGCTCTCCTCCAGCGCCAACCGCTCGATGACCCGCGCGCTGCACACCGACGAGGGCTCGGCCGTGGTCGGCTCGTCGCTCGACGAGGTGCTCGACGTGCGCGACCGATTGCTGCTCGCCGACCTCGAGCGCCTCCACGACGACGAGGGCCGCGCCCGCGTCGAGGCCGGAGCTCCCGCCGCGATGGCGCACGTGCGCACGACCCCCGGTCTGTGGGCCGGACTCCGCGAGCTGGTCTTCGGCGCCCTCGACGGCAGCGCCGACCTGCGCGACGCGGGCTTCGTGCCCGTCGAGGGCGCGGTGCCCGTGTTCGGCCGCGTGGGCGACGTGCTCGCGCTGCCCGACGGGCCGTGGGAGGCGAGCGGTCACGACGTGCCGCCGGGGTTCCCTGCGCGGGTGGACTGGTACGCGCTGGCGCTGTCGGATCCGCGTGCGCAGCTGCAGAACTGGGTGACGGCGTCGGAGGCGTCGGTCGCTGCCGACGTGCCCGTCGTCGAGCCGGTGGCCGTGGAGGCCGACACGGTCGACCCGCCCGCTCAGGAGTCGCCGGTCGAGGCGGACGCCGAGCCCGGCGTGGTGCGCATCGAGGTCCCCGCCGAGGAGCCCGTCGTGGAGCCCGTCTCGCCCGTCGTCGACCCCGAGGCCCGCCGCTCCGGTCGCCTTCAGGCCCTCGCCGAGTACGACCTCTGGGCCGGCGCGCAGAGCTCGTCGTTCGTCTGGCGCTTCCTCGACCGGATCGCCGGCGAGCGTCGCCGCGCCGAGGACGAGGTCTCGTACCTGGTCGGCGAGATCGACGCGATCCGCCCCCAGCGCGCGGGCGAGCTGCTGTCGCTGCGCCGCGACTTCCACCGCTCGATGCTCGTCGGCTGGATCACCGTCGTCGCCCTGGCGCTCGCCGTCGGCGTCGGCATCTGGTTCGTCAACGACTACGCGACCCGCAGCGACTCCTTCGATCCGCGCATCCTGACCTCGGTGCTCTCGTGGGCGCTCGTGGGTCTCGGCGGTGCCGCACTGCTCATCACCCTCGTCTCGCTCGTGAGGTACCACGCCGGCTGGTCGCGCTTCGAGCGCCGCATCGAGGTCGAGCGCACCCGCCTCGCCCACTACGGAGCGAGCGCCCGCCGTGCCCGCGAGGAGGCCGCGCGCCTGCGCTCGGTGCACCGGCAGGCCGTCGACTGGCTGGTGCTGCTCTCGAAGGCGATCCACCGGCCGTGGCACGTGCCTCCCGTGTGGACCCAGCACGAGACCTTCGACGTCGAGCGCGGCCACATGCCCTTCGCCGTGCGCCTCGCCACCGTCAGCGGCGAGGAGACCGCCGCCGTCGCCCGAATGCGCGCCGCGATGACCTCCAAGCTCGTGAGGCGAGGATGGCGCCACGAGGCCTTCGAGTCGCTCGTGCAGGAGATGGCCGCCGACTACGGAGCCGGTCAGGGCTTCGGGCTCTCCGCCCTCGACGAGGACCTCCCGCACTCGTCGAACCACACCCGCCGGATGCTGCTGCGCGCGTTGGACGACGAGTCCCTGCTGACGCGGATCGCCGCCCCGCGCCTGGCCGACATCGTCGCCTCCGTCCAGCGCGACGAAGAGTCGATCGCCCGCCCGCGCGTGCGCCCGATGGGGGTGAATCCTCTGAACGCCCTGCGCCGCCCCGAGGACTACGAGGGCATCGAGCTCGACCTCCCGTGGGACGACTTCCTGCTCGAGTCGCTCACCCGCGCCGACCCGATGACCCCGGTGAGCGCCACGGTGCTGACCGAGCTGCAGGTGGGGGAGCGGTACCACGAGCGCGTGACGAGCTTCCTCGTGGCGCCGTCGCGTCTGCAGGAGCGGCTGCGCTTCGACCCGGCCGCGCCGATCCATGTGGTGCCGTACGAGGGGGCGACGGGTGCACCGGTCGATCTGGTGTGGCGCGTCGATGTCGTCGGCCCGGTGCCGCGCGCGGCGATCCGGCTGTGGGACGGGGCGCGCTCGGTCTCGGAGCCTGTGGTCGCACCCGAAGGCGATTCGGGGGTCTAGCGGTGGGAGCGCCTCCGCCGCCTCGCCCGGGAGCGTCGCGGCAGGTGGCGCCTCCGCTGCTCCCGGCGCGCGTCGTTCGCCGCCGGGCGCCCTGGTGGGCGTTCGTCGTCGCTGCGGTGGCCGCTGCAGCCGTCGCCTTCGCCGTGGTCGGAGTGGGCGAGACGGTCGGCGCGCCGGTCGCGACGGAGACGTCTTCGCCGGTCACGTCGGCTCCATCGATGTCGCCCGCTGCGTCTCCGACGGTTCCTGCTGCCGCAGATCCTGCGTCCGCCGCTCTCGCCGCTCTCGCCGCCCTGCCGTCCGACGATGGACGTGCCGACATCCCCTACGACCGCGACCTCTTCGGCGAATCGTGGAAGGACGTCGACCGCAACGGCTGCGACACTCGCAACGACATCCTCGGCCGCGACCTCCTCGACCCCGTCTTCAAGCCCGGCACCCGCGACTGCAAGGTCCTCTCCGGCACCCTTATCGACCCCTACGACGGCACAGCGGTGTCGTTCGTCTCCGGCTCCGACACCTCCCGCCTCGTGCAGATCGACCACGTCGTCGCCCTCGGCTGGGCCTGGCAGCACGGCGCCTGGGCCTGGACCGACGAGCAGCGCCTCGCCTTCGCGAACGACCCGGCGAACCTCGTCGCGGCCTCGGAGGCGACGAACCAGTCGAAGAGCGACGCGGGGCCGGGGGAGTGGCTGCCGCCCGCGGCGGAGCTGCGGTGCGGGTACGTCGAGCAGTTCGTGGGGGTGGTGAGCGGTTACGGGCTCGGTATCGGAGCGGAGGATCGCGCGGCGGCGGAGACGGCCCTTACTCAGTGCGCGGGACAACCCCAGTGAATATCGCGGAAAGTCCTTTGCTCCATCCGGCCAATTGACCGGAAGTGAGCAATCTTCTCGCTAACACGAACGATTCTCGGCGCTGGTAGTACGAGCCATTTCTAGCCTCGAGAAATGCCTCCCCTGACGCCAGCCGATCTTTCACTCGAACTCGGCGTGTCACAGCGCCGCATCCGAAGTGTTCTCCGCGCCGTCTATGGCGTCCTGCCCGCGCAGGAGACTCGATGGGAGTTGACGGACGAGCAGGCGCAGACCGTCCGCGATCGCCTGCTTCGGCGCGACACGAGAGACCAACGTTTCACTCTCGAGGTCGGCGATCAAGTCTTCCGCCGCTCGATCCATGCGGCTTACGGCGGGCAGCAACAGCAGGGAATCGTCACCCCCCGCTCTCTTCCAGAGATCTTTATCTTTACGGATCCTGCGAAGGGCGCGCGATACGGCTACGACCGCTACGAGGGTCTTCGCGAGGACGGTTCGTACTCGTACACCGGCGAGGGGCAGGTGGGAGACCAGGTCTTCCTCCGGGGTAACCGGGCACTGCGCGATGCCGCTCTCGACGGTCGTCTCATCCGTCTCTTCACGGTTCAGGGGACCAGGGTCACTTATGTCGGCGCCTTCACCACCGGAACGCCGACCTATCGGTTCGAGGAGATTCCGGACACCGAGGGAACCCTTCGCCGCGGCATCATCTTCACCCTCGTCCCTATTGCCGCCGACGTTGAGCGCCTCCCCACCTACGGCGGACAGCGGGTTGCCGAGGCTGCTCTGACGGAATGGTCGCCGCCTGAGTACTCCGATGTCGTCGTGGCCGGGGTAGACCTGAGTCCGGTCGACGAGCGAGTCGTCTCGAGAGTGGAGTTCGAGCTCCAGGCCGCCTTCGGTCTCTGGCTCACAGAGAACGGAACGCCGCCGAGTCGTCTGACTCTTCCCGCAGGAGCGTCACGAGTGGAGCCCGACCTCTACGTCCGCTCCAGTGGGTGGATTGTGGAGGCCAAGAAGTCGACCGCCCGCGCATACGTTCGAACGGCCATCGGCCAAGTGCTCGACTACGCGCACTTAGCGAACCGCGAGGGCCTGGCTGCAGTCCCGGTGATTCTGCTTCCAGGACGACCCGAGGAGGATCTTCTGCAGCTGATTGCACGCCTCTCGATCATCGCTGCGATCCGGACGGACGACGGCTTCGATCTCATCGACCCTTAGGCGTCACGGTGGAGCAAGTGAACGGCGGGAAGGTCCGGTGTGGCCCAGGTCACTGTCACGAGCTCGGAGGGCAGCAGCCACCTGAGCTCATCGTGATCAGTGCTCGAGGTCGGTCTTTCCTTGGCCAAGACAGCGGAGTAGCAGTGCAGGCGAATAAGGGCTGAGGGCGTCATCGTCGTGTCGACCGTGACGAGGTCGCCCACCACGATCTGCACGCCCAGCTCCTCACGAATTTCTCTCTCGAGAGCCTGCTGGGGAGTCTCTCCCGTCTCGATCTTGCCGCCGGGGAACTCCCAGAACCCGGCGGACGCCTTACCCTCGCGTCGGCGGCAGGCGAGCACGTCATCGCCATCCGTGATGATGGCGGCGACGACGTCGAGAGGCTTCACCTGATGATCTTGCCTGCTCAGCGACGACTCCGACGCGCTCCTGCGCCTCACTTCCTCAGCGGGTCGTTCCCCCAGTTCATCAGCGAGTACCGCCACTTCGTCTCGGTCACGTCGCCCGACGGCCGCTGCTTCGAGTGCCGCGCGACGTACGCCGTGACCTTCTTCATGTGCGCGTAGTCGTCATCGGTGAGGTCGGCCTGCTTGGTGCCGAGGATCTCGATGATGCGGCGGCCGCTGTGGTGGCCGGTCGACTCGCCTCCGCTTGCAGGCTTTTGCCCCACCTCCTTCGACTCGTCCTTCTCCAGCCAGTCCTCGAGCTGCTTCGCGGTCATGTTCACGGCGTCGTGGAACTCGTCGCGGATCGTGCGCTTCTCGTCGTCTGAGGTCATCGTGTCCTGCTCTGCTCACGCCCCCGGGATGGGGTACGCATCTACCCGAGCGCCCTGTCGCCGAGAGGTCAAGCCCCATGCCCTCGCGCACCCGCCGACGTAGCGTCGAAGGCGTCCGCACTCGCGTGACCACCAGCAGAGAAGAGGCAGTCATGCCCTCACGCAACACGCTCGTCCGCAGCCTCCACGACCTCGGTGCCGCCGCCTGGTTCGGAGGCTCCCTCATGGGCGCCGTCGGCCTCAACGGCGCCGCGTCCACCTCCTCCGACCCGGCGGAGCGCCTCCGCCTCGCCGCGAACGGCTGGGCCCGCTGGACTCCGGTGCAGCTCGCCGCGATCGCCGCGCACGGAGTCGGGGGCATCGGCCTCATCCTCGGCAACAAGACCCGCCTCGCCAACCAGCAGGAGAGCCGTACGAACACGATCGTCAAGACCGTCGTGACCGGCCTCGCCGGCGCCGCCTCGGTGACCGCCGCGATCGCCGGCGCGACTCAGGCGAAGCACGCCGACGAGGGCGCCGAGGGCGTCACGGAGGCGTCGTCGAGCAACTCGCCCGAGCTGACCACCGCGCTGCGCGTGCAGAAGGTGACGCAGTGGGCGATCCCCGTCCTGACCGCCGTCATCATCATCCTCGGCGCGCAGCAGGGCGAGCAGCAGCGCCCGGTGAAGGGCCTGTTCGAGACCACGGCGCGGATGTTCCGCAAGTAGGCACTGGAGCGGGGTCGAGGGCTTCTCCTCGACCTCACGGGCGCTCCAGAGTGGCGACAAGCGGTTCGGTCAGATGGCGTCGGAGCCGGGCGCGATGAACTCCACGCGGTTTCGGGGCGCGTCGGATATCGCGCGGGCCTCGGCCTCGATCGCGATGCGGAGGTCATCGGCCGCGATCCAGTACTCCGCCGGGTCGGACTCGATGGTCTCGAGGTACCGATTGCACGCCTTGTACATCGCTCGGAGCGGCAGGCGAGCGGGCGAGGTCGCGCGCAGAGACCGCATCGTCGTTCTCACCTCGTTCCGGACGCTCAGCACCGAAGCCCGCATGCGGTCGAAACCAGATCCTTCGGAGGTGTCCGGAGAGTCGATCCGAATCCGGCGCGGGACGAGGAACACGCGTCGGCGGCCGAGGTCGAGCATGAGGAGGTCGAGTGCGTTCCACTCGGCCTTCCTCTCGACCGCGGACTGATGTCTTGACTCGATGTACAGGGTCGCGCCGGCACCCACTACGGCTCCGATGATGGCGGCGAGCAGTTCATCCATCTCTGGAGGCTATCCGCCGCGACGACTACTGCGCGGCGTCGACGACGGCTCGCCTGATCTCCGACCACGGCGTCGCGCCTCCGCTCAGAGCACGAACGGCGGTCAGACCTATCGAGTCGACGGCTGCGTCCTCAAGGGCACGGCGGGAGAGAACGTGGACCTCCCACTGCGACAAGTCGAGCGGCTCGTAGTCGCTGTGCTTCAGCGCCGTCTGAGCGCAGAAGACGTAGACGGCGGCATTCAGAGTGCGCGCGCCTCGTGGACCGGTCCGCAGACCGGAGAAGACCTGTCAGCTGTAGCCGGCTTGGGGCCAGGCCTGCAGAGGAGCCGTCGACTTGACTTCGATGGTGATGCCGTCGAATTCGAGGTCGTACGCCTCCCATTCGATGCGGCGGACGTCGTTCAGTCCTAGAGCTCGCGCGACCAGGAACTCGGCGAGATAGCCGCGGGTGTTGTTCATCGTCAGGTCGCTCATCGCGAAGCGCCAGAAGTCGAGGACGCGTGCGTCGAGACCGATGAACGGCTCGTCGCCGGTCAGTGGGTCGCGCTGGTCGGGCGGTGTGATCGCCATACTGCCCCCTACGGCGTCGCCGTGCAGAGCGCCGTCGCGAAGGCGCCCGTGCTCGTCTGCTCGGCGATGACGGTGCCGTCGAGGGTGATGCGGCACGTGATGTCGCCCTCGTCGTCGGCGCCGTTGGTCGCGGTGAGGGTGAAGGCCTGGAAGGCGGCACCGGTCTGCGCCTCCAGTTCCTCGGTGAAGGGGAGCGCGACGCCGGTCGCCTGCTCGACGCCGGGATCCGCGTCGTCGAAGGTCGCGTAGACGACGGTGGCGTCGGTGCCCGCGCCGGTGACCTCGTACACGAGCGGCACGGTCGGGCCGTCGGTGGCGTTCGCCTGGGCGGTCTGGATGGCGTTCGAGACGCCGGTCGCGAAGCCGGCGGTGTAGACGATGGCGAGGACGACCGACAGGACCAGCGCGACCGCGTTCAGGATCACTCCGGCGATCGCCGTGCCGCGAGTGCGGTTCTTGAGGAACAGCGCGACGATGCCCAGCACGAGGCCGATGAAGGCGAGGAAGCCCGAGACGTAGTTGACGATCGGGATCACGGCGCCCACGAGGGCGAGGACGCCGATGATGAGTGAGGCGAGGCCGAGGCCGTTTCCCGTCTTGGCGGGAGCGGGGCCCGGACCGGGGCCGGACTCGGGGAACACGGCGGGGTTGTACTGGGTCATGAGGCGATCATCCCAGCCGTGCGGGCCCCGCGCCGCGATTGACGCCCCTATCTCTACATAGGTAGCCTCGCCGCATGACTCCGCTCTCCCGCGTCACCGCCGCCACCGCGGACGTGCTGCGCACCCTCCTCGACTCCGACGGACCCACCTGGGGGATGCTCGTCATCAAGGCGACCGGCCGCCCGGCGGGCAGTGTCTACCCGATCCTCGAGCGGCTCGAGGGCGCCGGCTGGGTGACCTCGGCGTGGGAGAAGGACACCGAGCGCAGCGGACCGCGCCGGCGGCTCTACGAGCTCACCCGCGAGGGGGCGGAGGCGGCACCCGCCGCGATCGCGCGCGTCGCGGCCCCGAGCCGTCCCCTCACCGTGGAGGCCCGCGCATGAGCGTCCTGCTCCGCCTGCTCGCCCTGCTGCTGCCTCCGCTCGCGCGCACCCGCTATCGGGAGGAGTGGCTCGCCGACCTCGCCGGTGCGGAGGAAGCGGGTCTGCCGCGGCGCTCGGTCGTCCTCGGGGCGGCTTCGCTCCTGCTGACGATCGACCGCGACAGTCCGCTGCACACCGGCGACCCCCGAGGGCTGCTCCCGCGACGCCTCGCGCGCCGCGGCGTGGCCCTGGCCGCGGCGGCCGGTGTGGTGCTGATCGGGACCTACCTCACCGGAGGTGGCATCGTTCCGGAGGCGGGGGCCGCGTCGCCGGCGGCCGTCGAGCTGCTCGGGGTGCTCGGCCGGGTCGTGGTCGGGGTCGCGCTGGTCATCGCAGGGCTCGCCATGATCTTCCTCCTCGGCGCCGCGGCGACCGCGCGGACCCTGCTGGCCCGCATCGCCTCGGCCGCCCTCGTCATCGGCCCGGTCGTCGTCGCCTTCGGGATCTACGGGTTCCAGGTGCCGGCCATCGTGCCCACCGTCGGCTTCGTGGTCTTCTTCGGCGGGATGATCTGCGGACTCATCGTGCTCATCGGGTCGCGCACGATCCACCTCGAGCGCCGGACGGCGACGCGCCGGCAGCGGGTCCCCGTCGCCCTCGGCGGCGCGGCCGGCGTCATCGCCCTCGTGGTCGTCGGAGCCGTGGACCTGCTCGTCTGGAATCCGATCGCCAAGGTCCCGGGTCTCGAGCTCTCCGCGATCTACGCCGAGATGGTGACGCGCGACGGCTTCGACATCGGCGCGAACACGGCGTGGGTGACCGGGTGGGCGGCCTTCTGGATCGCTGCCGCGATCGTCGTCGCCGTGGCGGCCCTCCCCGGGCGCGAGTCGCCGCTCACTCCGCGACGGCTGATCGTCCTGATGCTCGGGCTCATTGGCGGCGCCGTCTTCTTCCGCTTCTTCGCGGGCTTCGGATTCGGCATGTCGATCGCCGACACGTTCGGCACGAACGGCGGCGACGGCTCCTTCGTCTCGGCGCTGCTGCCGTACCTCGGTCAGCTCGCGCTGGCCGGTGCGATCCTCGCGGTCGGCTGGGCGCCGCGCGTGCCCCTCAGGCCGGTCGAGACCGCTGCGGTCGGCTGACGGGCGCACAACATCAGCTGACGAGGCACTCCCTCGGCTGTCGGGGGAGGCCGGTCACTCTCAGCTGATGATGCGCGCGCAGAAGCGGGGCCGGCGGATCACCCGCCGACCCCGCCTCCGCTGCGGTGACTACTTCTGAGCGGTCCGCCTGCGCGTCGCGGTCAGCGCCAGCGCACCCGCGCCTCCGGCCACGAGTGCGAACGCCAGGGCGGCGAGCCCGGTCGTCCCCTCGGTGCCGGTGTGCGCGAGGGCCGCGGCGGGCTTCGCGGTGGCGGTCGGAGTCTCGGACGGCGCCGGGACCACGGGGACGGCGGTCGCGGTCGCCGTGGCGGTCGGCTCGGGCGAGGCGGTGGGTACCGCCGTCGGCTCAGGCGACACCGTGGGCTCCGGCGTCGGCTCCGTCACCGGAAGCTCCGGAGTCGAGGCCGGGGCCACGCGGTGCAGCGTCGCCTGCTCGTAGTCGTACGACATCGCGAGCAGCGCCGCGTCCTGGCTGCGCGGGGCGGCCAGCTCGAGGCCCGCGGCCGCTCCGGTCGAGGTGAAGCCGGCCGGCAGCGAGACGGTCGGGACTCCGGTGTTCGCGCCGACGTCGCAGAACGTCGTGCCCGCCCAGTCCGGAGTCGCCGAGGTCGCGCTGGTCGGCATCGCCAGAGCGTCGAGATCGTTGTCGATGAAGAACTGGTCCATCGCCGCCTTGCCCGCGTCCTGAGCGGCGATCGCCGCATCGTAGGCGGGGTTCGGGATGTCCGCGTTGCTCTCGAAGAAGGCGACGTCGTCCGGCAGGAGGGAGGTCTTGCCGTCGGCCATCACGTCCGAGAACGTGAGGGCGTCGGCCGGCTCGGTGAGGGCGGCGAGGCCCTCGGGCCAGGTCGCCTCGGTGTCGGCGAAGAACGAATCGATGCCCGGGCGCATGTCGAGGTAGCCGCCGCTCACGAGCGTGCCCGAGACGAACTCGCGGGTGAACGTCGGAACCTCGACGATCTCGGCGCCCTGCGCGGCCAGTTCGGCGACGGCCTGGTCGATCAGCGCCGTCGTCTCGGCGAGACCGGGGCGGGCCGGGTCCTCCTCGTAGTCCCAGCGCACGTAGCCGATGCGCTTGCCCTCGAGGGCGGTGTCGCTGAGCCCCTCGACGTAGGTCGAGCTGTCCTGCTCGTCCGCGATGACGGTCAGCGGGTCGGTCGGGTCGTAGCCCGCCAGCACCTCCATCAGCAGCGCCGCGTCGGTCACGGTCGTCGTCATCGGACCCGAGACGTCCTGGCGGGGCGACAGCGGGACGACGCCCGTGACGCTGGTCAGGCCCATCGTGGGGCGGTAGCCGACGAGGCTCTGGTGCGCGCTGGGCCCGACGATCGAGCCGCAGGTGTCGGTGCCGAGGCCTGCGGGGGCGTAGCCGGCGGCGACGGCCGCGCCGGTGCCTCCGCTCGAACCGCTGGCACTGTTGGCCTGGTTGTAGGGGTTGTGGGTGCGGCCGCGCTCCGAGCTGAGCGTGTAGGTGCCGTGCCAGGCGAACTCGGCCATGTTGGTCTTCGCGAGGATGATCGCGCCGGCCGCACGCAGGCGCTCGACCGCGGTGGAGTCGAGCTTGGTCTGGTAGGTGTGCAGGGAGGCGCTGCCGGCGGTGGTCGGCATGTCGAACGTGGCGTAGTTGTCCTTCACCAGGATCGGGATGCCGTGCAGCGGTCCGCGGACCGTGCCGGCCGCCCGCTCGGCGTCGAGCTCGGCGGCGGTCGCGAGTGCGTCCGGGTTGGCGAGGATCACGGCGGCGAGGCCGGGCTGGTCACCGTAGGGGTCGTCGTACGCGGCGATGCGGTCGAGGTACTGCTGGGTCAGGGCGACGGAGGTGGTCGCGCCCGACTCGAGGAGCGCGAGCGCGTCGGTGATGCTGAGGTCGACCACCGCGGGGGGCGGTGGTGGCCGCGGCCTCGGTGACGGTCGAGCCGAACGCCGAGGGGGCGGCGAGGGCGGCGCCGAGGGCGAGTCCGGAGCAGAGGGCGGTGGCGGCGGAGAGTCGGGCGACCCTCCGGAGGGGGGAGTGAGACAAGCGTGAACCTTCGGATCGAGTGGGAGGGGGCTTGGAACCTCCCCAGTCTCGGGGTGGTGTGTTGCCGCCCTGTTTCCGGCCGGGGTCGATCGAGCGCGCGTGGCGTCCCCCTTCGCGGGGGTGATCGGGAGGCGTGCCCTCTCCACGACTCCGCTGCCGCCGGCGACCGGCGCACAACATGTGCTGAGAAGGGACGGCCTCCGCCGTGGGGCGAGGGACCCTGCTCTCAGCTCATGTTGTGCACCTAGCGGCGACGACGTGCCTCAGCGACAGTCGATCACGCCGTCGTCCGCCATCGACACCCCGTCGGTGCCCTTCACTCCGAGGCGGAGACGAGCTTGCTCCCCGGTCCACCGCAGGTCGTAGTCGCCGGCGCTGAAAGGCGCGTAGCCGTCGTCCGCCCAGTAGTCCTCGACCCATTCCGCGACCGCGGAGCCGGGCCGCACCACTCCCACCGATCCGCCACCCGCGCGGAGGAACCCGAACTCGCGCACGACGATGCGGCAACCGCCGTCGCTCACCGACGGGAGCACCGAGTACCAGCTCGTCGTGAACAGGAGCGAGAAGAAGACCGCGCACGGAACGCAGATGATCAGCAGGAGCGCCCCCGCGACGCCGATCGCGGTGCGGACCCAGGAATCGGCGCGCGGAGCCGCCGGGAGCACGAGGCCGACCAGCACCGATACCACGCCGCCCGCGAGGAGGACGAGCTCGATCCCGAAGAACGTCGGGACGACCGGGCCGATCACGATCGTCCCCCAGCCCAGCGCCTCCTGAACGCTCAGGTCGGCGACGCGGTAGAGGGGCGCTATGGGCCCCAGTACGCCGAGCGCGACGACGGCCACCAGCTGCACGACGCCCGCAGTGAGCAGGCGACCTCCGAGGCGCGGCGCGTCAGCGGGCTGCTCGGTCACCGCGCAGATCCGCACTGCTCCCGACGTCCTCCGGCACGTGGGTCAGGATGTCGCCCGGCTGGCAGCCGAGGACCTCGCAGATGGCATCGAGGGTCGAGAAGCGGACGGCCTTGGCGCGGCCGTTCTTGAGGATCGAGATGTTGGCGGTGGTGATGCCGACGGCGGCGGCGAGGTCGGTGACCGACATCTTGCGCTTGGCCAGCTCGACGTCGAGGTTGATCACGATCGCCATCAGACGACCTCGGCGAGCTCGCTGCGCTGCTCGACGGCGAGGTGCAGGAGGCGGCGCATCACGACCACGAGCAGGGCGAGGGCGGCGCTCGCCACGGCGACCAGGGCGAAGGCGAGCGCGGGGAGCGGGGCGGGCACGGCCGCGAAGACAGCGACGGCGCCGACCGTCGCGAGGACGGAGCCGGCGACGAAGGCGCCGATCGCGAGGTCGACCCAGAGGTCGGAGCGGTGATCGCCGGCGAACAGCGCGTCGTCGCGGGCGAGGGTGAGCAGGCGCCAGATCGACACCAGCACGACCTCGATGCAGAGCACGCCGGCGACGACCACGGCGACCAGGACTCCGTCGACGGGCCCGCCGTCGAGGGCGGTGAGGGCGACCGAGCCGACGCTGAGCTGGACCAGCAGCGAGCCGAGCAGGAGCAGGACGAGCAGCGCGCGGAGCGCGACGAGGACGGTTCGGGGCATCGGGAGCTCCTGTATCGAATATCGTGCGGTTCGTATCGATTGTCGATACTGTCACCTCTCGAGACCGGCGGCAAGGCGCCTCCGGGGACAGGTGGCACGATGGCGCGGTATCGACGACTCCTCGGCGCGGCTCTGCTCGCTGGAGCACTGCTCGCCGGCACGCTCACCGGCTGCTCGGCGGACCACGGGCCGGGGCTCGACGCGGCCCTGGCGCTGGACGACTGCGTGCTCGAGAGCGCCACGGACTCGCGGCCGCGGCCGCTGCTGTCGCGGTCGGTCCCGGCCGTGTTCGACGTCGAGGTGACCGCCTCCGAGGAGTGCACCGTCGACCAGCTGATCGCGACCGCGACGACGGTCGCGCAGGCCGCGACCGAGGCGCTCGACGGCGTCCCCGCCGGGCTCGCCTCGAGCGGGTTCACCCAGCGCATCGACGACGACGTCTTCGCGATCGCCGACGTCCACGCCGATCCGCGGGCGGTCGTCGCCGCGCTCGAGGGCTGGGACGCGCTGCGCCGCGATGTCGACGGCACCGTGGCGGTGCGGACGTTCGACGGCGACTCCGTGATCGAGGTCGGGCTCGCGGGCAGCACCGACACGGCGATCGGTGTGCTCGGGAGGTTCCTCGCGGCCGGCTCGGCGATCTCGCAGGGGGTTCCGGAGTGGACCATCGGCCGACCGGCCGGTGGCGGGCTCCCCGCGTCCGAGGTCGTCGTGCACGGTGAGCGGCCCGCGGAGGAGCTGCTCCGTCTGGCGCAGGAGATCGAGGCCGCCTTCACCGGGGCGGCATCGATGCAGCTGGGCGCGACGGTGCTCAGCTTCTCGGTCCTCGACGGCGCGGGCGGCGCGGGGCGCTCGCTGACCGACTCCGCCGCCTGGCCGTCGATCCTCGGCACGATGACGGCGATGACCGACCGGGGGAGCGGCTACGGCATCGGCGGAGTGGTAGACGCGGAGGCGGCGGACGGGTCGGGCCGGGTCGTCGACGACTTCGCCGCGGCGAGCACCGACTGCGTCGCGCCTCCGGGAGGCGGTGCGACCACCCGGGCCGCCTTCGACCACCTCGCGACCGTGATCAGGCCGGCGCACCCCGGGCAGTCGTTCCCGCAGGCCGGTCTGAGCGCCCCCGCGTGCCGGTGATCCGCAGAACCGCCTCACAACCAAGGCTGAAACGACTCGATACCCGAATTCTCGACGTTCCGCTCGATCCAGCCTCAGTTGTGCGGCCCGGCACCGTCACACCGCCCACCCCGCCTCCGCGAGCGCGAGCGCCGCGTCGGCGCGGGGCGAGTACGGCAGGTCGACGCCCCGCACCACGCGGTAGTCGGTGTCGCCGGGGCCGACCCAGAGGATGGAGTCCTCGGCGCGCGCGTCGCCGAGCGCGGCACGGACGGCCAGCGCGGGCTCGGCGACCTCGCGCACCTCGCAGCCCCGCCCGAGAGCGCCCTCGAGCAGGGCCCGGCGGATCTGCGCCGGATCCTCGAAGCGCGGGTGGTGGTCGGTGACGATCACGAGGTCGGCGCGGTCGGCGGCGGCGCGGCCCATCGGTGCGCGCTTGCTGGGGTCGCGGTCGCCGTCGGCGCCGAGGATGACGAGCACGCGACCCGGGGTCACCTCGCGCAGGGCGTCGACGGTGCGGGCGACCGAGTCGGGGGTGTGCGAGAAGTCGACGTAGAGGCGCGGCCCTCGGGCCCCGGACACGAGCAGGGTGCGGCCCGGCACCGAGACGTCGATCCCGGAGGCGAGTGCCGCGGCGATCGCGGACCGCGGGTGCCCCGCCTCCGCCAGCATCACGATCGCGAGGGCGGCGTTCGAGGCCATGTGCCGGCCGATCAGCGGGACGGAGGTGGTCATCGACCAGCCGTCGGGGGCGGTGAGGGCGAGGCGCGTGCCGGTCGCCGTCGTCGCGAGCACGTCCACGGTCCAGTCGGCGTCGCGCGTGCCGACGGTGACCACCGGCACCTCCGCCTCCGCGGCGACCGTGCGACCCGCCTCCGTGTCGACGACGACGACTCCGCGGCGGCTCCGATCGGGCCGGAAGAGCCGCTGCTTCGCCCGGAGGTAGGTGCTCAGATCACCGAAGTCGTCGAGGTGGTCGTGGCTGAGGTTGGTGAAGCCGGCGACGTCGACGACGATCCCCTCGAGGCGCGAGCGGACGAGCGCCTGCGCGCTGACCTCGATCGCGGCGGTCTCGACGCCGTCCTCGACCATGCGCGCGAGGAGCGCGTGCAGCTCCGACGCCTCCGGAGACGTGAGGCGGCTCGCGACCGCGTGCTCGGCACTGCGCCGCTCGGCCGTCGAGCTGATACCCGAGGTCACTCCGAGCTGCCGCAGCACGGCGTCGAGCAGGTGCACCGTGCTCGTCTTGCCGTTGGTGCCCGTCACCCCGAGGAGCGTCGGCCGCACCCGGTCGGTGCCGTGGACGCGGGCGGCGACGGTCCCCAGGGCGACGCGCGGGTCGGGGCTCACGAGGACGGGCAGTCCGGAGGCGCGCGCCGCGGCGGTCCCGGCCTCGTCGGTCAGCACGGCGACGGCACCCGCCGCGGCGGCTCGGGCGGCGAACTCGGCGCCGTGCGACCGGCGGCCGGGGAGCGCGGCGAAGAGCGCCCCCGCTCGCACCTCGCGGTGCGACACGGTGACGCTCGTGACCACGACATCGCCGCGGCCGCCGAGCGTGAGCCCGGCGGCCGCGGCGAGCTCCTCGAGACGGGCCCCTGCGCTGAGGCGCGGCTCGAGGAGCCGGAAGTCCGGCACCCGCTACTTCGCGGTCGGCCCGTAGAACGAGCTGATCTCGTCGAGCTCCATCTCGGCCGTCGTCTGGATGAGCTTCAGCAGATCGGGGTCCAGGCCCGGTGCGTACTCCTCGAAGCGCTCGGGGGCGATGACGGAGGGCACGCCCTCGGGTGCCTGCTCCTTCGACTCGAGATCGGTGCCGTCGTTCGACGGCGAGGCGCCGCGGAAGATCTTGCCCGCCTCCGACGCGCCCTCGAGGTCGAAGGTGTACTGCTTGCTCTGCAGTCCCAGGTCGAGGAGCTTCTTCACCTCGGGGAACTTCTCGGCGTTCGTCTTCGGGATCGGCAGGGTCTTCTTCCAGTCGATGCCGAGGGTCTCGAGCGCCTTCGCGTAGGCGTTCTCGTGCGCCTGGTCGCGGACGATGAGGTAGGCGATCGTCGAGCGGGCCGTCTTGTTGGCGGTCATCTCGTAGATGCGCGACTTCTGCAGGCGACCGGTCGACTCGAGCATGAGGTTGTAGAGCAGGTCGAGCACGAGGTTGCCGGAGTTGTAGACGTAGCTGCCGCTCCACGGGTTGCCCACGGAGTCGACCGGCAGGGCGCCCTGCGCACCGACGAGATAGTGGTGGATGTTGCTCGTGTCGAGCGCGATGTTCAGCGGAGTCGCGCCGCCGGCACCGGGCTTGTCGAGCGGGTCGGTCGGCTTGCCCTGGTACTGCGGCGAGCCGTCGAGAAGGCGCGAGATGGTGGTGCCGATCAGCTCGACGTGGCTGATCTCCTCGGTGCCGATGCCCTGGATGAGGTCGCGGTAGGGCTTCGCGTCGGCGCCGCGGAAGTTCATCGCCTGGAAGAGGTACTGCATCATCGTCCGCATCTCGCCGAACTGACCGCCGAGCCCCTCCTGGAGCGCGTTCGCGGCTGCGGGATCCGGCTCGTCCTGCTCGATGTCGTTGATGAGTCGCTGCACGTGGAAGAACACCATTGCCTCCAGAAGGATCGGGAGCCTTCAGCGTCCGTCGTGCTCCGGCCGCTTGCTAAGGGCCTTGCCAGGGAGGGGTCGGGTGACGGACACTGCCTCGCCTAGCGCAGCGCGAACGCCTCCCGGTAGACGCTCTCGAGCTCGGGGGAGTCGGGGCCGCTCAGTCCGCAGGTGAGGATCGTGCCGCCCGACGCCGCCACGAGGTAGTCGACGCCCTGCTCGAAGGTGATCGGCGCGCCGTCCACGGCCGACTCCGGCGACTGCGTGACCTCGACCGAGTCGGCGACGTCGCCGGCGTACCGGTCGACGACGCTCAGGGTGACGACGCCCCGGTCGATGCCCGTCACCTCGGCGCGGAACGCGACCTCGGCGGGCTGGAGCGCCGCCGGGTCGACGGGTGCGCACATCGCCATCGGGCCGCCGGTCGCGGGCAGCTCGAGGGTGGACGCGGCTCCGCCTCCCACCCCGAAGGCGAGCGGCAGCAGGAGGGAGGCGGCGGCGCCCGCGCTCAGGGCGCCCACGCCCGCGATCGTCCAGCGCGAGCGGCGGGTCGGCGTGTGCCGGGGGGCCTCGTCTCCGGTGGCCGCCGCGAGGTGCGCGGCGAGCTCGTCGGCGGTCAGCGGGGCCAGCGCACGGGCCGGGTCCGCGGAGCGCATCCGCCAGCGGACCTCGTCGTCGTCGATTCCGGTCATCGGGATCCTCCTGCTCTGATCTGCGCGAACAGCTCGGCGAAGCGCCGCCGGGCGCGGTGCAGCCGGATCGACGCGGCGTTCGGCGTGACGCCGAGCACGTCGGCGATCGCGCGGGAGTCGAGCTCCTCCCACGCCCAGAGGCGGAGCAGCTCGGCGTCCGATTCGCGCAGGCGCGCGAGGACGAGGCGCACGGTCTCGTCCGACTCCGAGGGCCCCTCCTCTGCGTCGACGCGGACCTGCGGCGGGTCGACCACGGCGATGCGCTGCGCGAGGAGCACCTGGCGGCGCTGCGTGCGGCGCGCGTTCTGCAGCTGCAGCCGCGCGACTCCGATCGCCCACGGCACCGGGTCGTCGGGGATGTCGTCGGGGCGGCGCCAGAGCACCGAGAGCGTCGCGGCGAGCACGTCGTCGGCCGTCGCCTCGTCGGTGCGGCGCCAGAGGTAGCGGCGGACCGGATCGGCGACCGCGGCGGCGACCGCGGCGAACCGGTCGGGGCCCGCGAGGGGAGCTGGCATGTTCCTCATGCTCCCCTGTGTCCGGGAGGCGCGCGCCGCTTTCACCCGGCGCGCCGGGCGCCTCGGAGGAGCGTCGCAGGCGGGGCCGGGCCCTCGCTACTCTGGACCGCCCCCACCCGCCTCTTCCCGCCGAGGAGCACCATGCCCATCTGGACCCTGCACGGCGACGGTCGCACCGTCGCGCCCGGCGCCGTCGTCGCTCCCGGCGAGCGGCTGAGCTGGCCCGCCACGATCGCGATCGGCATCCAGCACGTCGTCGCCATGTTCGGCGCGACGTTCCTCGTGCCCGTGCTCACCGGCTTCCCGGTCGCCACGACGCTGCTGTTCTCGGGGGTCGGCACGCTGCTGTTCCTCGTGATCACGCGCAACAAGCTGCCCAGCTACCTCGGCTCGAGCTTCGCCTTCATCGCCCCGGTCACCGCCGCGACCGCGGCCGGGGGCACGGGCTCGGCGCTCGCCGGAGTCGTGGCCGTGGGCCTGCTGCTGGCGGCGGTCGGCGTCGTGGTGCAGTTCGCCGGCCTCGGCTGGATCGACCGGCTGATGCCTCCCGTGGTGTCGGGCGCGATCGTGGCGCTGATCGGCTTCAACCTCGCGCCGACGGCGTGGCTCTCGTTCCAGCAGGCGCCCGTCACGGGCACCGTCACCCTCGCCGCGATCGTGCTCGGCAGCGTGTTCTTCCGCGGCTTCCTCGGCCGCATCTCGATCTTCGTCGGCGTCGTGATCGGCTACCTCGTCGCGCTGGTGCGCAACGAGATCGACTACTCGGCCGTCGCCGACGCGGCCTGGGTGGGGCTTCCTCCGTTCACGTTCCCCGACTTCGCGAGCGGATCGACGTGGTCGGGCATCGCGATGTTCCTCCCCGTGGTGCTCGTGCTCATCGCCGAGAACGTCGGGCACGTGCGCGGCGTCGCGACCATGACCGACTCCTCCGTCAACGCGCACACCGGCCGCGCGCTGATCGCCGACGGCCTGGCGACCACCGTCTCGGGCGCCTTCGGCGGCTCGGGCACCACCACCTACGGCGAGAACATCGGCGTGATGGCCGCGACCCGCGTCTACTCGACCGCCGCCTACTGGGTCGCCGGCGTCACGGCCGTGCTGCTGAGCCTCTCGCCCAAGGTCGGCGCCGTCTTCAACTCGATCCCCGCCGGGGTCCTCGGAGGCGCGACCACCGCCCTCTACGGACTCATCGGCGTGATCGGCATCAAGATCTGGATCGACAACCGCGTCGACTTCTCCCGCCCGGTCAACCAGTACACGGCCGCGGTGTCGCTCGTGATCGCGATCGCGGGCTTCGCGTTCTCGTCCGGCGGCTTCGAGCTCGGAGGCATCGTGCTGGGCGCGGCGGCCGCCCTGGTGATCTACCACCTGGGCAACGCGGTCGCGCGCTGGCGCGGCACAGGCGCGGACGACGGCGGGCCGCTGCCCGCGATCGGCCAGCTGGGCGGGGACGCGCAGGACCGCTGAGGCGGGGCGAGTTCTGGGTCAGGTGCCCCCGTAGGGTGCGTCACATGACAGCAGAACTGCGCCCGCCCTTGGGCTTCGTCCGCTACGACATGAGCGAGGCGGGCTCGGCAGCGGCCCTCTTCATGGGCAAGAAGGCCCTGCGGCATCTACGTCCTCGAGTTCGAGAACGGCCAGCGGTACGTGGGCCAGACGAGGAACATCGTCAGCCGCTACGCGACACACCGGCGTCACCACGGGGACGTCATCGCTCTGGCGTTCGCGCCCTGCCGGCCCGAGTTGCTCGACCACTACGAGGTGGGAGAGATTAGGCGCCAGGAGGCGGACCATAGTCTGCGCAATCTCGCCCTGACGGGCTGGCCCGGTGGGGCGGAGGACCTCGGGGTCACCGTCGAAGAAGGGCGCAGCGTCCTTCTGCCGTGGGAGCGGGAGCGGCGAGGGCTCATCGGAGACGAGGGCGGGGCGACTCTGCCCGGTCGATTCTGGGAGCTCGCGCGTCGATCCGACTACCGAGACCTGTCTCACTCGCTCGGGCGCTACGTCGGCGAGACGATCGCAGACCCTTTCGGGACTCAGCAGGCCCTGTGGACGCTGTCGGCTCTTCCTTTGACGAAGAGGACGAAGAAGGCTCGACGTCTCCTCACCCTCAGCTGCGGTGTGCTCGAGACGGTCTACGTGGGGGAGGACCTGTCGAGCGGGAGCATCGCCATCTGCGTGAACATCGATGCCCCGACTTTCGAGGCGCGCCTCGTCGAAGAAGGCGTGGAGGAGCTGCCCGCCGTCTTCGCGAACGAGTTCGAGACGCCCTACAAGAGTGCGGATGTGCTCCAGTGGGAGTTCGACGACTGGGGGCAGTTCGCTGACGCCCTCGACTTCGCTCCGTTCGTGGACGCCGCCTACAAGCTCAACACGACCCTGATGCGCCGCGGTGGCAGTCCTCTGAAGCGGCACCACAACCACTTCTTCGCCAACGACCTCCTGCGAGAAGCGGTCGTAGAGCGATCCACCTCCGGTCGGGCGCGAATCGTCCGCACCTGACACTTGCTCGGGTTCGATGTCGGTGGTCGGTGTCATCCTCCGGTCATGGCCACGATCGATCCGTACGCACCACCCGCCGGGGGCGGTCCCTCGCTGCACGCGCGCTGCGAGGAGGCGTACGGTCAGGCCCTCGACGCCGCGGCCGCTCTGCGGCGCTTCGGGGCGAGCGTCGACGCCGAGCAGGCCGAGCTGATCGAGCTCTCGAGACGCACGGCGTATGCGGTTCCCGAGGCACTCGTGCAGGTGAGCGTTCAGCAGAGGCACGAACGGCTCGAGGCGGCGGCGCGCGCGCACGTGGCCGAGGTGGCGACGACCTTCCGGCTGTCGGAGTCGCACGCGACCGCCCTCGTCGAGGAGAGCCGCCTCCTCGTCAACGAGCTGCCCGCGACTCTCGCCGAGCTGAAGGCGGGCCACTGCGCGTATGAGCACGCGAGGGCCGTGACGTCCGAGGTCGTCTCGGTCCCGGAGGAGGTGCGCCCGCGCTTCGACGAGGAGGCCGCCGTGCTCGTGACGACCTGCACTCCGCCGCAGCTGCGTCGGCGGCTCCGCGCCCTCCGCGAGAGGCTGCACCCCCAGACACCGACCGAGCGGCACCGACGCTGCCGCGACGATCGCGGGGTCTGGGTCGACGGCGACCTCGACGGAATGGCCACCCTGCATCTGCACGTGCCCGCCCCGGAGGCCTACGGCGCCTTCGACCGGATCGACCGCACGGCGCGCTCGGTGCGCGACGCGTCCGCGCGGGCGGAGGATCCTCGGACGCTGGCGCAAATCCGGGCTGACGTGGCGACAGCGGTTCTCCTCGAGGGGGAGGTCGGCGCCGAGACGGCGACGAACTCCGATCCGGGTGCGTCCGCGGATCCGGGTGCGTCCGCGGATCCGGGTGTCTCGGGCCGTGGAGGCGACATCTCCGGATCTCGCCGCCGCACCCTCGTTCCCCGCGGCATCCGCGCCGTCGTCGCCGTCACCGTTCCCGTGCTCACGCTGCTCGGCCGCTCCGACGAGTCCGCCGTCCTCGACGGCTACGGGCCGATCGACATCGAGACCGCCCGCGAACTGACCGCGACGGCTCCCGGCCTGACCCGCATCCTCACTCATCCGCTCACCGGAGTGACGCTCGGAGTCGACCGACGCCGGTACCGACCGCCCGCCGAGCTGCGCAGGGCGCTCGCCCATCGCGACGAGACCTGCCGATTCCCGGGCTGCCTCCGCACCGCGCGCAGCAGTGAGCTGGACCACACGGTGCCCTGGCAGAACGGAGGCGCGACCGACGCCGACAATCTCGCGCACCTCTGCCCGTCTCACCACCGCCTCCGGCACGTCAGCACGTGGCAGCCGGCCAACCTCGGCGGAGGGGCGGTGGAGTGGACGAGTCCGGCTGGCCGGGTACTGGTGGTCGAGGCCCCCACGGCGCAGGCACCGCCGCCGTTCTGATGCCGTGGCGGGCGGGAGCGCGGGCGAAGGAGGGCGAAGGAGGACGAGGGAGGGGCGCGAGCGCGGGAGCCAGCGCGGGGGAGTAGCGCACGGGAGTATGGACGGATCCCCTGAGGAAGAGGCGCACATGACCGGTATCGACCCGTTCTCGAGCATCGCGGAGCTGCGGGCGGCGCTCGCCGCGGGGGAGGTGTCGGCGGTCGAGGTCGCCTCCGGCCGTCTCGCGGCCGTCGCTGGGCACCCCACCACCGTGGTGGCGCACGACCCGGAGGCGGTGCTGCGCGCGGCGGCGTCGGTCGACGAGCGGAGGCGGCGGGGCGAGCCGCTCGGGCCGCTCGCCGGGGTGCCGGTCACGGTCAAGGACGCGTTCGAGGTCGAGGGGCTCGTCGGCAGCGTCGGCACGGCCGGCAGCGTGCACCGCTCGCAGGGCGACGCCCCCGCGGTCGCGGCGCTGCGGGCGGCCGACGCGGTGATCCTCGGCAAGACGAACGTGCCCGCGTTCCTCGCCTCGCTCGACACCGCCAACGACGTCTACGGGCGCACGGTCAATCCGTGGGGCGCGGGGCTCTCGGCCGGCGGCTCGTCGGGCGGCTCCGCGGCGGCCGTCGCCTCCGGTCTGTCCTGGGGCGATCTGGGCAGCGACCTGGTCGGGTCGATCCGGGTGCCCGCGGCCTGGAACGGCGTCTGCGGGCACCGCCCCAGCAACGGAGTGGTCTCGAAGCGCGGCCACCTGCCGTGGCGGACGAGCACGCGGCTCGAGCCCTCCGCCTCCGTCGCGGGGCCCATCGCCCGCAGTGCGGACGACACGGCGGCGCTCTTCGAGGTGCTCGCCGGGACGGCGTCACCAGGGCCCTGGCGGCTCGCGCTGCCGGCCCCGCGCTTCGAGACGCTCGGCGAGCTGCGGGTCGGGCTCTGGCTGTCGGAGGCGTCGGCCCCGGTCGACGACGAGACGGCGGAGGCGCTCGAGGCCCTCGCGGTCCGCCTCGGCGAGGCGGGGGCCGTCCTCCGCGTGATCCGCGACTCCGCTCTGGCGACAGAGGAGGCCGAGCGGCTGTTCGACCGGCTCGTGCAGCACGAGATCGCCTACGGGGCAGCCCTCGACGGCACGCCGGCCGGACTCGACACTGTCGGCGACCCCGCTGCGGGAGCTTCCGCCGCGCAGGTCTGGGCCGACTGGGACGCCCAGGCGAGCCTCCGCGACCGCTGGCACGACGCGATCGCCGACGTCGACGTGGTGCTGGCACCGACGGTGCCGTCCGCGGCGCCCGCGGCTCCGATCGCGCCGGAGGACGAGCGGACGATCAGCCGGTGGAGCAACCTGGCGAATGTCGCGACGGGCCCGTCGACGGTCCTCCCGATCGGGCTCGGCTCCTCCTCGGGCCTCCCGATCGCCGCGCAGCTGATCGGCGCGCACGGCCACGACCTGTCGACGCTCGCTGCGGCGCGGCTGCTCGCGGACGCAAACCTCGTGCCTCGACCCCTCAGCGCGAGCTGAGCCCCGCCAGCGCCAGCTTCGCGTACAGGTCCTCGAGCAGCAGTCGCGTGTCGACCGCGGTGTAGACGCGCACATCCGGCCCGCCGTTCCCCGGCACGTACTGCCCCTCGCCCGAGAGCCCGGGCCGCGGAACGCGGACGCTGCGGCTCGACGACGTGTCGGGCTCGAACGCCGAGAGCAGCGCCGTCGCGAGCACGAGCGGGCTGTCGCCGAGCGCGTAGGTCTCGCCGAAGCTGAGTCCGTGCGCCGCCCCCATCGCCGACACGGCGTCGAGGGCGTCGAACAGGTGGCGGCCGAGGGCTCCGGCGCCGTGCATCCGCACGCGCAGCTCGGCCGTCGAGGCGAGCACCTGGCGGTAGGAGTCGCGCGCGAACTGCTCGATGGGCAGCTCGGAGGCGAACACCTCGGCGGCGGCGGGCACGTCGATCAGCAGGTTGTACTCGATGGGCATGGCGCCGGGCGGAGGCGAGGCGAGGCCCGGGTGCTCGGGTCCGCCGATCCAGACCAGCGTCATCCTCGAGGCGATCGCCGGCTCGAGCCGCAGCGCCGCGGCGACCTCGGTGAGGCCGGCGCCTGCGCAGAGGTAGAGCGGGCGCGGGTCCTCGCGCAGCGCCTCCGCGACGATCGCGCGGGCGGCGGGCGACGCCTCCGACGACGCCCCCGGTCCAGAAGGAGGGCCCAGCGCGACGTTCGACCCCGCGATCACCGGCACCTCGGAGCGCCCGCACAGCGCGAGCACCGCGCGCGCCGCCTCCGCCGCGTTGTCGGCCGACCGGCCCGACGGGTCGAAGGGGTCGTCGGGCCGCAGGTGCGAGCCGATCACGAGCGCGAGCTCGACGGAGGGCGACAGCGCGTGCTGCGCGAGCTGCACCAGCCCGTCGGGGTCGCCGGAGTAGTCGTTGTCCGAGATCACCCGCACGCGGGGAGGCACGCCGCTCACGAGAGCACCTTCGTCAGCCGGATCGCCATGAATTGCCGGGCCGGCAGCTCCACGCGGAACGACCCCGAGAAGACACCGGGTACACGCGTCACCGTCATGCCCCAGGTGTCCACGACGTCGACGATCCACTCATCGGCGGGATCCCGCACGATCGTGCGGAAGCGCGGCCGGTTGAAGCCGAAGTAGACCAGCTGCACGCCGCCCGATCCGCCCCAGGGGGCGTCCCAGTCCGACGGCAGCGGGTCGATGCGACCACCGGGCATCTCGGCGGTGAGGCGGCGGAGGAACGCGATCCGCGCGGGAGAGTCGCCGACGAGCTCGCCTCCCTTCGACCACCAGAGCTCCTCGCGGTCGTTGAGGTACGTCTCGCCGTGACCGACGTAGCCGCCGCGGACGGCGCCCTCCCAGAAGCGGCGGGTCATCTCCTCGCCGGTGATGTTGCCCCAGCCCTGGTCGATGTCGCCCTCGTAGGCGCACTCGTCGATGACGACGGGCTTGCCCCACTCCTCGCGCCAGGCGTCGGTGTTCTCGGCGGTGCGGTAGACGTCGATCCGCTGCACGCTCGCGTGCGTGATCCACGGCCGGGAGTAGTCGTAGAAGCCGAAGCAGTTGTGGATCGAGAGCAGGTGCCCCACCGGGTCCTCGGCGACGACGATCGCCGCGAGCCGCTCCCAGTCGTCGACCGACTTCGACCAGAGCAGGTCGTACTCGTTGGCGAGCGACCACCAGACGTTCGGCTGCGCTGCCAGGCGCCGCACGACATAGCGGGTGAACAGGTCGTCGGCGGCACGGCCCATGTCCGAGAAGCCCCAGCGGTCGTAGGCGTGGAAGAGGATCAGGTCGGCCTGGATCCCGAGGGCGGCGAGATCGGCGACGCGCTCCTCGAGGTGGCGGAAGAACGCCGGCTCGGGCCGGTCGAAGTCCCACTCGCCGTCCGCACCGCGCGAGAACGGGTACAGCTCGGGCTCGTTCGTGTTGTACAGGTACGCCTTCGGGAACACGCACATGCGCACCTTCGTGAAGGGGGCCTCCGCGAGCGTCGCGAGGGTCGCCTCCTCGAGGGCCGCGCCCTGATGCGTCCAGGCATACGCGGTCGTGCCGAGGGGGAGGTGCCGGGTGCCGTCCTCGTGCGCGAAGTGGAAGGTGTCGGCGACGCGGACCGGTCCGTGCGCCTCCGGGAGCGCCTCCTCGACGACGACCGTGCCGCTCAGCCCGTCGAGCGAGCGTGCGGTCGACGAGGTGCTGACGCTCCAGACGCCCGCCTCGCGGGGGAGGAACCGGGCACGGTACACGCCGTCGCCGTCGTAGAAGCCGCCGGCGCTCACGACGAGATCCCCGAGCCGGAACTCGGCCGAGAACTCGACGTCGACGAACGGGTTGCCGTGCGAGGGCCCGTCGACGACGATCTCGCAGGTCGCCTGCACGGTGCCCGGAGGGGCGGCGCGCAGCCGTGCGGAGGAGCGGGGCGCGTCGTCGTAGTCGTCGCGGGGCACGACCGCGACGCGCTCGGGCCGCGGGGCCGCGACTCCGGAGTCGTCGACCGCGCCGAGAGCGCTCCAGAACGACTCCTCGCGGGCCGGGTCGGTCTTGAGCAGCGGGTCCATGCCGATGACCAGGCCCAGCGGCGCCGAGCGCAGCTGCACGAGCAGCGGCGAGTTGACGACTCCGGGAGCGAATCGGCGGACGACGACGGAGGCGTCGGCGTGATCGAGCACCGTGCCGAGGGTCGAATCGCGGGTGAACGCCACGGTCACACCTCCACGGTGGTCAGGGTCTGGACGGAGCGGCGGAACTCGGTCTGCATGTCGAGCGCGTCGCGCTGCAGCAGCCACTGCACCTGCAGGCCGTCCATGGTGGCGACGGTCCGGATGGCGGCGCTGCGCGGGTCGACGCCGGGCACGAGCTGGCCGCGGGTGAGCATGTCGCCGAAGGCGTCGGTGAACAGGTCGACGACGTAGCGGTAGCGGTTCGCGAAGTACTCGTGCGCCGGGTGGTCGGCGTGCGTCGCCTCGGCCGAGAGCACGCACTGCAGCTCGACGAGGCCCGGGATCTGCGTGTTGTAGGCGACCAGCTCGACGAGGGCGCGCACGGTCTCGAGCCCGGGGACGGCCTCGCCGCTGGGCACGCGGGTGATCGAGTGGTCGTCGCGGAGGGTGAGCACGGCCGAGAGCAGCTCCCACTTGTTGGCGAAGTGGTGCAGCACGCCGGCCTGGCTGAGCCCGACCTTCTCGGCGATCTCGCGGAGGGAGGCGGCGTGGTACCCGCTCGCCGAGAACACCTCGAGGCCCGCGCGGACGATCTCGGCGCGCCGGGCCGCCGTCTTGGCGTACTGCCCGCGCGGACGCCGCGGGGGTGAGGTGGGGAGTGCCATGAAGTGCCTCCTGGCGCGTCGTTGCGAGGTGGTGCTGCGGGCGCCGTGAGGCGGGCAGGGGGAGGTTCGTCGCCCCCCGGTGCGAGAAACCTAGCCCCTTGAGGTTTCCGAGTCAAAAACCTGGTGTCGATTCGGCTTTCAGGTTTCTCCCCGTCAGCGCGCAGATGCGGAGGCGCCGCATTCCCGTGACCGGTCACGAAAATCACGAAAACCTAACGCCGCGAAGTTTTTTCGATGAAAACCTAGGGGTCATCTGTTTTTCGTGTTAGCTTCCTCGGCACCGGCTCATGGAAGTGCCGGGAGAACCTGGAGACCGAAGATGTTCCGATGGAAGAGGCTGGCGGCCGCTGCGATCGCCATCACCACGATGGTCGGCTTGACCAGCTGCGCTGCCGACTCGGGAGGAGGATCCTCCGACGGCTCGGGCGGCACGCTCACTCTCGGCGCGATCCAGACCCTGTCGACGTTCGCCGCGGCGGACTCGTACTGGGCCAACGAGTCGCCCTACATGCAGGCCGTGTACGACACCGTCCTCCGGGCCGAGCCCGATGGCACGATCACCGAGGGCCTCGCCTCCGCGTGGGAGTACAACGAGGACAGCACCGTCCTCACCCTGACGATCCGCGACGGAGTCACCTTCTCGGACGGCTCGACGCTCGACGCCGACGCGGTCGCCCAGAACCTGATCCGCTTCCGCGACGGCAACTCGCCCGACACGAACAAGATGGCCGACCTCGCCGACGCGGTCGCGACCGACGCCTCGACGGTCACGGTGACCCTCAAGCAGGCCAACCCGACCTTCCTCTTCTACCTGACGCAGAACGCCGGCCTCGTCGAGGCACCCTCGGCCTTCGAGTCCGCCGACATCCAGACCACCCCCGTCGGATCCGGCCCCTACGAGCTCGACGCGTCGAAGACCGTCATCGGCACCTCCTACGCCTTCACCAAGCGCGACGGCTACTGGGACGAGGAGTCGGTCCACTACGACGACCTGGTCATCAACGTCTACAGTGACTCCACCGCTCTGGTGAACGCGATCAAGGGCGGCCAGGTCAACGCGGCCAACACGGTCGACAACAACGACCTCAAGGAGATCGAGGCGTCGGGCTTCACCGTCAACGCCTTCGAGCTCAACTGGACGGGTCTCCTCCTGCTCGACCGCGACGGCACGATCGCTCCCGCACTCAAGGACGTCCGCGTCCGCCAGGCGATCAACTACGCCTTCGACAAGGAGTCGCTGCTCACGGCCATCGGCCAGGGCTACGGCACCCCGACCACGCAGATCTTCCCGACCTCGTCGGAGGGCTACGACGAGTCGCTCGACGACGACTACCCCTACGACCCCGAGAAGGCCAAGGAGCTGCTCGCCGAGGCCGGCTATCCCGACGGCTTCGAGCTGAACATGCCCAGCTCCTCGCTGGTCGGCTCCGCGACGTTCACGCTCATCCAGCAGCAGCTCTCCGAGGTCGGCATCACGGTGACCTACACCGACGCCGGCAACAACTTCATCGCCGATGTCCTGGCTCCGAAGTACGCCGCCACCTGGCTCACGCTGCAGCAGGACCCCGACTGGGCTCTGATCAACTTCGAGCTGAGCCCGAACGCGATCTTCAACCCCTTCAAGAACGCCGACCCCGAGCTCGAGACCCTCATCGAGGCCGTGCGCACCGCCCCGGAGGCGGACTACGCCGCAGCCGTCCAGGCCGTCAACAAGTACACGGTCGACAACGCCTGGTTCGCCCCCTGGTACCGCCAGCAGTCGAGCTTCGTGACCGATGCGAACACCAAGGTCGAGACCCAGACGGGCAACGCCTACCCGTACCTCTGGAACATCACCCCGGCCTGATCCGGTGGTGAAGGGGCCGGCCCACGGGTCGGCCCCTCCCTTTCTCAGCGCTCGGGCGCTGTCTCTCCTTGATCGAAGGAACCACTGATGACCAGGTTCATCCTGCGGCGCGTCATCTCGGGGATCATCCTCGTGGTGCTGATCTCCGTCGTCGCGTACGCCCTCCTCTACCTCGGCGGCGGCGACATCGCCCGCCGCATCCTCGGACAGAACGCGACGCCGGAGGCGGTGGCCCAGCGGGCCGCGCAGCTCGGCCTCGACCAGCCGATCTGGACCCAGTACGTCGGCTGGCTCGGCCACGCCGTCACCGGCGACCTCGGCAACTCGTGGTTCACCGGGCAGGCGGTCACGACCGCCATCAGCACCCGGGTCAGCGTCACACTCTCGCTGGTCATCGGCGCCACTCTCATCTCGGCGGTCATCGCCGTGGTCCTCGGAGTGTGGGCCGCGGTCCGCCGCGGCTGGGCCGACAAGCTCGTGCAGGTGGTCTCGATCCTCGGCTTCGCGATCCCCGGCTTCCTCATCGCGCTGGGGCTGGTGACGGTCTTCGCGATCAACCTCCGTCTGTTCAAGCCGACCGGCTACGTCAACCTCACCGACTCGTTCTCGGGCTGGGTCGCCACCGTCACCCTGCCGATCATCGCCCTCGCGATCGGAGGCATCGCCGGTGTCGCCCAGCAGGTCCGCGGCTCGGTCATCGACGCCCTCCGCCAGGACTACGTGCGGACGCTGCGGTCGCGTGGTATTCCCGCCTCCCGCGTGGTCTTCCAGCACGTGCTCCGCAACGCGGGAGGCCCCGCACTCGCGGTCCTCGCGGTGCAGTTCATCGGCCTCCTCGGCGGCGCGGTGATCGTCGAGCAGATCTTCGCGATCCCCGGCCTCGGCCAGGTCGCGGTCACGGCGACCACCCAGGGCGACATCCCGCTGGTCATGGGCCTCGTGCTCATCACGGCGATCATCGTCGTCATCGTCAACCTGCTCATCGACCTGCTCCAGGGCTGGCTCAACCCGAAGGTGCGACTCTCATGACCTCCACCGCCCCGCTGCCCGACCCGTCCCTCACGGTGGGCATGGAGGAGCGAGCCGCCCGCACGCACCTCTTCCGCCGCCTCCTGCACAACCCGATCGGGCTCGTCTCGCTCGTCTTCCTCGCCCTCGTCGTGCTCTCGGCGATCCTCGCGCCCCTGCTCGCGCCTGCCGACCCGAACAAGGCGTCGCTCCAGGACGTGCTCGGGGCGCCCGGTGCCGCGCACCTGCTCGGTGCCGACAGCGCCGGCCGCGACGTGCTCTCCCGCTTGCTCTTCGCCACGCAGTTCAGCCTCGCGGGCGCCCTGGTCGCGCTTCTCGTCGCGATGATCATCGGGGTGACGAGCGGTCTGCTCGCCGGCTACTTCGGTGGCTGGTTCGACTCGGTGTCGGCCTGGACGACCGGCCTGCTGATGGCGCTCCCCGGCATCGTGGTGCTCCTCGCCGCCCGTGCCGTCATCGGCCCGTCGATGTGGCTGTCGATGGCCATCTTCGGCGTCCTGCTGTCGCCCGCGTTCCACCGGCTGGTCTACGCCTCCGTCACCGCGGTGCGCGGCGAGCTGTTCGTCGACGCCGCCCGCGTCTCGGGGCTCAGCAACGGCCGCATCATCGCCCGGCACATCCTCACCGTCGTCCGCGCTCCCGTCATCATCCAGGCGGCGCTCATCGCGGGCATCGCCATCGCGATCCAGGCCGGACTCGAGTTCCTCGGCCTCGGCGACCTGTCGATCCCGACCTGGGGCTCGATGCTCAACGACGGCTTCTCGAACGTCTTCAACGCCCCGATCCTGATGCTCTGGCCGAGCCTCGCGATCGGTCTCACCTCGATCGCGCTGACCCTCCTGGGCAACGCGATGCGCGACGAGCTCGAGCGCAGCGCCTCCGGCTCGAAGCGCTCGAAGAAGCGCAAGGCGGCCTCGGCGCCGGCCACCGTGCCGACCAGCCTCTCGACGATCGGCATCCAGACGATGCTCGACGAGGACGCGGCCCGGCCGCGGACCGTGGTGCACGAGGAGCCCGCCGGAGCGCCCAGTGCCGAGGAGATCCTCCGCGTCACCAACCTCTCGGTCGGCTACGGCCAGGGCGACGGATCGACGAAGACCGTTGTGCACGACGTCTCGCTCACGGTGCGCCGCGGCGAGATCCACGGCCTCATCGGCGAGTCGGGCTCGGGCAAGACCCAGACCGCCTGGTCGGTCCTGCGCCTGCTGCCCGAGGGCGGCCGCATCACCGGCGGCTCGATCGTCTTCGACGGATCCGATCTCGCCCACCTCTCCGAGAAGGAGATGACGAAGCTGCGCGGCAAGCGCATCGCGTACATCCCCCAGGAGCCGATGTCGAACCTCGACCCCTCGTTCACCATCGGGACCCAGCTCGTGCAGCCGATACGCGTGTGCCTGGGCCTGTCGAAGGCGGAGGCGAAGGAGCGGGCGCTCGCGCTGCTCGCCCGCGTGGGCATCCCCAACCCGCAGCGGACCTTCGACGCGTACCCGCACGAGGTCTCGGGCGGCATGGCCCAGCGCGTGCTGATCGCCGGCGCCGTCTCGTGCGACCCCGACCTGCTGATCGCCGACGAGCCGACCACCGCGCTCGACGTCACCGTGCAGGCCGAGGTGCTCGACCTGCTCCGCGAGCTGCAGTCCGAGCTCGACATGGGCATGATCCTCGTCACGCACAACTTCGGCGTCGTCGCCGACCTCTGCGACCGCGTGTCGGTCATGCGCGACGGCCGGATCGTCGAGACCGGACCGGTGCGCTCGATCTTCGCCGACCCCCGCCACCCGTACACCCGCGCCCTGTTCGACGCGATCCTCGAGGAGGGGCCCGCGCGCGGACCGCTCGTCACGGCCACGAAGGAGGCCTCGCGATGAGCGAACTGCTGTTGGACGTCAAGAACGTCGTCGTCGAGTACCCCGGCAAGGGGTTCCGCGCCCAGCCGTTCAAGGCCCTCAAGGGCGTCTCGCTCGACATCCGCCCCGGCGAGACCGTCGGTCTCGTGGGGGAGTCGGGATCGGGCAAGACGACGCTCGGCCGCGCGGTGCTGGGGCTCGCCCCGGTGACCGGTGGCGAGATCCTCTACAACGGCCGCGACATCGCGCACCTGAACCGGCGCGAGCGCCGCGGGCTCTCCTCCGAGATCCAGGTCGTGTTCCAGGACCCGTACACCTCGCTCAACCCGTCGCTGACGATCGAGCAGATCCTGGTGGAGCCGCTCACGGTGCGGAAGGTCGACGCCAAGGCCGCTTCCACCCGCGTGCGCGAACTGCTCGACCAGGTGGGCCTGCCGCAGTCGGCGGCCGACCGGCTCCCCCGCGAGTTCTCGGGCGGTCAGCGGCAGCGGATCGCGATCGCGCGGGCGCTCGCCCTCGAGCCGCGGCTGATCGTCTGCGACGAGCCCGTCTCGGCGCTGGACCTCTCGACCCAGGCGCGCGTGCTCGATCTCTTCACCGAGATCCAGGAGCGCACCGGAGTCGCGTACCTCTTCGTCTCGCACGACCTCGCCGTCGTGCGGCACCTCTCGCACCGGGTCGCCGTGATGTACCACGGCGAGATCGTGGAGTGGGGCGACGGCGACCAGGTCACCGCGCGCCCGGAGCACCCCTACACCCAGCGCCTGTTCCTGGCGGCCCCCGTGGCCGACCCCGTGCGCCAGGAGGCGCGCCGCGAGGAGCGCCGCGCGTTCGTGGCCGCCCACGCCGACTGATCGATGACGGCCGACTGATCGATGAAGAGAGAGAACTCTGTGACCGACACCTCCACCGCCCCCGTCATCCCGGCCGAAGGCCCCGACGCCGACGCGCTGCTCACCGAGCTGATCGGCCGTCTCGACCTCGAGGAGAAGGTGCAGCTGCTCACCGGCCGCGACTTCTGGACCACCTGGCCGATCGAGAAGATCGGACTGCGCCGGATGCTCGTGTCCGACGGCCCCTCCGGGGTGCGCGGCGAGGTCTGGGACGAGCGCTCGCCCTCGCTCAACCTGCCCTCGGCGACCGCGCTGTCCTCCTCCTGGGACCGCTCGATCGCGAAGCGCTACGGAGCCGCCGCCGCGGTCGAGGCCCGCCGCAAGGACGTCGACGTCGTGCTCGGCCCGACGATCAACCTGCACCGCTCGCCGCTGGGCGGCCGCCACTTCGAGGGCTTCAGCGAGGATCCGGTGCTCACCGCCGACCTCGCCGCCGCTTACGTGAGCGGCGTGCAGGAGAACGGCGTCGGGGCGACTCCGAAGCACTACATCGCCAACGACTCCGAGACCGACCGCTTCACCGTCGACGTGCGCGTCGGCGACCGCGCCCTGCGCGAGCTGTACCTGCTCGCCTTCGAGCGCGCGATCGTCGAGACCCGCGCCTGGCTCGTGATGAGCTCGTACAACTCGATCAACGGGGTCACCGCGACCGAGAACGACCTGCTCGAGACTCCGCTGAACAGCGAGTGGGGCTTCGACGGGGTCGTCATCAGCGACTGGACCGCCGTGCGCTCGGTCGACAGCGCCCGCGCCGCGCAGGACCTCGTGATGCCCGGTCCCGACGGTCCGTGGGGCGCGGCGCTCGTCGCCGCCGTCCGCGCCGGAGAGATCGAGGAGTCGGTCATCGACCGCAAGGTCCGCCGGATCCTCCGCCTCGCCGCGCGCGTCGGCGCCCTCGAGGGCTTCGCTCCCGCCGTCGCCGAGCCGGTGCTCGTCGAGGACGGCCGCGCCTTCGCCCGCGAGGCCGCCGCGGCCGGCAGCGTGCTGCTGCGCAACTCCGGCGAGCTGCCGTGGGACGCGAGCGCCCTCACCTCGGTCGCCGTCATCGGCCACAACGCCCGCGAGGCCCGCACCCAGGGCGGCGGCTCGGCGACCGTGCTTCCCGAGAAGGTCGTCACGCCCCTCGACGGCGTCCGCGCCGCGCTGCCCGGCGCCCGCGTCGACTACGCGCTCGGCGCGGTCGTGCAGGACGGAGTCGCGCCCCTCGTCCTCGAGACGATCACCAACCCGGTCACGGGCGAGCCGGGGCAGCGCGTGCGCTTCCTCGACTCCTCCGGCGCCGAGCTGTTCGTCGAGGACCGCCGCGCGACCTCCCTCGTCTGGTTCGGCGGGACGGCGCCCATCGCTGCCTCGGCCCGCGTCGAGTTCTCGACGATCCTGACCCCCGCGGCCGACGCCACGGTGCGCCTCGGCTTCGCCGTCGCCGGCACCGCCCGCGTCTTCGTCGACGGCGAGCTGTTCCTCGAGGAGACGCTCTCGCCGGTCGGCAACGACCTGGGCGCCTCGCTGCTCGCACCTCCCTCGGTCTCGGCTCCGCTCACGGTCACCGAGGGCACGCCGGTCGACATCCGCATCGAGTTCGACATCGTGCACGCCGAGGGCGACCTCGACGGGGCGCTCGGCTTCACCTACGGCCTCGAGCCCGACGACACCCCGGCCGACGAGCTGATCGCGGAGGCCGTGGCGCTCGCCCGCGACGCCGACGTGGCCCTCGTGGTCGTCGGCACCAACTCCGCCGTCGAGTCGGAGGGCTACGACCGCAGCTCGCTCGACCTCCCCGGCGAGCAGGACGCGCTCGTGCGCGCCGTCGCCGCCGTCAACCCGCGCACCGTCGTGGTCGTGAACGCCGGAGCCCCGGTGCTGCTGCCATGGCGCGACGAGGTCGCGGCCGTGCTGGTCGGCTACTTCGGCGGGCAGGAGATGGGCGACGCGGTCGCCGACATCCTCCTCGGCCGCGTCGAGCCCGGCGGGCGCCTGCCCACCACCTGGCCGGCCGCGATCGAGGACGTCCCCGTGCTCTCGACGCTGCCCACCGACGGCGAGCTGCACTACGACGAGGGCATCCACATCGGCTACCGCGCCTGGCTGCGCAGCGAGGTCGAGCCGGCCTACGGCTTCGGTCACGGTCTCGGCTACACCTCGTTCGAGCTGCTCTCGGTGTCGGAGCCGGCCCCCGCGACCGCCGGAGAGGACGCCGTGCTCCTCGTCGACGTCGCCAACACCGGCGAGCGCGCGGGCAAGATCGTGCTGCAGGCCTACGCCGAGCGGCGCGACTCGGCCGTCGAGCGCCCCGTGCGCTGGCTGGTCGGCTTCGAGAGCGCGAGCGTCGAGGCCGGAGCGACCGCGCAGATCGCGGTGACCGTGCCGACGCGCCTCCTCGCCACCTGGAGCGACGGCTGGGAGTACGAGGCCGGAGCCTTCACGATCCGCGTCGGCACCTCGCTCGAGGACGTCCCGCTGGCGACCGAGCTCGAGCTGCTGGCATGACGGGCCCTGCCTCGCACGCACGGGTGGGCGCCCCGTTCCCGAATCCGCTGATCCCCGGATTCAATCCGGACCCCAGCGTGGTCGTCGTCGACGACGTCTACTACATCGTCACCTCGACCTTCGAGTACCTGCCCGGAATCCCCGTCTACCGCAGCACCGACTTCGAGACGTGGGAGCGCATCGGCAACGTCGCGACGCGCGCCGAGCAGATCGCGGTCGACGAGGTGCCGACGGGGCTCGGCGTCTGGGCGCCGACCGTCCGCCACCACGACGGGCTCTTCCACGTGATCGTGGCGGTGCCCGCGGGGCGCGGCTGCGTGGTGTTCACGGCGGAGGATCCCGCGGGGCCGTGGAGCGACGGCCTGGTCCTGCGCTCCGGGAACGGGGAGGGCCTGCAGGGCATCGACCCCGATCTCGCCTGGGACGAGGGCGGCACCGCGTACGTCACGTACTCGGGTCTGATCCTCGACGGGCCCGACGCGGGGCAGCACCTCGGGATCCAGCAGGTGCGCGTCGATCTCGCCACCGGCGCGATCCTCGAGGAGCCCCGGTCGCTGTGGTCGGGCACGGGCGGCGGCTTCCCGGAGGCGCCGCACCTGTACCGGCGCGACTCGCGGTGGTACCTGCTCATCGCCGAGGGCGGCACGGAGCGCGGGCACGGCGTCTCGATCGCCCGCGGCGACGCGCCGACCGGTCCGTTCGAGACCGCGCCGGGGAACCCGTTCCTCACGGCGCGCGGCACGACGCGGCCGGTGCAGAACACGGGGCACGGCGACCTCGTCGAGGGGCCCGACGGCTCCACGCTGCTGGTGATGCTCGGGGTGCGTCCGCGCGGCGCGACCCGCTCGTTCTCGGCGCTCGGGCGCGAGACGTTCGCGACCCGCGTCGAGTGGGTCGACGGCTGGCCGGTCGCGGAGCCGGTGGAGCTCGCGCCGCGCGGTCCGCTCCGCGACGACGTCGACTTCACGGGGCCGCTCGACTCCGGCTGGATCGGGGTGCGGCGCCTCCCCGAGTCGCTGTCGCGCGTCGAGGCCGGCGCGCTCGTGATCGCGGGGGAGGGGCGGACGCTCCGCCACCCGCAGCCGACCTTCGTGGGCCGCCGGCAGCTGACGCAGACGATGCAGGCCTCCGTCGTGGTCGACGTGCTGAGGGGCACGGGCGGACTGGCTGTCCGCTACGACGAGGACTCGTTCTACGCGATCGAGGCCGAGTCGACCGGCTCGGGGACGCGGGTGACCGCCCGCGCGGTGATCCCCTCCTTCGAGCAGGAGTGGACCGCCGAGCTGCCCGAGGGCCCGGTGACCCTGGTGCTCGAATCCGAGCGCGACGGCGGCATCGGCTTCGGACCGGGGCAGATGACGAGCGACTTCGTCGTGCTGCGCGCCGAGGCGGGCGGGGTCTCGCGGACGCTCGCGCGCGTCGACGGCCGCTACCTCACCTCCGAGACCGCGACCTCGTTCACGGGCCGGGTGCTCGGTCTCTACGCGGTGACGGGGGTGCCGGCGTTCTCGGCGTACCGCTGCTCCGGCACCGACGACTAGAGGCCTGCGTCTACCACGTTTGCTCCCTGCCGCAACCCGGTGCACTCCCAGGCGGCTCCCGAATACCGTCGAGGAAGACGACCGCAGCTGCGGATCGCCGCCATCGAAGACAGCAAGGAGCACCACCGTGCCGCAGATCATCGAGACCGTCGACGTCAACGTCCCCGTGTCCGTCGCGTACAACCAGTGGACCCAGTTCGAGGAGTTCCCGAAGTTCCTCGACGAGGTCGAGTCGATCCAGCAGGTCACCGACACGCTGACCGTCTGGAAGGTGAAGGTCGGCCCCGTCGAGCGCGAGTTCGAGGCCAACATCACCGAGCAGCACGCCGACGAGCGCGTCGCCTGGAACAGCACCGGCGGCGAGACCGACCACGCCGGCGTCGTCACCTTCCACAAGCTCTCCGACACCGAGACCCGCGTCACCGTGCAGCTCGACTGGGAGCCCACCGGATTCCTCGAGACCCTCGGCTCGCTCGTCGGCGCCGGCAGCCACGCCGTGAAGAAGGACCTCAAGAACTTCAAGGAGTACATCGAGTCGAAGGGCTCGCCGGACGGCGCCTGGCGCGGCGACGTCGAGGCCTGAGCCATGAGCGACACGAGCAGCACCGAGCCTTCGGACGACGACGGCCTCGGCACCGAGGGCACCATCCCCGACTCCGAGGAGGGCATCGCGCTCGGCGTCTCGGGCGACTCCCACTTCAACCCCGAAGAGGACCCGCCCGCCGAGGACGACCAGAAGTGAACGGCACGAAGGGCCGGGTGGAGTGATCCGCCCGGCCCTTCGTCGTGCGGCTCAGCGCCAGGCGCGCGCGTACTGCGGGGGAGCGGTCTCGACGCCCAGCTCGTGCGCCATGCGCGTCGCGGCGTGCGGGTCGCGGAGGAGCTCCCGCGCCAGGAGCACCACGTCGGCGTCGCCCGCGGCGATCACGCCCTCGGCCTGCTCCGCCGTGGTGATCAGGCCGACGGCGCCGACCGGTGCGCCGGTCGCCCGCCGCAGCTCGCGCGCGAACGGCACCTGGTAGAGCGGCCCGACGGGGATGTCGGTGCTGCGGACCAGCCCACCGGTCGACACGTCGAAGAGGTCGACGCCCGCCTCGCGCGCCCACTCCGAGACGCGGACCGTCTCTTCGAGCGTCCAGCCTCCCTCGGCCCAGTCGGTGGCCGAGAAGCGCACCAGCAGCGGCAGCTCGCCGATCTCGGCGCGCACGGCCCGCACGATCTCGAGCAGGAGGCGCGCGCGGTTCTCGAGCGAGCCGCCGTAGGAGTCGTCGCGCCGGTTCGAGAGCGGCGACAGGAACTGGTGCAGCAGGTAGCCGTGGGCGGCGTGCAGCTCGATCACGTCGAAGCCCGCCTCGACGGCGCGGCGGGCGGAGTCGCGGAACGCCTCGACGAGCGCCGGCAGCTCCTCGACGCCGAGCGCCCGCGGCTCCGCGTAGCCGTCGAAGGCGACGGCCGAGGGCGCCACGGTGTCCCAGCCGCCCTCCGCGGCGGGGACGGAGCCGCGCCCGCTCCACTCCCGGTAGGTCGACGCCTTGCGGCCCGCGTGCGCCAGCTGCACTCCGGCGAGCGCGCCCTGCGCGTGCACGAACTCGACGATCGGCGCCCACGCGTCGCGCTGGGCGTCGTCCCAGAGCCCGGTGTCCCAGGGGCTGATGCGGCCCTCGGGAGTGACGGCCGTCGCCTCCGAGATCACGACCCCGACGCCTCCGCGCGCGATCGAGCCGAGGTGCACGAGGTGCCAGCTGGTGGGCCTGCCGTCCTGCGCCTCGACCGAGTACTGGCACATCGGCGCCGCCCAGAGGCGGTTGCGCGCGGTGCGCGAGCGGAGTGTCAGCGGCTGGAAGAGAGCGGGCCCGGGAACGTCGTCAGTCATGGAGAGGGCCAACGCGACGAGCGAGCGGGGTATGCCCGTCTCAGCGCGGCCAGGTCGACCCGGGCGCGTCCTGCCACACGTCGCTCGAGGGGGCGAGCGCACCGAGCTCGTCGAACAGCGCGTCGGGGATGTCGAGGGCGTCGTCGGCGACGAAGGCGTCGTAGTGCTCGGCGGTCGTCGCGCCGACCACCGTCGTCGTCACGCGGGGATCCCGGGTGGAGAACTGCAGGGCCGCCGCCGCGAGCGGCACTCCGGCGCGCTCGCACGCGGCTCCCATCGCGGCGACCGCGTCGACGATCGCGGCGGGTGCCGGCTGGTACGCGTAGCTGCGCACCGGCTCCGGCCAGCGGGCGAGCGCGCCTCCGCCGTACACCGCGGCGTTGACCACGACGACGCCGCGCTCGACGGAGGCGTCCAGCAGCTCCTCGGACGAGCGGTCGACCAGCGTGAACCGGTTGTGGGTGATCACCGCGTCGAACAGCCCGGTCTCGACGTAGTGCAGCAGCATCGGCGCAGGTCCCCCCGAGATGCCGATGGAGAGGGCGACACCCGCCTCCTTCATGGCCACGAGCGCCTTCACGGGGCCGTCGTTGGCGAACGCCTCCTCGTACGAGATCCGCTCGGGGTCGTGCAGGTACAGAAGAGGCAGCACGTCCATCCCGAGCCGCTCGCGGCTCTCGTCGAGGCTGCGCCGCATCCGCTCGGCCGAGAAGCTGCCGGTCTCGGGGTCGCGGTCGAGCTTGGTGACCACCGTGATCCCCTCCGGGACCCCGCCGCGGGCCCGCAGCGCCTCGCCGATCAGCCGCTCGCTGTGCCCGAGGGCGTACTCGTTCGAGGTGTCGACGACCGAGACGGCGCGGTCGCCGGGGGCCGAGTCGAGGACCCGCTCGAGGGCCGGTACGCGGTCGAGGCTGCGGACGCGCTCGGAATTCCACGAGGTGCCGAGGGTGAGCCGGGTGACGGAGGCACCGGACGGGCCGAAGGGACGGAGGCTGGACTGCGATGTCATGCCGTCAGCCTCGCAGGCTCAGTGCACCAGCGTGCTCAGCCACACCACGACGACGCCGAGCAGCGTCGTGGTCAGCGTGCTGAGGAGGCGCCGCACGAGCGAGCTGCCGCGTCGCGCCGACATCACGTAGCCGAGCAGGGCCAGGATCACGACGCCCGAGCCGAGCGCGAGGTAGTAGGCCGTGTACTCCTCGACGAGGCCGAGCGGCCCGAGCGCGAGGAACAGGGCGGGCACGATCATCGCGGCGAGCATGCCGATCGAGTGCCGCGCCGTGTCGCCGATCGCCGCGAGCACGGTGCGCGCGCTCGGCTCGGTGCTCGGCCCGGTGCTCGGTCCGGTGCTGGGCAGCCGGGCGATGGTGCCGGCGTAGAGGTGCGCGACCCAGAACACGGTCACCGAGCCGAGGAGGAACAGGAGCACCTCGAGGTCGGTGTCCTTGTCCCAGCCGACCGCGATGAGCGTGATGGCCAGGACGGTGCCGTAGATCGCGCCCTCGGTGCGCATGACGGCGACGACGGCTCCGACGGTGTCGGTCTTCTGCATGGTGCTCGGCCTTCCGCTGGGCACGGGCGACCGGCGGCGGGCACGGTCTGGTGCTCACCCTAGCGAGGGCCGGTTCAGCCCGCGCGCACCGAGACGTTCTCGCCGAGGGCCGTCCACTCGAGTCCGGGTGAGTCCTCGGGGCCGGAGCCGTCCGCGTGCAGACGGATGACGTACGCGCCCGGCTTCGAGGTCTCGAGCTCGCCGCCGCCGCAGGAGGCGACCGGGTCGGTCCCGGCGATGACGATCAGGCAGCGGGTGTCGTCGTCGGCCGAGAGACCGATGTACACCTCGAGGTCCTGGGCGCTGCCCGCGTAGCGCACCGAGTCGAGGTCGATGCCGTCGTCGACGGTGCCGAGGTCGGGGAGCACGTCGCGGTCGTCCCTCGTGCGCTCGAAGTCCGAGTACGGCGTCGGTCCGGCGCATCCCGCGAGCAGCGCCGCGGCCAGGACGGCCACCGCTATCCCGCGGATCCGAGCGCTGCTGTGTGCCATCGAGGCCCCCCTTCGTGGTGCGACCACCCTAGCGACGGCGGCGGTAGGTGACGATGCTGACCCCGGAGTCGAACGGCCGGCTGTCGATGCCGGCGTCGAGTGCGGGCGTGTAGGTGTGCCACCCCATGATCACGGTGTCGAAGCGCGAGCCGTCGGCGGTGACTCGTGCACGGGACGTGGAGCGGGTTCCGCTCGCAGCCTTCCGCAGCCGTCGGTCGAGGTCACCGCCGGGTGAGCACCAGGTGCACGACTCCGCTCGGCGACGGCGTGGCCTCGACGGCGAAGCGCTGCTCGAGCCCCTCGAGTCCGTCCCAGAGGCGCTCGCCGCGGCCGAGGGCGATCGGGACGAGGACGAGGTGCAGGTGGTCGATCAGGTCGGCCTCGAGGAACTGCCGGACGGTGGCGACGCCGCCGCCGATCCGGATGTCGCGCCCGCCCGCGAGGGCGCGCGCCCGCTCGAGCGCGGTGGCGGGGTCGGCATCGACGAAGTGGAAGCTCGTGCCTCCGTCGAGCTCGATCACGGGCCTGGGGTGGTGGGTCAGGACGACGACGGGGGTGTGGAAGACGGGGTTCTCGCCCCACCAGCCGCGCCAGTCCCCGTCCTCCCACGGACCGCGCTGGGGGCCGAACTTGTTGCGTCCCATGATCTCGGCGCCGATCCCCTCCGCCCAGCCGGAGGCGAACGCGTCGTCGACGCCGACGGACCCCCGGCCTTCGCCGTGCATCCCCATCTCGCGGAACGTCCGGGTCCCGATGGCCCACTCGAGCAGCCGGTGCCCCGCATGACCGAACGGAGCGTCGAGGGTCTGTCCCTCACCGGTGCCGAAGCCGTCGAGGGAGACCGAGAAGTTGTGCACGCGGACGAGGCTCATGCGGCCATCGTCCTCCTTCAGGACGGGCAGTGCAGCTGCGTACGCTCGCCCGAGCGGTCGATCTCGTGCTGGTCCATCGGCTTCCCGCAGAGCGGGCAGCGCGGGTCCGCGGTGGGGACGTACGGCGCCTCCGGAGAGCCGGTCCCGATGTGCGCGGGGCCGGTGAAGCTGTAGATGATGCGGTTGAACCTGTTGTAGAAGCCGGGCTTCCCGTCGAAGGGGTTCATCGGGTTCGGCGTCCTTCGTGTCATAACCCTTAGTATACTAAGCAATCGTGACGACCACCTCGGAGATCCTGGATCCGCTCGCGCTCGACCGTCAGCTCTGCTTCGCACTGGCCGTCGCGTCCCGCACCGTGATCGGTGCGTACAAGCCGATCCTCGAGCCGCTCGGCCTCACGCATCCGCAGTACCTCGTGATGCTCGCCCTCTGGGAGCGCGAGCCGCGCTCGCTCTCGGACCTCGCCGAGGTGCTCCGCCTCGAGCCCGCGACGCTCTCGCCGCTGATCAAGCGCCTCGAGGCGGCCGGCCTCGCGACCCGCGCCCGCGACCCGCGCGACGAGCGGCTGCTCGCGGTCCGCCTCACGCCCGCGGGGCGGGAGCTGCGCGCCCGGGCCGAGCAGGTGCCTCCGCAGATCGTCGCCGCGCTCGGCGTCGACCTCGACGAGCTGCTCGAGCTCCAGGCGCGCCTGACGGCCGTCATCGAGCGGATCGCGCCGGTCTGACGTCCCGCCCGATCGACACCGCCGCGGCGGACGGCACCGGGCGCCTCCACCACGTCGTCAGAGGACGATGACCCCGTCGATCACGCCCTGGGCGATGTCGGTGACCCGGGCCTGGCGCGAGCGGGCGCGCTGGCGCAGGATCGCCCACGCCGCCTCCATGTCGACGTTGCGGCTGTGCGCGATGACGCCCTTCGCCTGCTCGATGAGCACGCGTGCGTCGAGGGCGTGCTGCAGCTGGTCGCGCGCGAGTGACGCTTCGCGGACGGCGCGCTCCTGCACGAGGCCGATGGTCGCGACGTCGGCGATCGTCTGGGCGGCGGGGACGTCGTCGGGGTCGAGCCTGCCCGGCTTGTCGCGGAAGAAGTTGAGCGAGCCGATCGTCTGGCGGCGCAGTCGCAGCGGCACCGCGTGCACCGAGTGGTAGCCGGAGTCGCGCACGCCGTGGGCGAAGGCCGGCCAGCGCGTCATGATCTCCTCGAGGGAGCCGGCGGTGACGACCGCGCCCTGCTCGTACGACTCGACGCACGGCCCCTCGCCCGCCGAGAGCTGCAGGGCCTCGATGAGGCGGAGGCGCTCGTTGGTCGAGGCCATCACCACCAGCTGGCCGTGACCGTCGGCGAGGACGATCCCGACGTCGACGGCGTCGAAGATGGCGGCGCACCGGTCGACGAGATCGTGCAGGAAGTCGACGACGTCGAAGTCGTCGACCAGGGTGTCGGCGACGACGGTCAGAGTCTCGAGGAGCATCCGCTCGCGCACGGAACCAGCCATGGGGTCATCCTACTTTCGGGTCTGTTCCGCCGCGGTCGGGCGAGAAGTCGAGCTGCCGCGCCACGATCAGGCCGGCGACGTCGCGCACGCTCAGTCCCGACGTGTACGAGTAGACGCGGATCGTGAGCAGCGCCTCATCGGGGGTCGACCCCGTCTGGGCGATCACCATCCCCGTCGCCTGGTGCACTTCGCGGCGCGACAGGGAGGGATCGCGGACGACGACTCCGCTGTCGGCCTCGTCGAGCGCGCGGGCGACCACCGAGCGGGCGAGCAGGGTCGACAGGTTCGTCGCCAGCCGCAGCTGCTCTGCCTCGAGCTGCACGGCGGCGTCGCTGTAGAGCGAGACGGCTCCGATGCTCAGCGTGCCGACGAGAAGGGGGACGGCGAGCACCGAGCACACCCCGACCCGGGTCAGCGTCGAGGCGAAGAAGGGCCAGATCTCGCGGTCGTCGTCCACGCGCATGCTCACGGGCCGCAGGCTCCGGTACGCGCTCCAGCCCGGACCTTCGCCGAGGTCGATCTGGGCGCCGTCGAGCTCTGCCGCGCGCGTGCTGCTGGCGACCAGCGTCTCGACCTCGAAGGGCCGGCCGAGGGCGGAGGCGGCGGCGTCCTGGACAGGCAGCAGGGTCACGAAGGACATCAGCAGCGAGCCGAGGTCGCGCTCGGATCCACCTCCGGGAGCGGGAGAGATTTCGCCGATCACGAGACACGACCGATCACGAGAGAAGACGGTAGCGGGCTTGCGGGGCAGGGAGCACGGGAACCTTCGATCATCGTTCGATGACGTAACTCCGCGGTCTCAGGGCGCGCACGCTGCCGAGATTCTACCCCGCGATCCGAGTCCACGGCCGGATGCGGCCCGGCTCCCGGGAAAAGGCCCTGGTGCCGGCACGCGGTCTGGTCTAACGTGTCGGTCGGCGGCCCTGACCCTGTTGCCGACGTCTCGGACGACGATCGATCAGGGGGCAGGCCGATGTCGCACTCACGCAGGATCCCGACCGCACCGGTTCTCGGGCGGCGGTCCTCCCGCGTCCTTCGGGTCGACGTCCTCGAGGACGACTCCACGATGGAGGGCGCGCTCGTCGGGCTCCTCATCGCACTGCGCGTCCCGGGTGCCATCGACGCGGGTCTCGCCGCCGCGGTCTCGGCGCACGCCCGAAGTCTCCGGGCCCGGCTCGGCGAGTCCCGCGTCCTCAGAGGGTCGGCCTTCGACGGCCGCATCACCGTGGTCGAGGGCGTGCCCCTCGCGCCGGTGGCCGGGCGGCAGGACTGCGCCTAGCGGGGGCGCGTCTTCAGCGGCACCGCCGGCAGCCCGGCGAGCGCGGGGGCGACGAGGCCGATGACGTCCGAGTAGTGCTCGTCGTCACCGGAGCGCACGAACGACCAGCACTTGAGCGAGGCGGGCCGGTCGCGCAGCGGCAGCGGGCTGGCTTCCACCGCGATGACGGAGGCGGAGCGGTGCACCACGCGGACCGGGATGCTCCGGCGCCGTCCGCCGACGGTGTGCGCGGCGGTGGCACGGAGGCGGCCGCCCTGGCGGTCCACTCCGATCGAGAGCACGGAGCCGAAGTCCTCCGAGGCCGCGCCCATCCCGATCTGGAAGTCGGTTCCGGGCTCGTCGAGCAGGAACACGACGTCGAGTCCGCGGGGGTGGCGGATCGCGAACGTCGCCGTCAGCACGCCGCGGCCCAGGGTGTGCGCGTGCGCGTGGGCGTCGTCGAGGTGCTGTCGTGCGTCGTGCTCCTGCATGCGGGTCTCCTCCGAGGCTCTCCGCCCACGTTAGGGGCACTTCGCCGGGGGGTGCGCCCGAGCGCGTTCTGCGGCCGGAGCCGCTGTCACGCCTAGGCTCGCCCCGTGACCGACGAACACGATCTCGCCTCGCTGCCCACGCCGGCGCTCCTCCTCGACGAGGCGGTCCTCGACCGCGACATCGCCGCCACCGCCGCCTCGGCGCGCGAGCGCGGGCTGGCGCTGCGTCCGCACGCCAAGACCCACAAGTCGGTCGAGATCGCGCGGAGGCAGATCGCGGCCGGCGCGGTCGGCCTCACCGTCGCGACCGTGTCGGAGGCCGAGGTGTTCGCCGCGGGCGGCGTCCGCGATCTCTTCATCGCCTACCCGCTCTGGCTCGATGCGGAGCGCGCCGCGCGCCTGCGCGGGGTGCTCGCGACGGCGCGGGTGCGCGTGGGCGTCGACTCCGCCGAGTCGGCCGTCCGTCTGGCCGCCGCGGTCCCGGAGGAGGAGCGCACGGCCCTCGAGGTGATCGTCGAGATCGACTCGGGGCACCACCGCAGCGGTGTCCTGCCCCGCGAGGCCGGAGCCGTCGCGGCCGCGGCCGTCGCCGCCGGCCTCGACGTCGCCGGCGTCTTCACCTTCCCCGGCCACAGCTACGCCCTCGACCAGCGTGCCGCCGCGGCCCGCGACGAGGCCGAGGCGCTCGCCGCCGCCGTCGGCTCTCTCGCGGAGTCCGGCGTTCGGGCGCGCGTGGTGAGCGGCGGCTCGACCCCCTCGGCCGCCTTCGCCGACGCGGGAGTGCTGACCGAGCTGCGCCCCGGCGTCTCGGCCCTCGGCGACGCCCAGCAGTGGGAGATCGGCACCATGGGCGTCGAGTCGATCGCGGTCACCGTGCTCTCGACGATCGTCTCGCGCCGCGGCGACCACCTCATCGCCGACGCCGGCAGCAAGGTGCTCTCCTCCGATCGGGGCGCCGCCTCCACCGGCTTCGGGCGTCTCCCCGCGTTCCCCGAGGCGCGCATCACCGTGCTGTCGGAGCACCACGCGACGATCACGGGCGTCGACCTGCCCCTCGGCACGCGGATCCGGATCGCCCCGAACCACGTGTGCACCGCCGTGAACCTCGCCGACGAGTACCGCGTGCTCCTCGCCGGCGGAGGCATCGCCTCCTGGCCCGTCGACGCCCGCGGCCGCAACACCTGACGCCGGTCGCCCCGCTCAGGTCTGCGCGCGCCGCGAGATCCGGAGGCCGACGAGCGAGCTGAGCCCGAGCAGCACGAAGGCCGAGGCGAACGCCGCGGTGGGCGAGGCGGCGTCGGCGAGCGCGCCCGCGAGCAGCGGGCCGACCACTCCGCCGAGATCGGAGGCCGCCTGGAAGACCGAGACCGGCCGGCCACCGCGCTCGCCGGCCGCGTCGCCCACGAGCGCACCGGGTGCCGTGCCCATGAACGCGGCGGCGGCTCCGTAGGCGCAGAGCAGCACGACCAGCAGCCACAGCTCGCCGACCAGCGGCATCGCCAGCATCGCGACCGCCGCGACCGCGAAGCCTCCGATCAGCGCGGGCCGCCGGCCGACCGTGTCGACGAAGCGGCCGGCCGGGGCGAGCGCGAGCGTCTGCACGACCGCGGCGATCGCGAAGGCGATGCCCGTCCAGGCCGGATCGCCGCCGAGCCCCTCGACGACGAGCACGGGCACCAGCGTCGCCCGCACCCCCATCGCCGACCAGCCGAGGGCGAAGTTCGCGAGCACCGCGCTCTGGTAGCGGCGGTCGCGGGCGACCTCGCGCAGCGGCTTCACCGTCGCCGGAGCGGCCGCGGCCGCGTCCCGGTCGGGTCGGCGCAGCAGCACCAGCCCGACCAGGCCCGCGACGGCGAGGGTGCCCGCGTAGAAGGAGAAGGGAGCGGTCAGCGAGATCGCGCTGAGCACGCCTCCGATCGCGGGCCCCGCCATGCCGCCGAGCAGGAACCCGCCCTGGTAGAAGCCGATCGCGCGCCCCCGCCGCTCCGGAGCGGCGGTGCGCAGGAGGAGCGTCATCGCCGCGACCGAGAACATCGCCGAGCCGACTCCGCCCGCCCCGCGCAGCAGCAGCAGATGCGCGTAGTCACCGGCCAGCCCGACCAGCGCACTCGAGACGGCGACGATCCCGATACCCGTGGCGAGCACCACGCGCTCGCCGAAGCGGTCGACGAGCGGCCCGACGAACGGATTCGCGACCAGCCGCATCAGCGCGAACGCCGAGACGACGGCGCCCACCTCGACGTAGCCGACGCCGAAGCTCCGCACGAAGACGGGCAGCACCGGCACGACCACGCCGAACCCGAGCATCACGAAGAACGCGACGATGCCGAGGACCTTCACCTCGCGGGGGAGTCGCTCCGCGTCGTCACGGGACTTCCACGGAGAACGCACCCACCGACGCTACCCCGTGCGGTGAGCTCGACCCGTCGCACCTGAGCCGCGCATCCCGCGCCAGCGGTTCCCCTGTCTCGCTGCAGTGCATAGCGTCGTTATGTGTGAGTAATGCTCACTATCAACAGGGTTTGACGAGTCCGACTGATGCGGCTCGACTACCAAGGACGGTGCGTGAAGTGGTACACCGGAACGTCGACGTGTTGCCACATCTACGAGACCAACCAGCCCGAGTATCGGAAGAAAGCCTGCGCAGTCTGGGCCGCGACGGGACACATGTACGTGGAAGGCTAGGTCTCTCGTGGCACTGATGAGGAGGACCGGAGCGGTACTGCTCACGGTTCCGGTGCTCCTCGTCAGTGGGTGTGCACTGCCCGGAGGCAAGCAGGACGAGTCACTGTGCGCTCCCCTGGAGGAGTCGTGGAACGCCTTCGCAGCAGACCCGACGATCGTCAACCGTTCGTCTTTCGAGGATGCTCTGAACGCCTTCGCCTACGACTCCTCCACCTCGACGTCGACCGATGCGGCGCGCCTGGCCGAGCAGAACCTTCTCGACGGCCTCGCGGGCGACAGGACGACCAGCCGATACTTCTGGAACTCACTCGATCTCGTCGCGGCCGAGTGTGCCGAGGTGGGAGAGGCGCTCTCCTTCGACCGGCACGGGGAGCCTCTCCAGACCATCGCAGGCAGCGGCGCGGATCAGGTGACGGGCGGAACCATCGGCGCCATGACGTCCATGCGTTGACCCGCGCACCACGAAGAACGCGACGATGCGCTACCCCGTGGCGAGCGCGGGCCGGAGGGTCAGTCGGCGAGCGGCACGATCGACGCGAGGATGCCGGGGTAGCTCACGTAGTAGAGGACGTCGTCGTCGTGCACGACGCCGCGGCCCGGGTAGCTGTCGTCGGTGCCGTCGGGGCCGTTGAGAAATCCCGCGGCGGATGCGTCGTCGGCGACGAAGCCCTCGGCGAGCAGCGCGGTCTGCCGCTCGGTCCACTCGTCGTCGTCCACGGCGAGCTGGCCGACGACGACCGAGACGTCGCCCTGGCCGGTCCACCGGCAGAGGACGCCGTCGGCGGCGATCTCCTGCACGATCGGGTAGTCGAAGTCGAAGGCCGTGGCCTCGGCGGCGAGCGTCAGCCCGTCGTCCGTCAGCGAGGCGACCTCCTCCTGGGTCAGCAGCTGGTCGCACACGGTGAGCGCAGCGGCCGTCGCGGTCGGCAGTGGAGCGTCGTCCGCAGTCGGCGTCGCCGTGGCGGGTGCGGTCGCCGCCGCAGTGGCCGTCGGTGTCGTCGCGGGTGCCGCCGCCGTGCATCCCGCCAGAGCGAGCGCCACCGCCGTCGCTCCCAACGCCAGTCCTGTGGTCGTCCGTCCCATCGTGAACCCCTCGTTCCCAGGGCGGCCGATCCGAGCCCCTCGTCCGAGCCTAGGCGCGGGCTCAGGGGATCCCGCGCCGCGCAGGTGGTGCGCCACATCGGGCCACCCCGACGCGGAGCGCCCGGGCAGCCCGATCGGCACGGTCGCCCGTGCGGTGAGTGCCGGCTACTCGGTGCCGATGCGGCCGTCGACGGCCGAGACCGCGCCGTCGATCTGCTCGTCGAAGCGGCCGCCGGTCGCGGATCCCGCGGCGTCGGCGCCCTTCTCGAGCAGGTCGTCGCTGACCTGCTCCGCCTGCTCGCTGTGGAGCGCCTCCTGCGCCTTCTCGCTCCCCAGGAGCTCGCTCGCCGTGCCTGCCAGGTCGTTCAGATCCATGGTCGTCGTCCTCTCGTGGTGCGCGTGCCGTGGTCGACCGCGTCGGAGAGAGGACGCTCTTGCGCTCGTCATCGTCACGACCAGGCGCGCTCCGAGCCCGGAGGTGGCGCGCCCGGGCGGGCCCGCGAAGGCCGTGCGCGGAATGCCACTGCCACGGCGATGTTGTCCTCAGGGATGACTTCCGCAGCAGAACAGCCCCTCTCCTCCTCGTCCCGCGCCCTCGTGGTCGGCGCCACCGGTATCGGGGGCTCCGCCCTCGTCGACCTGCTCACCGAGCGCGGCTGGCCCGTCACCGCCCTCTCGCGCCGGCCGATCGCCGATCGCCCCGGCGTCACTCCGCTCTCGGCCGACCTGCGCTCGGCCGACGACCTGGCCCGCGTGCTCGTCGACGAACGGCCGACCCACGTCTTCTTCACCGCCTGGTCGCGTCAGGCGACCGAGGAGGAGAACATCGAGGTCAACGGCGGCATGGTCCGCGATCTGCTCGCCGCGCTCTCGCACGCGCCGCTCCAGCACGTCGCCCTGGTCACCGGTCTCAAGCACTACCTCGGCCCGTTCGAGGCGTACGGGCAGGGCGCGATGCCCGACACCCCGTTCCACGAGGAGGAGGCGCGGCTCGACGCCCCGAACTTCTACTACGCGCAGGAGGACGAGCTCTTCGCCGCCGCCGAGCGCGACTCGTTCACCTGGTCGGTCCACCGCTCGCACACCGTGATCGGCCACGCCGTCGGCAACGCGATGAACATGGGACTCACCCTCGCCGTCGCCGCGTCGATCCACCGTGCGCAGGGCACGCCCTTCGTGTTCCCCGGCTCGCTCACGCAGTGGAACGGCCTCACCGACATGACCGACTCGACGGTCCTCGCCGAGCAGATGCTCTGGGCGGCGACCACGGAGGCGGGCCGCGACCAGGCCTTCAACGTCGTCAACGGCGACGTGTTCCGCTGGCGCTGGATGTGGTCGCGGATCGCCGAGCACTTCGGAGTCGAGCCCGTCGGGCCCGGCGAGGAGCCGCAGCCGCTGGAGCAGCAGATGAGCGGCGCCGGCGAGACCTGGCAGCGGCTCGTCCGCGAGCACGACCTCGTCGAGCCCGACCTCGAGCGCGTCGCCTCGTGGTGGCACACCGACGCCGACCTCGGCCGGAAGATCGAGGTCGTCACCGACATCAGCAAGTCGCGCCTCGCCGGCTTCACGCTGCACCACCGCACGGTCGACTCGTTCACGGCGCTCTTCGACCGCTACCGGGCGGAGCGACTGATCCCGTAGCCCCGGCCGGTCGCCCGCCCGACGCCCGCCGGACACCCGGGCGACACCCTGCGTCTCCCCGCTCTCCCTAGCGTCACGGCATGGCGGAGGCGGTGAGCACCAGGTGATCGAGCGGGTGGACCCGTTCCTCGGCACCGAGGCGACCCTCCTGCCCGAGCCGATCGGGCTCGCGGCGACCTGGTGGTCGCCCAAGCCGCAGATCGGCAACACGCATCCGGGCGCGACGTACCCGCTCGGCATGGTCTCGGCGTGCTCCTACTCCGGCGCCTACCCCACCGGCTACGGCCGCTACGACCTGGCGCTCGAGGGAGTGCCGCCGACGGTCCACGACGGGCTCGTCGCCTCCGGGTTCACGCACTTCCAGCAGTCGGGCACCGGCGCGATCCGCAAGTACTACAACTACCTGCGGGTCACGCCGATGCTCGAGCCGCTCGACGAGCTCGGCCGCAGCTGGGAGCTCGAGGACGAGGTCGCCGAGCCGGGCTACTACGCCGCGACGCTCTCCTCCGGCATCCGCGCCGAGCTGACCGTCGGCCCCGCCTCGGTCGTGCACCGCTACACGTTCCCCGAGCACCGCAGCGCCCGCGTGGTCGTCGACCTCTCGCTCGGCGGGCTCGCGATCCCCTCCGGCGCGACGGTCCCCCTCCGCTCGCACCTGCACTCGATCTCGCCCGGCGTCGCCGCGGGCGAGGTCGTGATGGAGGGCGCGCCGCTCGCCGTGCACCTCGAGTGCGACGCGCAGCGCTGGCGGCAGATGCTCTGGTACGACCGCCGGCTGATGCCCGGCGGCACGCGGCTCGACTTCGACCACATCCGCCCCACGACCCTCCGCCCGTTCGGGCTGATGTGGGCGGGCCCCAGCGCGGCCGGCCAGACCGTCGAGCTGCGGATGGGGTTCTCCCTCCGCGGGACCGACCGCGCCCGCGAGAACCTGCACCGCGACGTGCCGCCCGCAGGCACCGGCTTCGACCAGCGCCGCGACCGCACCCGCAAGACGTGGCGCAAGCGCCTCCGCTCGATCGCCGTCGACACTCCCTCGAGCGAGCGCGAGACCGTGTTCGCGACGGCGCTCTACCACTCGCTGATCAAGCCGTGCCTGGCCCCCGATGAGAGCCCGTTCTGGCCGAGCGACGGCCCGTTCGTCTTCGACATCAGCACGATGTGGGACATCTACCGCACCCAGCTCCCGCTGCTCACGGCGCTCGTGCCCGAGCGCGCGGTCGAGATCGGAGCGGCGCTGCTGACCATCTGCGAGGAGGAGGGCAACTTCCCGATCGGCTACCGGATGGCCAAGGGCAGCGATCGCTTCTCGCGCCAGGGCAGCGCGCTCGCGCACACCTTCCTCGCCGATCTCTGCCGCCTCGGCCTCCCCGGCATCGACTGGGAGGCGGCGCTCGTGCACCTCAGCGAGGACCTCAAGCGCACCTACGGCGAGGAGTTCCTCGCCGCGGGCGAGGCGCATCCGATCAGCCACACCCTCGACCTCGCGCACGGCTACTGGTGCACCGCGGTCGTCGCACGCCACGTCGGCGACCGCCTGCTCGCCGAGCAGCTCGAGGAGAAGGCGGCGCAGTGGGTGAACGCCTACGACCTGCGCTCGGGGCTGCTGAAGGACTCGACCTACTACGAGGGCACCCGGTACAACTACTCCTTCCGGCTGCTGCACGACATGGCCGGCCGCATCGCCCTGAGCGGAGGCGACGACGCGTTCGTCGCCCAGCTCGACGAGTTCTTCGGCTACGGCGCCGAGCCGGTCGTGCAGCCGGGCCTGCGCCCGGACCGGGCCGAGATGCTCGCCGGGTCGGCCCTCGGCCGCTTCGAGGGTCTGAACAACGAGCCCGACATGGAGGCGCCCTGGGCGTACCACTACGCGGGCCGCCCCGACCGCACGGCCGAGATCGTGCACGGAGTCGTCCATCAGCGCTTCGGCACCGGCCGCGGCGGGCTGCCGGGCAACGACGACTCCGGGGGTCTCAGCTCCTGGTACGTCTGGGCGAGCCTCGGGCTCTTCCCGGTCGCGGGCCAGGGTCTGCTGCTGGTCAACGCCCCGGCCTTCGCGCGGGCGTCGATCGCGGTCGGCAGCGGCGACTTCGAGATCCGCACCACCGGATTCGTCGAGCCCGTGCCCGGCGGACCCGTGCAGTACGTCCAGTCGGCCGAGCTGAACGGCGAGCCCCTGGAGGCGAGCGTCATCAGCGCCGCCGTGCTGCACCGCGGCGGCGAGCTGACGCTCCACCTCGGGGCGGAGCCCGTCGGCTGGGGGAGCGCCCCCGGCCACCGGCCGCCGTCGTTCCCCTCGCGCTGAGCCTCGCCGTCCTCCGACCGCGATCATCGACCGCACCGACCATCGACCGCACCGACCACCGACCGCACCGACCATCGACCGCACCGACCACCGACCGCCCTGAAGGAGACCCATGGACCAGAGCACGCACGACCACACCGTGCAGAACCGACTCGTCATCGTGGTCCGCGCCGATCCGGTGATCTGCGGGCACTCGGTCGAGGCCCGCAACCTCGCCGAGACGGCGCGCGAGCGCGGCTTCGACGAGGTGCGCATCGTGACCTGGCCGATCGACCGGCTGCAGGCGGCCGGACTCCCCCTCAAGCCGCTCGACGCGGTCCTCCCGTACAGCGACGGCATCATCGTCGAGCGCCCCGAGCCGGTCGGCGACTACAAGGTGCCGGACGGGCGATTCCTCGCCGGCATGGTCGGCCGCCTGGTCGAGCTGTTCACCGACGGCGTCCCCACGGTCTGCCTCTCGCTCTACCTCAGCCCGCACACGATCGCGGTGTCGGATGCGCTGCGCGCCGCCTGGAGCACGGGCCTGCCGGTCGACGTCACCACGGTCGCCGAGGCGGTCGGCTCCGACGTCACCAACGTCGTCCGCCGCGCGGTGGAGGAGGGTCGTCTCGGCGCCGCCGCGCACATCTTCGCGTCGTACCTCTCGCAGGACCACTGCGTCGCCGTCTCGGAGTACACCCGCGATCTGATCGTGGAGGAGGCGGAGCGGATCGACGCCGCGCACGGCACGCGCTTCGCCGAGCAGTGCCGCGCCCGCATCGAGATCTCGTACCCGGCGATCGACTCCGACGCCTACACGCACCTCGACCCCGCCGTGATCGACGAGGTCGTCCGCGCCCGCGGCCTCTGCACCGACGGCTACGTCCTCTTCCTCTCGCGCCTCACCGAGGCGAAGGGCGTCGAGGATCTCATCCAGGGCTTCGAGCGGAGCGGCGTGCACGCCGACCACGAGCTCGTCATCGCGGGGCGCGGACCCCAGGAGGCGGAGCTGCGCCGGATCGCGGCCGCGTCGCCGCTCGCGCACCGCATCCGGTTCCTCGACGACGTCGGCGACGCCGAGAAGCCGTACCTGATGGCCGGCTGCTCCGCGTTCGTCCTCCCGAGCAAGCCGCGACCCGAGTTCGTCGAGACCTTCGGCATCGCCCTCGCCGAGAAGATGCTCGCGGGAGGCGGTCCCGTCATCACCACGCTGACCGGAGGGATCGGGGAGGCGGTCGGCGAGCACGCGTTCATCACGCCCGTCGACGATCCCGGCACGATCGCCGCGCTGCTCGACCACGTGATCCTCGACCTCTCGGCCGAGGAGCGCGCGCACCGAGCGCTCGCGGCGCGCGACTACGCGCTGCAGTTCGATCGCCGCACCGTCTTCGACCGTCTCTTCGCGCGCGTCCCGCGTCCGGTGCGCGCGGAGCACGCGCTCTAGACGGAGTCGTCAGGCGAGCGGCGCGTCCGGCACCGCCTGGGCCAGCAGCCACAGGCGGTGCCGGACGAAGCGGAGGGTGAAGCTGCGGCGCTCGCCTCCGCCGACCCGCTCCGCGAGGACGCGGATGCCGAGGACCGCGACGACCCGCCAGTGCTCGAAGCCGTCGGAGACGACGGCGGTGAAGACGTCGCCGGGGCGGACGTCGTGCTCGGCCTCGCTGCCGGCCGCCTCGCGGGGCTCGGGGTCGGTCTGCGGTTCGCTGGACATCTCGATGGTCATCGCGCCGACTCCTGACGGTGGCGGACCTCGCGGTGGTGCTCCGGGTGGGGGTCGTGCCCGACCGCCGGATGCGCGAGGGGGGAGGTCGGCATCCGGCGGTCGGTCATGGGTGCGACTCGAGGGGGACGAGCCCGCCGAAACGTCCCTGCGTCGCCCTCGAAGTGTAGGGCTGCCGGATCGGGGCTGGCGCAAAATGTCAAGCTCTTGCGAGCGGTCTCTCATGTGTCCGGTTGCCGTGAATCCACCCGCCGGACGCAGAGAAGCCCGTCTCCGGTGGGAGACGGGCTTCGGGAGGGGCCGGCTGCTCGATCGGGAGCCGCCCGGCTCCGGAGTGTCAGGCGGCGTCGGCCCGTCGCATCGGCACGGCGGAGGCGCTCGCCGGCTCCGCGACGATCCGCAGGCCCGCGCCGCTGTTCGCGCGCTCCATGAGCGCCTCGACCCACTCGGGGTTGATCGTGGGCTGGCGGCTGCCCTTGAACTCGAACTGGATCGGGATGGTCGGGTGCATCCACACGCCGCGGCGGCCGGTACCGGCGTGGGGGCTCGCGTCGAGGGTGAGCAGGAAGCGCTCGTCGCGGCGGAACTTGTTGATGATGACGATCTGGAGGTGGGCGAGCGCCCGGTCCTCGACCTCGATGGCGGCGGGAGGCGTTCCGTACAGGATGTTGCCCATGGTCTTCTCCGATCAGACGAGTGGGTGGTGCGGGACCACCTTATCGCTAGACAGACTTTCTACTAGTCAAGCTAGCTAGCTCGGATCGGGGATTGACGACGAGGTCGTCGCGCCGCTAGCGCGCAGGAGTGCGCACCCCGGCCGGAACGTCGGTGCCGAAGCGGTTCAGGCGCGGCGGCGCTGGAACTCGAGGTCGATGAGGTCGAGCTCGGAGTCGTCCACGACGCTCTCCGACGAGTCGACTCCGGCGGCCTGCGCCGGCTTCTCGACGATCTCGCGCATCGTCTCGAGGAAGCGGATCACGGTCGCGGCCTCGGCGCCGGTGAGCTGCTCGGCCGCATCGAGCATCCGGCGGTGCATCTCGTCCAGCGTCTCGCGCACCTCGCGGTGCGAGGTCGGCGTCGCGACGATCCGGATCGCGCGGCGGTCGCTCGGGTGCGGCTGGCGCTCGACGTGACCGCTCTTGACCAGGCGGTCGATCAGGACCGTGGTGGAGGCGGAGGAGATGCCGAGGTACGCGGCGAGGTCCTTCGGGCTGACGTGCTGCCCCGACTGCTGCCGGCGCATCAGGAACTGGACGGCGAGCAGGTCGTTCTCGCCCATGCCCATCGATCCGCGGGTGCGGCGGCGCATCGCGGACTCGGCCGTGCGGAAAGCGCGCATCGCGGCCAGGACCTCGACGGCACCGGGCTCGCGAGACGCCCCGGGGTACCAGAAGGACCCGGATCGATTCGTCGCGGCCTCGTCCATGCGGATCAGTCTAGACAGACACGTAGCAAGAACGTCTAGTTATGTATAACCCCACCTCGATGCTTGCCTCGGGGCTGTCGACAGGGTACAAAGCAATTAGCTAGTTAGACAAGCTAGCGATTCGCTCCCTGTCGAGAAGAGGTCCGACATGCTCGCCGCCGCAGACGTCGTCGACCACCTGCTCGGTGCGACCCTCGCCGACCGCTACCTCCTGCTCGAGCGCATCGGGGAGGGCGGCAGTGCCGTCGTCTACCGCGCCCGCGACCTCCGGCTCGCCCGCCCCGTGGCCGTCAAGGTCCACCGCACTCCTGCCGAGACCCCGAACGAGCGCGCCCGCCGCGAGCGCGAGACGCGCCTCCTGGTCGACTCCCGCCACCCCTCGATCGTCGGCGTGCTCGACCAGGGTGAGGTGGGGGAGTCCTCGTTCCTCGTCCTCGAGTACTTCGCCGCCGCCGATCCGGCCGCCGCGTGGTTCACCTCGGCCGACGAGCGGGCCGTCGCCGAGGTCGGCGCCCAGATCGCCGACGCGCTGGCGCACCTGCACCTGCGGGGAGTGGTGCACCGCGATGTGAAGCCTGAGAACGTGCTCGTCCGCTCCCGCCCCGTCTCCCTCGGCACCGTGCTGCACGAGGCGAAGCTCAGCGACTTCGGCATCGCGCGCTCGCTCGACGATGCGCGGTTGACCCGCTCCGACATCCTCGTGGGCACGGCGGCCTACCTCAGCCCCGAGAGCCTCGGCTCCGGAGAGGTCGGGCCGGCGTCCGACGTCTACTCCCTCGGTCTCGTGCTCCTCGAGGCGCTCTCGGGGGTCCGCGCCTACAGCGGTACGACGCTCGAGATCTCGCTGCAGCGGATGCACCACGCGCCCGTGATGCCGGCGTCGGTCCCGCAGCGCTGGCGGTCGCTCCTCGCGGCGATGACCGCTCTGGATCCGGCCGAGCGCCCCTCCGCCCACGAGGTGGCCCGCCGACTGTGGGCCGAGGTGCACGGCGTTCCCGCCCTCCAGGCGGAGCCGGCGCGGATGCGGCTGCACGGCGCTCTCGCGACGACCGCGGCGCTGGCCGTCGGGGCGCTGTCGGCGCTCGCCCTGGTGGGCTGGCCGGCCTGAGCCGCTCTCGCTGTCCCTCCGCTCGCGGCGGCGCCTCGCAGGAGTCGTCGAGGCGGGCTCGGTACTCTCACGGGCGTCCCTCGACCGACCCCGACGGTCCGCTCGCACCGGGCCTCGAACGGAGCCGATCCCATGAGCCCGCGCCGACTCTTCCGCATCCTGTCGATCGTCGAGGCGGTGACCTGGACGCTCCTGATCGCGGGCATGCTGCTCAAGTACGTCGCGCGGGTCGGCGACTGGCCGGTGAGCGTCGCGGGGCCGGTCCACGGATTCGCGTTCCTGGCGTACGGAGCCGCCGCCCTCGTGCTCGCCGTGAATCAGCGCTGGTCGGTCGGCGCGACGCTCCTCGCGGTGGCCAGTGCCGTCGTCCCGTACGCGACGGTCCCGCTCGAGCGCGGCTTCGAGCGCCGCGGACTGCTCGAGGGCCCGTGGCGGCGCGAGGCGGGATCCGATCCGCGCGATCGGGGTCTCCTGAGCAGGCTGCTGCGCTGGGCCCTCGGCCGGCCCGTCCTCGCGGGCGCTCTCGTGCTCGCCGCGGTGGCCGTGGTGTTCGCCGCGCTGCTGGTCGTCGGCCCGCCCGGGGGCGGCGAGGCCTGAGCTACAGCGCCCGTACGCGGTTGTTGCGGGCGGCGTGCTCGAGCTCGACGAGCCCGAGATGCTCGAGGAGCGGAGGCAGGTAGACGCCGAAGCGCCCGCGGTAGCCGCGGCGCAGGCCGTACCAGCCGCCGACCGGATTCGCCTCGTCGCGTCCGAACGCCTCGACGCTCCCGGCGGGTGCCTGCTTGCTCTCGTCCGCGCCGCCGAGCGGGATCCAGTCGCCCTGCTCGAGCAGCCACGCGTGCAGATCGGTCACCGCGCGCAGCTGATAGGTCAGCGTCGTCGAGCCGACCGTGCAGACCAGTGTCTCGCCGTCGCGATGCATCGTGTACGCGGAGGTGCCGGGTGCGGTGGTGAGCGCGATCGGGGCCTCGGCGCCGCCGATGATCGCCGTGATGTCGGACATGCCCGTGAGCGTACGCACATGCGCCGTCGCGTGGCGGGGGCGGCCGTACCCGGTCAGAAGGGCGGCGGTGCTTCGTCGAATCGCGGGCGGGACGGTGGCAGGGGTGGGCCTCCGGGAAGAACGGGTGGCCGGGTGGTGATGCGGCGACCTGTGGGGGTGGTCCAGTCGGTGGTGCCGTCGGGGTGGAGGCGGTAGGTCCAGCGGTCGCCGTGGCGGACGTGGTGGTGGGCGGTGCAGAGGCTCAGGAGGTTCGCGAGGGCGGTGTCGCCGCCGTTGCGCCATTCGATCGTGTGGTCGGCCTCGCTGGTGGAGGCCGGGCGGGTGCAGCCGGGGAAGCGGCAGGTCTGGTCGCGCAGCTGGAGGTGCAGGCGCATGCGGTGCGGTGGGACGCGGTGGGTGCGGCCGACGGAGGTGATCGTTCCGGTGTCCGGGTCGGTGAGGATCCGGGTGAAGGAGGCGCCGACGCCGACGAGTTCGCGGGCGGTGTCGGCGGGGATGAGTCCGTATCCGTCGAGCTGCGCGGGGGCGTCGTCGGCTCCGGAGGCGGTGCTCGCGGCGAGCGTGAGGCGCACCTCGGCGCGCACTCCGGGGATGAACGTGGGCGGGGCTGTCGGGCCGTCGTCGGCGGGGGTGGTGCCGGCGATGTCGCCGTCGCAGAGCAGGTCCGCGAACGCGTCGGCTCGCAGCTGGGCGAGCGTGCGCTCGTCGCCGGAGTGTTCGTTGCCGTTGCTGTCGCTGTCGCCGTCGCGGAGGGTGCGGGCAATGCGGTCGATGCGGTTGTACGCGCCCATCGCCACAGGTGCGGGCAGCAGCGCGCACAGCGTCGCCATGCCGTCGATCTCCGGCGAGACCCACACGCCCCGGTCTCGCCGGGCACGCACGTGCCGCACGGCGAGGGGCTCGTCGTGCAGTTCGTCCCTCATCCGGGCGACGGCCCGGCGCAGCTGGGTGAGGTTCTTCGTCAGCGCCACGTCCACGGCGCGCTCGTCCAGCGCTCCTCGGGCCGTGACGGGCAGGGTGGCGGCGGCGTCGCAGATCGCCTCGATCGCCTCCCACAGCAGTCGACCCTCCGAGAGGGCAGCGCGGGTGAGGGGCAGGTCCTCGAACAGCAGCTGCGCCAGCTCGAGGTTGCGTGTCACCATCCGCTCGGTCATGCCCTGCCGGGTCGCGAGGTCGGCGCGGATGGACCGCTCCACGAGGTCGTGCGACTCGCTCCGCGACAGCCGGCCGCCACGGGCGAACGCCTCCGGGATCTCCCACGCCACCCGACGCGCGAGGTGCAGGGCCGTGGCGCGGGTGAACTGCAGCTGCGCCGCGGAGAACCCGGCCCGCGCGGCGAGCTCGGCCAGCTCGTCGACCGCGCCGAGCCGCGCCGCGACTGCCGCTGAGGTCTCACCCGTTCCATCCATACGAGTATTGAATCAGCGACCACCGACACTGCCGTGTCACCGCCTCCTGCCCGCCGATCGAGTAGCTCGCGGAGCGGGCGGGCGGGAGGCTCGCTGACGGGAGGCTCGACGGTCTCACCTCCTGCGCCGCCTCCTGCCTGCTGATCGAGTAGCCCGCGGAGCGGGCGTATCGAGATCCCGCGTCGCCGGACCTGCTGACGCCGGTGGGTCTCGATACGCCCCGTCGGGGCTACTCGACCAGCGGGCGGGCGGGCGGGCGGGCGGGCGTGAGGCTCGCTGACGGCGGGCTCGACGGTGTCACCACCTCCTGCACCGCCTCCCGCCTGCTGATCGAGTAGCCCGCGGAGCGGGCGTATCGAGATCCCGCGTCGCCGGACCTGCTGACGCCGGTGGGTCTCGATACGCCCCTGCGGGGCTACTCGACCAGCGGGCGGACGGGCGGGAGGCTCGCTGACGGCGGGCTCGACGGTGTCACCACCTCCTGCGCCGCCTCCTGCCTGCTGATCGAGTAGCCCGCGGAGCGGGCGTATCGAGATCGACCGTCGTCAGGACGCGAGGCCTCCACCTCCGGAAGCCCTCCCGCGCTACCTCGTCTCGACGTCGATCAGCACCTCGGCCGCGCGGCGGGCGTGCAGCGCCGACTCGGGGGTGCCGGCGATCGCGGCGGTGGTCTGCGCGCCCTCGGCGAGGATCGCGAGCTGGGCGGCGAGCTCGGCGCCTCCGCCCGCCTCCTCGGCGAGGGTGGCGAGGAACTGCTGGAACGACTCCTTGTGCTCGCGGGCGAGCCGGGCGACGGCGGGGTTCGAGGAGCCGAGCTCGCCGAAGGCGTTGATGAAGCCGCAGCCGCGGAAGGAGTCCTCCGAGAACCAGTCGAAGAGGAAGTCGTAGATGGCGAGGAGCTTCTCGCGGGCGCCCGTGGCCGAGTCGACGCGGGCGACGACGCCCTCGGTCCAGTGCTCGTGGCGGCCGTGCAGCACTGCGACGACCACCGCCTCCTTGCTCGGGAACTCGGTGTAGAGGCGCTTGAGCGAGACGCCGGCGGCGCTGCGCAGCTCGTCCATCCCGACCGACTGGATGCCGCGCTCGTAGTAGAGCCGATCGGCGGCGGCGAGGATCGCCTCGCGGGGCGAGCTCTCGAGGGTGGAGGACATGCCCCCATGGTAGGCGCTCCGGGAACGGGCGTTCTCGGCGAGTGGCGGGCGGCCCGACTCGATGTCGGAGGCCGCTGCTAGCGTCGGCGGCACCAGCGGAGAGGCGGAGCAGATGGTCCTGGCGATGCAGGCGGACGATTTCGGAGGGCCCTCGGCGCTCCATCCGGTCGAGGTCGATCCCGGCGAGCCGGGCCCGGGCAGGGTGCGGCTGCGGGTGCGCGCGGCGGGCGTGAATCCGTCCGACGCGAAGCTGCTCTCCGGAGTCTTCGGTCGAGGACGCACGCCGGTGCGGCCCGGCAGCGAGGTCTCGGGCGTGGTCACGGCCGTGGGCGCCGACGCGATCGGTCCGCTCGGGCCGCTCGCCGTCGGCGACGAGGTCGTCGGCTTCCGGGTCTCGGGCGGCTTCGCCGAGGAGGTCGTGGTGCCCGCGACCTCTGTGCTGCCCAAGCCGGCGGGGCTCGGCTGGGAGGCGGCGGCGGGGCTCCTGCTCACCGGCACGACGGCCGTGCACCTGCTCGAGGCGACCCGCGTCGCCGCGGGCGACACGGTGCTCGTGCACGGGGCGAGCGGATCCGTCGGGTCGCTCGTGGTGCAGCTGGCCCGAGCTCGCGGGGCGCGCGTGATCGGCACGGCGAGCGAGCGCGGCGCGGCGGTCGTGCAGCGCTTCGGCGGTGAGCCGGTCGGCTACGGGGAGGGCCTCGAGGAGCGCGTCCGAGACCTCGCTCCCGGCGGCATCGACGTCGCCCTCGACACGGTCGGCACCGAGGAGGCGCTCGACGCGTCGGTCGCGCTCGTCGCCGACCGCTCGCGCATCGCCACGATCGCCGGCTTCGAGCACGCCGCGCGCCTCGGCGGCATCCTCCTGCTCGGCGGCGGCGACGGAGCCGATCCCGGCACCGCGATCCGCCAGGCCGCGCGGGCACCGCTGCTCGAGAGCGCCGGCCGCGGCGAGCTCGTCGTCGCCCTCGGCCGCTCCTTCCCCCTGAGCGAGGCGGCGGAGGCCCTCGCACTCGTCGCCTCCGGACGAGCCGGCGGCAAGGTGGTGCTTCTCCCCTGATCACCCCTGCGCAGACCGTCCTCGACCTGGAGGCGAACGGCCCGTTCGACCGCGCGGGCGCCGCGAACCTCCTCCGCGCGCACTCGCTGCCGGGCGTCGACCGGGTCGCGAGCGACGGCGGCCGGCTCGAGCGCCTCCTCACCGTCGACGGCGCCCCGCACCCGATCGCGCTCGAGCTCACCGAGACGGGCGTCCGCCTCGAGACCGCCGCGGCGGTCGCACCGGCGGCGGCCCGGCTGGTGCGCGACTGGTTCGATCTCGACTCCGACCTCGCCGCGATCGGACGCGTGCTCTCCCGCGACCCGGTCCTGGCCCCGGTGATCGCCGCCCGGCCGGGACTGCGCGCGACGCAGTACCCCGAGGCGTTCGAGGCCGCGGTGATGGCCGTGCTCGGCCAGCAGGTCTCCGTCGCGGCCGCCCGCACCTTCGGCGCTCGCGCGGCGGCTGCGTTCGGGTCCGCGGGCGTCGACGGGCTCGGCACGTTCCCGGGTCCGGAGGCGCTCCTCGCGCCCGATCCGGAAGTGCTGCGCTCGGCGATCGGGATCACGAACGCGCGGGCGAGGACCGTCCGCGCCGTCGCCACGGCGTTCGCCGGCGGCCTCGTGCTCGAGCGCGGCGGCGACCTCGCCGAGCAGCGCCGCCTCCTGCTCGCGATCCCCGGGATCGGGCCGTGGACCGCCGACTACCTGCGGCTGCGGCTCCTGGGCGATCCCGACGCGTTCCCGGCCGGCGATCTCGTGCTGCGCCGAGCGCTCGGCGGCGTCACGACCGCGGGCGCCGAGACGGCGTCGCAGGCGTGGCGGCCGCACCGGGCGCACGCCGCCTTCTGGCTGTGGGCGTCGACCGGGGCGGTCTAGGGCGTGTAGAACAAGAGATCGCCGTCGCGAGCCCTAGCTCAGGTACTCGACGTCGTCGTACAGCAGCGTCGCGTCCTCGACCTCGGGATCCTCGACCGGGATCTCCTCGTGCTCGAGGATCACCGCGACACCGGGCGACACCAGGACGCAGATCTCGTGATCGCCGGCGACCGGGAAGGTCACCAGATCGCCGTGCGCGCGCACCGCCTCGACCAGCTGCTTCTCGAGCACCTCGGTGTCGAAGTCGATCGGGAGCAGGAACCGGCGGCCGTCGATGCTGATCGTCGTGCGCTTCACGGTCGGCTGCGGCTCGGGCGTCTCGCCGCGTCCTCCGCGCCCCGGGGTGACCGCCTTGACGCGCAGAGAGGACGCGTGCATGCGGATGACGGCGTTCACCGCTCGCTCGGACGGGACTCGTGATGGCGGCGACCGCTCGTGCGGCGGTCCTCCTTCATCTCGGACTCGAAGAGGTGGCGGCGCCCCTCGGCGAGGGCGTCGCGGGCGGCCTGCTCGTGCACGCTGAAGGCGCGGTAGTAGTTGTCGTCGTAGTCCTCAACGATCTGGAACGTCCAGCGCCCCTCGATGACGTTGCGGCCGACGAGGTCGGTCTCGAGAGAGTCGGCGATCGCGTCGTGGCCCGCGGCGCGGAGGGCGTCGACCGCCTCGCCGAGGGCGAGGTCCGCGGCACCGGTCAGCCGGTGGAAGCCGTACAGGAGCCCGCGGGCGTGCTCGACGGTCTCGAGCGCCTCCGACAGCTTGCCCAGTGCCGCCACCGTGGCGCTGTCGAGACCGTCCGGACGCAGGTGCGCGGAATCGGGTCTGTCCGGTGAGCGAGTCATCTCCGTGAGCTTAGGCCGACCTCATTTCTCTGTGACCCCCTTGCGCCGGGGGCCCGAAGGGGTCGTCTGTCGCGCGAGAAGACCCTCAGGTGCCGATCGCCCGGCGCGCTGGCAGGCGGACGAGCCGCACGTCGCCGAGCGCTCCCGCGTCGGCCGTCGCGGTCAGATAGGTGCAGGCGGGCTGGCGCCGGCGGTCGGTCGGCGAGCCCGGGTTCAGCAGTCGCATGCCGCGGGGCGACACCGAGTCCCACGGGATGTGGCTGTGGCCGAAGACCAGGAGATCCGTGTCGGGGTGCGCCGCATCGGCCCGCGCCTCGCGGCCCGCGGCGGCGCCCGTCTCGTGCACGACGCCGACGCGGAGCCCGCCGACGACCGCGTGCGCCACCTCCGGCAGCCGCGCGCGGAGCCCCGCGGGATCGTTGTTGCCCCACACCGCCAGGAGGCGCCGCGAGCGCGCCTCGAGAGCGTCGAGGGTCGCCTCGTCGACCCAGTCGCCCGCGTGCACGACGAGATCCGCCTCGTCGACGGCATGCCAGACCTCCTCCGGGAGCGCCTTCGCCCGCTTGGGGAGGTGCGTGTCGGCGAGCAGGAGCAGTCGCACCGGCCCCGCGAGCTCGAGCATCAGTGCGCGGGGCCGGGGGTCGGCTCCACGCCGCCGTCGGCTCCGGGCTCCTCCGCGGTCGCCGAGCCGCGGAGGCGCTCGTCGAGCGCGTCGAGAGCGGGCGCGAACCAGAGGTGGTCGCCCCGGTTCGACTCGACGACGAAGTCGTACAGCGCGCTCGAGGCCGACACCTGCTCGCTGATGTCGCCGAGGATCACGAGGCGCTTGCGGTAGTTCACGAGCTTCTGCACGAACTCGCCGGCGATGCCGGAGCGGAGCCGGAAGAACTCGGGATCGAGTCGGCCGACCGGCACGACGATCGTCTCGACGTCGCCGCCATAGGTCTCGGCCACGAGCGCGAGCGCGTCCTCGGAGGTGGACAGCGCGGCGCCCTCGTCGTCGACGAGGAGGAGGGGGACGCCCTGGCGGGTCTCGGTTCGCATCCCCTCAGCCAACCACGTCGCTCCGGCTCGCGCTCGGTCGGTCAGCGGCCCGCGCGGAACGAGCGCAGGCGGAGGCTGTTCAGCACGACGAACACGCTCGAGAACGCCATCGCGGCACCGGCGACCAGCGGGCCGAGCAGTCCGGCCATCGCCAGGGGGATCGCGGCGACGTTGTAGGCGAAGGCCCAGAAGAGGTTGCCGCGGATGACGCCCAGCGTCCGGCGGCCGAGCCGCAGTGCGTCGGGCACGCGGGAGAGCTCGTCGCCCACGAGGGTGATGTCGCTCGCCTCGATCGCCGCGTCCGAGCCGGCGCCCATCGCGATCCCGACGTCGGCCGCGGCGAGGGCCGCCGCGTCGTTGACGCCGTCGCCGACGAGGGCGACGCTGCGCCCCTCGGCCCGCAGCCGCTCGATCACGGCGAGCTTGCCCTCGGGCAGGACCTCGGCGATCACCTCGTCGATGCCGACCATCGCCGCGACCGAGGCGGCGGCACGGGCGTTGTCGCCGGTCAGGACGAGCACGCGCAGGCCGCGCTCCCGCAGCGACGCCACCGCACGGGCGGCGTCGGCGCGAGGCTGGTCGCGGAGCACGACGATGCCGCGCAGCTCGCCCTCCCAGCCGACTCCGACGACGGTGCCGCCCGACCCGGCCGCGCGCGCCGCCTCCTCCGCCAGGGCGTCGGAGGAGTAGCCCCACTGCTCCTCGAGCCAGCCCGGCCGGCCGGCGACGACCAGCCGCTCGCCGACCCGGGCGCGCACGCCGAAGCCGGCGCTCGAGCGGAAGCCGGTCGCCTCCGGGATGTCGAGCCCCCTGGCCTCCGCGCCCCGCACGATCGCGGCGGCGAGCGGATGCTCCGACCCGCGCTCGACAGCGGCGAGCATCCGCAGCGCCTCGTCGTCGGCGGTCGAGACCAGCTCGAAGTCGCCCGTGGTGAGGGTGCCCGTCTTGTCGAAGACGACGGTGTCGATGCGGCGGCTGCTCTCGAGGACCTCGGGCCCCCGGATCAGGATGCCCAGCTGCGAGCCCCGTCCCGTGCCGACCAGCACCGCCGTCGGAGTCGCGAGGCCGAGCGCGCACGGGCACGCCACCACCAGCACGGCCACGGCGGGGGAGACGGCCGCCGCGAGATCGGCGCCCGAGAGGAGCCAGCCCACGAGCGTCGCGAGCGCGAGCACCACCACGACGGGGACGAAGACGGACGAGACGCGGTCGGCGAGGCGCTGCACGCGGGCCTTGCCGGCCTGGGCCTCGGAGACGAGGCGGCCCATCCGGGCGAGCGTGGTCTCGGATCCGACGCGGTCGACGCGCACGGTGAGGACGCCGTGGGCGTTGAGCACGCCGCCGGTGACGGAGGAGCCGGGCCCCACCTCGACCGGCACGCTCTCGCCCGTGAGCAGGCTCGCGTCGACCGCGCTCGACCCGTCGATCACGGTGCCGTCGGCCGCGACGATCTCACCGGGCCGCACCAGGAGGCGGTCGCCGACAGCGAGGTCGGCGGCGGGCACGCGCTCCTCGACGCCGTCGGCCGTGAGACGCGCCGCGTCCTTCGCGCCGAGGCGGAGGAGCGCCCGCAGCGCCGCGCCCGCGTCGCGCTTGGACCGGGCCTCGAGGTAGCGGCCGGCCAGCACGAGCACCGGAACCGCCGCCGCGACCTCGAGGTAGATCTCGTCGTGACCCGAGCGAGAGCCCAGCAGCTCGAACGGCATGCTCATGCCCGGCCGGCCCGCGTCGCCGAGGAAGAGGGCGTACACCGACCAGAGGAACGCGGCGCTGACGCCGAGGCTGATCAGGGTGTCCATCGTGGTCGAGCCGTGCCGGGCGGCCCGCCAGGCGTTCCGGTGGAACGGCCAGGCGCCCCAGACCGCGACCGGCGCGGCGAGGGTGAGGACGAGCCACTGCCAGTTCTCGAACTGCAGCGGAGGGATCATCGAGAGCAGCACGACCGGGGCGGCGAGCAGGGCCGAGATCAGGAGCCGGGTGCGGAGGGCACCGCGCTCGCGGTCCTCCGGCTGGTCCTCACCGGCGGGAGCCGTCGCACCGGACCCGGCCGCTCCGGGCACCGTCGCTCCGGGCTCCGTCGCTCCGGGCACCGTCGCCGTGTAGCCCGCGGCCTCGACCGCGGCGATGGCGTCGGCCGCGGTCGTGCCCTCGGGCAGGGTGAGCGTCGCGCGCTCGAGGGCCAGGTTGACGCTGGACGTCACTCCGGGGAGCGCGTCGAGCCTCCGCTCGACCCGCGCCACGCAGGAGGCGCAGGTCATGCCGCCGATCTCGAGCTCGAGCGTCGTGCCCGCCATCAGGCCAGGGGCGCGAGCCGGTAGCCGGCGTCGGCGATCGCGCCGGCGATCTCCTCGCGGCCCAGCGGGCGGGCGGAGCCGACGGTGACGCGCGAGACGCCGTCGGGCGCGAGCGAGATGTCGACGCTCTCGACCTCGGGGTAGGCGGCGAGCTCCTCCGTGACGCTCCGGACGCAGTGCTCGCAGGTCATGCCCGCGACGCCGAAGCTGACGGAGGAGGCGCTCGCGGCGGTGGCCGCCCCGTGGGAGGCGCCGTGGCCGCCGCACGCGCAGTCGCCGCCCGAGCCGCAGCCGCCGGCGGAGTCCTTGGCGGTGAGTCCGAGATCGAGGCGAGCGATGCTCATGTGCTTCTCCTTGCGTGCGTTCCGGTGGGGCTGATACCCCCGGGGGGTACTCCCATCCTAGGTCGGAGCGGCTCTCCCGGCAAGGCGGGAGGCGGAGGGACGAGAATCGGAGGCGATCGTGCGATCGACAGGAGGACAGGTCATGACACAGGCCTCGCCGCCGCCGCCGTGGGGTGCGCCGACGGCGCCCACCGGTCCGCGGGTCCCGCTCCCGCCCCGCGCGCGGTTCGAGCCGACCGCGCTCCTGACCTCGCCGGTGACCGCCCGGCGGCTGCGCACGGCGGTCGGCGCGCAGCTGCGCCAGGCCGCTCCCGAGCGGCAGCGCCGTCTCACCGAGCTCGCCGAGATCGGCGAGGGAGTCGTGGTGCTGCGCGCCCGCGAGTTCGACCGCGCCCTCGACCGCCTCGCCTCGCCCGCCGCCTCCGCCACGAGCCGGGGAGCCGTGGTCGTCACCCTCGGCGAGGGCGGGCCGGCGCTCGCCGCCGAGCGCGCCGACTCCCTCCCGATCGCGCTCTGGAGCGACGTCTCCGCCGTCGAGGTCGGCACCGTCGCCCACGGGCCGCACCGCGTCCGGGCCGCCGTGCTCTCGGTGCTCGTCCCGCACGCGGCTCCCGCCGAGGGCTTCCGCGGGCTGGCGCGCGCCTCGCTCGCTGCGCGCCGCCGCCGCACCGTGCTCGTGCCGCTCGTCATCGCCTCCCCGGGACCGCTCGGCTGGAACGTCGCCGACGACCGTGCCTTCCTGTTCGCGCTCGACCGGCTGAGAACCGCGCTCGAGGGAGCCGCGCAGTGAGGGCGCGGCTGCCCTTCGTGCTCGCCGCACTCGGTGCCCTGGGGCTCGGGCTCGCCCTGCGCTTCCTGCTGACCGGCCTGCTCGCCGACATCGCCGGCAGCGTCCTCTACGTCGTGCTCGTCGCGGTGCTGGTCTGCGTCGTGCTGCCGCGGGCACCGGCCGTCACCGCCGCAGGCATCGCGCTGGCGTGGTCGATCGCGATGGAGCAGCTGCAGGCGATCGGGGCCGCGGCGCGCCTCGTCGAGCTGTGGCCGCCGCTGCGCCTGGTCGTCGGCAGCACCTTCTCGTGGCTCGACATCGCGGCCTACGTGCTCGGCGCGGTCGTGGCGGCGGCGGTGCTCATCGCCGTGGCGCCGCGCGGCGAGGCGGCGGAGCCTCCGGTCGCCGGGCGCTAGGAGCACCGGAACGCCCGCGTCGCGCCCGTAGTGTGGCTCCATGGACGAGGCACCCGGTTCGAAGACCCGCGCCGACGCGGCAGGCGGCGACACCGGAGGCGTGCCGACGCTGCGCCGCGAGGCCCTCCGCCGCCCGCGCGACCGACGGCGCGACCGCCGCGTCCCCGAGCCCGTCGACCGCTTCTCGACCGGCGAGGAGTTCCCCGAGTACCGGGTCGACCTCGAGCGCATCCGCTTCTCGCCGTACTTCGCCCGGCTCTCGGCCGTCACGCAGGTCATCTCGCCGAGCGGCGTCGGCCAGGTCGTCCACAACCGCCTCACCCACTCGATCAAGGTCACCGCGGTCGCCCGCGCGATCGCGATGCAGCTCACCACCACCGACCGCGCTCAGCGCGAGCTCGTCGAGCGGCTCGGGGGCTGCGACCCGGTGGTCGTGCAGGCCGCGGCCAGCGCGCACGATCTGGGGCACCCGCCGTTCGGCCACCTCGGCGAACAGGCGCTCGACCGCCTCGCCCGCGAGAAGCTCGGGCTCGAGGAGGGCTTCGAGGGCAACGCGCAGTCGTTCCGCATCCTCTCGGAACTCGACGTCTGCGAGACGGTGGAGGCGGGCCTCAACCTCACCGCCGCGTCCCGTGCCGCGGTGCTCAAGTACCCGTGGGGCCGCGTCGTCTGCCGCCCGGGCATCGACTCCACCGACCCGACCGAGCTGCCCCGCGGCTCGACCGCCAGCCGCTGGGAGACCGCGCCGCCGAAGTTCTCGGCCTACACCCTCGACCTCGACGACCTGCTCGACGCCCGCGCCGGCTTCGAGGCGATCGCGCCGTGGCAGCAGACGCTCGAGTGCTCGGTGATGGACGTCGCCGACGACATCGCCTACTCGCTGCACGACCTCGACGACTTCTACCGGGCGGGGGTGCTCCAGCAGGCGGCCGTCGCGGTCGAGTTCCGGGCCTTCCTCCGCGAGCAGAACGCACTCGCGGCACTCGACGGCGGCGAGCTGTGGGCCAGGGCGCCGGGGCACTCCCTCGAGATGCTGCGGCGGAGGCTGGTGGCCCGCGACCCGTGGATCGCCGGCGACGAGCTGTTCCGCGCCTCCGTCGAGCGCGTGTCGACCGAGCTCGTCGAGGGGCTGCTCGCCGTGCCGTTCGACGGTTCGACCCGCACGGAGCGGGCGATCGAGTCGTTCGTCTCGTCGTGGATCGGGCGGCTCCAGCGCTCGGTGCTGGTCCTCGCCGACCCGAACGTGCGCTCCGGGCACGTGTCGCTCCTCCCGGACGCGTGGCACGACGTCGCGGTGCTGAAGTTCGTGCACACGCGCTTCGTGATCGACCGCCCCGACTTCGCGACCTACCAGCGCGGGCAGTCGCAGGTGCTCGAGACCCTCGTCACGCACCTCGACGACTGGCTCGCCGACCCGCGCGACAACGCCCGCGCGCCGCAGAAGCTGCTCGATCTGATCGAGCTCGCGACCGACGGCTACTTCCGCCTCCGCGCCGACCGGCCGGAGTGGCTGCCCGCGGGGGAGCGCGGCCGTCCGCGCGCCGACCCGCAGTCACTCGAGCGCCTCGGCCGCGCCCGCGGGATCGTCGACTACGTCGCCACCCTCACCGACGAGCAGGCGATGGCGCTCGCCGCGCGCCTCCGCGGCGACCGCGAGCCCTGGGCGATGGGGACCTGACGGCTCCGGGTCAGCGCGGCAGGTGCTCCTCGACCAGCGCCGCGAACTCCGGAGTCGCCGGCGACTCGCGGGGGCGCACCCGCGCCACGACCCGCCCGTCGCGCACCAGGAACTTCTCGAAGTTCCACTGCACGTCCCCGGCCTCGCCCGCCGCATCGGCGGCCTCGGTCAGCACGGAGTAGAGGGGGTGGCGCCCGGCACCGTTCACCTCGGTCTTCGCCAGCACCGGGAAGTCGACGCCGTACGTGGCCGAGCAGAACGCCTGGATCTCCTCGTTCGTCCCCGGCTCCTGCCCCTTGAACTGGTTGCAGGGGAAGCCCACGATCGAGAGCCCCTCGTAGCGCGTCGAGAGCTCCTGCAGCTCGCCGTACTGGGGGGTCAGTCCGCAGCGGCTCGCGACGTTCACGATCAGGAGGAGGTCGTCGCGGTACTCGCTCAGGGTCGTCAGGGTTCCGTCCGCCGTCTCGACGGGCACGTCGTAGATGTCCACCGTCCGAGCCTAGGCGTCGGGCAGGGGGTGGTTGACAGGGCGGGAGGCGTGTGGCCGCGGCTGAGCGGCCCCGCGAACTCGGGGGCCGGGGGGTCGACGGAGGCGTCCTGCCCGCATCCAGCATCCGTTCAGGGAGCATTGGGTGAACGACAGCGTAAAATCACCGGGGCACTTGCCAGGATCGACAACTCGACAGGGAGTTCCGTTGGACGGAAACGCAACGACCACGCACCGCAACGTCGCACTGCTGTCCGTCGCGACCACGATGGCCCCGCGCGTGACCACGTCGGACGAGATCGATGCGCGTCTCGCGCCCGCGCTCAAGCGCCTGCGCCTGCCCACCGGGCTCCTCCAGCGCGTCGCCGGAGTGTACGAGCGGCGCAACTGGGACTCCGAGCAGGACTTCGACGGCGCCGCGATCGAGGCGGGCAAGCGCGCCCTCGCCGAGGCCGGCATCCGCCCCGACCAGATCGGGCTGATCATCAACACCTCGGTCACCCGCAAGCACCTCGAGCCGTCCGTCGCCGTCCGCCTGCACCACGGCCTCGGCCTGCCCTCCTCGGCCATCAACTTCGACATCGCGAACGCGTGCCTCGGCTTCGTCAACGGCATGACGCTCGCCGCCCAGCTGATCGACGCCGGCCAGATCCAGTACGCGATGATCATCGACGGCGAGGACGCCGACGAGATCCAGGTCAACACGATCGAGCGCCTGAGCCGCGAGGGCATGAGTCGCACGAACTTCATGAGCGAGTTCGCCAGCCTGACCCTCGGCTCCGGTGCGGCCGCGGCGATCCTCGGCCCGGCGGACGCGCACCCGCAGGGGCACCGTCTCCTGGGCGGCATCACCCGCGCGGCCACGCAGTTCAACGAGCTCTGCGTCGGCAGCGTCGACGGCATGTTCACCGACGCGAAGGCGCTGCTCAAGGGCGGCATGGAGCTCGTCGTCTCCGCCTGGAAGGAGGCGAAGCGCGACTGGAACTGGAGCAAGATGGACCGCTACATCACGCACCAGGTCTCCTCCGTGCACACGAACGGCCTCGTCAAGGCGGTCGGCCTCGACAAGACCCGCGTCCCCACGACCTTCGGCACCCTCGGCAACGTCGGGCCCGCATCCATCCCGATCACGCTCGCGCAGGAGGCGGCGACCCTCAAGCAGGGCGACCGCGTGCTGCTGATGGGCGTCGGATCCGGCATCAACACCGCGATGCTCGAGATCGCCTGGTGAGCACCGGCGCGCACCCGGCGTCGAGGATCCGCGCCGCACTCGGCTCGAGCTCCCCGGCCCAGGTGCCGCCCGCCGGGCTCGACGGGCTCGACCCCGCGTGGTCGCGTCTCGTGGACGCGCCCGACGCCCACGGCACGAGCCGGCGCTGGCACCTGCTCGACACGGGCGAGGCGCTCGGCATCGAGCCCGTCGGCACGATCCTCTGCGTGCACGGCAACCCCACCTGGTCCTACCTCTGGCGCGATCTCGCCCGCGCGTCGCTCGACGCCGCCCGCCGCGGCGAGCAGGCCTGGCGCGTCGTCGCGGTCGACCAGCTCGAGATGGGCTTCTCGGAGCGCACCGGAGCGCTGCACACGCTCGCCGACCGCGTCCGCGAGCTCTCGAACCTCACCGAGGTCCTCGGGCTCACCGACGTCGTCACCCTCGGCCACGACTGGGGCGGAGTCGTCTCGCTCGGCTGGGCCGTCGACCACCCCGCCGAGCTGCGCGGCGCCGCGGTCCTCAACACCGCCGTGCACCAGAGCGCCGACGCGCCGATCCCCGCGCCGCTCCGGCTCGCCCTCGCCTCCGGGGTGCTCGGCGCCTCGACCGTCGGCACCCCGGCCTTCCTCGAGACCACGCTCGCGCTCGGGCACCCCGCGCTGCCGGCCGCGGTGAAGGACGGCTACCGCGCCCCCTACCTCGGCGCCTCCCGGCGCGGCGGGATCGGCGGCTTCGTCGCCGACATCCCCGTCGACTCCGCGCACCCGAGCCACCACGAGCTCGTCCGCATCGCCGAGGGCGTGCGCGAGCTGGTCGTCCCCGCGCTGATGCTGTGGGGCCCGCTCGACCCGATCTTCTCGGACCGCTACCTCGACGACCTCGCCGACCGCCTCCCGCACGCGCAGATCCACCGCTTCGAGGGCACCGGCCACCTGCTGGCCGAGGACGTCGACTACGCCTCCGCCGTGCTCACCTGGCTCGGCGACGCGACCTCCGAGCGCGGCGCGGCCCCCGACGTCCGCCGGCCGACCGTGCCGGTCGAGTCGCTGTGGCGGCACCTCGACGCCAACTCCGACGACGACGGCGTCGCCCTGGTCGAGATGGCGCCCCCCGGAGGCGGCGGGCCGCGGACCGTGTCGTGGCGCCTGCTCTCGCGGCGGGTCCGCGAGCTCGCCGCCGGCCTGCGCGCCTCGGGCGTGCAGCGCGGCGACCGCGTCTCGCTGCTCGTGCCGCCCGGAGCCGACCTCACCGCACTGCTCTACGCGTGCCTGCGCATCGGCGCGGTCGTGGTCGTGGCCGACGCGGGCCTGGGACTGCGCGGACTCACCCGCGCGGTCCGCGGCACGTGGCCCGACCTCGTCGTCGGCGCGCTGCCGGGGCTGACCGTCGCCCGAGCCCTCGGCTGGCCCGGCGGCCGCATCTCGACGCAGACCCTGCCGCGCGCCTCCGCCAGAGCTCTCGGGGTCGACACCTCGCTCGGCCAGCTGATCGAGCTGGGCCGCGCCGAGCTCGCCGCGAACGCCTGGGCTCTGGGCGAGCCGCCCGCCCCCGACGCCGTCGCCGCGATCCTCTTCACCTCGGGCTCGACCGGCCCCGCCAAGGGAGTCGTCTACACGCACCGCCAGCTCGCCGGCGTCCGCGACACCCTGGCTCGCCAGTACGGGGTCGGCGAGGGGACGGGCCTCGTCGCCGGCTTCGCGCCGTTCGCGCTGCTCGGGCCCGCCCTCGGAGCGCGCTCCGTGACTCCCGACATGGACGTCACCGCCCCCCGCACACTGACCGCGAAGGCCGTGGCCGCGGCGGCGGCGCAGGTGGAGGCGACCGTCCTCTTCCTCTCGCCCGCGGCACTCGCGAACGTGGTCGCCACCTCCGACGCCCTCGACGCCGACGACCACCGCGCGCTCGCCGGCGTCCGAACCTTCCTCTCGGCCGGCGCTCCCGTCCCCGAGGCGCTGCTCGCCGAGGCCCAGGCGCTGATGCCGCACTCGTCGGCCCACACGCCGTACGGCATGACCGAGGCGCTGCTCCTGACCGACGCGTCGCTCGAGGACATCCGCGAGGCGGCGCTCGACGACGACCCGCGCGGAGGCGTCTGCGTCGGCACCCCCGCGGCCGGCGTCCGCCTGCGCCTCGCGCCGCTCGACGCCGACGGGATCCCCGCCGTGCAGCCGGTCGAGGTCGTCGGGGTCACGGGCGAGATCGTGGTCTCGGCCGGCCACGTCGAGGACCACTACGAGCGGCTCTGGCTCACCGACCGCGCCGCCCGCGTCGGCGCGGTGCCGGGGGAGCGCTGGCACCGCACGGGCGACGTCGGGCGGCTCGACTCCGAGGGCCGGCTGTGGGTCGAGGGGCGGCTGCCGCACGTGATCGTGACTCCGGAGGGGGTCGTCACGCCCGTCGGCCCGGAGCAGCGGATCGAGGCGCGGGTCGCGAGCGTCGCTCGAGCGGCGATCGTCGGCGTCGGACCCCGCGGAGTGTCGCAGCTCGTCGCGGTCGTCGAGACCCGTCGCGCCGTCCACCGCACCGCGCTCGCCCCCGCCGGTCTCGCCGCCGAGATCCGCGCCGCGGTCGGAGCCCCGGTCGCCGCGGTCCTCGTCGTGCCGGCGCTGCCGACCGACATCCGGCACAACTCCAAGATCGACCGCGCAGCGCTCTCCCGCTGGGCCGAGGGGATCCTCGCGGGCGAACGGATGGTCGCGCCGTGAAGGTCCTGGTCACCGGTGCGAGCGGCCTGCTCGGCGGTGCGGTCGCCGCCGGTCTCGTCGCCGAGGGCCACGAGGTCCGCACCTTCCAGCGGCGCGCCTCGGGAGTGTCCGGCGCGACCGATGCCCGCGGCTCGCTGACCGACCCGCGCGCGGTGGAGGAGGCGGTCGCCGGCTCCGACGCCGTGGTCCACCTCGCCGCCAAGGTCTCGCTCGCGGGCGACCCCGGCGACTTCGACCGCGTGAACGTCGACGGCACCCGACGGCTGCTGGCGGCCGCGTCGCGCGCCGGCGTCACGCGCTTCGTGCAGGTCTCGTCGCCGTCGGTCGCGCACGCCGGATCCTCCCTCGCCGGCGCGGACGCCGAGCCGGCCGATCCTGATCGCGCCCGCGGCGACTACGCGAGGACGAAGGCGCGGGCCGAGCTGCTCGCGCTCGCCGCCGACGCCCCCGGTTTCGCAGTGACCGCGGTGCGCCCGCACCTGGTCTGGGGCCCCGGAGACACGCAGCTCATCGCACGGATCGTCGAGCGGGCCCGCGCAGGCCGCCTCCCGCTGCTCGGCGACGGGCAGGCGCTGATCGACTCGACCTACCTCGACAACGCGGCGTCGGCGATCGTCGCCGCACTCGGCCGGGCCGAGGACGTGCACGGGCGGGCCTACGTCGTGACGAACGGCGAGCCGCGGCCGGTGGCCGAGCTGCTCGCCGGGATCTGCCGCGCCGCGGGAGTGGAGCCGCCGCGCTGGTCGGTGCCCGCCTCCGTCGCCCGCGCCGCCGGCTCGGTCGTCGAGCGCGTCTGGGCCGTGCGCCCGGGCGAGGACGAGCCGCCGATGACGCGGTTCCTCGCCGAGCAGCTCTCGACCGCGCACTGGTTCGATCAGCGCCGCACCCGCGCCGACCTGCAGTGGAGCCCCTCGGTCACGCTCGACGAGGGCCTGGCGCGCCTCGCCGCCTCGTACCGCGGCTGACCGAAGCGCAACATCAGCTGAGACGGGGGTCCCTCGCCCGACAGGGGAGGCCACCCCTTCTCAGCTGATGTCGTGCGGTGTGATCACGCCGACCGTGCTCAGTCGGCGAGGATCAGGTACAGCGCGCGGCGCGTCTCGTCGAGCTTCGCGGAGGCGGCGGCCCGCTGCTCCGGGGTCGCCCCGCGGAACTGGTGCACGGCCGCCATCAGCTTGCCGACGTTCTCCATGAACGCGCGGTCGGCGTCGCTGGCTCCGGGAGTCGCCTCCCAGGCGGCGGCGAGCTCGTCGGCGTGCTCGCGGACGTAGGTGCCGCCGGCGTCGGTCAGCTGGTACTCGGTGCCGCGGCCCTCGCCGACGGCCGTGATCAGGCCCTCGTCGACGAGCTGCTGGAGGGTGGGGTAGACCGAGCCGGGGCTGGGGCGCCACGAGCCGTTGGTCTTCTCGGCGATGGCCTTGATCAGGCCGTAGCCGTTCGAGGAGGTCTCGGCGAGGAGGGAGAGGAGGGCGGCGCGGACGTCGCCGCGGCGGGCGCGTCCTCCGCCGCGGCCGAAGCCGGGGCCGCCGAAGCCGGGACCGCCGCCGAAGCCCGGACCGAAGCCGAAGCCCGGGCCGAAGCCGCGTCCGTGGCCGCCGGGGCCGCGGCGCTCGCGCTGGCCGGGGTGGTCGTGACCGTGGCCGTCGTGTCCTCGGCGGGGGGAGCGGGCGTCCTGGGTGGAGAAGAAGTCGTGGGAGTTCATGGGGTTCTCGTTCCTGTCGTTGGAGGATCCCTTTCGATCGGATCCGGTCGCCCGTCTCGAGCGAATGCTCTCGATCTGTCGGCGATGCACTAACGATATATCGGTAATGTTCACCGAGTCAAGAGGAAACCGAAGATCGCTACGCTGACCCCGCCACCGACCCGAGAGGCCCGCATGCCCCCGCTCACTCCCGACGCGCTCGCCACCGTCCTCGACGAGACGCTCCTCACCGGCGACGTCCTCACCGACCGCGTCAGCAACCTCGGCAACCTGCGCCGTCTCGCGGCGCGCGAGCCGGCGCACCTCTACGGGGTCGACGTCGACGAGCACTGGGACGTCGGAAGCCTCCTCGCGCTGATGGGGGAGCGGGTCGGCATCAGCACCGACCCCGCCTTCGAGAGCGGCCAGGACCGCATCGACGCCCGGCTCGCCGTCGCCGGCCTGGACGCCTACCGCCTCCGGTTCGCCGCGGCGGTCCGCGACGGCGGCCTCCTCCTCTTCGCGACGGCCCACCCGGCGACGCTGATGGACGTCTACCGCCGGTTCGCGGCCGCGGCGGAGGAGGCGGGCGCCCGCGTCCTCGACGTCAACGCGCTGCCCTTCGCGAGCCCCGACGGCACGCGCATCGCGGTGGCCGACGAGCACCTCCGGCTGTGGTCGACCGGAGGCGTCACCTGCGCCTACCGCGGCGGCAGCCTCGTGCACACCCACGCCCCCGAGCCGATGAACGCGCTCCTCGACGAGCTCGAGGCCCTCGGACTCCGCCCCGACCTCGTGATCGCCGACCACGGCTGGGCCGGAGCCGCGGGCCGCCGCGGCTACCCGACGATCGCGATCGCCGACTGCAACGACCCCGCCGTCTTCGTCGCCGAGGCGCAGGGCTCGATCGAGGTCGTCGTCCCGCTCGACGACGGACTCGCCGTGCACCTCTACGACCCCGTGATCGACTACGTCCTGGACGCGCTCGCTGTCCACTCCGAGCGGGGGAGCGGTTCCGGCTCGTAGAATCGCATACGGCTCGTCAGGATCCGCGGATCCGGCGAGCCGTACGCGTTCCCGCGAGCCCGAGGTCCTCCCTCGCCACCCCCTCCCAGACGGAGCATCCGTGACTCAGCCCCAGGACGGCCTCCTCCCGCGCTTCGCCGTCGGCGTCGACATCGGCGGGACCTCGATCAAGGCCTCCCTGGTCGACGTCACGACCGGCGAGCGCGCCGCCCGCCGCTTCGCCGTGGCGAACCCGCTCGGCAAGGAGCCCGAGGACTTCGCGGCCGCCATCGCCGGCATCGTCCGCGACGTGTCGCCCATCGCGGGCACGCCCGTCGGGGTCGGGTTCCCCGGCATCGTCCGCGGCGGCGTCGTGCGCCAGACCACGCACGTCTCGCAGCGCTGGGTCGACCTCGACGCGCAGGCGCTGCTCTCGGAGGCGACCGGGGTCGACGTCGTCGTCGTCAACGACGCCGATGCGGCCGGAGTCGCCGAGCGCGAGTTCGGTGCCATGCGCGGCCGCGACGGCCTGTGCCTCCTGACGACCCTCGGCACCGGCATCGGCACCGCGATCGTCTACGACGGAGTCGTCCTCCCCAACTCCGAGCTCGGCCACGTGCACATCGACGGCCCCGACTTCGAGCCGCGGGTCGGCTTCTCCGCCGTGCGCCGCGAGGGCATCACGCTCGAGGAGTGGGCCGGCCGCCTGAGCGTGTACTACCGCCACCTCGAGATGCTGCTCTCGCCGCAGCTGTTCGTGATCGGAGGCGCCGCGGCGCACGTCTTCGACGAGTTCGCGCGGTTCCTCGACATCGGCACCGAGATCGTCCCGGCCCGCTTCGGCAACGACGCGGGCTTCACCGGCGCCGCGATGGTCGCCGTCTCGCCCGACCGCCTCGCCCCCTGGTACCGCTCGACCAGCGGCGCCCGGCTCGACCCGGGCGCGCCCGCCATCGCCGACTGAGCGTCAGCGCGCGAGCAGCCGCCGGTACACCGCGTCCAGCCGCGCCGCCGTCGACGCCCACGAGTGCTCCGCCGCCCACTCGACGCCGCCGAGACCCAGTCGCGCGCGCTCGGCGTCGTCGGCGAGCAGCCGCCGGATCTCCGCCGCCCAGTCGCCGGGGTCGTCGGAGTCGATCAGCACCCCGCTGCGCCCGCCGCTCACGGCGTCGACGAGGCCGGTGGTCCGTCGCGCGAGCACCGGAGTGCCGCTCGCCGCGGCCTCGAGCGCGATCAGCCCGAAGGTCTCCGCGGCCGACGGCACCAGGGCGAGGCGGGCACGGCGCAGGCGCAGCGCGGTCGCGTCGCGGTCGCCGACTCCGTCGAAGCGCACCCAACCGGCCACGCCGAGCGTCCGCGCGGCCTCCTCGACCGCGGCGAGGTAGCCCTCGCGACCCGGCGCCGGCCCGCCGACGAGCCGCAGCACCGGCCGCTCGCCGGGCGGGATCCGCGCGAGCGCATGCACGGCGAGCAGCTGCCCCTTGAGCGGCTGCACCCGCCCGACCAGCACGATCTCGAACGGGCGCTCCTCGGTTCCCGGACGGAACCGCGACTCCACGCCCGGAGGCGCGATCGTCACCTTCCGGGCGTCGACACCGTAGCCGCGCACGACGTCGTCGTACTCCGCCGTCCCCGCCACCACGACGGCGTCGGCGGAGGCGAGCACCTCGTGCTCCGAGCGGGTCCGCTCCTCGGGCTCGCGGGCGTCCCCGGGCACCAGCCGCACGTTCTTGGCCAGCGAGTTCGAGTGCATCGAGTGCACGTGCGGCGACCCGGTCAGCATCCCGGCCAGCCCCGACACCCAGTAGTGCGAGTGCACCACGTCGGCGCCGGCGGCCGCGCGGGCGAAGGCGGGCGCGGCGGCGGCGAGCGCGTACTTGTCGCCCGCGGGCACCGGCACCCCGACCACCTCGACCCCGTCCGCGAGCCGCTCGGTGCCCTCGCCCCGGGTCAGCACGCGGACCTCCCAGCCGAGCGCGGCGAGCTCGGGCAGCACCGCCGCGAGGTACACGTTCATGCCGCCCGCGTCGCCGGTCGAGGGCTGCTCGAGCGGCGAGGTGTGCGCCGAGACGACGGACAGGCGGGGCATCCCTCCATCGTACGGAGGGGAGGGGCTGTCCCCGGATCCTGGCCGTCGGCTCGAACAGAGCTCGGAATCGGGTTGAATGGACGGATGCGTTCCGTTCGGGGCGCGGAGAGCAGAGGTCCATGGCCCGCCAGAGCGCCCCCGCCGAGGTGCCGGCGTCGGCCGCGCCCGGGGGCACCGAGCCGTTCTCCGAGCAGGACATCCGCGCCCTGGTCGGCTCCGCCGCCTTCGAGAAGGGCACCGCCTACGCCGACGCGCGCCGCGTCGGCGAGCTGCAGTGGTTCGGAGGCCGCACCCGCCTGTTCGGGCAGGTCCAGGGCTCCGGCCGCTCGCCCTACGCCGTGAGCGTGCAGCTCCGCGACGAGGGCGACCGCTCGGTGCTGCTCGGCGGCGCCTGCAGCTGCCCCGTCAAGCACGAGTGCAAGCACGTCGCGGCGGTGCTCGTCGAGGCGCTCCGCCGCGAGCGCGAGGGCGGCCTGGCCGGCCCTCCCGCGGGCGTCGACGCGGTTCCGGAGTGGCGCAGCGCCCTCGCCCCGCTGCTCGCGGGTGCCGAGCGCTCGCACGCGGGCATCCCGCTCGGCCTCCAGTTCGAGCTCCTCCCCGGCGAGCCCGTCCGCCGCCCGCCGGGCCGCTACAACAGCTACCGTCCGCCGCCCGAGCCGCGCCCCCGCCTCGGCATCCGCCCCGTGCGGATGGGCGACCGCGACCGCTGGGTGCGCACCGGCACCAGCTGGCGCGACCTCGGCTACCTGCACTACAGCCACGACTACGACGAGCGCCAGATCGACGTCGTCCGCGAGCTGCAGGGCATCCTCTCGGGCCACAGCGCGTCGAGCTACTACTCGCCCGACACCTGGCTCTACCTCGACCAGTGCCGGAGCGAGGCCATCTGGGCGGCGCTGCACGGCGCGGTCCGCGCGGGCATCGGCCTGGTCATGGGCGACCGTGACCAGACTCCGCTGCGGATCCTCGACACCACGGCCACCGCCTCCATCGACGTCACCCGCACCTCGAACGGTCTCGAGCTGCGCTCCCTGGTCGCGATCGGCGACCACCCCGCGCCCGAGGAGTTCGGCTTCATCGGCGACCCCGCCGTCGGCCTCTACACCTGGGAGCCCGGCGACGAGCTGCGCGCCCGCCCCGTGACGCTGGTGCCGTTCGCAGCGCCGCTGGTCTCCTCCGCCCGCACCTTCCTCTGGAGCCGCGAGGCGATCCGGATCCCCGAGCAGGAGGAGTCGGCGTTCCTCACCGAGCACTACCAGCGCCTGCACCGCCTGTTCGCGATCGTCTCGCGCGACGGCTCCTTCGAGGCGCCCCCGGTGCCCGAGCCGCGCCTCGGGCTCACCCTCGAGCACACCGACGGCGCCGGACTCCACGGCACCTGGTGGTGGCGCTACGGCGTCGAGGGCGCGCGCGGTGCCGAGGCCGAGCGCCTCCCGCTCCGGCTCGAGGACGATCCCGGCTACCGGGACGCCGAGGCCGAGCAGCGCATCCTCGACTCGCTGACCGGCGCCGGCATCGACCCCGAGTCGACGCCCGCCCTGGTCTCGCGCTCGAGCCGGCGGCTGCGCCCCGCGTTCGACCTGCGGGGCATGCAGACCGTCGGGTTCCTCACCGGCGAGGTCGAGCGCCTCCGCGAGCTCGGCACCGTCGAGATCGAGGAGATCGGCGAGCGCGTCGAGTACCGCGAGGCCGAGACGGCGCCGATCGTCGCCGTGCAGACGGTCGCCCAGCCCGACAGCCGCGACTGGTTCAACCTCGAGATCTCGGTCACCGTCAACGACGAGGCGGTCCCGCTCGCCGAGATCTTCCTCGCTCTCGCCCGGGGCGACGAGTACATGGTGCTGCCGAGCGGCGTCTACTTCGCGCTCGACGACGAGCGCTTCGGCCGCCTCCGCGAGCTGATCGCCGAGGCGCGCGAGCTGTCCGACGACCAGGGCGAGACGCTGCGCATCAGCCGATTCCAGTCGTCCCTCTGGGACGAGCTCGTCGAGCTCGGCGTCGTCGAGGCGCAGGCCGCCGCGTGGCGCCGTGCGGTCGAGGGGCTCTCCGGGTTCACGGCCACGGGAGCACTCGAGTCGCGCCCGCTTCCCGACGGCTTCTCGGTCGAGCTGCGCCCCTACCAGCAGCTCGGCTACGACTGGCTCTCGTTCCTCTACGACAACCAGCTCGGCGGAGTCCTCGCCGACGACATGGGCCTCGGCAAGACCGTGCAGTCGCTCGCGCTCATCGCCCGCGCGATGCAGGAGCAGCGCGCCGCGATCGGGGACGCCGGCACCTCCCCGCGCCCCTTCCTCGTCGTCGCGCCCACGAGCGTCGTCCCCAACTGGGTCGGCGAGGCCAAGCGCTTCGCGCCGGGCCTGGAGGTCGTCGGCATCGACGAGACGTCGAAGAAGAAGCGCCGCGCGCTGTCGGCGGTCATCGGCGAGGCCGAGCTGATCGTCACCTCCTACGCCCTCTTCCGTCTCGACTACGAGTCGTACGCCGGCATCCGCTGGGCGGGTCTGATGCTCGACGAGGCGCAGTTCGTCAAGAACCGCCAGTCGGCCACGCACCAGCTCGCTCGCCGGCTCGACGTGCCGTTCAAGCTCGCGATCACGGGAACCCCGATGGAGAACAACGTGATGGAGCTGTGGTCGCTCCTCTCGATCGTCGCGCCCGGGCTGTTCCCGTCGCCCGTCGGCTTCGCCGAGTTCTACCAGAAGCCGATCGAGCGCGACGCCGACACCGAGAAGCTCAGCCAGCTGCGCCGCCGCATCCGCCCGCTGATGCTGCGCCGCACGAAGGAGCTCGTCGCCACGGAGCTGCCGCCCAAGCAGGAGCAGACCCTCCAGGTCGAGCTCGGCCCGCGCCAGCGCAAGGTCTACGACACCTACCTCGCCCGCGAGCGGCAGCGCGTGCTCGGTCTCATCGGCGACTTCGAGAAGAACCGCTTCGCCATCTTCCGCGCCCTCACGGTGCTGCGGCAGGTCGCGCTCGACGCGGCGCTCGTCGACGAGGCGCACGCGACCGTCCCCTCGACCAAGCTCGACCTGCTCGACGAGCTCCTCGCCGATGCGCTCGCCGAGGGGCATCGCGTTCTGGTGTTCAGCCAGTTCACGCGCTTCCTCGGCCGCGTGCGCGGTCGCCTCGACGCGGCGGGAGTCGAGTATGCGTACCTCGACGGCGCGACCAAGAAGCGCGACGAGGTGATCGAGCGCTTCCGCTCGGGTGACGCGGGCGTGTTCCTGATCTCGCTGAAGGCGGGCGGCTTCGGCCTCAACCTCACCGAGGCCGACTACTGCATCCTGCTCGACCCGTGGTGGAACCCCGCGACCGAGTCGCAGGCCGTCGACCGCGCGCACCGCATCGGGCAGACCCGCTCGGTGATGGTCTACCGCCTCGTCGCGAAGGACACGATCGAGGAGAAGGTCATGGCCCTCAAGGAGGCGAAGGCCGCCCTGTTCGCGGCCGTCATGTCCGACGACGGCGCGGCGGCCACGGGCGGCATCACCGCGGAGGACGTCCGCGAGCTGCTGGGCTGAGCGAGCTGCTGAACGTTGCTCTGCGGGGCGCTCAGCACTCCTGCTCGAGGAGCACCTTCGCGAACGCGCCGGTCTGGTACGCGTACTCGTAGGCCCAGTCGCCGAGGGTCGTCGGCTCTCCGGAGGAGACCATCAGCACCTCTCCGCTCCAGCAGCGCTCCATCAGGATGCGGGCCCGCGTGAGGTGAGGCGTCTGCGTGATGACGACGACGGAGTCCCAACCGCCCGCCTCCGCGTAGTCGCGGAGGGCCCGCGCCTCGCCGCGGGTGGTCCCCGGCTCGGCGGTGAAGCACACCACGAGCATGTCCGGCTCGTCGCAGGCGACCACGTCGCTCTCGTCCGGGGCCGCCGCGAGCTCCGACGGCCACACCGAGATCAGGAGCCTGTCGGCCACGCCCTCCTCGATCAGCTCGCGGCCGAGCTCGGTGCGCGCCCTCGTCGGCGGCCCGAGCACGAGCACGGCGTCGGCGTGCGCCGGCACCGCGTCCGTCGCCGGGAGCACGTAGACGGGGATCCCGACGGCCGCCAGCACGACGAGCGCGACCAGCGCGCCCACCGCGATGCGGCGCACCGAGCGCAGCGCTCTCCGCATGCCGCCTCCGATCCCCGGCGGTCACGGTACCGCAGCCGTGTGACAGCGGTGTGTCGCCGGGAGCGCGGACCGCCTCAGCCCAGCAGCCCCCGCACGCCCGCCTCGACATCGGCTCCGAGTCGCCCCGCCCGCCACGCGAGCCGCACCGCGACCGGTCGGTGCGGCTGCAGCAGCCGCCGCGCCGCCGTGCAGGGCAGGGCGAACGCGCCCGTCACCCCGGCGTCGATCCCCTCGAGGCCGCCGTCGTCGCGACCGTGCACGAGCGAGCGCCCCTCGTGCGCCAACGGCTCCGGCAGAGTCTCCTCGCCGATCGGCAGTCGCAGGACCGCGAGGAGGGTCGCCGCCGCGATCCGGCGGGCGAGCGGCCGGCCGATCGCGTCGGCCGCGAGCTCGCCGAAGAAGTCCGCCTGCCGCTCCAGGATCGCGATCGCCGCCTCCGCCACCCGCTCCATCTCGGGGTGCAGCGACAGCCGCGCCAGCCGGCGGTAGGCGTGGATCGCGATGTGCGCGTCGACCGCCAGGACGAGCGCCAGCGGGCCGGCGACGAGACCCGCCGCCCTGTCGCGCAGCGCCCGCGGGACCGCGGCCTGCTCGGGCGGCCGGGTGTCGACTCCCCGGATCTGCGGCGACGCCGCGAGCACCTCGCCCAGCGCGTCGGCGATGCGGTGGCGCTCGGCCGCCCACGCCGGAGCGAACGCCCGCACCCGGGGGTCGGGGTGCACGCGGGCGATCGGCAGCACGCGGGCGATCACCGCGTGCTCGACGGCGCGGAGGTACGCGGTCGCGACGATCGCCTCCCGGTCCAGCGGCGTGTCCTCGAACTCCCGCAGCGAGAAGCGGTCGCGGAGGCTCCCGTGGGCGCTCCGCGTGTAGCTCTCGACGTCGAACGGCTCCGCGATGCCCATGCCTGACCGCCCTTCGCCTCGACCGTACCGCTCCTCGCGCGCTCCGGGGCGCCTCCGGGGCAACTCCACGCCCTGGCACACTGGGAGCCGTGCGCCGCGCGGCGCTGCGAGAGGGCGGTATGGCGACGCGGGGCTCGGCGATCGGAGCGGTGGTGCTCGCCGCCGTCTGCTTCGGCACCACGGGCACGGCGCAGTCCCTCGGGGCCGCGGGCGTCGATCCGCTGGTGCTCGGGGCAGCCCGCATCGTGCTCGGCGGCGCACTGCTCGCCGCCCTCCTCGGGCTGGAGGCGGCGCGCGGCACCCGGCGCGCCGCACGGCGCCCGCGAGGGTCGAGCGTCCTCCTCGTCCTGCTCGGCGCGGTCGGCGTCGTCGCCTACCAGCCGACGTTCTTCACCGGCACCGCCGAGAACGGAGTCGCGGTCGGCACGATCGTCGCGCTCGGCTCGGCGCCCGCGTTCACCGGCCTGCTCGAGTGGCTGGTGCTGCGCACCGTCCCGTCCGCCCGCTGGTTCGCCTCCACGGCCCTCGCGGCCGGGGGAGTCGTGCTGCTCGCCGGCCTCCTCACGGGCGGCGCGGGCGACGGCGTCTCCCTCCTCGGTCTCGCGGGCTCGGCCGGCGCCGGCGCCTCCTACGCGGTCTACGCCGTGTGCGGCAAGCTGCTGCTCGAGCGCGGATTCACTCCGGCGGCCACGATGGGCGCGCAGTTCGGAGTCGCGGCCGTCATCGCCCTGCCCCTCCTCCTCGCGGGCTCCCCGCAGCAGCTCGCCGGCTCCCTGCCCGCCGTGCTCTGGCTCGGTGTGGTCACCGTCGCTCTCGCCTACACCTTCTTCGCCCGCGGCCTGCGGAGCCTCCCGGCCGCGACCGTCTCGACCCTCACGCTCGTCGAGCCCGCCACCGCGACCCTCCTGGGCGTCGCCGTCCTCGGCGAGCGGCTGACTCTGGAGGCGCTGGCGGGCGTCGCAGTGCTCGCCGCCGCGGTCCTCCTCCTCGCCGTCCCCTCGAAGCGCACCGATCGGCAGCCGGCGTCGAGACTCGCGGAGTAGCCTCGCTCGTGCCGCGGCGCCCTGGCGCCCGACCGATCGACGACGAGGGGCGGAGCGCATGACCAACCCCTGGCTGGCCCGTCCCGGGAGCGGTCGCCGGCGCCCGCTCGTCGAGGCCTCGTGGGAGCGTGCGCGAGGCCGCCGGCTCGACCCGGACCGCCTCACCGCGCCGCTCACCTTCTCGAGCGCCGATCTGCGCGAGTACCGGATGGGGCACCCGCTCGCCTCCGTCCTCCCCGTGATCCGGCGGCTGCTCGTGCGCGACGCCGACGAGGACAGCGGTGTGCTCGTCGCCGTCGGCGACGCCCTGGGGCGCCTGCTCTGGATCGACGGCGACCAGCGCCTCAAGGGGCTCGCCGAGGGCATGTCCTTCGTCGAGGGCGCGGCGTGGGCCGAGCCGGACGTCGGCACGTCCGCCCCGGGCACCGCGCTGGTCCTCGATCACGGCGTGCAGATCCACGGGGCCGAGCACTTCGCCTCGCTCGTGCACCCGTGGAGCTGCACGGCCGTGCCGATCCACGACCCCGAGACGCACGAGATCCTCGGAGTCATCGACATCACCGGGGGAGCGGAGGTCGTCGCCCCGCAGACCCTGCCCCTGATGGAGGCGACCGCGGCGGCCGTCGAGAGCGAGCTGCTCATCCAGCGGCTCCGCCGGCCCCGGCATCCGCGGCGTCCACGGCAGGCGGCCGCCCGGGCGCCGAGCCTGCGCGTCCTCGGGCGCGGGACCGGGCTCGTCACCGCCGACGAAGTCGTCCTCGAGCTGAGCGCGCGCCACGCCGAGATCCTCACGCTGCTCGCCTGGCACCGCGCGGGGCTCTCGGCCGAGCAGCTCGCCCTGCACCTGCACGGTCGCGAGGAGGCGGTGGTGACGGTGCGCGCCGAGATGGTGCGCCTGCGCAAGATCCTCGAGCCGTCGCTGCCGCGGCTGGTGCCGCTCTCGCGCCCCTACCGCCTCGGGACCCCGGTCGACCTCGACGCGAGGCAGGTGCTCGGGCTCCTCGACCGCGGCTCGCACCGCCTCGCGCTCGACGCGTACGCCGGGCCGCCGCTCCCCGGCTCCGAGGCGCCCGGCATCCGCGCGATCGCCGACGAGCTGCGGGCGCGGGTCCGCGAGAGCATTCTGACCAGTGCCGCCGCCCCGACCCTGCTCGCCTACGCCAACGGCCCCCACGGAGGCGACGACGCCGAGGTCTGGACCGAGCTGCTGCACCTGCTCCCCCTCCGCTCGCCGCGCCGGGCCGGCGTCGTCGCCCGTCTCGAGGCCCTCGAGCGCGACTGACGGTCGGCGCAACGTCGTGCAACCTCCCGCGACGTAGCGTCGGACCGGGTGCTCACCCCGCGCCCACCCGACAACGATGTCGATGGAGGTCCCCATGACGCTGTACGCCGACCCGGTAGCCGAGCAGGCACCGAAGGAGCCGGAACCCACGGTCTACGCCGATCCGGGCACGGAGGGATCCGTCGCCTCGTTCCGCTCGCGCTACGACCACTTCATCGGAGGCGAGTACGTCGCCCCCGCGACGGGTCAGTACTTCGAGAACATCACCCCGGTCACGGGCAAGCCGTTCTGCGAGATCGCCCGCGGCACCGCGGCCGACGTCGACCGGGCGGTCGAGGCGGGCTGGAAGGCGTTCGCGAGCTGGGGGAAGACCAGCCCGGCCGAGCGCTCGAACATGCTGCTGAAGATCGCCGACCGGATGGAGGCGAACCTGGAGCTCCTCGCGGTCGCCGAGACCTGGGAGAACGGCAAGCCGGTGCGCGAGACCCTCGCCGCCGACATCCCGCTCGCGATCGACCACTTCCGCTACTTCGCCGGAGCGATCCGCGCGCAGGAGGGCGGAGTCTCCGAGATCGACCACGACACCATCGCCTACCACTTCCACGAACCGCTCGGCGTGGTCGGGCAGATCATCCCCTGGAACTTCCCGATCCTCATGGCGGTGTGGAAGCTCGCTCCCGCGCTCGCCGCGGGCAACTGCGTCGTGCTCAAGCCGGCCGAGCAGACACCCGCCTCCATCCACGTGCTGCTCGACCTGATCTCGGATCTCATCCCGGCGGGCGTGCTCAACGTGGTCAACGGCTTCGGCATCGAGGCCGGCGCGCCCCTCGCCTCGCACCCGCGCATCCGCAAGATCGCCTTCACCGGAGAGACGACCACCGGCCGCCTGATCATGCAGTACGCGAGCGAGAACCTCATCCCGGTGACGCTCGAGCTCGGCGGCAAGAGCCCCAACGTCTTCTTCGCCGACGTGGCCGCCGAACGCGACTCGTTCTACGACAAGGCGCTCGAGGGCTTCTCGTTCTTCGCCCTCAACCAGGGCGAGGTCTGCACCTGCCCCTCGCGCGCTCTCGTGCAGAAGTCGATCTACGACGATTTCGTCGGAGACGGCCTCGAGCGGGTCCGCCGCATCAAGCAGGGCAACCCGCTCGACGTCTCGACGATGATCGGCGCGCAGGCCTCGAACGACCAGCTCGAGAAGATCCTGTCGTACATGGACATCGGCAGGCAGGAGGGCGCGAAGCTCCTCATCGGCGGCGACCGCGCCGACCTCGGCGGCGACCTCAGCGGCGGCTACTACGTCAACCCGACGGTCTTCGAGGGGCGCAACTCGATGCGCATCTTCCAGGAGGAGATCTTCGGACCGGTGCTCGCCCTCACCTCGTTCGACGACTTCGACGACGCCATCGGGATCGCGAACGACACGCTCTACGGCCTCGGCGCCGGCGTCTGGAGCCGCAACGGCGCCCAGCTCTACCGCGCCGGCCGCGCGATCGAAGCGGGCCGCGTCTGGTCGAACACCTACCACCAGTACCCCGCGCACGCGGCGTTCGGCGGCTACAAGCAGTCGGGCATCGGACGCGAGAACCACAAGATGATGCTCGACCACTACCAGCAGACGAAGAACCTCCTGGTGTCCTACGCGGAGGGACCGATGGGCTTCTTCTGAGTTGTCGTGCGAGGGCTCCTCGTTCCTCGTCGCCCTCGCCGCGGTCGGCCTTTCGAGGTGGTTGCGGGGGGAGGAGCGGGGAGCGGCCGCGCCTAGGTCGATTCGCTGGGACGCGAATCGGCCGTTCGGCGCTCGACCGTGCGCGGGGCTTTCACGGTGCGCGGCGCTTGCAGCGCCTCGGCACGGGCGGTCGGTTCGCTGAGGAGGAGCCACGGGATCCACCTCGTCAGCCGACCAGCCCTCCACCACTCCGCCGAGCCGATCCGTCACGGGAGGCTCCCTCAGGGCGGTCGACACGACCTCCCGTGACGAGTCGCACCACCGAAGGAAGGACAGCGCCATGACCAGCACGCGAGTCGACGTGACACCGGAGGCGGCGGACATGCTGCGGAGGATGGCGGCGCTGCACGGACCGCTGATGTTCCACCAGTCCGGAGGCTGCTGCGACGGCAGCTCGCCGATGTGCTTCCCGGTCGGCATGTTCCGCACCGGAGCCTCCGATGTGCTGCTCGAGACCCTCCACGTGGACGGCCTCGAGCCGATCGAGTTCTTCATGTCGCGCTCGCAGTTCGAGTACTGGAAGCACACCCACCTCACCGTCGACGTCGTCGACGGCCGGGGCAGCGGCTTCAGCGTCGAGGCTCCCGAGGGCAAGCGCTTCCTGATCCGCAGCCGCCTCCTGACCGACGAGGAGCTGGTCGAGTACGGTCTCCTCCCCGCGGCCGCCGTCCAGCCCTGACGGAGTCCCGGGTCAGACGGCGGGAGGCGCCGGTGCGGGAGCCGGGGCCGGTGCCGGCGCGGTGCCGGTGCTCAGCTGGACGGCGATCGGCGAGCCCTTGTCGGCCTTCGAGCCCGCGGCGGGCACGGTGGCGGCCACGGTCCCCAGCGGCTGCGTCGAGTCGACCTGACTGGTGGCCCCGACCGAGAACCCGGCGGCCAGCAGCGCCTGGGTCGCGCTGTCGACGCTCCGGCCCGTGACGTCGGGCACCGTGACCTGCGGCGCGGCGATCATCGCCGGATCGGCCGCCGAGAAGTCGGAGCCGCCGTAACGCGAGTCGATCGCCGTCATCAGCGGCTTCCAGATCCGGTGCCGCGCGCTCGGGGCCCAGCCGCTGTCGAAGTCGATCGTGTCGAGGTTCACCCGGCCGCCGTCGGCCTGGGCCGAGATGCTGCCGACCCACACGACGAGCGACGTCGTGCTCGAGGCGCCGAGCGCCCAGGTGTCCGCCGAATCGTCGGTGGTGCCCGTCTTGGTGATGTGCTCGATGCCGTCCTTCGGATCGGCGGGCGTGCCCGTCCCCTCCGCCGTCACCTTGAGCATCGCGTACTGCATCGCGTGGGCGACGTCGGCGGAGACGGCCCGGTGGCACTCCGACTCGGCGGGCGGGATCTCGACGCCGTCCGGACCGATGATGGTGGAGATCGCCACGGGCGTGCAGGTCGTGCCGTCGTCGGCGATGCCGGCGTAGGCGACGGCCATCGTCAGCGGCGCGATCTCGTTGGTTCCCAGCACCGAGGCGGCGCTCTGCACCAGGTCGTCGCCGTCGGCGCGGTGGACGCCGAACGCCTCCGCGGTCTTGCGGATCTCGCAGAGATCGAGCAGGTGCGACATCCCCGTGAAGCCCGTGTTGAGCGAGTAGACGGTCGAGTCGAGGGCCGTCCCGGTGTCGGCGTAGCCGCCGTCGCCGGCGTTCTTGGGGTTGTACCCGCTGTAGTTCTGGGTGCCGTTGCAGCTGTCCGTGAAGCTGGTCCAGTTCTTCCGCTTCGTGTCGAACTGCTCGAGCAGCGTGTGGCCGCTGTCGAGCCACTCGGCGAGCGTGAACACCTTGTAGGCGGATCCGGTCTGGAATCCGTCGCCCCCGCCGACGGACGCGTCGACGTTGAGGTTGATCGCCGAGTACTCGGGGCCGCTCGCGATCACCTCGGGATCCTGGCTGTAGCGCTTGTTCTGCACCATCGTGAGGATCCTGCCGGTGCCCGCCTGCACGGCCACCGCCGTGGCCCCCACGTCGAAGCGGGGGTCGGAGGCGGGGATCTGCTCGTCCATCAGCTCCTGTGCCGTCTGCTGGAGGTCGAGGTCGATCGTCGTGTAGACCTTCAGCCCCCCGCGCTTGACCGCGGCGTAGCGCTCCTCGTCGGTCGCGCCGAGCGCGGGGTCGTTCCGCAGCACGTGCGAGACGTAGTCGCAGAAGTAGGCGGCGCTGCCGGCCGTCTGGCACCCGGTGGAGGGCGGCGTGATGTCCGGGACGAGGGCCTCGGCGGTCGCGGCGTCGTGGGTGGCGGCGTCGATCTTCCCGTACTCGAGCATCCGGTCGAGGATGTAGTCACGGCGCGCGGTCGTCAGGGCGTAGCCGGTCGCCGCGCCGTTGTCGGGGTCGTCGGGCCGATCGAAGCGGAACTTCTCGGGGTTGTTGACGATCGCGAGCAGCGCCGCCGACTGCGACACCGAGAGCTCGGCCGCGGTGGTGCCGAAGTAGTACTCGGCGGCGGCCTCGATGCCGTAGACGGTGCCTCCGAAGAGGGCGATGTTGAGGTAGCCGAGGAGGATGTCGTCCTTCGACGACTCCTTCTCGAGGCCGATCGCGAGGCGCATCTCCTTGAGCTTGCGCTCCGGGGTCGTCGCCGTCGCCTCCTTGTACGCCGCGTCGCGCTCGGCCTCGTCGGTGATCGACTCGGCCTTCTGCACGAGCACGTTCTTCACGTACTGCTGGGTGATGGACGAGCCGCCCTGGGTGTCGCTGTCGAGGATGTACGTGCTCGCGATGGCCCGGAGGGTGCCCTGCAGGTCGATGCCCCCGTGGTCGTAGAACCGCGGGTCCTCGCTCGCGACGAGCGCGTCCTTCACCGAGTCGGCGATCTGGTCGCCGGACACCTCGATGCGGTTCTGGTCGTAGAAGGAGGCGAGGAGCGTCGGGTCGTCGGGGTCGCCCGCGTAGACGTCGGTCTTCTGCATCAGCTCGCCGACCTCGAGGTAGCTCGGGAGGGACTCGAACGCCGAGATCGTGCCCGAGGTGGCCGCCGTGGTGAGGGCGACGGCCGGAGCCACCACCACCGTCGCCAGCAGCCCGGCGATGACGCTCACGATCACGAATCCGAACAGCGCACCGAGAGCTCCGTGGACGGTTCGACGGGGCTGGAAGACGGGGACGTTCGGTCGCTTCAGGATGGATCCTCTCGCTGCATCAGCACCTTAGGCGCGGCCTCCGACATGACCGGCGAGGCGCGCCAGCCTCGCGCCTGTCCGGTCGCCGGGAGTGCGGCAGGACGGGCGCTCCGGCCGCTTCAGTTCAGCAGCGTGCCGTTGATGTCGGCGATGTCGCCCGAGTTGGCCGGGACCTTGCCGGTGCTGACCTGGAGCGGGACGACCGCTCCACGGAGCACGGTCTCGCCCGCGCTCGGGGTCGTCGAGACCACGGCGCCCTCGGCGACGGTCGAGGAGTCGACGGGCTCCGTGATGCCGATGGTGAACCCTGCCGCGGTGAGGGTCGCGGTGGCGTCGGCGACGGTCCGGCCCGTCACATCGGGGACCTCGGTCGTGGTCGAGCTGCGCGGGGAGGACGCGAGCATGGAGGACGGCGGATCGGTGAAGTCCTCGCCGCCGTACTTCTGGTCGAGCGCGGACATGATCGGCTTGAAGATCGCGTGACGGGTCTGGGCGGCCTGGGTCGGGATGCCCGCGGTGCCGGTGAGCCGGACGTTGCGGAGATTGGTCTTCGTGCCGTCGTCGAAGTAGTTGATGCTGCCCACCCAGACCGCGAGGGCGGCCGACTTGCTGGCTCCCGCGGTCCAGACGTCGGCGGCGTCGTCGGTGGTGCCGGTCTTGCCGATGTGCTCGATGCCGTCCCTCGGGTCGGAGGCGTAGCCGGTGCCCGAGGTCATCACGCGCTGCATCGCGTACTGCATGCCGTGCGCGACGTCGGCGGTGACCGAGGTGGTGCAGGTCGAGGCGGGCGCGGCGACGGCCGCTCCTGAGGCGTCGGTGATCCGGTCGATCACGATCGCGGAGCAGGTGGTGCCGTCGTTGGCGATGCCCGCGTAGGCCGTCGCGATGGTCAGCGGCGCGATCTCGTTCGTGCCGAGGACGGAGGCGGGACCGCTCTGGAGCTCGTTGCCGTCGGCGCGGTGCACGCCGAACGACTCGGCGGTGGTGCGCACGTCGCAGACGTCGAGCTCGTGGGCCATGCCCATGAACCCGGTGTTGATCGAGTTCGTGGTGGCCTGCAGCGCCGTCATCGAGCCCGCGTCCTCGGAGGAGGAGTCGTTCTTGGGGGTGAAACGCCCGCCGTCGTAGTAGCCGTCGCCGTCGAGGTTGCACTTCTGCGAGTAGGTGCTGAAGCCGGACGTCGGCGACGCGAACGACTCGTTGATCGTGTGGCCGGACATCAGCCAGCGCGCCAGGGTGAAGACCTTGTACGTGGAGCCGGTCTGGACGCCGGACCCGCCGCCCATGGTGAGGTCGACGTTGAGGTTGATCGCCGTGTAGCCGGCGTTCGCGGCGAGGAACGCCTCGTCCTGGCTGTAGTTCGTGTTCTGCACCATCGACAGCACGCGACCCGTGCCGGGCTGCACCGTGGCGGCGGTCGCGCCGAGCTCGAAGCGCGAGTCGGTGGCGGGGATGTAGGCGCTCAGGGCCGACTGCGACGAGCCCTGGATGTCGAGGTCGAGCGTCGTCACCACGTCGAACCCGCCCTGGCGGATGCGCTGGTAGCGCTCGTCGTCGGTCTCGCCGAAGACGGTGTCGTTGCGCAGCACGTTGAGCACGTAGTCGCAGAAGTACGCGGCGTTCCCGGCGGTCGCGCAGCCGGTGGAGGGCTGGGTGATGGTCGGCGTGATCGGCTCGGCCACGGCGGCGTCGTACTGCTCCTGGCTGATCTTGGCGTACTTGAGCTCCTCCGAGAGGATGTAGTCGCGGCGCTCCTTGGTCAGGGCGTAGCCGTTGGCCGCGCCGTTCGCCTCGTCGGCCGGGTCGTCGAAGCGGAACTTCTCGGGGTTGTTCACGATCGCGATGAGCGAGGCGGCCTGCGAGGTCGAGAGCTGGCTCGCGGGGATCCCGTAGTAGTAGTTGGCGGCGGCCTCGATGCCGTAGACGGTGCCTCCGAAGAGGGCGATGTTGAGGTAGCCGAGGAGGATGTCGTCCTTCGAGGACTCCTTCTCGAGGCCGATCGCGAGGCGCATCTCCTTGAGCTTGCGCTCGGGAGTCGGGTCGATCGCCTCCTTGTAGGCCGCGTCGCGCTCGGCCTCGTCGGTGATCGACTCGGCCTTCTGCACGAGCACGTTCTTCACGTACTGCTGGGTGATCGAGGACCCGCCGCCCGAGTCGTTGCCGAGGAGGTAGGTCTGGGAGACGGCGCGGAGGGTGCCCTGGAGGTCGATGCCGCCGTGCTCGTAGAAGCGCGGGTCCTCGCCCGCGACCGCCGCGTCCTTCGCGGTCTGAGAGACGTCGTCCCAGCCGACCTCGACGCGGTTCTGGTCGTAGACCGACGCCAGGAGCGTGGTGCCGTCGCCCGCGTAGATGTTGGTGCGCTGCATCAGCTGGCCGACGTCGAGGTAGCCCGGCAGGTTCTGGAAGAGCCCGATGGTGTTGCTCGTCGCGAGCCCGGTCAGGGCGAGCGCGGGAGTCACGCCGACCGTGATCAGGACGCCCGCCACCACGCTCATCCCGATGAACCCCACGATCGCCCGCAGCGACATCCCGAGCGGCTTGTCGGAGCGGCGGGATGCGGTGGGAAGTGCCATGGAGCGGTCGTCCTTTCGGCACGGCGGAGCCGTGGCAGTGCAGGAGGGGAGAGGGGCGAGAGCCTCGCGTTCGAACGTGCGTCCCCCTCGAGAATCGTACGTGACGCACCCCCGAGGGGCGCGTCCCTCCGCAGAACGACATGCCCGTGGCGGGGGGATGCACAGCCGGGTTCTCAGGCGCCCAGCCCGGTCCGCGGGACGCCCCTGTGCGAAGGCCGTAACAGGTGCCCGCCGAGGTCGATGCATCCGTATCGTGGGATCAGCGTCCCTCGCGCAGGACGCGGTACCGCACCCCGCACCACGCGCCGGTCCCGGGGCCCCGGGACGGTCGGATCCGGCAGAAAGCACACCACCATGGCACGCATCTACGACGACGTGACGCAGCTCGTCGGCAACACCCCTCTCGTCCGCATCAACCGCCTCGAGGGCGCCGGGAGTGCGACCGTGCTCGCCAAGCTCGAGTTCTACAACCCGGCGAACAGCGTGAAGGACCGCATCGGCGTCGCCATCGTCGACGCGGCGGAGGCGTCGGGCGAGCTCCCGCCGGGCGGCACCATCGTGGAGGGGACCAGCGGCAACACCGGCATCGCGCTCGCTCTCGTCGGGGCGGCCCGCGGCTACAAGGTCGTGCTGACCATGCCCGAGACGATGTCCGTCGAGCGCCGCGTGCTGCTGCGCGCCTACGGGGCCGAGATCGTGCTGACCCCGGGCTCCGAGGGCATGCGCGGGGCGGTCGAGAAGGCGCGGTCCATCGTCGACGAGACGCCCGGCGCGATCCTCGCGCGCCAGTTCGAGAACGCGGCCAACCCCGAGGTGCACCGCCGCACCACCGCCGAGGAGATCTGGAACGACACCGACGGCGAGGTCGACGTCTTCGTGGCCGGCATCGGCACGGGCGGCACGATCACCGGAGTCGGCCAGGTCCTCAAGGAGCGCAAGCCCGGCGTGCAGATCATCGGCGTCGAGCCCATCGACTCGCCGCTGCTGACCCAGGGCACGGCCGGTCCGCACAAGATCCAGGGGATCGGCGCCAACTTCGTGCCCGCGATCCTCGACCGCGAGGTCTACGACGAGATCATCGACGTCTCGCTCGCCGACTCGGTGCGGGTGGCCCGCGACCTCGCGGCGCAGGAGGGGATCCTCGGCGGCATCTCCTCCGGCTCGATCATGTGGGCCGCCCTCGAGGTCGCGAAGCGCCCCGAGAACGCGGGCAAGACGATCGTCGCGATCGTCTGCGACTTCGGCGAGCGCTACATCTCGACCGTCCTCTACGAGGACCTCCGCAGCTGAGCGCCGCGACCTCCCGCGCGACGCCGCGGCTCGGCGTGCTCCGGCGCCTGCGCGAGGACGTCCGGGCGGCGCGCGAGCGCGATCCCGCGGCCCGCAGCGCCGCCGAGGTCGTCCTCGCGTACCCGGGACTCCACGCGGTCTGGGTGCACCGCGTCGCCCACGCCTGGTGGCGGCGCGGCCTCCGCCTGCCCGCTCGCCTGCTCGCGCAGGCCGCCCGCGCCGCGACCGGGGTCGAGATCCACCCGGGCGCCGTCATCGGCCGGCGCCTCTTCATCGACCACGGCATGGGAGTCGTGATCGGTGAGACCGCGCGGATCGGCGACGACTGCATGCTGTACCACGGCGTCACGCTGGGCGGGAAGTCGGCGCGGCGCGAGCGCCGTCACCCGAGCATCGGCGACCGCGTCGTGCTCGGAGCCGGCGCCGTCGTGCTCGGCCCGATCACGCTCGGCTCCGGCGTGAGCGTCGGCGCCAACGCCGTCGTCGTGAAGGACGCTCCCGACGGAGCGGTCCTCGTCGGCATCCCCGCGCGCGACCTGCGGGCGATGGGCCGTGCCGACGACGCTCTCGCCGACTCCGGCTTCTTCGTCGACCCGGCGATCTACATCTAGCGCTCCGAGCCCTGCGCGATCCTCCGCGGGGCGCTCTTGATCGTCGCGAACGCGTCGAGCGCGTGCGCCCGGGTCTCCTTCAGGTCGAGGATCGGCTCCGGGTAGTCCGCGCCGTCCTGCGTGAGGGTGTCGCCGAGAGTCCACGGCTCGTGCACCGCCGAGCCGCTCACCGAGGCGAGCTCCGGCACGTTCTCGCGGATGTAGTCGCCGTCGGGGTCGAACTTCTTCGACTGCGTCACCGGGTTGAACACCCGGAAGTAGGGCGACGCGTCCGCGCCCGACCCCGCGACCCACTGCCAGTTCGCCGCATTGCTGGCCGGATCGGCGTCGACGAGGGTGTCCCAGAACCAGCTCTCGCCCACGCGCCAGTCGACGAGCATGTTCTTGATCAGGAACGACGCCGTGACCATCCGCACGCGGTTGTGCATGTAGCCCGTGTCCCACAGCTCGCGCATCCCGGCGTCGACCAGCGGGTAGCCGGTGCGCCCGCGGTGCCACGCCTCGATCTCGGCCTCGTGCGGCTCGCCCCAGGGGAACGAGTCGAAGCGCGTGTCGAAGTTCGCCGTCGCGAGGTCGGGCCAGTGGAAGAGCAGGTGGTAGCAGAACTCGCGCCAGAGCACCTCGGAGGCGAAGCGCTCGCCGCCCTGCCCGCGGTGCGTGCCGTCGCGGTGCGCCTCCTCGACCGCGTGCCACACCTGGAACGGGCTGATCTCGCCCCAGCGCAGGTGCGCCGAGAGGTTCGAGGTCGCGTCCTGCGCCGGCCTGTCCCTCCCGTCGGCGTACTCGTCGAGCTGCTCGGCGATGAACGCGCGGAGGCGCTTCGCCGCGGCCTTCTCGCCCGGCTCCCAGCGCTCCCGCAGCCCTCCCGCCCAGTCCGGGCGCGTCGGCAGCAGCTCCCAGTCGGCGAGAGCATCGGAGTCGACCCGCCCGCTGAACCCGTCGATCGAGCGCGGCCGGGCGAGCGGTGCGCGAGGCGTGTCGCGATTGCGGCAGGCCCGGGCGAAGGGGGTGTAGACGGAGTAGGGTCCGCCGCTGCCGGTCTGCACCGTCCACGGCTCGAACAGCAGCGAGCCCTGGTGGCTCTCGGCCTCGATCCCGCGCGAGCGCAAACCCTCCTTGACCTGGGTGTCGACGGCGCGCTCCGCGCCTCCGTACCGGCGGTTCCAGTGCACGGCGCCCGCGCCGATCTCCTCGGCGAGCTGGAGCACGACGGCCTCCGCGGGTCCGCGTCGCAGCACGAGGGACGCGCCGTGCTCGCCGAGATCGGCCGCCAGAGCGGTGAGGCTCCCGTGCAGCCACCACCGTGCGGCGCCGCCCAGCGGGCGGATGCCCGGCGACTCGTCGTCGAGCACGTAGAGGACGACGACGGGGCAGTCGCGATCGACCGCCCGGCGCAGGGCGGGGTTGTCGGCGAGACGCAGGTCGTCGCGGAGCCAGACGAGGGTCGGGGAGGAGGAGCTCATGGTCAGACCATGATCGGCGAGCCCGGCGCCCGGGCGAAGACCTGGCCGCGACCGGCCGTGCGTGCTAGCGGAGGCTCGTCACGCCGAGTCGACACCCTCGCGCAGCTTGTCGCACAGGGCGGTCAGCTGGGCCAGCTCGTCGTCGTCGAGAGCCGAGCCGACCTGGTCCGAGATGGTCTCCATGTGGGTCAGAGCGACGCGGCGGAAGAGGTCGTAGCCCTCGTCGGTGATCGCGATGACGGTGCCGCGGGCGTCGGAGGGGTCCTCGCTCTTGGTGACGTACCCCCGGCTCACGAGCCTGTCGATCAGGCGGCTCACGCTCGGCTGCGTGAGGAGCACGTGCCGGTTCAGATCCCGCAGGCGCGCGCGGCGCTCGGGCTGGCGCGTGAGGTTGAAGAGGACGTCGTACTCGTTGAGCGAGATCTCCTTCGAGGGGAACTCCGTGCTCAGGGTCCGCATCACGTGGACCTGGGCTCGGAAGAGCGACTCCCAGGCCGCCACAGCGCGTCTCGATGCCACGCGGCCTCCCTCTGTCGCGTTCAGGATACGGCGTCCCGACGCTCAGGAGACCCGCCGCGCGCAGGGGGTTGCGGTCCCTCGGCGGACGTCTCCGGGAACGACAGAAGGCCGGCCGCTGAGGCGAGCGGCCGGCCTTCATTCCCTTGCACCAAGAGTGTCCTGCAATCACTTCTGCGCTTCGCCGCCACAGCAAACGACTAACGCTCTTGAACTATATAACGGATGGATAACGCCACAAGTCCCGATTTCCTGAGACCTCGCTGGGTGCCTCCGACGCCCGCCTCTAGGGTCGACGTGTGACCCGCACCGACCGTCTCTACGCCCTCGTGGAAGAGCTGCGGGCCGTCGCCCCGCGACCCCGGAGCGCCCGGTGGCTCGCCGAGAGGTTCGAGGTCAGCTCCCGGACCATCGAGCGCGACGTCTCGGCGCTGCAGCAGAGCGGAGTCCCGATCTGGGCGGAGACCGGGCGCAGCGGAGGCTACTGCCTCGATCCGCGGCACACGCTGGCCCCGCTGAACCTCACCGTCGACGAGGCGCTCGCGGTGATGATCTCCCTGAGCGCCCTGGTCACCAGCCCGTTCCGCGATGCCGCGGCGTCGGCGCTGCGGAAGGTCGTCGCCGTCACCGGCGACCGCAGCCTGGCGGAGTCGGCCGATCTCGCGACCCGCATCCACCTGCTCGGCGAGCACCGGGCGCACGAGGCGCCCCGGGAGGTGGCCGACGCCCTGCGGACGGGGCGGCTCCTCCGGATCGCCTACACCGACAGTGCGGGGGCCGGCACGGTGCGGGAGGTCGAGCCACTGGGCTTCGTCGGCAAGGGCGGCGACTGGTACCTCGTGGCGTGGTGCCGACTGCGCGACGGGCTGCGGGCGTTCCGCGGCGATCGGATCGCCGAGGCCGAGCTCCTGGACGAGCGACCGCCGCGACGCCCGCTCCGGGTGGAGGACCTCGGCGTCGTCGAGGGGCAGCTGCGGAGGGTCGGCCCGGGCGGGAACGCGTCGTGAACACCGACAGGACGGTGTCGCCGGTGCGCCCCAGAGTGGACCCGTCGGGCCGGACGGCTCGACGGGAAGGAACACCATGGACCTCGTCTCGATCCGCATCATCACCCTCGACGTCGATCGGCTCGCCCGCTTCTACGAGACCGTGACGGGGGTGGTCGCCGCGCGGCCCTCGCCCGTCTTCGCCGAACTGCGCACGGCCGCCGGGACCCTCGCGATCGCGAGCCCGGCGACCGTCGCGATGCTCGGCGACCGGGCCCCGTCACCGGGCCGCAACGACTCGATCATCGTCGAGTTCCTCGTCGCGGACGTCGACGCGGAGTTCGCCCGGTTGCGGGACGAGCTCGAGGACGTCGTGCTCGAGCCGACGACGATGCCGTGGGGCAACCGGTCGACCCTGTTCCGCGACCCCGACGGCACCCTCGTGAACCTCTTCTCCCGCGCGCCGCTCTGACCACCCCGCCGCCCGGGGGGACTCCGAGTCGGTTCCCTCGGTGCAGCGGGGTCTCGATACGCCCCTGCGGGGCTACTCGACCAGCAGGTGGGCGGCAGCAGGCGGGGGTGGCGGGGCAGCGCGCAGCAGACGGCGGCTCGGCCCTCTGTGCACCCGCTTCGGCCTCCCTCGCGTCCTGACGGTGCCGGCGCAGCCGCACAGCCCCCGAAGGCGAGTGCGACGACCAGCCGCTCCCTGAAAGGCGTCCGGTGGAGAACGCGTGCGAGCGTTCTCCACGAGCCGTGCGCAACACGCCCTGCGGGAAGCGACCACCCCTGGGAGCCGACCGCGGCGGAGCGAGCGCTACGCGCTCGCGCAGCAATCCCACTCAGAACAGGTCGGGCGACGGCGTCGACGCGTAGCGGATGGCGACGTCGGCGTGGCGGTCGAAGCGGTAGCCGACTCCGCGGACGGTGCGGACGATGTCCTCGTAGCGGCCGAGCTTGGCGCGGAGGCGGCGGACGTGGACGTCGATGGTGCGCTCGTTGGGGGCGTCGTCGTCGGCCGCGCCCCAGAGCGAGGCGATCAGCTCGGCGCGGTCGATCGTGCGGCCCTCGCGCAGGACGAGGTACTGCAGCAGCTCGAACTCCTTGTAGGTGAGCGCGGTCGTCTCGTCGTCGAGGATGACGCGCTTGCGGGAGATGTCGATGACGACTCCTCCGGGGGCGCGGTCGAGGTCGGGCTCGGCGTCGGCGCGGCGGCGGGCGACGGCGGCCGGGTCCTGCAGGGCGAGGCGGACGACGTCGACGTCGCGCCCGCCGGCACCCTGCGGGGCGAGGGCGACGGAGGCGTAGGTCTCGGCGTCGGGGGCGAGCTGGGCGGTGACGCGCTTGAGCTCCTCGACGAGGCGGCCGAGGTCGACTCCGGCGGCGCGGGCCTTGGCCTCGTCGATGCCGACGTAGAGGGCGAAGCCGCGGGCCTCGGTGCCCTGGGGCACGGCGCGCAGGCGCGGGGGAGTGGGGACGCTCTCGGGAGCGGCCTGGAGGCGGGGGGTCTCGACGGCGGGGGCGGCGATGCGGGCGTGGAGGAGGGTCATGACGAATCCTTGGGGGTGTTCGGATCCGGGACGGGTGTCCGGGGAGCGGATCCGGGTGTGCGCGTGAGCGCCGTCCGCGCGAGGCGGCCGGCAGGGACGGATGGCGGGCATCCGAGGGATCCCTCGCGCCTGCGACGCCGGCCGATCGAGGAGATCGGCCCGATCAGGAGGATCGGTGGGCGGAGGCTGTGCGGGGATCCGGCGAGGTCAGTGCCTCAAGCACACATTCGACAACACATGACGAGGCCCCCGGCCATCATCATGTCGGCATTCCCGGAGGCCTCGAAGGAGGTCAGGGCGTGCGCGTTGTCAGTCATGACGAGAAGTAAAGCGGACGATGACGCCGTGCGTCAACAGATTTCCGCGGGTCGAGGACAATGCGCGGGCGGGCGGCCCCGGGAGTGGGGGCACCCGCCCGCACCGGTCAGCCGGCCAGGCCGTAGAGGCGGTCGCCCGCGTCGCCGAGCCCGGGGACGATGTAGCCCAGCTCGTTGAGGCGCTCGTCGAGCGCGCCGAGGACGATGGTCACGTCGCGGTCGCCGAAGGCCTTCTCGACGGCGGCGAGCCCCTCGGGGGCGGCCAGGAGGCACACGGCGGTGACGTCGACGGCGCCGCGGTCGAAGAGGAACTGGATGGCCGCGATGAGCGAGCCTCCGGTCGCCAGCATCGGGTCGAGCACGAAGCACTGGCGGTTCGAGAGGTCCTCGGGGAGGCGCTCGGCGTACGTGGTCGGCTCGAGGGTCTCCTCGTTGCGGGCCATGCCGAGGAAGCCGACCTCGGCGGTCGGGATCAGCTTCACCATGCCCTCGAGCATCCCCAGCCCCGCGCGGAGGATGGGGACCACCAGCGGCTGCGGGTCGCTCAGCGCGAGGCCCGTGGTCGTCGTGACCGGCGTCTCGATGGTGACCGTGCGGGTGCGGACGCCGCGGGTCGCCTCGTAGGCGAGCAGGGTCATCAGCTCCTCGGCCAGCTGCCGGAAGGTGGGGGAGGGGGTGCGCTTGTCGCGCAGCACGGTGAGCTTGTGCGTGATCAGCGGGTGGTCGGCTACGTGGACGCGCATAAGCTCAATCTACTTGGCGGCCGTGGGCCGCCGGAGCCGGGAGGAGTGGCGCGATGCGCGAGAGCGACCTGCGCCCGCCCGCCGGCTCGGACGTCTGGATGGCGCTGGCACTCGAGGAGGCGCGGCGCGCCTCCGGGTGGGGCGACGTGCCGGTCGGCGCGGTGGTGGTCGACGCCGACGGGGTCGTGATCGGACGCGGGCGCAACGAGAAGGAGCTGCGGACGGACCCGACCGCGCACGCCGAGGTCGTCGCCCTCCGCGAGGCCGCGGCCGCCCGCCGCGACTGGCAGCTGGCCGGCTGCACGCTCGTCGTCACGCTCGAGCCGTGCGCGATGTGCGCGGGCGCGATCCTCGCCTCCCGGATCGAGCGCGTCGTCTTCGGGGCGTGGGACGAGAAGGCCGGGGCGGCGGGATCGCTGCACGACCTCCTCCGCGACCGCCGGCACAACCACGTGGTCGAGGTGTACCCGGGGGTGCGCGCCGCCGAGAGCACGCGGCTGCTCGTCGACTTCTTCGCGGCCCGGCGCTGAGCGGTCAGCTCCCGGTGGCCAGCCATTCGGCGAGCGCGAGCCCGGTCGCCTCGCGCATCGCGGCGAAGCGCCCGGCCTGCACGTCGTCGTCGAGGGTGTCCGCCCGGTAGCCGGCCTCGGCGGCGTAGTCGGCGTCGCCCTCGAGCCAGCGGCCGGCCATCGCCCCCGTGAGCTCGGGATGGAACTGCACGCCGAGCAGCCAGTCGTCGATGCCGAAGGCCTCGACCGCGTACGCGTCGGAGGTGGCGAGCAGGGTCGCGCCCCGCGGCAGGTCGAAGGTGTCGCCGTGCCACTGCATCACCGGCACGCCCGCGAAGTGGCGCAGCGGCGATCGCAGGCCCGCCTCCGTCGGCTCGATCGTGCGGAAGCCGACCTCGCGGGTCGGTCCCGCGTAGACGCGCTCGCCGCGCGCCGCGGCGATCAGCTGAGCGCCGAAGCAGACCCCGAGGGTGGGCAGTCGGAGGTGCAGCCGGTCCTGCAGCAGGGCGATCTCGGGGGTGATGAAGGGGTGGTGCACGGTCTCGTAGACGCCGGCGCTCGAGCCGAGCGTGACGACGAGGTCGGGGTCGACGATGTCGACGGAGCCGAGATCCGTGCCGGCCACCGCCTCCACCTCGAAGCCCAGCTCCCGGAGGATCGAGTCGAGGACGCCGAGACCGGCGCCCCGCTCGTTGACGATCGCGAGTGCGCGCCGCACGTCAGCCGGCGCTCTCGGACTCGGGGCGGACGGCGTGGTCGACGTCGGGTTCGAGGTAGATGACGCGAGCGGCGGGCACGGCGTCGCGGATCCGCTGCTCGGTCGCATCGATGCCCGCGGCGAGCTCCCCGACGGTCTCGGCGGCCGGGAAGGCGAGCTTCGCCGCGACGAGGATCTCGTCGGGGCCGAGGTAGAGGGTCTTCATGTGGATGATGCGCTCGACGTCGTCGCCCGCCTCGATCGCCGAGCGGATCGACGCCGTGTCGCCCGGGGTGGCGCCCTCGCCGACCAGGAGGCTCTTGGTCTCGACGCCGAGGACGATCGCGACGACGATCAGGAGCGTGCCGATCATGATCGTGCCGATCGCGTCGAAGACCGAGTCGCCCGTGATCACCGACAGGACGACTCCGAGGAACGCGAAGGTCAGGCCGGTCAGCGCCGCGACGTCCTCGAGCAGCACGACGGGCAGCTCCGGCGCCTTCGCCCGGCGGATGAACTGCGGCCACGACTGCGCGCCCCGCGCGGGGTTCGACTCCTTCACCGCGGTGCGCAGCGAGTAGCTCTCGAGCCCGATCGAGACCAGGAGCACCACGATCGGCAGCCAGACGTTCTCGAGCTCGTGCGGGTTCGTGATCTTGTCGATGCCCTCGTAGAGCGAGAAGACGCCTCCGACCGAGAACAGGATGATCGCGACGACGAAGGCGTAGACGTACCTCTCGCGGCCGTAGCCGAAGGGGTGCTCCTCGTCGGCCGATCTGCGCGACTTGCGGCCGCCGAGCAGCAGGAGCAGCTGGTTGCCGGAGTCGGCGAGCGAGTGCACGCCCTCGGCGAGCATCGAGGCCGACCCCGAGAAGAACCAGGCGACGAGCTTCGTCAGCGCGATGCCGAGATTCGCGGACAGCGCCGCGATGATGGCCCTGCTTCCTCCGGATGCGCTCACGTGGTCTCCTCGAGGATCCGAATGCGGGTGGGGCGGTCGGGCCATCCTAGGGAGTCCGGTGTCACGAGGCCGACCCTCTTGCGCCCGGTTCGTAGGATGAGCGGATGACCGACGCTCCCGTCCAGCTCCCGTCCATCGCCGTCCTGGGCCTCGGCTCGATGGGGGGTGCGATCCTCTCGGGGCTCCTCGCGCCGGGTGTGCAGGTCGAGGGCGGCGTGCGCGTGACCAACCGCGAGCCGGCGAAGGCGGCCCTCTGGCACGACCACCCGATCGTCACGGCGTTCGCGACCGCCGACGATCCGGAGGCGAACCGCCGCGCGGTCGAGGGCGCCGCGGTCGTGCTCGTGGCCGTGAAGCCGCACATGGTGCCGGCCCTGCTCGACGAGATCGCCGGGGCTCTCGCTCCGGGCGCCGTCGTGGTGAGCGTGGCCGCCGGAGTGACCGTCGAGACGTTCGAGCGGCACCTGCCGGAGCAGGTCGCCGTGCTGCGGTCGATGCCCAACACCCCGGCCGTCGTCGGCCGCGCCGTCACCGGTCTCAGCGCGGGCACCCGCTCGAGCGGGGAGGACCTCGCGCTGGTCCGCCGCCTCTTCGAGACGGTGGGCGAGGTGGTCGAGGTGCCGGAGTCGCAGCTCGACGCGCTCTCGACGATCTCGGGCTCGGGGCCCGCCTACGTGTTCCTGCTGATCGAGCAGCTGACGCGGGCCGCGATCGCCAAGGGCTTCACGCCCGAGCAGGCGGCGACCATGGTGAACGGCACGTTCCTCGGAGCCGCCGAGCTGCTCGTCGACTCGGGGGAGGACCCCGCCGAGCTGCGCCGCCGCGTGACGAGCCCGAACGGCACCACCGAGCGCGCGATCGCCGTGCTGCAGGAGGCGGAGCTCGACTCCCTCTTCACCCGCGCGACCGACGCGGCGCTGGCCCGCGCCCGCGAGCTCGCCGCCTCCTGACGCCGCGACTCAGGAGCCGAGGGCCGCGAAGCGCTCGATGTCGCTGGGGGTGCCGCTGACCACGATCAGGTCGTGGTTCGAGACCACGGTCTGCTCGGTGGCGTAGGTGAACGGCTTGCCGGGGCTCTTCACGCCGACGACGGTGACCCGGTGCTTGCGGCGCACCCCCGACTCGGTGAGGGTGAGGCCGCGGATCGGCTTCGGCGGGTACATCTTGGCGAGCACGAAGTCGTCGTCGAACTCGATGAAGTCGAGCATGCGGCCCGAGACGAGGTGCGCGACGCGCTCGCCGGCCTCGGCCTCGGGGTAGATGACGTGGTTCGCGCCGATCCGCTCGAGGATCTTGCCGTGCGAGCGCGAGATCGCCTTGGCCCAGATCTGCGGGATCTTGAGGTCGACGAGGTTCGCGGTGATGAGCACCGACGCCTCGATCGAGGAGCCGACCGCGACCACGGCGACCTGGAAGTCCTGCGCGCCGATCTGCGCGAGGGCGTCGAGCGAGCGGGCATCGGCCTGGACGGCGTGGGTGACCCGCTCCGACCACTTCTGCACGAGGCCCGCGTCGGCGTCGACGGCGAGCACCTCGCGATCGAGCCGGTCGAGCTGGCCGGCGGTGGCGGCGCCGAAGCGCCCCAGGCCGATGACCAGGACCGGAGCGTCGTACCTGATGCGGTCAACCAACGATGGGCCTCTCTTCGGGTCGTCTGAACAGCTGGCGGCGCTGGCTGGCGGCGAGCGCGGCGGCGAGTGTCACGGTACCAACGCGGCCCATGAACATCGTCAGGGCCAGCACGTAGACGCCGGAGGGGGGCAGCTCGGCGGTGAGGCCCGTCGACAGCCCGGAGGTGGCGAACGCCGAGATCACGTCGAACAGCACGTGGTCGAGGGAGGCCTTCGTGATCTGCAGGATGATCACCGACGAGACCGCGACGGTCGTCGCCCCCCACAGCACGACCGAGACGCCCAGGCGCAGCACGTCGTTCGGGATCCGCCGGCCGAACGCCTCCATGTCGTTGGTGCCGCGGGCCTCGGCGAACGCGGCCAGGAACAGGATCGCCAGCGTCGTGACCTTGATGCCGCCCGCGGTCGAGGCCGAGCCTCCGCCGATGAACATCAGCATGTCGGTGACGAGCAGGCTGGAGCCGTTCAGATCGGGGATGGTGATCGTCGAGAAGCCGCCCGACCGGGTCATCGTCGAGAGGAAGAACGACTGGAAGACCGTGTCGCCCGCGTCGAGCACCCCGAAGGTCTTCGGATTGTCGAACTCGAGCACGATGTAGAGCGCCGCCCCGGCGACCAGCAGGATCACCGAGGTGACGAGCGTGAGCTTGACGTGCACCGACCACTTGCGCGGGCGGCGCCAGCCCCGCGAGAAGGCGTAGATGACGGGGAAGCCGATCGAGCCGAGGAAGACGCCGATCATGAGGATCCCGAGGAACCAGTAGTCGTCCTCGAAGGGGGTGAGGCCCGCGGCGTTCGGCGCGAAGCCGGTGTTCGTGAACGCCATCGCCGAGTAGTAGAAGGAGTGCCACACCGCCTCGCCGATCGGGATGCCGTCGATCAGCATCCGCGGGAACAGCAGGAGCGCGACGACGACCTCGATCACGGCGGCGCTGACGGCCACGGTCGTGAGCAGCCCGCCGATCTCGCCGAGCCGCACGGCCTGGCCCTCGGCGACGGGGCCGGAGTGGATCCGCAGCGGATTGGAGTCGCTCGCGACCATGAGCTTCGCGCGGAGGCCCAGCCGGCGCGACACCGCGAGCCCCATGATCGAGGCGAGGGTCAGCACGCCGAGAGCGCCGATGTTCACGCCGATGAAGATGATCGAGTGCCCGAACGCCGACCAGTGGGTGGCCATGTCGACGGTCGCGAGACCGGTGACGCAGATCACCGACATCGCGGTGAAGAAGGCGTCGTGCAGAGGAGTGACGGTGCCGGTCGTGCTCGACACGGGCAGCGAGAACAGCAGCGTGAAGACGAGGATGAGCGCCGAGAAGATCAGGATCGCGAAGCGCGAGGGCGAGCGGCCGGCGAAGTCGTCGATCAGGTCGCGCGCCCGCTCGAAGCCCGACCAGGGCGAGACGGGCGAGACGCCCACGGGGCTGCGGAACTGCTGCCGAACCACCACGGCGATCCTCCACTCGATCGCCGCCATGCTACCGGGCGCGCCCGGTCGCGCCGGGCATGCGCGGCTCGGCATACGCGCAGGCGCCGCCCTGGTCGGCGGGGAGCGGCGCTGGCTACCCTGGGCGCATGGCTGACATCTTCGCGGTGATCGCGGACGGCACGCGCCGCGACATCCTCTCGATCCTGCTGGAGCAGCGGGCGGAGGGGGCGGCCGCCGGCGGAGGCATCAGTGTCTCGCGGATCGTCGCGCGGCTCGAGCTCAGCCAGCCGACGGTCTCCAAGCACCTCAAGGTCCTCCGTGAGGCGGGGCTGGTGAGCGTCCGCGAGAGCGGTCAGCACCGCTACTACGCCCTGCAGTACGCGCCGCTCGAAGAGGTGGAGGACTGGCTCCTCCCGTTCCTCGCCGCCGACGACGAGGAGCCCGGACTGCTCGACGCGCCGACCGCCGCGAGGGCCGAGTCGCTCGGGCGGGCGCTCGCCGACCGGACGCACCAGGTCAGCACGGTGGTGCAGGACATCCAGCGCGGCGTCAGTGAGGGGGCCACGAAGGTGGCGGAGGCGCTGCGCATCCGCAAGTGAGGGAGCGTCCGCCCCGGTGCCCCGCGTCGTGTAAGCTCGCGGGAGCCAGTTTTTCGTAAGCGGCCGTCCGTCGGGCGGTCGGCCCCCTGAACGTTGTGAGGTCTTCGTGGGTTCTGTCATCAAGAAGCGTCGCAAGCGTATGGCGAAGAAGAAGCACCGCAAGCTGCTTCGCAAGACTCGTCACCAGCGTCGCAACAAGAAGTAGGCACGCGCCTCTTCCCACTCGAGCGTCCGCCCCGTCACGGGGTAGGGCGCTCGTCTGCGTTAAGGCCTCCGATCCGCGCGGGGGATCCGAACGTGCGCCCCGCGCCCGCCTCCGGCCGCCTCGGCGCTCCCTCTACACTGGCCCGATGGCGGACGTGCAGCTGACTCTCGTGGGGAAGCCGGGCTGCCATCTCTGCGACGACGCCCGCACCGTGATCGACGGGGTCCTCGCCGGCCTCGAGGGCGAACCGGCGGCGCCGGTGGTCGTGCTGTCGGAGCTGTCGATCCTCGACGACCCCGAGCTGCACGAGCAGTACGTCGAGGAGATCCCCGTCCTCCTGATCGACGGGCGCGTCCACACCTACTGGCGGGTCGACCCGGACCGCCTCCGCCGAGCCCTCCTGGAGCACGCATGACCATCCGGCACGTCGTCGCCTGGAAGCTGAACGCCGTCGATCCGGTGCAGCGCTCCGAGCACACCGAGCAGATCTCGGACGCCCTGCGCAGCCTCCTGCCGATCATCCCCGAGATCGAGTCGATGACCATCGGCAAGAACGCGATGTTCCCGAAGGACAACTTCGACATGGTGCTGGTCGCCGACTACGCGGACGCCGACGCGCTGAACGCCTACGTCGAGCACCCCGATCACCGGAGGGTCGCCGGCTTCATCCGGCCGCTCGTGCGCGAGCGCGCCTGCGTCGACTTCGAGGTCTGAGTTCTCGGCACGGCCTCCGGCCGTCGCGCACTCCGGTACGGGGTGCGGCCGTCACGTGCGTGCTGCGGTGCTCGGCCGTGATCCGAATGTTGTAGAGCCCCCTCGCATGGGGGACTGGATTTCCTTCGACCTCTGGTTGAACCCGCATAGTCTCTTCAGGGGGAGGACCGCTCCCCGTCTCCGGGGTGCACGCCGCACCCCGACGGGGGAGGAACATCCATGTCACGTCAGCGTCGCCGTACCGGGGCCTCCGCCGTCGCCCTCGCGGTCCTCGTCGCCACTCTCGCGCTGCCCGCCGCGGCGCAGGCCACCGAGATCGTGCCGACCGACCCGGCGACGTCCGTCGTGACCGAGCCCGAGGTGCCCTCGATCCCGGAGGCGCCGGCCGAGCCGGAGGTGCCGCCGCTCCCCGAGGTGCCCGCCGAGCCGACGACCGAGCCCGTGCCGGAGGTGCCCGGGGTTCCCGAGGCACCGGCGCCCGAGCCGGAGCCCGAGGTGCCCGGCGTTCCCGAGGTGCCCTCGCAGCCCGAGCAGCCCAGCGAGCCGAGCGAGCCCCAGCAGCCGTCCCAGCCTCAGCAGCCGTCCCAGCCGCAGCAGCCCTCCCAGCCGCAGCAGCCGAGTCAGCCTCAGCAGCCCGTGCAGACGGCTCGGCCCTCCAGCGGGACGGGCGGCGGCACCACGGGCGGCAACGGCGGATCGACCGGCGGCACCTCGACCACCGAGGCGGGCTCCGCACCGCCCCGCGCCTCGGCCCCCGGGCGCACCCTCCTCTCGACCTCCTCCGCCGACCCGGCCGCGGCCCCCGCGCCGGCTGCCGAGGGGCAGCCCGCCGCCGAGGCGAGCACCCCCGCCGTCTCCGTCTACCTGACGCGCGACGCCGGCGTCGACCCCGGCGCGCTCACCGTCGACCTCGCGCGCTTCTACGGGGTGGGCGTCGCCTACGCCGGCTTCCAGCGCGAGGAGGTCGCCACCGCCGTACTCCGCGCCCCCGCCGGCACCGAGACGGCGCTCACCGTCGCCCGCGAGGACGGCGCGGCCTTCAGCACCGGCTCGGCCACCGTGCCGACGGCGGCGCTCGCCGCGATCGGCAGCTACACGGTGACGACGACGGGCGACCGCGGCTCGAGCGCGACGACCACGTTCGCGCTGGTGTCCTCCTCCGGCCCCGGCGTGCTCGTCGAGCCGCGCCAGCTCAGCGGTGAGCAGGCGGAGGCCCCCCGCGGCGCCGTCTGGGGCTTCGGCCCGGTCGAGAGCGTCACCGTCGCCGCCTTCACCACGGCGGGCAAGCGGGCCGACCTCACCGCCGGCGACCTCGCGGTGCGGGTGGACGCCCTCGGCTGGTCCGACCTCGCGCTCGGCGACTCCGTCGTGGAGGACCCCACCGCCGAGCTCTACTGCATCGTCGCGGTCGGCTCGGTCTCGGGCCGCACGGCCGCCGTGACCGTCGCGTACCCCGAGGGGTCCTCGGCGGCGGAGGTCCCGGAGGCGTCGCAGGTCTGCGGCATCGCCATCACCGCTGCCAAGACCGGCCTGACGTCGGTGCCCAGCACGGAGGGGACCGGCGGCCTCTCGGCGGGCGTCGGCCTCACCATCGGTGCGGGAGTGCTCGTCGCCGCCCTCGTCGCCGGCCTCGTGACCGCCGTCGTGCTGCGCCGACGCCGCGAGAACGACGACCTCCTCATCGGCGGCCCGCTGCCGCACCCGACGGAGGAGTAGGGCGCCACCGCCCTCGCCTGAGGGCCGCGCCGCAGTCCTCGACTCCTGACGGTGGTGACCCGCCGTCAGGGCAGCGCCGTGAAGCGCAGCAGCAGGGTGCGGGCCTCGGGGCGCAGCTGGAAGTCGGGCCAGACGTCGGGCCCGCAGGCGCGCGAGCCGAGGCCGTGCTGGGCCGCGTCGATCGTGAGGACCGAGCGGGACGACTCCGGGAGCTCGTGCGGATGCGCGGCGGCGGTCAGCTCGTGTGCGGTGTGCCGGGCGAGCGTGAAGCCGGGGAGCCGGCCGTGCAGGTCGGCGGCGGCCTCGATCCGCAGGCGCGGCGAGCCCGCCTCGTGCAGGACCAGCTCGCGCAGCGCGCTCCGGTGCCCGTTCTCCTGCGGGCGCGCATAGGTCGTCGCCAGCTCGTCGATGCCGGACGAGAACCGGCCGACCCGCGCGGCGCGGAGGCTGTCGGGGTAGGACTCGCGGGGCCCTGTGCCGAACCACTCCGCGGCGTCGACGGACGCCGGGAGGTCCAGGCGGATCCCGAGGCGGGGCCAGACCGACCCCCAGCCGCGCGTGGGTGCGAGATCGACGCGCAGCACGACCGCGTCGCCGTCGGTGCTCCAGCGCTCCTCGACGAGCAGCGCCGCATCGAGGTCGGCGGCCGACCAGCGCGTGCGGCGGCGGACACCGTCGGAGGTGTCGAGCTCCTCGACGCGGCCGACCAGCCGGTCCAGGCCCGCGCGCCGCCACTGGTCGGCGGACGAGGGCGCGACGGTGCCGCGTCCGTCGCCGGCCCACGGGTCCTCGTCGACGTAGCCCGGGAATCCGGAGCCCTCGTCGTTGTCGGTCGGTGCGCGCCACAGCTCGGCGCGCGGTCCGTCGACCGCGAGACCGGCGAGCGACGCGAGCCGCCCGTGCCGGAACACAGCGGGGCCGAGCGCGCCGGAGTCGCCGAGCGCACCTCCGCGCCGCGACCGCGCCCACGCGGGGGTCACCGCGGGAGCGGAGATCCGGCGCTGGCCGGTGGAGAGCACGTGGCCCTCCTCGGCCCAGGCGGTCGGAGCCGCGAGCACGACGTCGACCGTGAGCCACACCTCGCCGTCGGACGGCGACTCGAACGGAGGCAGCGCGAGCCGAGCGGAGTCGCCCGGCGCGATCGCCGGGGCCTCGAGGGTCCCCTCCGCGCTCACGCGCCCGTCGAGCTCGACCCGCCAGGCGAAGCGCAGGTCGGCGGTGGAGGCGGTGTGCCGGCGGTTCTCGACGAGCACGGCGTCCTCGCCGACGCTGACGCGCACGGGCGAGACGATCTGCTTCCACTCGAAGAGCCCCGGGCTCGGCGTGCCGTCCGAGAGCACCATGCCGTCCATCACGAAGTTGCCGTCGTGCACGACCTCGCCGAAGTCGCCGCCGTACGCGTAGTACTCCACCCCGTCGGCGGTGCGGGCGCGCAGACCGTGGTCGCGCCACTCCCAGACGAAGCCGCCGTGCAGGCGCGGGTAGCGGTCGACGAGGTCCTCGTACTGGTCGATCGCCCCGGGCCCGTTGCCCATCGCGTGGACGTACTCGCAGAGCAGGAACGGCTTGGTGCGCTGGCGCGCCGACTCGCCGGCGGTGCAGCCGAGGAGGATCGAGCGCGAGTCGTCGCGTCCGATCCGCTCGGTCTCGGGGATCGAGGAGTACATCCGCGAGTACAGGTCGGTGTAGGCGCCGGTGTAGTCGCCCTCGTAGTGCACGGGGCGCTCGGGGTCGCGTCCGTGCACCCAGGCGGCCATCGCGGCGAGGTTGGCGCCGGTCCCGGCCTCGTTGCCGAGCGACCAGATCACGATGCTCGGGTGGTTCTTGTCGCGCTCGAGCGTGCGCTCGATCCGGTCGAGGTACGCCTCGCGCCAGGCGGGGTCGTCGCTCGGGTTGCCGGCCCAGCCGTAGCGCTCGAAGCCGTGGGTCTCGAGGTCGCACTCGAGGATCACCCAGAAGCCGAGCTCGTCGGCGAGGTCCAGCAGGCGCGGGTGCGGCGGGTAGTGGCTGGTGCGGATCGCGTTGACGTTGAAGCGCTTCATCATCGCGAGGTCGGCGCGGGCGAAGTCCTCGTCGAACGCGCGGCCGCGGTCGGGATGGGTCTCGTGCCGGTTCACGCCGTGGAGGACGACGCGCTCGCCGTTCACCAGGAAGCGGTCGCCGCGGATCTCGACCGTCCGGAAGCCCAGACGCAGCGACACCGTCTCGCCCGCGGAGGCGAGCTCGGCGTCGTACAGGCGCGGCACCTCCGCCGACCACGGCTCGACGGCGGGCACGTCGATCGGAGCGACCTCGTCGGCCGAGGCCCAGACGGCCTCGATGTCCAGCTCGGGGACGCGCAGCGTGACGGGGAACGCCTCCGCCTCGACCCTGACCTCGGTCTCGAGGCGACCCGCGCCGCCGGCGTAGGAGGCGCGGACCCAGGCGTCCTCGATCCCGCCGACGGGGCGCGCGAGCAGGTGCACCGAGCGGAAGATCCCCGGCAGCCACCACTGGTCCTGATCCTCGACGTAGCTCGACGCCGACCACTGGTGCACCCGCACGACCACGAGGTTCTCGCCCGGCCGCACCGCCGCGGTGACGTCGAACTCCTGCGCGAGGCGGCTGCCGGAGCCGATGCCGATCTCGACGCCGTTGACCCACACCCGGTAGCGCGACTCGACCCCGTCGAAGCGCAGCACGACGGCGGCCGCGTCGCTCCACGACTCCGGCACCTCGATCGTGCGCCGGTAGTCGCCGGTCGGGTTCTCGTCCGGCACGAAGGGCGGCTCCGTCGGGAAGGGGAACTGCACGTTCGTGTAGGCCGGCCGGCCGTAGCGGCCGTCGCCCTCGAGGACCCAGTGGGCGGGGACCCTCATCAGGTCCCAGCCGGAGTCGTCGAAGGACTCGCCCCCGACGTCGTCCACTCCCTCGCCGTCGGGCAGGACACCGAGGCCCCCGAGCGTCCCCGGAGCGGCGGGGAGCAGGCGGAAGCGCCACTCCCCGTCGAGCGAGAGCGCCGGGGCATCGCTGTGCAGCCACGAGCGGGCGGGCCGGCGGAGGCCGGAACCCGGACCGGTGTCGGTGAGGTAGTGGGCGGTCGTCGGGGGAGTCGTCACTTCACGGAGCCTTCCGTCAGGCCGCCGCGCCAGAAGCGCTGCAGCACGATCATGGCGATGGCGAGCGGGATGATCGACAGCAGCACGCCGCCGGTCGTCAGCTCGTAGAACTCGGGCAGGCGATCGACCTGACTGAGCCAGTTGTTGAGGCCGAGCGTGATGGGGAACAGGTTCGTGTCCGAGAGCATCACGAGCGGCAGGAAGTAGTTGTTCCAGATCCCGACGAGCTGGAAGAGGAACACGGTCACCAGTGCCGGGGTCAGGATGCGCAGCCCCAGCGTGTGGAAGATCCGCAGCTCGCCCGCACCGTCGATCCGCGCCGCCTCGATGATCGCCGTGTCGACCGTCGCCTGCGCGTAGATGCGGCAGAGGAAGAGGCCGAACGGCGAGACCAGCGAGGGGATCAGCACGCTCCAGTAGGTGTTCGCGATCCCCATCTGGCTGAAGAGGAGGAACAGGGGGAGCGCCGTCGCGGTGCCCGGGACCAGGACGCCCGCGAGGATCGTGCCGAAGACGAGCTTGCTCCCCTTGAACTCGTACTTCGCCAGCGCGTAGCCGCCCGCGGCCGCGAGGTACGTCGCGAGCAGCGCGCCGACTCCGGCGTAGAGCACCGAGTTGAGGAACCAGCGGACGAAGATCCCGCCGTCGTAGGTCAGCACCTGGCGGAGGTTGTCCCACAGCGCGAAGGTCGGCGCGAACCAGAAGCCGTAGGTGGCGAAGAGGTCCTCGGTGGTCTTGGTCGCCGCGACGACCACCCAGTAGACGGGGACGAGGAAGTAGACGGCGACGACGACGAGGATCGCGGTGACGATGATCGTCGAGGCCCGGTTGCGGCCGGCCGACCGGTCGGGGCCGCGGCCGGGCTTCACCGGGCGGTCGGCGGTGACCACTCCGGTCGTCGTCGTGGGCTGCTCGGTGCGCTCGACCGTGCTCATGAGGACTTCCTGTTCGAGATCGAGAGGAACGTGAACGAGAGGATGAACGCGACCAGCGCGATCAGGACGGCCTGGGCGGCGGCGACGTTGTAGTCGTTGTAGGCGAAGGCGGTCGTGTAGGCGCTGAGGTTCGGCGTGTACTGGCTGTCGATCGCGGGAGCGACGGTCTTGAGCACCTGCGCCTCGGCGAACAGCTGCAGCGTCCCGATGATCGAGAAGATCGTCGTCAGCACCAGGGCGGGCCGGATGAGCGGCAGCTGGATGCTGCGCGCGACGCGCCAGGTGGAGGCTCCGTCGACCTTCGCGGCCTCGTAGAGCTCGACCGGGATCGCCTTCAGCTGAGCGACGATGATCAGCATGTTGTAGCCGGTGTAGCTCCAGAGCGAGATGTTCGCGATCGACCAGAGCACCGAGTTCGCGCCGAGGAAGTCGGGCTCGAGGCCGACCACGTTCGCGGCGTCGATGATCGGGCTGAGCCCGGGGACGTAGAGGAACGACCAGAGGATCGTGGCGATCACTCCGGGGACCCCGTAGGGCAGGAAGTAGGCCGCGCGGAAGAAGCCGGGCATCCGGGCCGACGCCGATTCGAGCATCAGCGCGAGCACCGTGCAGAGCGCGATCATCACCGGCACCTGGACGATGCCGAAGAGGAACATCCGCCCGATGGAGGCGATGAAGTTGCCGTCGGCGAGGGCCTGCGCGTAGTTGTCGAAGCCCGCGAACCCGCTCGTGACTCCGGCCTCGCCGAAGAGGCCCGAGCGGGTCACCTTCGTGAAGCTGGAGCCGATGGCGACGACGATCGGGATGATGAAGGTGAGGACGAACAGCGCCAGGAAGGGCGCCAGGAGGATCCACGGGGCGCGGCCGACGGCGCGACTGCGCTTCGTCGGTCCGCCCGAGGTGGCCGCGACGGCGGCGGCGGCGGGGGACGTCGTGGTCGTCATGCCGATGCCTTCCTGATGCTGAGGCCCTTGTTCTCGAAGACCGTGATGATCTGGTCCTCGGCCTGGGCGACGGCGTCGACGAGCGAGAGCCCCGACGCCTTCTTGCGGAAGCCGTCGCTGAGGATGTTGAACGACTGCTGCGTCACCGGCCACCACGACCAGTCGGGGTTCTGCTCCTCGGAGGCCGGTACGAGGACGTCCTCGTAGTAGTTCTCGCCGCTGAAGAACTCGCTCGGCTGCTGCCGGGTGGTGCCGATCTCGCCGACGGCGGGCGACCAGCCGATACCGCTGTTGGCGATCATCGCGTCGATCCCCTCCTGGGAGGTGGTCATCCAGACCGCGAACTCGAGGGCCTCCTGCGGGTGCTGGCTGCTCGCGAAGACCGCCGCCGTCGAGCCGCCGAGGAAGCTCGAGCCGTAGCCCGTGTCCCCCCAGGTGGGCATCGGCGCCACCCGCCACTTGCCGCTCCCTCCGCTCACGCCCTGGATGAGGGCGTCGCCCCAGCTGCCCGTGGTGCAGGAGGCGATGCCCCCGCTGGCGGCCGCCGCGAACCACGCGGGGGAGTAGGCGCCGTAGCCGGTCTGCACGAGGTCCTGGTCGATGGCGATGTCGAAGAACTGCGCGACCCGCGTCGTCGCGTCGTCGGTCATGTCGATGACCCAGCCGTCCTCCTCCGCCCGCAGCCACTGCGCACCGGCCTGCGTCGCGAAGGCGGCGAAGACGGAGGCGTCGGCGAGCGGGAAGCAGTCGATGTAGGAGTCGACGCCGCGCAGCTCGGTCGCGACCGCGGCCCACTCGTCCCAGGTCGCGGGGGCCGCCGCGCCGACCCTGTCGAGGATCTCGGGCTGGTAGAAGAACGCCATGGGGCCGCTGTCCTGCGGGATCCCGTAGACGCCTCCGGTGTAGCTGACCTGTCCCCAGAGGGTGGGGTCGTAGCGGTCGGCGTACTGCTCGGCGCCGTAGCGGTTGAGGTCGACGAGCCCGTTGACGAGCATGAACTCGGGGAGCGAGCGCATCTCGACCTGGCCGATGTCGGGCCCGCCGCCGGCCGCGAGAGCCGAGTAGAGCTTCTGGTAGCCGCCCGCGTTGCCGCCGGGGATCCAGACCGCGTCGACCTGCACGTTCGGGTTCGAGGCGTTCCAGACGTCGCAGACCTTCTGCAGGTCCTTGAGCCAGGCCCAGTACTGGAGGCGGATCGGCCCGGTGGCCGCCGGGATGGCCGCGCCGCTGTTGACCGAGACGGTGCCGGGGGTGGCGCAGGCGGTGAGCCCGCCGAGTGCCGCGGTGCCGAGTCCGGCGGCGATGAGCTGTCTGCGTGTGAACGGTGTCACTGTCCCTCACTTCATCGTGGTGGAAGTCCGGGCCTCGTTGCCGCGGATGCTCGGGACGCTATCACAATGTCGAGTAGGTGCTCGAAATTCGATCCGCATCCCCTCGTTCCCGGGGGCCGAGCGCGCGCTACGCTGAGCGATCCGACCAGGCACGAGGAGCAGTGATGACGGAGGCGGTCCCCACCCGCAGTGCGCGCCGCGGCCCCTACGCCAAGTCGGCCGAGCGCCGGCGCAGCATCATCGAGGCGGCGCACGCGGTCTTCGCGGCGCGCGGCTACGCCCGCGGCTCGCTGCAGGACGTCGCCGACCGCGTCGGGCTCAGCCAGACCAGCCTGCTGCACTACTTCCCGACCAAGAACGAGCTGCTGCTCGCCGTGCTGCAGCACCGCGACCTGATCACGGGCGACGGCTCGTCGCCGCCGGATCCCGAGGAGGGTCTCGTCGCCGGCATCCTGCGCCAGACCCGCTACAACGAGACGGCGCCCGGGGTCATCGAGCTGTACGCCGTGCTGTGCGGCGAGTCGACGACCGACGAGCATCCGGGGCGCGACTTCTTCGCCCAGCGCTTCCTGCGCCTGCGCAGCGAGTACACCGGCGAGCTCCGGCTGCTTCGCGACGCCGGCCGGCTCCGCGAGGGCGCGGACCCCGAGCGGGTCGCGGCGTCGATCATCGCGCTGTGGGACGGCATCCAGCTGCAGTGGCTGCTCGACCACGACGCGGTCGACATGGTGGCGTGCCTGGCCGACTACCTCGACCTGGTGATCCTGCCCGCGCCCTAGGCTCGGCGCATGACCACCACCCTGCAGGACTCCAGCTGGATCTGGCTCGCACTCGCGATCGTCACCGCCGGCCTCGCCGAGCAGAAGGGCCGCTCGCGCTGGCGCTGGTTCGTCATCGCGCTGTTCCTGGGCCCGCTCGCGACCGCGCTCGTCGTGATGTGGCCGAGACCGCAGGCCGGAGTGGTGACCGACATCCGCTGGAACTTCGCCGTCGGCGCGGGGCTCGCCGCGCTGGCGCTGGTGCTCTTCGCCGCGGCGTCGGGCCTCTGGCTCCTCCTGATCCCGGCCGTCGTCCTCGCATCCGTCACCGGCGTACTGACGTGGTTGAGCCGGCGGGTGCCGTTCGAGAGCCTCCCGCGCTGACGCGAGGGAACCCCGGACCGTCGAGGGAGCCGCCAGGTGCTGGCGGTCTCGATGGTCCGGGGTTCCCTCGGTGCGGCGGCTAGGGCAGGAGGCGCGTCGGACCGCGGAACAGGTAGGTGACCTCGCGGAGGTTGGCCTGCTGCAGCATCAGCATGACGACGCGGGACAGGCCCATGCCGAAGCCTCCGTGCGGCGGGACGCCGTAGCGGAAGAAGTCGAGGTAGAAGCCGAGCTCCTCGGGGTCGAGGCCCTTGTCGCGCGCCTGCTCGGTGAGCACGTCGATGCGGTGCTCGCGCTGGGCGCCGGTCGAGATCTCGACTCCGTTGTAGATGAGGTCGTAGCTGTTGGTGATCGTCCCGTCGCCCTCGCGGCGCATGTGGTAGAACGGCCGGATGCTGGAGGCGTAGTCGGTCAGGAACACGAAGTCGTGGCCGAACTCCTCCTTCACGTACGCCGCGATGCGGCGCTCGCCCTCGGGGTCCATGTCGTCGTCGGCGCGGGGCACCTCGTAGCCGCGCTCCGCGACGATGCGCTTGGCCTCGGCCAGCGGGATGCGCGGGAACGGCGTGGTCGGCACGGTGAGGTCGATGTCGAAGAGCGCCTTCACCTCGGCGCCGTGCTTGGCGACCACGGCGGTGAGACCGGCGACCATCAGCTGCTCGTGCAGCTCCATGACGTCCTCGTGGGAGTCGATCCACGAGACCTCGGAGTCGACGCTGGTGAACTCGGTCGCGTGCCGCGAGGTGAAGCTCGGGTCGGCGCGGAAGGCCGGCCCGACCTCGAAGACCTTGCCGAAGCCGGCGGGCTGGGCCATCTGCTTGAAGAACTGGGGGCTCTGCGCGAGGTAGGCCTTGGTCTCGAAGTACTCGACCTCGAAGAGCTCGGCGCGCGACTCCGAGGCGCTCGCCATCAGCTTCGGGGTGTGGATCTCGATGAAGTCGTTCTCGATCCAGTAGGTGCGCAGGGCGTGCTCGAACGTGGTCTGCACGCGGGCGATCAGGTTCTGCTCGGGGCGGCGCAGGTCGAGGAAGCGCCAGTCCATGCGCTTGTCGATGCCGGAGTCGGCGGCGATGGGCGCCTCCGGGATCGACTCGGACACGATCCCGAGCGTCTCGAGCTTGACCTCGATGCCGCCGAGCTTCACGCGCTCGTCGTGCTTGAGCGCGCCGGTCACGGTGATGAAGGAGCCCTGCGCGAGACCGGAGATCGCCTCGGTGATCGCGAGCTTCGCGGCGGAGGCCTCGTCGCCCTCGACGGCCTCGCGGACCGCGGGGTTCACGAGCTGCACGGCGCCCGACTCGTCGCGGAGGACGACGAACTGCACCTTCTTCTGATCGCGCACCGTCTCGACCCAGCCGGAGACGCGCACCGGCCCGTCTTCGAGGGCGGCGAGCTTCTTGACGGTGGTTCGGGGGAGGCGGGTCGCGTCGGTCACGGTAGGGGAGTCTACTCGCGAGGGGTCGGCGGGCGTTCGGCTCGAATGAGGAGGACTCGACCGTCTCCGAGCCGGAACCGTGTTCCGTCGCTTCCGGGCCGTGGCTTCTGCGCTTGGCTCAGCAGGAAGTCGAGGCAGGGTCGAGACCCTCTACTCGATCTGTCTTGCCGCTCGTGTTCGGCAGTGGTGTCCTGCAGCGCAGACTCTCCCTCTTCGCAGGATCGGTGACTGTCGCCGAGGTCGTCGGCGTAGATGCGGGGATGTGCCGTCCAAGCGGCTGAGACTGCCGGTTCCCGGGTGATGAAAGAACTGGTCTGCTTCGAGGGCGCCTCAGGGTAGGAGAAGCGCTGATGCGTCCCGGAGTGGCGGAGAGGCGACCGAGTCGACGATCGATACTCGGTTCGGACTCGCGAGACGGGAGAACGCGTATCGGCTTGCCGTGCCTCGGTAGGACTATGTCATCCGCTTAGCGACATGACATAGCGCTCCTGCGCCGATAGCCTTCGGGGCAAGGTCGGGCATAGGGTCACGGCGAGGTTGGAGACCGTGTAGTGCCTACAAGATATGCTCCGGTGCCGAGCCGTTATGCCGCACGACCTCCAGTGCGGTCAGCGGCAGCACGATCCCTTGCCCTGTCAGTGGCTATTGCTCTTCTCGTGCTCATCGGTGTGAGCAGCTTTCCCCTCTCTGCGAGCGCCGCCGACGGAAACATCCGTACGCCATTCGAATCGGGCGGACCGGTCTACGTCTATCAAGGCTATTCCTCCGGCAGCCACACCGGCACTTCTCAGTTCGGCCTCGATCTCACCAGTGATTCGAGCTCGACCTCGACCTCGGGTCGGACAGTGGTGGCTCCCGAGGGTGGGACCATCGCCTATTGGCAGGCGGCCTATGGAAACCTCTGCGTGAACGTCGCCGGCGGGCGCAGCTATACGCTGACGCATATCAACGCGTCGGTCACCCGCGGCGCAATCACCGCCGGCCAATCAGTAGGAACTGTCGGCGCTGCAGGAACAGTGAACAACAACAACGTCGCTCACCTGCACTTCGAGTACTGGTCTGCACCTGGTTGCTATGACAACGGCAGCCCACTGACCTTCGAGACGGCGAACGGCCTGAGGATCTGCGGCGCTCAGAACATGCCGGCCTCAGGGCCGGTCAGCAACGGCACCTGGGGCCGCACCGCTTTCACGGCCAATGACTGCAGTGACCCCGGCAGTGCACAGCCCTTCGGGTCCCTGGACAGCGTGCAATCAGTGCACGGCGGGGTGGTGGTGACGGGTTGGGCGATCGACCCCGATACGAACGATCCGATCGATGTGCATGTCTATGCGAACGGTGCGTACCAGAGCTCGGCCCGCGCGGATCTGGACCGCCCCGATGTCGATGCCGCGCACCACCGCGGACCTCGGCACGGCTACTCCGTCTTCATCGGCGGTGATGCAGCCGCGAGTGGACCGATCACGGTGTACGGAATCAACGCCGGCGGTGGCAACAACCCGGCTCTCGGCACCCTCAGTGCTCCCGCATCGGCGACACCCTTCGGCTCGCTGGATTCAGTGACCGGTGTCGACGGCACCGTCAGGCTCACCGGCTGGGCGCTCGACCCCGACACCCAGGAGCCCATCGACGTCCACATCTATCGTGGCTCGACCGGGCTCGAAGCGGTGCACGCGGACCTCACTCGCGACGACGTCGGTGCGGCCCACGGCGACGGGCCGAATCATGGATTCGACATCACAGTGCCTCAGGGGAGCGGAGGGGACACGTACATCGTGTACGCGATCACCTTCGGAGCAGGCCCCAACCCGGAGATCGGACGTTCAACCGCGCCTCCGAGCCTTGTCCGGGCTCCGAGACTCAGCGGCGAAGCGATCGCCGGTTCCACTCTTTCGGTGGACGGCGGCGAATGGGATGTCGCGGACCTCACCCTGACTTACACCTGGTTCCGAGACTCGACCCCTATTCCCGGTGCTACCGCAGCCGAGTACGCAGTCACATCGAGCGATGTCGGCGCGACCCTCCATGCAGTCGTCTCGGCGAAGCGGGCCGGATACGCCGACGCTTCCGCACGAACGAGCGCTACTGATCCTGTGGTCTCGACGGGGACCTCCCTGAGCGTCACGCGGATCGCTGGTGTAGACCGCCAGGACACTGCTGCGAGAATCTCCCGCGCGACGTTCCCGACCAACGTGCCCGTTGTCTACATCGCCACCGGCGGGAACTTCCCCGATGCGCTGAGCGCGGCCCCGGCCGCCGCGAAGCAGGACGGTCCGTTGCTCCTCGTCGACCGCGACTCCATGAGCCGGGCAGTGAAGGACGAGCTCACTCGTCTCAAGCCCGGGAAGATCGTCGTCGTCGGCTCCGGCCTGAGTGTCAGTGACACGCTCCTCTCGGAGCTGCGGGACTACGCAGGTTCAGGTGGCATCGAGCGCATCGGCGGAGTCGATCGGTATGACACCGCGGACAAGATCGTCACCTACGCGTTCTCCTCCGGTTCGAGTCGGGCGTGGGTCGCGACCGGGGAGAAGTTTCCTGATGCGCTGAGCGCGAGTGCTGCCGCGGGCTCTGTCGATGCGCCTGTGCTGCTCGTCAACGGTGGACTCTCTGCCGTGACCACTCAGACGCGCCAGCTGGTGACCGAACTCGGTGTGACCTCCCTCACGATTGCGGGAAGCGCCCTCTCTATCAGTGAAGGCATCAAGGAGTCTCTGCCGGCGGCGTCCACGCGTATCGGCGGCACCGACCGCTATGACACGTCCGAGAAGCTCAACAAGGCGGCCTTCACCGCAGCTGACACGGTCTACTTCGCTACCGGGGAGAACTTCCCCGACGCGCTCGCCGGCGCTACCGCCGCCGGCTACACCGGCAGCCCCCTCTTCGCCGTCCACCCCGACTGCGTCCCGCAGGAGGTCCTCGACGACATCACCGACCTCGGTGCTTCGGAAGTCATCCTTCTCGGTGGCTCGGGAACCCTTTCCGACAACGTCGCACGACTCGTCGCCTGCTAGCCATCGCGAGGCCTTCGCGCCGCGTGCCTGAGGCGCGCCTCAGGCTGGGGCAGTCCCTCCGTCGAGCCGGACGAACGTCCGCATCGAACCGGTGCCCTGCCTGCTTCGTCCACGCTCCCCGACATGTCCACTCGATGTCGCCCGGAGCGGCCGGGCACACTGGAGTCCGATGCCGCCGAGAGGGGCGACACGCAGCTCGACCAGAGGAGCCGCCATGAGCACCGCACTGATCACAGGGGCGTCGTCGGGCATCGGCGCCGCGTTCGCGCGCGCCTTCGCCCGGCGGGGCTGGAGCCTCATGCTGGTCGCCCGCGACGAGCGGCGGCTGGAGGAGGCGGCGCGCACCTTCGAGGAGCTCGGCGCTCCGCACGTCGAGGTCCTCGCCGCTGATCTCAGCGATCGCGCGCAGGTCGAGCGAGTGCGGGAGCGGGTGGCGGACCACGCCCGTCCGATCCGGGCCCTCGTCAACAACGCGGGGTTCGGCATCGACGGCAGCTTCTCCGAGCCCGACATCGCGGCGCAGGACGAGGCGTTCGAGGTGATGGTCCGCTCGGTCGCAGTGCTGTCGGGGGCGGCGGCGGAGGCGATGACCGCCCGCGGTCGGGGCGCGATCCTCACGGTCTCGAGCGTGGCCGGGTTCGTCCACCTCGGCCCCTACTCCGCGGTGAAGGCCTGGGCGACGGCGTTCACGCAGTCGCTCGCCGTCGAGCTGCGCGGCACCGGTGTCCGGGCGGCGGCGCTCTGCCCGGGCTGGGTGCGCACCGAGTTCCACGAGCGCGCGGCGATGGACACCACCTCCATCCCGGAGGCCCTGTGGCTCGACGCCGACAAGGTGGTCGAGGAGTTCCTCCGCGATGTCGCCCGCGGTGGCGTGGTGTCGGTGCCGTCGTGGCGGTTCGGGGTGCCGGTCGCCCTCGCGCGGCACCTGCCCGACAGCCTCGTCCGCCGCATCTCGGCGGCGGTCCTCGCGCGCCGCTGAACCTGCCGTCGAGCGCGCCGCGACCCTGAGTGCGGGTCCGGCCCAGGCGGCCCTTTCCCGGCGTTCGTCCACGCCGCGTTCCGTACACTTGACGCTCGTGGTTGCCGATCAGATCCATCTCGTGCGGCACGGCGAGGTGTTCAACCCCGACCGGGTCCTCTACGGGCGACTCCCGAACTTCCGGCTCTCCGAGCTCGGTCACCGGATGGCGCGCGCCGCCGCGGACGACCTGCTCGAGCGGCGCCGACACGTGACCGCCCTGATCGCCTCGCCCCTCCAGCGCACGCGCGAGTCGGCGCAGCCGATCTCGCAGGCGTTCGAGCTCGAGGTGGGCATCGACGAGCGGATCATCGAGCCCAGCAACCGCTTCGAGGGCAAGCGCATGGAGGCGCGCAGCTCGGCGCTGCGGAACCCGCGCAGCTGGCCGTGGCTCCGCAATCCCTTCGAGCCCAGCTGGGGCGAGCCGTACCTCTCGATCTCGGCCCGCATGTACGCGGCGATGGAGTCGGCGTGGAAGTCGACGGCCGAGGGCGACGTCGCCCTGGTCAGCCACCAGCTCCCGATCTGGACCGCCCACCGCGCCGTCGCCGGCGAGCGGCTCTTCCACGACCCGCGCAAGCGCCGGTGCGCCCTGTCGAGCATCACCACGTTCGAGCGCCGCGGCGACCGCTTCGTCGAGGTCGGCTACTCCGACCCTGCGGCCGGTCTCCAGGGCCTCGCGACCGACGTCGGAGCCGTCTGATGGCCCGGATCCGCGCGGCGGCGGTGCTGGCGCTCGCCGCAGCGCTGGTGCTGTCCGGCTGCACCGAGGACGAGCTGGCGACCCAGTACCGCAACGGCGACAACAAGGGCTACATCTCGGGCGACGGCACCGTCACCGAGATCGCCTCCGACACCCGTGATGACCCGATCGTCTTCTCCGGCACCGACGAGAACGGCGAGAGCATCGACTCCGCCGATCTGGTCGGCCGTGTCGTGGTCGTCAACTTCTGGTACGCCAGCTGCGCCCCGTGCCGCGCCGAGGCGGCCGACCTCGAGTCGGTGAACACCGAGTTCGCGGGCCAGGACGTCTCGTTCGTCGGCGTCAACGTGCGCGACCAGGCACCGACCGCCGCCGCGTTCGCGGAGACCTACGGCCTCACGTACCCCTCGATCGTCGACGTCGACGGATCGACCCAGCTCGCCTTCTCGGGCAAGGTCCCGCCGAACGCGGTGCCGACCACGCTCGTCCTCGACAAGGAGGGGCGAGTCGCCTCGCGCATCCTCGGCCAGCTGCAGGAGGCGTCGATCCTCTCGACCCTCGTGAGCGACACGCTCGCGGAACCGGAGTAGCCGCGTGGGCGACATCGTCATCAGCGGACAGCTGCTCCTCGCGGTGCCGATCGCGCTCCTCGCCGGCCTGGTGTCGTTCGCGTCGCCGTGCGTGCTGCCGCTCGTGCCCGGCTACCTCGCCTACGTCGGCGGGTTCACCGACGCCGACGAGCGCGCGGCGCGGGGCCGCCGCCGCGTGGTGCTCGGCGTCCTCCTCTTCATCCTGGGCTTCTCGCTGGTGTTCGTGCTCTACGGCACGGCGGCCGGCTCGATCGGCTTCTGGATGCAGCGCTACAGCGACGTCATCACGCGCGTGCTCGGCGTGGTCGTCATCGCGATGGGGCTCGTCTTCATCGGCCAGTTCTCGTTCCTGCAGCGGACGCTCCGCCCGAGCATCCGCCCCGCGACCGGCCTCGTCGGCGCTCCGCTGCTCGGCATCGTCTTCGGCATCGGCTGGACGCCCTGCCTCGGCCCGACGCTCAGCTCGATCCTCGCCCTGGGGCTCGGGGCGGGCTCGCCGTGGCGGGGCGCGCTCCTCGCGCTGATGTACTGCCTCGGCCTCGGTCTGCCCTTCCTCCTCGTGGCGTTCGGGTTCAGCTGGGTCACGACCGCCCTCGCCGTCGTGAAGCGCCACATCCGCGCGATCAACATCGCCGGCGGCGTCGCCCTCGTCCTGATCGGAGTGCTCATGGTGACCGGGATCTGGAACACCCTCGTCTACGGAACCCTCGCAGGAGTGATCAATGGCTTCCAGCCCGCGATCTGAGCCCGATTCGCGATCAGAGCCCGATTCGCGATCAGGGCCCCGCGCGCCGCTCGACGGCGACGAGGCGCAGAAGCGCGCCGACGCGACCTTCCGCCCGGCCGACCACTTCGACTCCGACGCCGACACGATCACGCAGCCCCGGCTCGGCTTCACCGGCTGGCTGCGCTGGATGTGGCGGCAGCTGACGAGCATGCGCACGGCGCTGTTCCTCCTGCTGCTGCTGGCGATCGCGGCGGTGCCCGGCTCGCTCGTGCCACAGCGCTCCTCCGACCCCAACGGCGTCACCCAGTACTTCGTCGACAACCCCGATCTGGCGCCTCTCCTCGACAAGGTGCAGGCCTTCGACACCTACACCTCGGCCTGGTTCTCGAGCATCTACCTGCTGCTGTTCATCTCGCTGATCGGCTGCATCATCCCGCGCACGAAGCACCACTTCGAGGCGATGCGCTCGCGGCCGCCGCGCACCCCCGCGCGCCTCCAGCGCCTCGCCGGGTACACCGTGCGCGAGGTCGAGGGTGCGAGCGAGGCCGAGGCGATCGACTCCGCGCATGCGGTGCTGCGTCGCGCGGGCTACCGCGTCGAGCGCTACGACGACCCGCGCGGCCGGTGGACGAGCGTCTCGGCCGAGCGCGGCTACCTCCGCGAGACCGGCAACCTCGTCTTCCACTCGGCGCTGGTCGGGATCCTCGTGGCCGTCGGAGTCGGCGGCGGATTCGGGTACAGCGGTCAGCGCGTCCTCGTCGAGGGCGGGCAGGGCTTCGCCAACAACCTCGCGGCCTACGACTCCTTCAACCCCGGCCGCTTCTTCGACAGCAGCCAGCTCGACCCGTACCAGCTGACGCTCGACAGCCTCGACGTGCAGTACGAGGAGCAGAACCAGCAGGCGCTGGGGCAGCCCGTCGACTTCACGGCCAACGTGACGACCACCCAGCGCGGGGGCGGCACCGAGGACCGCACGATCAAGGTCAACGAGCCGCTCTCGATCGGCGGCACCAACGTCTACCTGCTCGGCAACGGCTACGCGCCCACGATCACGGTGCGCGACCCGTCGGGGACGGCGATCTTCACCGACGCGGTGCCGTTCCTCCCGCAGGACGCGAACCTCACCTCGGTCGGCGTCGTGAAGGTGCCCGACGGGCTCGCCGAGCAGATCGGCATGACCGGGTTCTTCTACCCGACGCAGGACGAGCTCGCCTCGGGCGCCTCGACCTCGATCTTCCCCGACCTGCAGTACCCCGTGCTCTCGCTGAACGTCTTCTCGGGCGACCTCGGCCTCGACACCGGCGTGCCCACCTCCGTCTACGTGCTGAACGTCGACTCGCTGACGCGGCTCACGGGCGGGGAGACGGGGGTCGCCTCGATCACCCTCAAGCCGGGGCAGACGGCCGACCTGCCGAACGGGCTCGGGACGGTGACGTTCGAGAACGTCGGAGCCGACCCCTCCGTCGTGGGCACCGACAGCGTCAAGCGCTTCGCGTCCTTCGACATCCACCACGACGCCACGCAGAGCTGGGTGCTGCTGTTCGCGATCCTGGTGCTCGCGGGGCTGCTGACCTCGCTGTTCGTGCCGCGCCGACGGGTGTGGGTGAAGGCGACGACCGGTGCCGACGGAGGCCTGACGCTCGAGTACGCGGGCCTCGCCCGCGGCGAGGACCCGCAACTGGTCCGCGCGGTGCGCGACGTGGCCGACCGCCACGCGCCGCTCGACGCGTCCTGACCGGCGCGCAGAGGAGGAAGGACGCCCTAACCTGTGCGTTCGCGCAGGGGCGGTGGCGGCCCGCAGCGATTACCCTGAGGAGGTGATCGAGACCCTTTCGCAGTACTCCGTGCTGTGCCTCTACTCCGCCATGGGCATCTATGCGCTGGCGTTCATCTTCTTCGCGGTCGACCTGGCCCGCCGAGCCTCGATCGCCGACGGCGAGTCGATCGAGGTCGTGCAGGAGGCGGAGCGCGTCGCGTCCGCGGCCGCCGCCGACCGCGCGGCGAGCGGCAGGGCGACGGTGGCCGGCGGCTCCGGTCGCCCCACGGCGACGCTCTCGCGCCTGGGCAGCCGGGTCGAGGACGAGGTCTACAACGCCCCGGCGCGCTCGAAGGCGATGCGCATCGGCTTCTCGCTCACCCTGCTCGCCTTCGTGCTGCACCTCGGCGCCACCGTGCTCCGCGGCGTCGCGGCCGGCCGCGTGCCGTGGGCCAACATGTACGAGTTCTCGATCACGGGCACCCTGATCATCATCGGCGTGTTCCTCGCCGTGCAGCTGCGCTGGGACCTCCGCTTCCTCGGCGCGTTCATCACCGGGCTCGTGCTGGTGCTGCTCGGCGTCGCGACGGTCAACTACTACGTGGCAGTCGTGCCCCTGCCGCCCGCACTCCAGTCGTACTGGCTCGTGATCCACGTGCTCGTCGCGATCCTCGGCACGGCGTTCTTCGCCCTCGGCTTCGCTCTGTCCGTCACCCAGCTCCTCCAGTCGCGGAGGGAGGCGGAGGGCGAGTCGCCGCGCTCGGTCCTGCGGTTCCTCCGCACCCTCCCGAGCGCGCTGACGCTCGAGAACCTCGCCTACCGCGTCACGATCATCGGCTTCATCCTCTGGACCTTCACCCTCATCGCGGGCGCCGTCTGGGCCGAGAAGGCCTGGGGCCGCTACTGGGGCTGGGACACCAAGGAGGTCTGGACCTTCATCATCTGGACCATCTACGCCGGCTACATCCACGCCCGCGCGACCCGCGGCTGGCGCGGCACCCCCTCGGCCTGGCTCGCGATCATCGGCTTCGCGGCGGTCATGTTCAACTTCGGCGTCGTGAACGTCTTCTTCAAGGGGCTCCACGCCTACTCCGGCCTCGACACCGGCATGTGATCGGCGGGCGCCGACGACGCCATTCGCGGCGTTGTCGTCGGGGCACGTAGCTCCGCTACGAACCCCTCCTCCGCCTTGCGACTGACGCCGTCGGCACCCGCCGATCCAGGGGGTGCGGCTCGGAGAGTGCGCCGATCCAGGGGGTGCGGCTATGGAGAGTGCGCCCGCCCGTGATCGATCCGGCGCGAACGGCTCGTCCGAGTCGCTTCAGGGAGCCGTTCGTGACGGATCGACTGCTGTGCGGACGATCCTGTTGGCGGTGGTGGGTCTCGATACGACCCTGCAGGGCTACTCATCGCTGCTTGCTGATCGAGTAGCCCGCGGAGCGGGCGTATCGAGATCCACCCGATCCGGGGCTACTCGGCCGGCGCGGCGGCGCCGCCCGTGATGACGTCGATCAGGTGCGGGGCGAAGGGGGCGTCGAGGGCGAGCACGTAGCGGGTGCGCGAGCCCTCGGGGTGCACGTCGCGGTAGATGCCGCGCAGGTCGGGCAGGGTCTGGCCGCGGCCGGGGCCCGAGGTCGCGTCGACCGCGACCGGCACGCGCGGTGCGGAGGCGAGGCCCAGCGCCTCGACGGCGATCGCGGCGGCCATCGGGTCGTGCAGGGCCGCGGTGCGCACGCCGAAGTGGCCGACGTAGAAGTCGAAGTAGAAGTCGAGTGCGCGCCCGATCGTCTCGGCCAGCGGATCGGCCGAGCCGAGCAGCACCGCGCGGTGCTCCTCCGTCATCAGGTGCCGCATGGTGACATCGAGCGGAACGAGTGTCAGATCCCAGTCGGCGGCGACGACCTCGGCGGCCGCGGCGGGGTCGTGGAAGATGTTGGCCTCCGCCACCGCGCTGATGTTGCCCGGCACGAGCGCCGCGCCGCCCATCACCGTGACGGAGTGCAGCAGCGACGGCAGCTCGGGGTGCTTGCGCAGCGCGAGGGCGATGTTCGTGAGCGGGCCGATCGCCACGAGGCGCAGCTCGCCGGCGTGCTCGCGGGCGAGACGGAGGAGGAGGTCGGCCGGGTCCTCGTCGACCGGCTCGGCGCCGGAGGGCAGGTCGACGTCTCCGATGCCGTTGTCGCCGTGCACGTAGGGGGCGCCGCCGGCGTACGCCTCCTCGAGGAAGTCGTGGGCGCCGATCGCGACGGGGATGTCGGTGCGGCCGGCGAGCGCGAGCAGGCCGAGGCTGTTCGCCGCGGCCTGGCGGGCGTCGGTGTTGCCGCTCACGGTGCTGATGCCGACGAGGTCGGCGAGCGGGGAGCGCAGCAGGTAGGCGAGGGCGAGCGAGTCGTCGATGCCGGTGTCGCAATCGAGGAAGACGGGAACGGCGGGCACGGGTCTCCGATCAGAGGGGGAGGAGGGGTGCGGCGGGCGACGGCGGCCGAGCGCCTCCATTCTGGCCCTTCTGCACCACTCGGTTCACCACGCCGCCGGTACCCTGGCTGTGCGCGGTCGTCCGTCCGCCGACAGCTGAGGAGGACCGGTGCCGCGCCCCTCGCTCGTCTCGACCGTCGCCGACGCCCTGCTCGACGACATCGTCGCGGGTCGCATCCCGGTCGGCTCCGAGCTGCCGAGCGAGGCCGAGCTGGCCCTCGCGCACGATGTGAGCCGCGCGACGATGCGCGAGGCGCTGGGGCGGCTCCAGGGGCTCAACGTGATCGACGCGCGGCGCGGCAAGCGCGGCGCCGTGAACCCGGTCGAGCGCTGGAGCGATCTCGAGCCGATCCTCCGGGCGACGTCCTCCGGGGTCGACTCGGAGGCGGCGTCGCTGCACCTGATCGAGGTGCGCGAGATGATCGAGACCGGCGCCGCGGCCCTCGCCGCCACCCGGCGCTCCGAGGCCGATCTCGAGCGGATGGCGGCGGAGCTCGACCGGATGCGCACCGCCCACGACGAGGGCGACCTCGCCGGCTTCGTGGCCGCCGACATCGCCTTCCACGACGTGATCCTCGCCGCGACCGGCAACGTCTTCGTCGCGGCCGTCTTCGCTCCGCTCGCCAAGGTGATGCGCTCCAAGCGCGAGCAGACCTCGGCGCTGGTGCAGATCCAGGAGAACGCGCTGATCAAGCACCGCGCGGTGCTCGACGCGATCCGCTCGGGAGACGCGGAGGCGTCGCGCGCCGCGATGGCGGATCACATCGCGCAGACGGCCGAGGACCTCCGCCGCTACGTCCTGCCGCCGCGCGAGTAGCGGCTAGGAGACGTTCGCCCGCGCGTAGCCGAGCGCCGTCACCACGTGCGGCGCCCAGAGCTCGATCGCGGCCCGGTCGTCGTCGAGGCGCGGCACCGTGACCCACTCCTTGAGCGTCCGAGCTCCCATCACCACGGGCTCGGCACGACCCTCGGCGATCAGGTCGAGCGTGTCCTGGCGCGTCAGCTTCACGATGAGCTGCGCGTCGTGGCTGAGGAAGCAGGCGATCCGCCCGCGGAAGCGGATCGCGGGGGAGCCGAACATCGTGGCGATGTCGACGTCGTCGATGCGGCAGTGCTCGATCAGATCCTCGAGCAGGAGGCGGCGGGCCTCGATCGGGACGGTCATGCCGGGGATGCTACTCGCACCTTGACGCGGCCGTTCCGACTTGTATGATATCTGACACCAAGGACGAAGGAGTACCGGTGATCTCGGAAGCCACACTGCTCGCGCAGCACCCCGGCGAGGTGTCCGTCGAGGCGGAGGCCGTTGCGCGGACCCGCACCGAGCGGACCCCGATCCTGATCGTGCTCGACGACGACCCGACGGGCACGCAGTCGGTCGCCGACCTCCCCGTGCTGACGGCCTGGAGCGAGGACGACCTCCGCTGGGCCCTGCAGACCGGCGCCCCCGCCGTCTACGTGCTCACGAACACCCGGAGTCTCGCGCCCGGGACCGCGGCGGCGCTCACTCGCGAGATCGTCGCCGGCACGCTCGCCGCCTCCCGCGCACTCGAGGTCCCGGTCGCCTTCGTCAGCCGCAGCGACTCCACCCTCCGCGGGCACTTCCCGCTCGAGACCGACGAGATCGCGGCGGCCGTCGGCAGTGTCGACGCCGTGATCCTCGTCCCCGCGTTCCCCGACGCCGGCCGCGTCACGATCGGCGGCGTGCACTACATGCGCGGCGCCGAGGGGCTCCAGCCCGTCGCCGAGACCGAGTTCGCGCGCGACTCCACCTTCGGCTACGCCCACTCCGACCTCCGCGAGTGGGTCGAGGAGAAGACGGCCGGTCAGTGGCCGGCCGAGCGGGTCGTCTCCCTCGACCTCGGCACGATCCGGGCGGGCGCCGAAGCGATCGCCGCCGTGCTCGCACCGCTGACCGGCGGAGTGCCCGTGGTGGTCGACGCCGTCACCGAGAACGATCTGCGCCTCCTGGCCCTGGGCCTCGCGGCGGCGGAGGAGGCCGGTGCGCGCCTGCTCTACCGGGTCGGCCCGCCGTTCGTGCGCGCCCGCATCGGGCAGGAGGTGCACGCGCCGCTCACCGCCGCCGAGATCTTCCCCGAGGAGGCGCCCGCCGACACCGCGCGCGGCGGTCTCGTGGTCGTCGGCTCGCACGTCGGACTCACCTCGCGCCAGCTCGCACGCCTCGCGGCGACCGGCACGCTGAGCGCCGTGCTCGAGATCGACGTCGACGCGGCCGTCGATCCGTCGCGCGCCCCGGCGCACCTGGCGTCGCTCGTCGAGGAGGCGGCCCGGGCCCTGGGCGAGGGCGACGTCGCCGTGCACACCAGCCGCTCGCTGCGCCGCACCGACGACCCGCAGGAGAGCCTCGACATCTCACGGCGTGTCTCGGCGGCCGTCGTCGAGGTGGTGCAGGGCGTGCTCGCCCGGCTGCGCCCGCGCTTCGTGATCGCCAAGGGCGGCATCACCTCGAGCGACGTCGCCTCGAAGGGCCTCTCCGTGCGCCGCGCGATCGTCCGCGGCCCGATGCTGCCCGGCATCGTCTCGCTGTGGGAGCCCGTCGACGGCCCCGCCGCGGGCATCCCCTACATCGTGTTCGCCGGCAATGTCGGCGACGACGACTCGCTGGCGCAGGTCGCCGCGATCCTCCGCGCCCCGTCCCTCTGACCCCTCTGGAGACCCTCGTGCCCGCCTACACCGTCGCCGTCCTCGGACTCGGCGCCATGGGACTCCCCATGGCCACCCGTCTCGCCGGCTCCCTCACCGTCCACGGCTTCGACATCGCCGAGCCGCGCCTCGAGCTGGCCCACGAGGCCGGCATCCGGCCGTTCGGCTCCGCCCGGGAGGCGGTGGCGGGGGCGGACGCGACGCTCCTCGCCGTGCGCAACAGCGCGCAGCTGCGCGAAGTGCTCTTCGGTGGCGCGGGGGCCGAGGGGATCGCCACGGCGCTCGTCCCCGGCTCCGTCGTCATCATGACCAGCACCGTCGGCATCACGGACGTCGTCGACGTGGCGGCCGCGCTCGCCGAGCACGGCGTCGAGCTGGTCGACGCCCCGCTCAGCGGCGGGCCCGTCCGCGCGGGCGAGGGCGATCTGCTGATCGTCGTCGGCGCGACCCCGGCCGCGCGCGAGAAGGCGCAGCCGGTGCTCGACCTCCTGGCGTCGACGCTGAGCGTCATCGGCGATCGCCCGGGCGACGGTCAGGCCTTCAAGACCGTCAACCAGCTGCTCTGCGGCGTGCACATCGCGGCCGGCGCCGAGGCCCTGGCGCTCGCCGCGACGCTGGGCCTCGACCCCGCGGCGACGCTCGAGACGCTGTCGGCCGGCGCGGCGGGCTCGTTCATGCTCGCGAACCGAGGCCCGCGGATGCTGCAGGCCGGCGACGAGGGCGGGGCGGAGGTGCTCAGCCGCCTCGACATCTTCGTCAAGGACCTCGGGATCGTGACGACCGCCGCGCGTGCGGCCGGTCTCGCGACTCCGGTCGCCGCCGCCGCCGAGCAGCTCTTCCTGCTCGGCGCCGCGCACGGACTGGCCGCCGCCGACGACTCCGCCGTCATCTCGGTGATCGCGCCCGCCGACTGAGTCAGAGCAGGGCGTAGGAGGCGGTCAGGCGCTCCCGCCACCACGCGAGGCGCTCCGGAGCCACCGCGTGGCGCACGAGCAGCTCCTCCGAGACCTCGACCCGCTCGACGGCGATCGAGCCGTCGACCGGGCGGAGGGGGCGCTCGGTGACGTCGGCGGCGAGGAGCGAGGCGGTGCCGAGTCCGCAGTCGTAGGGCAGCTCGGGCAGCGCCGCCGCGAGGGCCGCCCCCATCGCGAGGCCGACCGAGCCGTCGAGAGCGCTGGAGACGACCGCGGGCAGCCCCGCCTCCGCCGTGATCGCGAGCGCTCGCCGCACGCCGCCGAGCGGCTGGGCCTTGACCACGAGCAGGTCGGCCGCGCCGGCCCGGGCGACGGCGAGCGGATCGGCGGCCTTGCGCACGCTCTCGTCGGCCGCGATCGGGATGCCCATGTACTTCACGCGGTAGCGGAGCTCGGCCAGCTCGTCGACGCTCGCGCACGGCTGCTCGAGGTACTCGAGGTCGACTCCGGCCATCGCGTGCACGGCGTGCTCGGCCTCGTCCACGTTCCAGGCGCCGTTCGCGTCGATGCGGATCCGGCCCTCCGGCCCGAGTACGCGGCGGACCTCCTCGACCCGGGCGACGTCGTCGGCGAGGGTCTGGCCGCGCTCGGCGACCTTCACCTTGGCGGTGCGGCAGCCGTGGTAGCTCGCGAGGATCGCGGCGACCTCGGAGGCGTCGACCGCGGGCACCGTGGCGTTGACGGGGATGCGGTCGCGCAGGGCGGCGGGCTGCTCGCTCCAGCCGTAGTCGAGCGCCGCGCGGAGCCAGGCGGCCGACTCCTCGGCGCCGTACTCGAGGAACGGCGAGAACTCGGTCCAGCCCTCCGGCCCGCGCACGAGCGCGATCTCGCGGTGGTCGACGCCGCGGAAGCGCGTGCGCAGCGGCAGCGACACGACGCGCAGGCCCGCGTCGACCTCGTCGAGGGTGGGGAGGGGGGAGCGGGGCACGTCGTCGTCCATGCGGCCATTGTCCTCCCGGGTCCGGATGCGCAGAACCGCGGTCGCACCGCCGTGCGAGACTGGCGGCGCTGCCGCTCGACCCCGGAGGAACGCGATGACCCAGGCCCCGACGAGTCCGCCGCCCGCTCCGGGACGCCGCCCGCTCGGCACCGCGGGCTGGGTCGCCCTCGCCTCGAGCGCCGTGCTCGGCGTGCTCTACACCGGGACCCTCGGGACCCTGCTCGCGCTGAGCGTCACGGCGGCGGTCGACGTGGCCGGCGACGCCCTGCCCACCGACGTGCCCGGCTTCTCGGACGACCCCGGCGAGGGCGGCGACCCGACCGATCCGTTCTACGACTACCCCGGCTACCAGGACGGCGATGCGGCCCTCGTCCTCGACCAGCCCTCGGCGGAGGCGGCGGTCTCCGTCTCGGCCGCCGCGGTCTCCGCCGTCGAGGAGGCCGCGATCGGCGGCTGGGTGTCGGCCGACGACGAGTACTACGAGCGCGCCGACAACGCGTACGGCGGCCCGTCGCTGCTGTACGACTACATCTCGGCCACCGACTACGCCGACGCCGACCTCAGCACCGAGGCCGACAAGCAGGCGGTCGTCGACCTCTTCACCGCCGCCGTCGCGCCCCTCGGCTTCGACTCCGTCGACATCGCCGACACCCCGTCCGAGTGGGCGGAGGTGGGCTACCGTCTCGACGGCGACCTCACGGACGAGGACGCCTCCGCCGCGCTCTGGATCGTGACGGCCTACTCCAGTACCGAGGCCGTCCCCTCGATCGAGCTCGGCCTGGTCGACCTCGACGCCGACTCGAGCGGCGAGGTCGAGGCGATGCTCGACGGAGTCGGCATCACCCCGTCCGACAACGGCGCCTTCCTCGCGGGCTACGCGAACGGCCTGCTCGAGGAGGGCGACCGCGCCGAGTTCACCGAGCGCATGGCCGACTTCGGCGGCGTCGCCGCGACCTGACGCGCCGGTACCGGCATCCGCCGACCGCCGCAAGCCCGAGCCCGCCGACCGGTCGCCGCCTACCGTGAGGGAATGGCCGAGCATCGAGCGACACGACCCCTGCGCGACTACGCGGCGATCGGCGACGGGAGGACCGTGGCCCTGATCGCCCGGGACGGCAGCGTCGACTGGATGCCCGTGCCCGATCTCGGCTCGGTTCCCGCGTTCGCCGCGCTCATCGACGGGCGCTCCGGCGGCTGCATCGAGCTGGCCCCGGTCGAGCCGGCCGAGGTGTCGCGCGAGTACCTCCGCGACACCAATGTGCTGCAGACGACCTTCACGACCGAGTCCGGCTCGGTCACCGTCACCGACGCGCTCGTCACCGGGATCGCCGGCCGCCTCCCGTGGGCCGAGCTGGCGCGCCGCGTCGACGGCGTCTCGGGCGAGGTCCGGATGCGCTGGGCCGTGCGCCCGGGGACAGGTCTCGGCACCATGTCGCCGTGGATCCAGAACGCCGACGGCCGCTCGCTGATCCGCGTCGGCGACATCACGATCGGCGTGACCGGAGACGGCCACGGGCCGGACAACCACGACGCCCCCTCCGGGGCCGGCGACGAGCTCACCGGATCGTTCACGGTCTCGGCGGGGAAGAGCCGCCACGTGCTCGTGGTGTCGGCCACCCACGACGAACCGCTGCACTTCCCCGACGCCACGAACGTCGACCGCGGCATCGACCGCACCATCCGCAGCTGGCAGGACTGGTCGGAGGAGTTCTCGTACGACGGCCCCTGGTCCGACGCGGTCCAGCGCAGCGCCCTCGCGCTCAAGCTGCTGATCTACTCGCCCACCGGGGCGATCGCGGCGGCCGCGACCACCTCGCTCCCGGAGTCGCCCAACGGCGGCAAGAACTGGGACTACCGCTTCGCCTGGGTGCGCGACGCGGCGTACACCGCCCACGCGCTGGTCCGCTTCGGCCTGCGGGAGGAGACCCACGCCGCTCTCTCGTGGCTCCTGCGCACGATCAAGGAGCACGGGCCCGACCTGCACATCTTCTACGGGCTCGACGGCTCGCTGCCGACCGGCCTCACGGAGTACGACGTGCCGGGCTGGGGCGGCATCGGGCCGGTGGTCGCGGGCAACGGCGCCCAGGACCAGCTGCAGCTCGGCGTCTTCGGCGATCTCTTCGACATCTGCCGCATCTACGTCGACGAGGGCAACGTCCTCGACATCCAGACCGGGCAGCTGCTCTCCCGCGTCGCCGACACGACCTGCGACCTCTGGCGCAACCGCGACGCGGGCATGTGGGAGCTCGAGGAGGAGCAGCACTACACCTCCTCGAAGATGGGCTGCTGGCAGGCGCTCGATGCCGCCGTGCACCTCGCCGAGCTGGGCCAGGTGCCGGGCAGCGCCGACCGCTGGCGCTTCGAGCGCGACCGCCTCCGCGACTGGATCGAGGAGAACTGCTGGTCCGAGGACCTCGGCGCCTACGTGATGTACCCGGGGACCGAGGAGCTCGACGCCTCCGTCCTGCTGCACGCTCCGAGCGGCTACGAGCGCGGCGAGCGGATGATCTCGACGATCGACGCCCTGGTCGGCGAGCTCTGCCGCGGGTCGCTGATGTTCCGCTACTCCGGGATGGAGGGCGAGGAGCACCCGTTCGTCGCCTGCTCCTTCTGGCTGGCCTCCGCTCTGGCGTGCGTGGGCCGGCACGACGAGGCGATCGAGCTGATGGACGAGCTGATCGCGACCATCCCGAACGACGTGGGCATCATGTCCGAGATGGTCGCCGTGGACGACCTCGCGTTCTGGGGGAACCTGCCGCAGGGCCTCAGCCACCTCGCCCTGATCAACGCCGCGATCACGATCGAGGAGCTCGCTCCCGAGAAGATCGGCGAGCGCTAGACCCGGCGCGGGCGCGGCGCAACCCGCTTGAGCCGTGCGGCGGGGGAGCGTAGACCAGGAGTATCGCCTCAGCACGCACCCGGCGACGCCGTGCCGCTCAGCCCCCGCACCACTCGCGTCCGGGAGGCGCCCAGCAGCACCGGTCACACTCGGAGTCGGAGATCCGCACTCCGGCACTGCAAGAGAAAGGATCGGTCCATGACCACCACCCTCGAACGCCACACCGAAGCCCCCGCCGGCTCCGGCGCCAAGACCAGCCGCCGCCAGAACGCCGAGAAGGGCTTCAAGGCCTCCAAGGAGCTGCTCGACAGCCTCCAGATCGTCCTCGTCGACCTGATCGAGCTGCACGTCCAGGGCAAGCAGGCCCACTGGAACGTCGTCGGCAAGAACTTCCGCGACCTCCACCTCCAGCTCGACGAGATCATCGAGGCCGCCCGCGAGTTCAGCGACGACGTCGCCGAGCGGATGCGCGCCCTGCACGGCATCCCGGACGGACGCAGCGACACCGTCGCCGCGACCACGACGCTGCCCGAGTACCCGCACGGCGAGATCGACACCGCCGAGACGGTCGACCTCGTGACCATCCGCCTCGAGAACACCGCGGCGACCATGCGCGAGGTGCACGACACCGTCGACGAGGAGGACCCGACCAGCGCGGACCTGCTCCACGCGATCATCCAGAGCCTCGAGCAGTACGCCTGGATGGTGTCGGCCGAGAACCGCCGCACCTCCACCGCGAAGTAACGACCCGCGACCACTCGAGAGGGATCCCGCCCTGTGCGGGGTCCCTCTCCGCGTTCCCGGGGAGTGTCGGACTCGCGGCGGCCTGCAGGCGTCCGCAGAGTCCTCCCCGCCCCCGACAGTAGGGTCGAGGCCATGAGCACGCAGGTTTCCGAGCTGTTCGACGCGCGCCGCTGGGCGCCGGTCGCCGGCTTCGACGGTCTCGAGGACATCACCTACCACCACGACCCCAGCGGCCGCATCGCCCGGGTCGCGTTCGACCGCCCGGAGGTGCGCAACGCGTTCCGCCCGCGCACGGTCGACGAGCTCTTCCGCGCCCTCGAGGACGCGCGCACGAACCCGCGGATCGGCGTCGTGATCCTCACCGGCAACGGCCCCAGCCCGCGCGACGGCGGCTGGGCGTTCTGCTCCGGGGGCGACCAGCGCATCCGGGGCCGCGACGGCTACCGCTACTCCGACGGCGAGACGGCCGAGGGCATCGACGCCGCGCGCAACGGCCGCCTGCACATCCTCGAGGTCCAGCGGCTCATCCGCTTCATGCCCAAGGTCGTCATCGCCGCCGTGCCCGGCTGGGCGGCCGGAGGCGGTCACTCGCTGCACGTGGTCTGCGACCTGACGATCGCCTCGGCCGAGCACGGGCGCTTCAAGCAGACCGACGCCGACGTGGGCTCGTTCGACGCGGGCTACGGATCGGCGTACTTCGCCCGTCAGATCGGGCAGAAGAACGCCCGCGAGGTGTTCTTCCTCGCCCGCGAGTACTCGGCGCAGCGCGCCTACGAGATGGGCGCCGTCAACGCGGTCGTCCCGCACGCCGAGCTCGAGCCGACGGCGATCGAGTGGGCCGAGACGATCCTCACCAAGTCGCCGACGGCGATCCGGATGCTGAAGTACGCCTTCAACGCGGTCGACGACGGCCTGGTCGGCCAGCAGCTCTTCGCCGGCGAGACCACGCGCCTCGCCTACGGCACCGACGAGGCCGTGGAGGGGCGCGACTCCTTCCTCGAGAAGCGCGAGCCCGACTGGTCGCCGTTCCCGTGGCAGTTCTGACCGGCGGGGCGCAGCGGTGACCCGCCCGCTGATCGAGGTCGACCCCGCTCCGGAGGCGGTCCTCATCGCCCTGCGCGCGGCGCTGGACGGGAGCGGACCGGCCGTGCGCATCGCCGCTCCCGGCGCACCGCCCGCGGAAAGCGGCACGGTCCCGCAGCGGGTCGCCGTCGTCGTCGAGACCTCCGGATCCTCCGGCCCGCCCAAGCGCGTCGCGCTCTCGACCTCGGCGCTGCTCACCAGCGCCTCCGCGGCGCTCGCCGAGCTGGGCGGACCCGGCCGCTGGCTCCTCTGCCTCCCGACGCACTACGTCGCCGGGGTGCAGGTGCTGGTGCGCTCGCTCACCGCCGACGCCGACCCGGTGCTGCTGCCGGCGGGCACCTTCGACGCCGCCGCGTTCTTCGACGCCGCCCGCACGATGCCCGCGGGGGAGCGCCGCTACTCCTCGCTCGTCCCCGTGCAGCTCGCCCGGCTGCTCGACCGGGCCGAGCAGGACGCGGACGACGCCGCGACCCTCCGCTCGTTCGACGCCCTGCTGATCGGCGGGCAGTCGACGCCGCAGGCACTCCGCGAGCGGGCGGCGGCGCTCGGTGCGCGCATCCGGCTCACCTACGGCTCGAGCGAGACCGCCGGCGGCTGCGTCTACGACGGCGTCCCGCTCCAGGGCGTGCAGGTGCGCGTCGACGACGGCCAGGTGCTCCTCGGCGGTCCGACTCTCGCCGTGGGCTACCTCGACTCCGACGGCGCTCTCGACGACGAGCGCAGCGCCCTCGCCTTCGTGACGGACGGCGGCCGGCGCTGGTATCGCACCGGCGACTCCGGAGTGCTCGTCGACGGCCGGCTGAGCGTCACCGGCCGCCTCGACCGCGTCCTCGTCTCGGGCGGCGAGAAGGTCTCGCTCGACGCCCTCGAGGCCGTGCTGCGCGAGGGGGGCCTCGCCGACGCGGTCGCCGTCCGCCGACCGGACGAGCGCTGGGGCGAGGTGCCGGTCGTGGTGACCGCGGAGGCGCCTCCCGCGCTCGCCGATCTGCGCGCGGCCGTCGTCGAGCGGCTCGGGCGGGCCGCGGCACCCGCGGCGATCGTCTCCGTGCCCGCGATCCCCCTGCTCGCGTCGGGCAAGCCCGACTGGCGGGCGCTCGAGCAGGCGGTCCTGGATTCCTGAGACACCTCGGCGTTCCTGAGACCGCTCGGCGTCCCTGAGACCGCTCGGCGTTCCTGGGACCGCCCGGCGTTCCTGAGACCGCTCGGCGTTCCTGAGACCGCTCGGTCCGCGCACGCCGCGGCCCCAGGCGCGGGAGAGGCCACTCGGTAGGATTCCCTCCGTGTCGAGTACGAGTCGCAAGAAGAAGCCGCGCAGCGGCCGCCCCGGCGGCAACCCCCGCAAGGTCGAGGTGAAGCCCGCCGGCGTGCGCGAATGGATCGGCGGAGCCCGGCTCAGGACCCTGCCGCTGGCGATCGCCCCCGTGCTGATCGGCACCGGAGCGACTCAGGTGACCGACGAGGGCTGGCACTGGGTGCGCGCCCTGCTCTGCCTCGCTGTCGCGCTCGCCCTGCAGATCGGCGTCAACTACGCCAACGACTACTCCGACGGCGTGCGCGGCACCGACGCGAACCGCGTCGGCCCGTCGCGGCTCACCGGCTCGGGCGCCGCGAGGCCCCGGACCGTGCTCACCGTGGCCCTGGTCTTCTTCGGCCTCGCCGGTCTGGCGGGGCTCGCGCTGACGATCCTCTCCGGATTCTGGTGGCTGCTGATCGTCGGCGCCGCCGCCATCGCCGCCGCCTGGTTCTACACGGGCGGTCGCCGGCCCTACGGCTACCTCGGCCTCGGCGAGGTCTTCGTGTTCGTGTTCTTCGGGCTGGTCGCCACGGTCGGCACGACGTTCGTGCAGATCGGCCGCACCAACCAGGAGTCGTGGCTCGGCGCGGTCGCCGCCGGCCTCTTCGCCTGCGCGGTCCTGATGGTCAACAACATCCGCGACATCCCGACCGACCGCCTGTCGGGCAAGCGGACGCTCGCCGTCCTCACCGGCCCGACCGTCTCGCGCGCGATCTACAGCGCATTCGTGCTGGTGCCGTTCGCGATCGCGGTCATCCTCGCGCTGTTCTACCCGCTCGCCTGGCTGACGCTCTTCGTCCTGCTGGCGATCCTCCCGGCGATCCTGATCACGCTGACGGCGCGCACGGCGAAGGAGCTGATCCTCGCCCTGCAGCTGACGAGCCTCGGCGGCCTCGCCTACGCCGCGATCCTGGGCGCGGCGCTGGCCTTCTGACGCCGGCCCTGCTGGTCGGGCCGCCGCCGCAGTGGTCGCCCGGTCAGCGCTCGTCGCGGGCGGCGTCGAGCGCGGCGTCCTCGATGTCGTCGTCGGTGGCCTTGCGCGGGACGTCCTTGCGGCGCTCGTAGATCGCCTCCGCGATGCGCTCGCGGGGCTTGCGCAGCACGATGTACGAGAGCGACATGCTCGCGACGGCCGCGACGATGCCCGCGGTGACGGCTGCGGTGAGCTCGGAGTCGAGGAACGTGCGGGACGGCAGGTACACCAGCACGAAGACGGCGGCGAACATCGCCAGACGCAGGAGCGAGTAGACGACGACCGCGCGGCTCAGTTTCACCGGATCAGTGTACGTCGGCCCCTGCACGCGGTCCCGAGTGCACCCCGGGAGCTCCCTGTCCAGCGCCCGTGCGCCCCGTTCTCGGGAGTGCGCCGGACGTACACTGAGTCCATGATCCGCCTCGTCATCGGCCTGCTCGTGGCCCTCGCCGTCTTCACGGTCTACTCCGTGATCGACGTCGCTCTGAGCAACCGGCGCGCGGTGCGGGCGATCCCGAAGTGGTCGTGGCTGATCGTGGTCCTCCTCCTGCCGCTGATCGGCGCCGGACTGTGGTTCTGGATCGGCCGTCCGCGCAAGCAGCACCCCGAGACCCGCCGCTTCACGGCCCCCGACGACGACCCCGACTTCCTCGGCACGCTCCGCCAGGAGCGCGACCCCGAGAAGGAGCGCGAGCAGGCCGAGCGCATCGCCCAGCTCGAGCGCGATCTCGCCGACCTCGACGAGCCGGGGGAGACCGACGGCTCCGGTCGCCGGGATGCCTGAGAGCCCCACGGTCGCCCCCTCCACCCGCTTCGCGGTCGACCTCCTCACCCGCTTCGTCGCGCTCGGAGTCACCGACGTCGTCGTCGCTCCCGGGTCGCGCTCGCAGGCGCTCGCCCTCGTCGCGGCCGAGCTCGAGACGCGCGGGAGCATCCGCCTGCACGTGCGGGTCGACGAGCGCTCGGCCGGGTTCCTCGCACTCGGGCTCGCGCTCGAGTCGGGCCGGCCGGCCGTCGTCGTGACCACCTCGGGCACGGCCACGGCCAACCTGCACCCCGCCGTCCTCGAGGCCGATGCCTCGGACGTGCCGCTGATCGTGCTGACCGCCGATCGGCCGGACGAGCTGCGCGGCATCCGCTCGAACCAGACCACCGATCAGCGCGAGCTGTTCGGGCGCGCCGTCCGCCTCTTCGAGGACGTCCCGGCGCCCGACCCCGACTCCCGCCCCGGCACCGCCTCCGCGCTGGCCGAGCGCGCCGTCGCCGCCGCGCTCCGACCCGGCGGGCCCGTGCACCTCAACCTCGCGTTCCGCGATCCGCTCTCGTCGCGACTCCCCGAGTTCGACGACCCGGAGCGTGGCGCGCTCGAGCCGTCCCCGGCGGAGCCGGAGTCGGCGACCGTCTGCGCGGGCCCCGACGAGCCGCTGACCGTCGTCATCGCCGGCGACAAGGCCGGGGCCGAGGCCGAGGCGATCGCCCGCGCGGGCGACTGGCCGCTGCTCGCCGAGGTCTCCTCCGGCGCCCGCTTCGGCCCGCAGCTCGTGGTCGCGTGGCGGCGGCTGCTCGCCGAGCCCGAGTTCGGCGGGCGGATCCGGCGCGCGATCGTCCTCGGTCATCCCACGCTCTCCCGCGAGGTGCCCGAGCTGCTGCGCCGCGACGACGTCGAGGTGATCGTGGTCGACCACGGCCGCCGCGAGTTCTACAACCCCGGCCGTCGCGCCCGCCGCGTCGGCGCCGTCGAGGTGTCCCGGGGCCCCGCATCGCCGCGCCCGGAGCGGGCGGAGCGCGCCTGGGCCGGGTCGTGGGTGTTCGCGAGCCGCGCCCTGCTCGAGGCGACCGATCCCGATGCGATCGACGAGGTCCCCGACGGCGGGACGATGTCGGTCGAGGACCGCCGCGGCTACGCCCGCAACGCGCTCGCCGCGGTGCGCGCACCCCTCACCCGAGAGTTCGTCGTCTCGGCGGTCTGGCGGGTCACCTGGCCGCACGACCGGCTGCTGTTCGGCGCCTCGCGCCTCATCCGCGTGGCCGACGCGACCCTCCCCGGCAAGAAGCTGACGGTGCACGCGAACCGCGGCCTCGCGGGCATCGACGGCACGGTCTCGACCGCGGTCGGCATCGCGACGGTGTCCCAGGCGACCGAGCGAGGCTCCGGAGGCGTGACCCGCGTGATCCTGGGCGACCTGACCCTGCTCCACGAGGCGGGCGGCCTGCTGCTCGCGCCCGGCGAGCGGCGCCCCCGCGTGCAGCTCGTCGTCGTGAACGACGGCGGCGGCACCATCTTCGACGGCCTCGAGGTCGCATCCAGCTCGGCGCCCGACGCCTTCGACCGCGTGCAGTTCACCCCGCAGTCCGTCGATCTCGAGTCGCTCGCGCGCGCCTACGGCTGGAGCCACCGGCGCGTCGAGACCCGCGGCGAGCTCGAGCAGGCGCTCACGTCTCCGGGAGACGGCCCCGGCATCGTCGAGATCCCGCTGAGCCGCTGACGGACCGCCCGAGGGCGACGGCGGGTCCCGACACGCCCCTGCGGGGCTGCTCGACCAGCGAGGTGGCGCTCAGGCGCCGGCGGCACCGCCCAGGGCGTCCAGCACCGGGCGGAACTTCATCCGCGTCTCGGCGAGCTCGGAGGCGGGGTCGCTGTCGGCGACGATGCCCGCTCCCGCCCACGCCGTCACCGCGCCGTCGCCGGTGATCTCGGCGCTGCGCAGGCCCACGGCCCACTCGCCGTCGCCGTTGCCGTCGATCCAGCCCACCGGACCGGCGTAGCGGCCGCGGTCGAAGGGCTCCAGCTCCTCGAGCAGCGCGAGCGCCCGGTCGGTGGGGGTGCCCGCGACGGCGGCGGTGGGGTGCAGAGCGTCGACGAGGTCGAGTGCGGTGGAGGAGTCGTCGAGGGTCCCGCGGACGTCGGTCGCGAGGTGCCAGACGTTGGGCAGCTCCAGCGTGAACGGCTCGTCGCTCACCGTCAGCGAGCGCGTGTGCGGCCGGAGCTCCCGGAGCAGGCTGGCGATGGCGAAGGCGTGCTCGGAGCGGTCCTTCGCGCTGTCGAGGAGCGCCTGCGCGATGCGCGCGTCCTCCGAGGGGTCCGCTCCCCGAGCGCTGGTACCCGCGAGCACGCGCGCGGTGATCGCGCCGTGGTCGACGCCGACGAGCGTCTCGGGGCTCGCGCCGACGAAGCCGTCGACCGCGAAGGTCCAGCAGTCGGCGTAGCGCTCCGCGAAGCCGCCGAGGAGGCGGCGGAGATCGGCGCCTTGGGGGAGCCGGCCCACGAGATCACGGGCGAGGACCACCTTCTCGAGCGACCCCGAGCGGATGGTGCTCACGGCCGACGCCACGGCGGCCCGGTAGGCGTCCGGGGTCATGGCACCCGGTTCGAGGCTCGCGCGGTACTCCTCGCCGAGCGCAGTCGCGGCGGGCGCCTCCGCGCGGGCGCCGCCTCCGCTCGTCGAGACCGTAGTGACCCAGGAGCGCCCGCCCCGGGTGCCGACGATCGTGCGCGGCACGATCAGCACGCTGCGCGCCGACGACCGGCTCGAGAACGCGAAGGCGCCGAAGGCGACGAGTCCGGTGCCGGGCAGCTCGAGCGGGTCGTCGATCACCGCGGAGGCGGACAGCGCGCGCCACGCGTCGGCCGCGTCGCGCAGGCGGTCGGGCCCCGAGAACTCGAGGCGCAGGGCCTCGCCGACGCCCGCGAGACCGGCCCCGCCGCGCTGCCAGAGCAGCGGTCGCCGCGGATCGACCCGGGAGACGAGCTCCACCGGGGAGTCCAGGGGCGTCGTGTCCACGTGGAGAGGAGGAGCCCCGGTGCCGATGAGCATCACTCCCTCAGGGTACGCCCGCGCCAGAAGTCGAGTCGTCCCACGCCCGGTCGCCTCGCGCTCGGGACGCCCGGTTAGCCTGATGCGGTCCGGGGCCGTCGGGCTAGGCGGAGCAGGACGGTCCCGGCACCTCCCGCTCCTGTGCCTTCCTCTCCCGTGCCTTCCTCTCCGGTGCCTCCCGCTCCCGTGCCTCCCTCTCTCTGCACAGGCGTGCGACCGGGGCGGATGCACAGCCGCCCCGCCGCCCGCCGCCCTAGACTCGATGATCGTGACTAAGGCAGACCTCACCAAGCGACCCGACGAGGTCGCAGCCATGTTCGACACGGTGGCGCCCGCTTACGACCTGACGAACACCGTGCTCTCGGTCGGCAACGACCACCTCTGGCGCATCGCCACCACGCGCGCCGTGAACCCGGCCGCCGGCGAGCGCATCCTCGACGTCGCCGCGGGCACGGGCACGTCGAGCGCCTCGCTCGCGCGCTCCGGTGCGAGCGTCGTCGCCGCCGACTTCTCGCGCGGGATGATCTCGGTCGGCCGCCGCCGTCACGCCGACGACGAGCGCATCGAGTTCGTGCACGCCGACGCGATGGACCTGCCGTTCGAGGACGACTCGTTCGACGCCGTCACCATCTCGTTCGGCCTCCGCAACGTCGCCGAGCCCACGACGGCGATCGCCGAGTTCTTCCGCGTCGTCAAGCCGGGCGGACGCGTCGTGATCTGCGAGTTCTCGACCCCGCCCGCGAAGCCCCTCGCCGCGGCCTACGACCTCTACCTCTCGAAGGTGATGCCGGCCGTCGTGCGGCTCGCCTCCTCCAACGACCCGGCCTACGACTACCTGGGCGAGTCGATCAGGGCCTGGCCCGACCAGAAGGTCGTCGCCTCCTGGCTCCGCGACGCCGGCTTCGAGCGCGTCGCGTACCGCAACCTCACCGCGGGGATCGTCGCCCTGCACCGCGGCGTCAAGCCGATCACCTCCGGCCGATGAACGCCGGGGGCCCCTCGGGGCGAGACGTTAGGGTTTCAGTGTGAACGCCAGTGCGCCCGTCGCCCGCCGCAGCCCGTCGCTGACGGCGCAGCTCGGCCTCTCCGAGCGCATCTTCTCCTCCGCCTCCGACCGCGCGCTCGCTCGCTCGATCGACGACGGGCTGGAGCGGGTCGAGGCCGGGATGGTCCACCAGCTCTCGTTCGCCGACGCGGTCGCCGACGTCTCGACGCGCTACCTCCTCGAAGCCGGCGGCAAGCGCGTGCGGCCGATGCTGACGCTGCTCACCGCGCAGCTGGGCCGGGGCAACACCCCCGAGGTCCTCAGCGCGGCGCAGGCGATCGAGATCACCCACCTCGGCTCCCTCTACCACGACGACGTGATGGACGAGGCCGAGAAGCGGCGCGGCGTGCCCTCGGCGCAGACCGTCTGGGGCAACAACGTCGCGATCCTCACGGGCGACCTGCTCTTCGCGCGCGCCAACCAGCTGATGACCGAGCTGGGGGAGCGGGCGATCCGCCTGCAGACCGACACGTTCGAGCGCCTCGTCCTCGGGCAGCTGCACGAGACCGTCGGCCCGAGCGCCGACGAGGATCCGGTCGAGCACTACCTCGGCGTGCTCGCCGACAAGACCGGCTCGCTGATCGCGGCCGCCGCCCGGACCGGCGTCGTCTTCTCGGAGGCGCCCGCGCCGTTCGAGGAGGCCGTCCGCGTCTTCGGCGAGAAGATCGGCGTCGCCTTCCAGATCGTCGACGACGTCATCGACCTCTCGCCGCAGCCGGAGGAGACCGGCAAGAACCCGGGCACCGACATCCGCGCCGGAGTGTCGACGCTGCCGATCCTGCGACTGCGCGAGCGCGCGTCCTCCGATCGGGCCGCCGCCGCCCTGCTCGCGCGGATCGAGAGCTACGTGAGCCGCACGCACGACGCGATCGCGCACACCGACGAGCAGAGCGCGGACATCACCGACGCCATCGCCCAGCTCCGCGATCACGACGTGACCGCCCAGACGCTCGCCGAGGCCCACCGCTGGGCCGACGAGGCCGTCGCCGCACTCGCTCCGCTGCCCGACGGCTCGGTCCGCAAGGCGCTCACGCGCTTCGCCGACACGGTCGTCGACCGCAACGGCTGACCCCGATCGTCGCGGCGCGCTCCAGCGCCGCAGTAATGAGACCGGAGGCGCCCGCGAGCGCCCCGGCAGGAGGAACGCAATGACCAAGCTCAGGCTGGCCATCGTCGGCGCGGGTCCCGCGGGCATCTACGCCGCCGACCTCATGATCAAGGCCGAGAAGAAGTTCGACGTCTCGATCGACCTGTTCGAGCAGCTCCCGGCGCCGTACGGGCTCGTGCGCTACGGAGTCGCCCCCGACCACCCGCGGATCAAGGGCATCATCACGGCCCTCCGCGAAGTGCTCGACCGCGGCGACATCCGGATCTTCGGCAACGTGCACTTCGGCACCGACATCACGCTCGAGGACCTCAAGCGGCACTACAACGCCGTGATCTTCTCGACCGGGGCGATCCGCGACGCGCCTCTCGAGATCCCGGGCGTCGAGCTCGAGGGCTCGTACGGCGCCGCCGACTTCGTCAGCTGGTTCGACGGCCACCCCGACGTGCCGCGCACCTGGCCGCTGGAGGCCGCCTCCGTCGCCGTGATCGGCAACGGGAACGTCGCGCTCGACGTGTCGCGGATGCTCGCGAAGCACGCCGACGACCTCCTGCCCACCGAGGTGCCGCCGAACGTGTACGAGGGCCTCAAGGTCTCGCCCGTCACCGATGTGCACGTCTTCGGACGCCGCGGACCCGCGCAGGTGAAGTTCACGCCGCTCGAGCTGCGCGAGCTCGGCGAGCTGCGCGACGTCGACATGATCGTCGCGGACGAGGACTTCGTGATGGACCCCGCCTCGCAGGCGGCCATCGAGACCAACAAGCAGGTCATGGTCATCAACCGGGTGCTCAACCAGTGGCGCACCCGCGAGGTCGGCGCCGCGTCGCGCCGCCTGCACCTGCACTTCTGGGCCAAGCCGCTCGAGTTCGTCGACGACGGCGAGGGGCGCGTGGCGGCGATCCGCTACGAGCGCACCGAGCCCGACGGCGAGGGCGGCGTGCGCGGCACGGGCGAGATCCGCGAGGTGCCGGTGCAGGCGGTCTACCGCGCCGTCGGCTACTTCGGCTCGCCGCTGGACGGCCTGCCGTTCGACGAGCGCCGCGGGGTGATCCCGAACCGCGAGGGCCAGGTCCTGGACGACGAGGACCAGCAGGTCCACGGCGTCTACGCGACGGGCTGGATCAAGCGCGGACCGGTCGGCCTGATCGGCCACACGAAGTCCGACGCGATGGAGACCGTGGCGCACGTGCTCAACGACCAGGCCTCCTGGTGGACGCCGGCGCACCCCGAGGAGTCGGCGATCGTCGCCCTCCTCGAGGAGCGCGAGATCGCCTACACCGACCTCGACGGCTGGCACCGCCTCGACGAGCACGAGATGGCGCTCGGTGCTCCCGAAGGCCGCGTGCGCGTCAAGGTCGTACCCCGCGAGGACATGATCGCGATCTCGCGGTCCGAGACCGTCCCGAGCTGACGCTGCCCGACCAGGGCCCTCCGGAGAGATCCGGGGGCCCTCCGTCGTTGCGCCGATGTCGGAGGGCTCCCGTACCATTCGGGCAACCACGAGGACGGGGACGACATGAGCACTCACGGTCCGCACGACGTCATCCGGGTGCGGGGCGCCCGGCAGAACAACCTGCGCGGAGTCGACGTCGACATCCCCAAGCGCCGCATCACGGTCTTCACCGGGGTCTCGGGCTCGGGCAAGTCGTCACTGGTCTTCGGCACGATCGCGGCCGAGTCGCAGCGGCTGATCAACGAGACCTACTCCGCGTTCCTCCAGCAGTTCATGGGCTCGCCGGCCCGCCCCGACGTCGAATCGCTCGACGGGCTGTCGGCGACGATCGTGGTCGATCAGGAGCGGATGGGCGCGAACGCCCGCTCGACGGTCGGCACCGCGACCGACGCGTACACGATGCTGCGCATCCTCTTCAGCCGGATCGGCGACCCGCACGTGGGCACCAGCGGCGCGTTCTCGTTCAACCTGCCCGAGGGGATGTGCCCGCGCTGCGAGGGCACGGGGCGCGTCTCCGACATCGATCTCGACGCCCTGTTCGACCGCTCGAAGTCGCTCGACGGCGGGGCGCTCGACGCGATCCCCAACTTCGTCGTCGGCGGCTGGTACTGGAAGAGCCTCGCCGAATCGGGGCTGTACCCCGCCGACGTGCCGATCGCCGACTTCACGCCCGAGCAGCTCGAGGACTTCCTCTACCGGCCGGCCACCAAGATGGCGATCGCGGGGATGAACCTCACCTACGAGGGCCTCGTGGTCAAGGTCACCCGGCTCTACCTGGCGAAGGAGGCGGCGCAGGCGCACATCCGCGCGTTCGCCGAGCGGGTCGCCACCTTCGCCGACTGCCCCGAGTGCGGGGGAGCGCGTCTGACGCGGGCCGCCCTCTCCTCCCTGATCGCCGGGCGGAACATCGCGGAGTGCTCGTCGATGCAGGCGACCGACCTCGCCGAGTGGCTCCGGACGGTCGACGACCCGTCGGTCGCTCCGATCGTCGACGCCCTGCTCGGCACGCTCGACTCGCTGGTGCAGGTCGGCCTCGGGTACCTCTCGCTCGACCGCGAGTCGGGCACGCTCTCGGGAGGCGAGGCGCAGCGGGTGAAGATGGTCCGGCACCTCGGCTCGAGCCTCACCGACATCACCTACGTCTTCGACGAGCCGACCGCGGGGCTGCACCCGCACGACGTGTCGCGGGTCGTCGAGCTGCTGCGCCGGCTCCGCGACAAGGGCAACACGGTGCTCGTCGTCGAGCACAAGCCCGAGATCATCCGGATGGCCGACCACGTCGTCGACCTGGGCCCCCGGGCCGGGGCGCACGGAGGCGAGATTCGCTTCGAGGGGTCCGTCGACGAGCTCCGCGGGTCGGACACCCTGACGGGGCGGCACCTCGAGCACCGGGTGCCGCTGAAGGCGACGGTCCGCTCCCCTCGCGGAGTCGCCGAGATCCGAGGTGCCGCGACCCACAACCTCCGCGGGGTCGACGTCGACGTGCCGCTCGGCGTGCTGGCCGTCGTGACGGGGGTCGCGGGGTCGGGCAAGTCGTCGCTCATCCACGGCTCGCTGGCGAAGCGCGAGGGCGTGATCGTCGCCGACCAGTCGCCCATCCGCGGCTCGCGGAGGAGCAATCCCGCCACGTACACGGGCGTGCTCGACGCCATCCGCTCCGCCTTCGCGAAGGCCAACGGGGTGAAGCCCGCGCTCTTCAGCGCCAACTCCGCCGGCGCCTGCCCGGTCTGCAAGGGCGCGGGGCTGATCTTCACCGAGCTCGGCCCCGCCGCGACGGTCTCGTCGGTCTGCGAGGAGTGCGAGGGCAAGCGCTTCACGGCCGAGGTGCTCGAGTACCGGCTCGACGGCAGGAACATCCACGAGGTGCTGTCGATGCCGATCCTCGAGGCGGCCGACTTCTTCGCCACGGGGCCGGCGCACACGATCCTCGCCCGCCTCGTCGACGTCGGGCTGGGGTACATCACCCTCGGGCAGCCGCTGAACACGCTCTCGGGCGGCGAGCGGCAGCGCCTCAAGCTCGCCATCAACATGGCGTCGAAGGGCTCGGTCTACATCCTCGACGAGCCGACGACCGGTCTGCACCTGGCCGACGTCGACAACCTGCTGGGCCTGCTCGACCGGCTGGTCGACTCCGGCAACTCGGTGATCGTGATCGAGCACCACCAGGCGCTGATGGCCCACGCCGACTGGATCATCGACGTCGGCCCCGGCGCGGGCCACGAGGGCGGCACGGTCGTCTTCGAGGGCACGCCGGCCGCACTCGTCGCCGACGCCGACACCCTCACGGCGAGGGCGCTGCGCGCGTACGCCGGCTGAGCCGGCGCCGAGGGAACCCGGCCGTCAGCGGGCGAACGGGCCCTTCAGGGCCGCCCACTGCAGCAGCATGATCGTCTTCGCGTCGACGATCTGCACGCCGATCTGGGCGAGCGCCTCGTCGAACGACAGCTCGACCAGCTCGGTGTCCTCGCCCTCGTGCTCGAGGCCCGCCCACGCGCCCTCGCCCGACCCCGCGCGGTAGCGGCCGGCGAAGAAGTGCAGCTTCTCGGTGATCGAGCCCGGGCTCATGTACGAGTCGAAGACGTGCTCGAGGCGGCCGACCTCGAGACCGGTCTCCTCCTCCGCCTCGCGGCGGGCGCCCTCCTCCGGGCCGTCCTCGTCGAGGAGCCCGGCCGGCACCTCGAGGAGCATGCCGTCGAGGTTGCCGTTGACGTAGGTCGGGTAGCGGAACTGGCGCACCAGGACGACGGTGCGCGCGTCGGGGTCGTAGAGCAGCACGGCAGCGCCGTTGCCGCGGTCGTAGGTCTCGCGGTGCTCGGTGGTCCAGCGGCCGTCGCGGTGCCGGTACTCGAACTCGGTGGTGCGGAGGATGTACCAGTGGCTCGAGAGCAGGGTCACCCGCTTCACCACCACGTCCGGGTTGCCGGTGAGGTCATACCCCTCGCGGTCGAGGCCGGTGCGGCCGCGGCGGTCAGGGGTGTCGAGTCCGGGGGCCGAGGTCGGCGCTGCGTGCGACATGCCTCAGCGGAAGTTGACGAACTGGAGGTCGAGGTCGAGATCGGCCCCGCGCAGCAGCGCCATCGTCGCCTGGAGGTCGTCGCGGCTCTTCGAGGAGACGCGGAGCTCGTCGCCCTGGATCTGCGACTTGACCGACTTGGGCGCCTCGTCGCGGATCAGCTTGTTGATCTTCTTGGCGTGCTCCTGATCGATGCCGTCCTTCAGGGTCGACTCGATCCGGTACTCCTTGCCCGAGGCGAAGGGCTCGCCCGAGTCGAGGCTCTTGAGGCTGATGCCGCGCTTGATGAGCTTGGTCTGGAACACGTCGAGGATGGCGTTCGCGCGCTCCTCGGTGTTCGCCTTGATCAGGATCTTCTCGCCGCTCCAGGCGATCGAGGCGCCGACGTTCTTGAAGTCGTAGCGCTGCTCGACCTCCTTGTGGGCCTGGTTGAGGGCGTTGTCCGCCTCCATCTTGTCGACCTTGCTGACGACGTCGAACGTTGAATCTGCCATGCCTCCGAGCTTAGCTTTCGGGCGCTGCGGGGCTGCTGCGCAGGCGCCCCTGCTACCACTGGAGGGTGCGCCGCCTCCCGCTCCTCGTCCTCGTGCCGCTCGTCGGCGCGCTGCTCGCGGGCTGCTCCCCGTCCTCCTCCACTGTCGAGTACGAGGACGGAGTGGCCACGGTGCCGCCGACGGTCAGCGCTCCCGAGGCCGCGGACCCGGCGCTGCTCGAGGACGCCGACGAGACGGCGGCGACGCCGGTGCGCCTCCTGACCAGCACCGGCTGGCTGTCGAGCACCGCGGAGGGCAGCGGCATCCCCGAGCGGGCGCTCACCGCCTACGCGGGCGCCGCGCTCCTCACCTCCTCCGTCGACCCCGGCTGCCGGCTCGACTGGGCGACGCTCGCGGGCATCGGCTACGTCGAGAGCCGCCACGGGACGATCTTCGGCGGCGTCCTGGGCGAGGACGGCCGGCCCTCCGAGCCGATCTACGGCCCGCGCCTGGACGGCACGCAGTTCGACCTGGTCGAGGACAACGACGGCGGCGCGCTCGACGGCGATCCGGAGGTCGACCGCGCGATGGGACCGCTGCAGATCATCCCGGCGACCTGGATGGCCTGGGCGTCGACGGGCTGGGACCCGCAGAACGTCGACCAGCAGGCCGTCACCGCGGCCCGCTACCTGTGCGAGGCGGGCGGCGACCTCTCGACCGCATCGGGCTGGCGTGCAGCGATCGCCGCCTACAACCCGGCGACCAGCTACGCGGGGAAGGTCGCCGAGGCGGCCTCGCGCTACGCGGCCGCCGTGGAGTGACCGGCCGCGCCCGATTTCCGATCCACCGGCCGCACGGGTATCCTTGTCCAGCGCCGACGGTCGAGAGCTTGCTCACGGCCGCGTGCGACGCGGCGAGTTACCCTAGCGGCCAAAGGGATCTGACTGTAAATCAGACGGCGTAGCCTTCGGGGGTTCGAATCCCTCACTCGCCACCGTGCTTATCAGAACCAGCAATGCTGGTGGAGTGTCGGTGCTGAAGCCACTCGTTCCTGGAACGGTGTGCTGGCAGCACCACGTGCATGGCGCAGAGCGTCGGAAGCCTCGCGATCGCCTCCTCGGAGGGGATCGGCGGGGCTTCTTCTGCGTCGACGTCAGCGGGTACGGGCGTGCTGTCACGGCCGTGCACGCCGCACAACTCGGGCTGGATGCCGCGGATCGACGAATTCTTCGCGATTCGGGTCGTCCAGCCTTCGTTGTGCGGGGGATCTGCGCGATACCGCCGCCGGGTGCGGGTCAGACGGAGGCCGGGGGATCCGCGGCGAGGAACTGCGCGAGCGACAGGGGCGCGCGGCCCGTCAGGCGCTCGACGTCTCCGCTCACGTGCGCCAGCTCGCCCGCTGCGACGGCGGTGTAGGTGCTGACCCAGGCGTCGAGCTGCCAGCGCGGCGCGTTCCAGCGGGCGCGGGACGCGTAGGCCTCGTCGAGGGTCTCGTCGACGAAGACGGCGGGGCGGCCCGCCGCGGTCAGGATCGCGGCGATCTCGGCGAAGGTGACCGCTTCAGGGCCGGTGAGCTCGTAGGTGGCGCCCCGGTGAGCGGTCGGATCACGGAGGATCGCGGCGGCCGTCCGTGCGACGTCCTCCCGGGCGACGACCGCCGCCCGACCTTCGCCGGCGGGCCCGCGGACGGCCCCGTCCTCGCCCAGCATCGAGGGCAGGAAGTCGAGGTAGAGGTTGTCGCGGAGGAAGGTCCAGGCCATGCCGGACGCGCGGAGCGCCTCCTCCGTCGCGGCGTGATCGCGGGCGAGGGTGAAGGTCGCGGTCGGGGAGGCGCCGGCGAACGAGGTGTAGACGAGGTGCTCGACGCCGGCGTCCGCGGCGGCCGCGACCAGGGCGAGGTGCTCCGCCAGGCGGTCCTCCTGCTCCGCGGCCGAGACCATCAGCAGCAGGCGCACGCCCTGGAGCGCGTCGCCGACGTCGGTGAAGGACGCGCGCACGGTCTCGGCGCCCGGGAGGGACGGTGCGCGCGACGGGTCGCGGGCGAGGAGGCGGAGGGGGAGGCCCTCCTCGGCGAGGAGACGGGCGACGCGGCCGCCGACGGCTCCCGTCGCTCCGGTGACGGCGATCGGCTGCGGAGTGCTCATCCGTCCATGATGCTCCGCGCGCCGGTCCCTAGGCTGGACGCATGAGCGCCAACTCCTCCCTCCTCGCCATCGCCCGCTCGATCGCCGTGGAGGCCGCGCACCTCGCCCGGCAGCGTCGGCAGGACGGAGTCGAGATCGCCGCGTCGAAGTCGTCTCCGGAGGACGTGGTCACCGCGGCCGACCGCGAGGTCGAGCAGCTGATCCGGCGGCGGCTCGCGGAGGCGCGGCCCGACGACGCGTTCCTCGGCGAGGAGTCGGGCGGCGGCGGCGGGACGAGCGGGCTCACCTGGGTCGTCGACCCGATCGACGGCACGGTGAACTACCTCTACGGCATCCCCTCGTACGCCGTGAGCATCGCGGTCGTCGAGGGCGAGCCGGACCCGGCGACCTGGACGGCTCTCGCCGGCGCCGTGGTCAACGGCGCCACCGGCGAGGTCTGGACGGCGGCCGAGGGAGAGGGCGCCGAGCGCGACGGGGCGGCCCTGCGCGCGGTGCCGCCCGCCTCCCTCTCGCTCGCGCTGGTGGGGACGGGGTTCGGCTACGACGCCGGCCGGCGGCAGCGGCAGGGCGCGGTGGTGCAGGAGCTGCTCGGCGAGGTGCGCGACATCCGGCGCATCGGATCGGCGGCGCTCGACCTCTGCGCGGTGGCGACGGGGCAGCTGAACGCGTACTACGAGCGTGGCCTCAACCCGTGGGATCTCGCGGCCGGGGCACTCATCGCCCAGGAGGCGGGAGTGCGCGTCGAGGGATTCGGCGGGCGCCCCGCGAGCTCGGACCTGCTGATCGCCGCGCCCGAGCCGCTGTTCGGCGAGCTCGAGGCGCTGCTGCGCCGGCTGCGCGCCGACGAGGTGTGATCCGGCGCAGGGGTCATGCGGACGCATGCATCTCCGCGCAACGGAGGCGGTGCTCGAGTGCTCCACCGGGCTCGGATCGAGCGTGACGGGAGCCGGCTCTGGCCGGAACGCGCCCCTGTGGGTATCCTTTATGAATTCGTGATAATCGCACAGGATGCGAGAGCGGATGCCCGAGAAGCGCTTCGACCCCTGACGCAGCACCTTCTCCCTCCCCGACCCCGACGGAAGATCCCGATTTCGTGAGCCCCGATTCGCCCTCCCCCGCTGCCTCCGCATCGACCCCCGGCGAATCGACCCCACCCCTCTCCCGTCGCGAGGCCCGCGAGCGCGAGCGCACTGCAGCGCTCGCCGCCGAGGTCACCGCCGAGGGGGTCACGGCCACCCCCGCCGAGCTGCGCGAGGCCGAGCGCCGCATCGCCGCCTCGAGGACGACTCCGCCCGCCCCCGTCGCCGCGCCCAGGGTCGCGCCGCTGCGCCCCGTCCGCGGAGGCAGGCGCCTCGGCGGTCTCGTCGCGCTCTCGTTCGCCGCGGCCATCGTCGCCGCGACCTCCGTGCCTGCGACGTCGCTCCTGACGGCCGAGGACGTGCAGGCGCAGGGGCTGGCGTCGGTCGCCTCTGACGAGGCGCGCGGCTCGCAGTCGTTCACGACCGGCGAGGTCAGCGCCGAGACGGTGGCGCGCGACGGGTTCGGCGTGCAGGAGCGGAAGACCCAGACGAACATCGCGGCGATCGGCCGCACGTCGGACACGGGCTTCACCAACGACCCCACCGCCTCGGTGCAGTGGCCCTTCGCGGTCGGCGTCCCCGTCGGCGACCGCTTCGGCTACCGCAACTGCGCCGGCTGCTCCGTGAACCACGGCGGCACCGACTTCAACCCGGGCGACGGCTCGCCGATCCAGTCGATCGCCGACGGGGTCGTCCGGACGGTCGTCGACGGCGAGGGCTCGCTCGGCGTGCACGTGATCGTCGACCACGAGATCGACGGCCAGCTCGTCTCGAGCGTTTACGCGCACATGCAGCACGGCTCGGCCGCGGTCAGCGAGGGCGACCCGGTCAAGGTCGGTCAGCTGCTCGGGCTCGTCGGCACGACCGGCATGTCGACCGGCCCGCACCTGCACTTCGAGATCCGCCTCGACGGGACGACGAAGGTCGACTCGTACCTCTGGCTGAAGGCCAACGCGAACCGCTGATCGCCGCGCGCCTCAGTCGGCGTGCAGCCAGACCGTCGTGTCGCCCGGGAGCGTCGGCTCGTGCAGCTCCTCCGACGAGACGAGCACCGTTCCCACCGGGATCTCGACCGGGGCCGAGCCGGTGTTCGCGATGACGGTGACGCCGCCGTTGCGGAACGCGACGACCTCCTCCGGATAGCCCTCGAGCCACTCGACGGAGCCGGCGCCCAGCTTCTCGGAGCGGCGCAGCGCGAGCAGCGAGCGGTAGAGCTCGAGCGTCGAGCCCGCGACTCCGCGCTGGCTCTCGCGGGCGTAGGGCGCCCAGTCGAGAGGCTGCGGGAGCCAGGAGGCGCCGCCGTCGTTGAACCGGTAGGCGGGCGCGCCGGCCTCCCAGGGCAGGGGCACGCGGCAGCCGTCGCGGCCGTAGCGCTCGCCGCTCGTGCGGAACCAGGTCGGGTCCTGACGGGCGTCGTCGGGCAGGTCGATCGCCTCGGGGAGGCCGAGCTCCTCGCCCTGGTAGACGTAGGCCGAGCCGGGGAGCGCCAGCATCAGCGCCGACGCGGCCCTCGCGCGGCGCAGGCCCAGCACGGGGTCGGGCAGCCCGGGCGTGCGCGGGCCGATGCCGTAGCCCTGCGGATTGTCGGACGTCAGCGCCAGGCGGCTGGCGTGCCGGACGACGTCGTGGTTCGAGAGCACCCACGTCGACGGCGCGCCCACGCGGGCGAACGCCGTGAGGGAGGAGTCGACGATGTCGCGCAGGGCCGGCCCCTCCCACGGCGTCTCGAGGTAGGCGAAGTTGAAGGCCTGGTGCATCTCGTCCGGGCGGACCCAGCGCGCGAGCTTCGAGAGCGGCTGCACCCACGCCTCCGCGCAGAGCACGCGGTCGTCGGGGTACTCGGCGAGCAGCGCGTGCCAGTCGCGGTAGATCTCGTGCACGCCGTCCTGGGCCCAGTAGGGCGCGGTCTCCGGATCCTCGCCGTCGGCGGGGGCGACGCCTCCCATCGAGCCGCTGTCGGCGGGCGGGGTGTAGTCGGGCAGGCCGTCGGCCTTGATCATGCCGTGCGCCACGTCGACCCGGAAGCCGTCGACGCCGCGGTCGAGCCAGAAGCGCAGGACCTCGCGGAAGCGCTCGCGCACCCACTCGTTCGTCCAGTCGAAGTCGGGCTGCGAGGTGTCGAAGAGGTGCAGGTACCACTGGCCCGCCGTGCCGTCGGCCTCGGTGACGCGCGTCCAGGCGGGACCGCCGAAGACCGACTCCCAGTTGTTCGGGGGCAGCTCGCCCGCGGCGCCGCGGCCGTCGCGGAACAGGTAGCGCGCCCGCTCGGCACTGCCCGCGGGGGCCGCGAGCGCCTCCTGGAACCAGCGGTGCGCGCTCGAGGAGTGGTTGGGGACGAGGTCGACGATGATGCGGATGCCGAGCGCGTGCGCTCGCGCGAGCATCTCATCGAAGTCGGAGAGCGTGCCGAAGAGCGGATCGACGTCGCAGTAGTCGGCGACGTCGTAGCCCGCGTCCTTCTGCGGGGAGGTCATGAAGGGCGAGAGCCAGATCGCGTCGACGCCGAGCTCGGCGAGGCTCTCGAGGCGCGAGGTGATGCCAGGCAGGTCGCCGATGCCGTCGCCGTTCGCGTCCGCGAACGAGCGCGGGTAGATCTGGTAGATGACCGCGGTGCGCCACCACTCCGAGCCGGGACGGCTCGTGCGGGCGGGGGAGTTCTCGGGCGCGCCGGAGAGAGCGGAGTCCAGGGTCATGGCGACAAGGATATCCGCAGCCCGTCGCGGCTCCTCCGCCCGCTCGGCTGCCCTAGGGTCGACGGGTGAGCGACGAGACCCCCGAGCAGGCCCGAGCCCGACGCCGGAGGGCGCTGCTCTGGGTCGTGCCGCTGCTCGCGCTGCTGATCGGCGGACTGCTGGCGGTGACCCTCGCGATCGGAGGCTTCGCCGCGCGCTCCATGACCGGCGCCCAGCCGGTCACCCCGGTGCAGACGATCCGGACGGCCTAGGCCGTCGCGGCGGGCCCGTGCTCGTCCTCGGGCTGCGGCGCCGTCGAGCGCTCCGCCGCCTCCTCGGAGGCGTGCGCCGTCTCCGGCCCCGTCTTCGCCTGCTCGTCGGCCCGGCTGACCGCGTCGGCCAGCTCGTCGGCGACGAGGAACCCCATCGAGACCGCCTCGGCCCGGTAGGCCGCGCGGCCGACCATGTGCGCCGAGACGGGGACGGTCAGCAGCTGGAAGCCGATGACCAGCACCACGGTGCCGGCGGCGGCGAAGCCCGGGTTGCGGATGGCGACGGCCAGCATCACGCAGATGAGTCCGAGCACCTGCGGCTTGGTGCCGGCGTGCATGCGCGAGAGCAGGTCGTCGAAGCGGAGGAGGCCGATCGCGGCGACCAGCGACAGCACGGCGCCCGCGGTGACGAGCACGGCGGTGACGATGTCCCAGAACGCGTCCAGAGTGGAACTGTCGAGACCCATGTCAGTCCTCCTCGCGGTTGGCCATGAACTTCGCGACGCTGATCGATCCGAAGACCGCGAACAGCGCGAGGCCGAGGGCGACGGGCAGCGTCGTCGCGTGCTGGTTGACCGCCATCTCGGCGCCCAGCCCGCAGATGATGGTCGCGACGAGCACATCGGCGGCGACCACGCGGTCGAGGATCGAGGGTCCGCGGAGGATGCGGACGAGGGAGAGCAGGGTCGCCGCTCCGAAGAGGGGGACGAGGATCCAGGCGAGCCAGTCGATCATCGCAGCGCCCCCGCTCCCTCGTCGAGCGGCCGGTTCACGCGCGCCACGTCCTCGCGCGAGCCGATGGCGCGGACGATGCGCGCCTCGGTCTGCAGCACCGTGCGCCGCACCTCCTCGATGCGGTGGCCCTCGTCGTGGGTCACGCCGAGCACGTGCAGGTAGAGCACGTTCTGCTGCGGGTCGACGTCGATCACGAGCGAGCCGGGGACGAGCGAGACGGCCTCCGTGGTCCAGACCAGCATGCCCTCGGAGCGGCTGCGCAGGTGCACGGCGACGATCGCGTTGTGCACGGGCACCGGCAGCGTGAGGATCTGCCACGACACCTTCACCGAGGCGATCGCGATGTCGGCGGCCAGGCGCAGGAGGAAGACCAGCAGGCACCAGGGGTTCACCCGGTTCGAGAACTCGACCGGGGGCAGGTAGAAGACCCGCGTGATCAGCAGCGCGACGAGGAAGCCCGAGACGATCGAGAGCACGGAGACGTCGTCCCAGAGCAGCACCCAGATGCCGACGAGGGTGACGAACATCGCGAAGCGGTTCCAGAAGTCGACGCGGCGGCGCGGGCTCATCGCGGCCCCTCCTCACCGAAGGACGAGTCGCGGTAGACGGTCGCGATGTAGGTCGACGGGTCGGCGATCGCCTCGGCGGCGTGCTCGCTCGCGTCGTAGAGCGGGCCGGCGCCGATCGTCAGCACCACGCTGACGAGCACCATCCCGGCGGTCGCGAGCACCATCATCGGCGGCGAGTGGCGGGTGCGGACCGTCCCGGTGTCGTGCGGGTCCTCCTGCAGCTGGTCGATCAGGGGCGACTCGTAGCCGGGCACCTCCTCCTGGCGGCGCCAGAACGCCATGTTCCAGACGCGGGCGACGGCGTAGAGGGTGAGCAGCGAAGTGATCGCTCCCGCTCCGATGACGGCCCAGATCAGCCAGTTCGGCTGCTCGACGGCCGACTCCGTGCCGGCGACGAAGAGGCCGACCTTGCCGAGGAACCCGGTGAACGGAGGGATGCCGCCGAGGTTCATCGCGGGGATGAAGTAGAGCAGCGCGAGCAGCGGCGAGGCCTTGAGCAGCCCGCCGAGCCGGAGGATCGAGGTCGTCCCTCCGACGCGCTCGATCAGCCCGGTGGCGAGGAACAGGGTGGTCTGCACGGTGATGTGGTGGATCACGTAGAAGATCGTCGCGGCGTAGCCCGCCTGCGTGCCGATCGCGATGCCGAACACCATGTACCCGATGTGCGAGACGAGCGTGAACGACAGCATCCGCTTGATGTCGGCCTGCGCGACCGCGCCGAGGATGCCGACGATCAGCGTGAGCAGGGCGACCACCAGCAGGACCTCGCTGAGCGCGCCTCCGGGGAACAGCAGCGTCTCGGTGCGGATCAGCGCGTAGACGCCGACCTTCGTGAGCAGGCCCGCGAACACCGCGGTGACGGGGGCGGGGGCGGTCGGGTACGAGTCCGGCAGCCAGAACGACAGCGGGAAGACCGCCGCCTTGATCCCGAAGCCCAGCAGCAGCATCACGTGCAGCACCAGCTGCACATCGGCGGGCAGCTCGGCGATCCGGATCGAGAGCTGCGCCATGTTGACGGTGCCGGTCGCGCCGTAGAGCAGGCCGATCGCCGAGAGGAAGAAGACGCTCGAGACCAGGCTGACGACCACGTAGGTCGTGCCCGCCCGGATGCGCGGGGCGGTGCCGCCGAGGGTGATCAGCACGTAGCTGGCCGCGAGCAGGATCTCGAAGCCGACGTAGAGGTTGAAGAGGTCGCCCGCGACGAAGGCGTTGAGGATGCCCGCCGAGAGGATCAGGTAGGTCGGGTGGAAGATCGTGACCGGCGTCTCGCGGTTGCCGTCGACGAGGCCCTGGCCGACCGAGAAGAGCAGGACGCCGAGCAGCGTGATCGACGTGATGACGAGCATCAGCGCGGCGAGCGGATCGACGACGAGCACGATGCCCCACGGCGGCTCCCAGCCGCCCACGTAGACGGCGTCGCCGCCTCCGTCACCCGACAGCACGATCACGAGCATCACGGAGGAGATCACGAGGACCGCCGAGAGCGTGACGATGTTGACGAGGATCTGCGCGCGGCGGTGGCGGCCGAGGATCAGCGCGACGGCGGCTCCCAGCAGGGGGAGGGTGACGACGAGGGGGATCAGCGCGGTCATCGGTCCTCCTTCCTGTCATCGGTCATGGCGCTCTCGCCGTGCTTGGCCGCGGTGCCCTCGTCGCTCGACTCGAGCAGCACGTCGAGCGCCCGGTCGTCGGCCGTGGTCTGGGCCGAGATGCCGGCCGCGTCGGCGCGGACCGAGGTATCGGTCTCGTCGTCCTCGACCTGGTCGGCGTTGGCGAGGCGCCAGCGCCGGTAGATCATCGCGAGGAGGAAGGCCGAGACGCCGAACGTGATCACGATCGCCGTCAGGATGAGCGCCTGGGGGAGCGGGTCGGCCATCTCGTCGGCGATCTGCTCGTACGAGCGGCCGTCGTCGGTGACGAACGGGGCGACTCCGGCCCGGCCCGCCATCAGCAGGATCAGGATGTTGGTCGCGTTGCCGATCAGGAGGAAGCCGATCAGGATGCGGGTCAGGCTGCGCTCGAGCATCTGGTAGACGCCCGCGGCGTACAGCACCGCCATCACGACGACGAGGACGAGGGTGATGCTCATGCGTCGTCCCCCCGCCCGGGACCGCCGACGACCGTGGAGCCGGTGGGCAGCTTCGTCTCGAGACCGTCGACGGTGCCGGCGCCCGGCCCGGGGGTGCTGTCGGTCGAGTGGGTGACGCCGTCGCCGGAGGAGTCGCCGCGCTCGGCCTCCTCGCCGTGGCGGTCGACCTCGCCGCCGAGGCTGCGGAGGATGTCGAGGGCGAGGCCGATCACGATGAGGTAGACCCCGATGTCGAAGAGGGTGGAGGTGCCCAGGTGCAGCTCGCCGAGGATCGGCACCTCGAGGTCGAGCCAGCTCGACTCGAGCACCTGGAGCCCGAAGACGAGCGAGGACACCGCGGTGCCGACGGCGAAGAGCAGGCCCAGGCCGAGCACCTTGCCCGCGTCGATCGGCGCGGCCTCGCCGAGCTCGAAGCGCCCGCCCGCGAGGTAGCGCGCGACGAGTGCGAGACCGGCGAGCAGGCCGCCCGCGAAGCCTCCGCCCGGGGTGTTGTGGCCGGTGAAGAGCAGGTAGACCGAGACGATCATCGCGGGGTGGAACAGGAGGCGCACCAGCACCTCGAGCACGATCGAGCGGTTCTCGGGGCGCAGCGTCCGCCCGGCGACGAGCCAGGAGCCGCGGTCGCCGCTCTGCGCGGCGTCCTCGGCCGGTGCGGTCAGGTCGAGTGCCCGCTCGGCCCGGTCGGCCGCGCTCTGCGACTCGAGGCGGGGAGCGCCTCCGGCCCTGCTGGAGAGGAAGATCAGGCTCGCGACGCCCGTGGCGACCACGACCAGGACCGAGATCTCGCCCATCGTGTCCCAGGCGCGGATGTCGACGAGCAGGACGTTGACGATGTTGCGGCCCTTGCCCTCCTCGTAGGCGAGGCGGGGGAGCTCGGCCGAGATCGGCACGGCGGTGCGGGCGCCGAGGGCGATCGCCGCGACGACGGCCATCACCGCGCCGACCGCGATCCCGATGACGGCGCGCAGGCGCTTGCGCATCGGCTGGTGCTTCTGCGCGATCCGGGTGGGGAGGCGGCGCAGGACGAGCACGAAGACGACCAGGGTCACCGTCTCGATGAGGGCCTGGGTGAGGGCGAGGTCGGGTGCGCCCTGCAGGGCGAAGAGGGCGACCATCCCGTAGCCGGTGCCGCCGGCGAGCAGCACCGCGGCCACGCGGTTGCGGGCGACGGCGCAGAGGATCGCGGCGACGATCATCACCGCGGCGACGGCCAGCTGGCCGGGGCTGTCCCAGACGACGAGCTCGCTGGGCCAGGTGCGGTTGAACGCGGCCGCGCCGCCGGCGCCGACCACGAAGACGGCGAAGATCACCGTCAGGTAGCGGGGGAGCGAGCCGCGCTGCACGAACTCGGTGACGGTGCTCGAGACGCGGTCGAGCCAGCGGACGGTCGCCCAGTAGCCCTCTGCCGAGTCGATGCGGTTCGGCAGCATCGACTGCGCCTTCGCGACGGCGACCCGCTTGGCGAAGAGGAGCAGGCCGATCGCGATGACGAGCGCGCTGAGGCCCAGGGCCGGCTCGAGACCGTGCCAGAGGGCGAGGTGGTAGGTGCCGTGCTCGGCCAGGGCCTCGGCGGCGAGGGCGGGGTCGGCGTCGGCCGCCGCGAGGGGCAGCGTGTCGGCGTAGACGGCGATGAGCGGGTCGATGGCCGACGCGGCGACGCCTCCGACGAGGCTCGCCGCTGCGAGCACGACGGGAGCGGCGGTGAAGGTCCACGGCTCGGCGTGCAGGTGCGTGTCCTCGAGGCCCTTCTTGCGGGCGAACGCTCCCCAGAAGAAGCGGGCCGAGTAGGCGACGGTGAGGATCGAGCCCAGGATCAGCCCGACCAGGGCGATCCAGCCCCAGACCGAGCCCTGCTCGCCGGCCTCGAGGAGGCTCGTGAAGACGGCCTCCTTGGCGACGAACCCGAGCAGCGGAGGGATGCCCGCCATCGAGAGCACGCCGAGCAGCGCGGCGGCCGCGAGCACCGGGGCCCGACGGCCGATCCCGCTGAGCTTGCGGAGGTCGCGGGTGCCGGCGCGGTGGTCGACGATGCCGACGACGAGGAAGAGCAGGGCCTTGAAGAGCGCGTGGCCGAGCAGGAGCGTGAGGCCCGCGAGGGCGGCGTCGCGCGAGCCGAAGCCGACGGCGACCGTGAGGAAGCCGAGCTGGCTGACGGTGCCGTAGGCCAGCACGAGCTTGAGGTCGTACTGCCGCAGCGAGCGCCAGCCGCCGACGAGCATCGTCCACACTCCGACGGAGACGATGACGGGCAGCCAGACGGAGTCGTCGGCGAAGCCGGGCGCGAGGCGGGCCACGAGGTAGATGCCGGCCTTCACCATCGCCGCCGCGTGCAGATAGGCGCTGACCGGGGTGGGCGCGGCCATCGCGGCCGGGAGCCAGAAGTGGAACGGCACGAGAGCCGACTTCGAGAACGCCCCGAGCAGCACCAGCACGAGGGCGACCGACACGATCGGGCCGGACGGGGCGGCGGCGATGATGCCCTCGAGGCTCGTGGTGCCCGCCTGGACGATCAGGATCACGATGCCGACGAGCATCGCGAGCCCGCCGAGGGTCGTGACGAGCAGCGCCTGGAGGCCGGCTCCGCGACTCTCCTTGCGGCCGCTGTAGTGGCCGATGAGCAGGTAGGAGAGGACGCTCGTGGCCTCCCAGAAGACGAAGAGGATGATCACGTCGTCGGCGGTGACCAGCCCGTACATGACGCCGGCGAAGGCGAAGAGCAGGGCGGCGAACCGCCCGAGCGACGGCTCGTCGCGGCGGAAGTAGCTCGCGCAGTAGGCCAGGACGAGGGCGCCCACTCCGCTGACCACGAGGGCGAGCACCATCGAGAGCGCGTCGAGCCGGAACGAGAGGGCGATGTCGAGAGAGGGGATCCACTCCACCCGCTCGCGGATCTCGCCGCCCTCGAGGACCGTGGGCAGCGCGGCGGCCGTGGCGACGAAGGTGCCGGCGGGGACGAGGGCGAGGCCGTAGAAGGCCTTCGGCCCGACGCGGTCGACGATCCAGGGCGTGACGACCGCGAGCGCGAACGTGATCGTGAGGATGAGGAGCATCACATGTTCCTCTCAAGTCGTACCCAGCGCAGTCGTGAGTAAAGGGTACTGGAGGCCCCACAGGGAGAACCTGAGTGGCGGCAGGCTTGACGACGTACTTTTGACGCATGGCCCGATCGCTCCTGCCCCGTCAGCTCTGCCGTCTCCGAGTGCACGACGTCGCCACCGGGGTCGCGACCACAGTGTTCGAGTCGGACACCCTGCTCGTCGAGGCGCCGAACTGGTCGCCCGACGGCTCGTCCCTCGTGGTCAACGGCGACGGCGGGCTCTTCCGCCTCCCGCTCGACGGCGCGGGAGCGCTGGAGCCGATCGCCCTCGACGGCGTGCCCGAGGAGCTGAACAACGACCACGTGCTCGCCCCGGAGGGCGGCACCGCGTACGTCTCGGCCCGTGACGGGCACCTCTACGCCGTCGCGCTCGACGGATCGGCGCCCGCCCGGCGCCTGACCGAGGAGCCTCGTGGCGCCCGCTTCAAGCACTACCTGCACGGCGTCTCGCCCGACGGCTCGCTGCTCGCGCTGATCGGCGGCGGCGAGGACGCCTCCGGTGAGTGGCGGACGAACGTCTACACGATGCCGGCCCAGGGCGGACCGCTCACCGCCCTCACCGACGACGAGCACCCCGACGACGGGGTCGACTTCGCACCCGACGGGCGGTCCGTGTACTTCAACTCCGAGCGCGGGGGCGGGGCTGCGCAGATCTTCCGGATGTCCGTGGACGGCTCCGGGCTCGAGCGCGTCGTCGAGTCGGACACCGTCGACTGGTTCCCGCACGTGTCGCCCGACGGTGCGCACCTGCTCTACCTGGCGTACCCCTCCGGGACCACCGGTCACCCCGAGAACCTGCCGGTCGAGCTGCGGCTGATCGACCTCCCCGCCGGCACCGCGCCCGGCCGGGTGGTGCAGCGCCTCGTCGGCGGGCAGGGCACGATCAACGTCGCCGGCTGGTCTCCCGACTCGACGAAGTTCGCCTACGCCGACTATCCGCTGGCCGACTGACGCGCTCGGGACGACCCCGGCTCGTCGGATCGAGTCGTGGTGGCACCTTCGGCTCGTCGGATCGTGCTCGGCTCGCAGAATCCGCGGGATCTCGCGAGCCGGAGGTGATTCTGCGAGCCGGAGGTGCATGCACCTGAGTGCTTGCCGCACATGACGGGGACGGGGGTCTCGCGCGCCTGCGCTCAGGGGTTGAATCGGACGATGACGATCGACAGCGCAGCCCCGGCCCACGACTCCTCCACCCGCGCACCGCTCGGCGACTCCGGGATCGAGGTGTTCCCGCTCTCGCTCGGCGGCAACGTCTTCGGCTGGACCTCGGGCCGGCAGACCTCGTTCGACGTGCTCGACGGCTACGTCGCCGCGGGCGGGAACTTCGTCGACACCGCCGACTCCTACTCGGCGTGGGTGCCCGGCAACAGGGGCGGCGAGTCCGAGACGATCATCGGCGAGTGGCTGAGCCGCCCCGGGACCTCGCGCGATGACGTCGTGATCGCGACGAAGGTGAGCCGCCACCCGCAGTTCACCGGTCTCGCCCCCGCGAACGTCCGTGCCGCGGCGCGCGCCTCGCTCGAGCGCCTGCAGACCGATCGCATCGACCTCTACTACGCGCACTTCGACGACGACGCCGTGGCGCTCGAGGACATCGCGCGCGTCTTCTCCGAGCTCGTCGACGAGGGGCTCGTGCGTGCGATCGGCGTCTCGAACTTCAGCGCCGAGCGCATCTCGGGCTGGCTGCGGATCGCCGCGGAGGAGGGGCTGCACGCCCCCGTCGCGCTCCAGCCGCACTACAACCTGGTCGAGCGCGGCATCGAGGCCGACCTGCTGCCGCTCGCGCGCGAGGCGGGCCTCGCCGTGGTGCCGTACTACGCGCTGGCGTCCGGCTTCCTGACCGGCAAGTACCGCGACGGAGCGACTCCCGACAGCCCCCGCGCCTCCGGAGCCGCGCAGTACCTCGACGCCCGCGGCCGCCGGGTGCTCGCCGCGCTCGATGCGGTCGCCGAGGCCCACGGGGCCGAGGTCGCGACCGTCGCGCTCGCGTGGCTCCGCTCGCAGCCCGGTGTCGTCGCTCCGATCGCGAGCGCCCGCGTGATGGAGCAGCTGCCGGCGCTCGTGGCCTCGGCGTCGCTCGAGCTCGACGCCGACGAGCTCGCATCGCTCGACACGGCGAGCCGCTCGTAGGCGGCAGGCGGCGAGCGGCAGGCGGCGAGCGGCGGCGTGCACCGCGCAGGCCGGCGCTCCCGCACCCCGCCCCGACCGCGGTCGGTGACGCCCCTGCGGGGTGCTATTGTCTAACGGTGCCAAATCGCGGGCACGCCCCGAGAGGGGCGACGAAGACCCGCAGGTGCGCCCCCTTAGCTCATTGGTAGAGCACTTCCTTGGTAAGGAAGAGGTAGTGGGTCCGATTCCCACAGGGGGCTCCGTTCCCGGCAGGCCAGGCCTCCGGAGACGCGCGGCGGGGTAGCTCAGGTGGTTAGAGCACACGGCTCATAATCGTGGTGTCGCGGGTTCAAGTCCCGCTCCCGCTACATCAGGCCCGGATCTCCACGGATGTCCGGGCCTTCGCCGTCCCCCTCGAGAGCGGGCCAGGGCCGCGGCGCGGTCGCCTCAGTCCGCCTCCGTCACGAGGGCCGGCGAGTGGCGACGGGCGACTCGCCGGGCAGCGGCAGCGAGCCGCACGTTGCCCGATCGGTCGGCGGCGTCGATCGCTGCCGCGAGCGCGGCGCGCATCTCCTCCGTCCTCCCCTTCGCCGCGGCGACCCGTGCCCGCGCGAGATCGAGCGAGGCCTCCGAGTGCGGTTCACCGCTCGCCTCGACGACGGCCGCACCCGCGGCGAGCAGCGCCTCGACCTGCGGAACGGGACGGCCTGCGATCAGCAGCGCCTCGACCTGCGCGTCCACGAGTGCGCCGTAGGCGGTCCTCGCTCCGAGCGCCGTGTAGCGGGCGAGCCCGTCGTCCATGTCGGCGAGTCCGGTGTCAGGATCGCCCGATACCGCCGCGGCCCAGCCGGAGTAGAAGGTCGACGACGCGGCGAACATCCCCAGGCGTTCCTCCACGCGCCCGGAGAACCCGTGGCGCGCGTTCCAGGCGAGGAGCCGGGGAGCGTCGCCGGCGACGAGCGACGAGTAGCCCTGGAAGTTCCGCACCGCCACGGCGGCGTCGCTCCCGGGGAAGCAATCGATCAGTCGGTCGAACCGGTCGTCGGCGTCGTCGACGGCGCCGGCGAGGTCGAGGACGTGCGTGGCGAACGCGCCGAAGAGCGCCGGGCAGTCGTAGGCGCCGAGGCGCTCGAACTCCTCGTCCGTGAACCGCTCCAGCAGCGACCACGACTCGCACATCTCTGCCGCTCCCTCGCGCAGTCTCGCGAGGTGCCAGCACTGCACGCCCCACGCATGGTGCGCGACCACCCTCACCACCGGATCCCGGTCGCTCCGGCCGAGCGCGAGCATGCGGCCCGCGACGGCCGTCGCCTCGGCCACGTCGCCGCCCGTCGCCGCCGCGCCCCACTGCAGATGGAGGAGCGCCATCACCAGATCCGACCGGTCGAGCGTCGCGGCCACCTGCTGCGCCCGCTCGAACGGCACGCTCTCGAACGCCGCGCGGTACCCGAACCGAGGCCGGAGCAGGCCCGCCATCCGCAGGATCGTGCCGACCTCCGCCTCACGAGCCCCCGGGCGCAGGGACTCGCTCGCGGACCGGCGAGCCGCCACGGCCCGCTCGAGGAGCACGTCCGCCCGTTCGTACGCGGTGCGCGCCGACGCGACGGCCGCCGCGCGCTCGAGTGTGTCGGCGACCTCGCCCGGATCGACGACGACGCTCGCCGACCAGAGGTGGCCGGCGATCGCCTCGATCTCCCCGCCCGCGGCCTGGAGCGCGCGCGCCACGCGCAGGTGGATCCGGGCCGCCCTCAGGGACGAGCACTCCGCGATCGCCGCCTCGTCGACCAGCGCATGCGCGAAGCGGAAGCGACCGGGGACCTCGGGGTCATCGAGCAGCACCCGGTGGACGAGCGCTGGTTCCAGTGCGTCGAGGCAGTCCTCCGCAGGCTGATCGGACGCGGCGATGAGGAGCGGCAGATCGACCGCCCTCCCGATCACCGACGCGACCTCCAGCAGCGATCTGGTCGCGGGCGGGAGGGCGGACAACCGGCGACGGACCACGTCGCGCACCGCCGTCGGCACGCGCGCCGTCTCGACCGCCGCCGGATCGTCGAGGAGCCCGTCGGCGGCCAGCAGGCGGGCGAGCTCACCCATGCAGAACGGGTTCCCCCCGCCCCGGCGGTGGATCGCCTCCGCCACCGCCGGATCGACAGCGCGGTCGGCGACCTCGGCCAGCAGCGCCTCGGACGCGGCGGGTGGCAGCGGGCGCAGGACGATCCGTCGGCTCCCGGCCCGCCGGACGATCGCCGACACCGCGGAGGCGACGGCGTCTGCGCGTCCGAGCGCGAGCTCCCGCATCGTCACCACCACGAGCACCGGGACGTCCTGCAGGCGCGCAGTGAGATGCGTCAGCAGCTCCGCCGTCGCCGTGTCGGCCCAGTGCAGGTCCTCGAGCAGGATGACCAACGAGGAGTTCTGCGCCGCCGAGGCGACGGCGTCCGCGGCCCGGTCGAACACGCGGAACCGCCGCTCGGCCGACGCCTCCTCCTCGAGCACGGAGCGCGACGGCGGGGAGTGGGCGGGATCCGCCGGGATCGCCGTGCCGCGTCGTTCGAGCTGCCGGAGCAGGTCGGTCCAGGGTGCGTAGGCGGGGACGGACTCCGCGTCCGCGCACCGCCCCCACACCGTCGCCGTGCCGATGGACGCGCACCACTCGGCGAGCGTCTCGAGCAGACGCGTCTTCCCGATGCCGGGCTCGCCCTCGATCACGGCGAAGCGGGGGTGCCCTCCCTCGATCTCCGTCGCGAGTGCCCGGAGCTGCGCGAACTCGGCGTCGCGGGCGATCGGGACGGACGCCGTCCGCTCCGTCCGGACCAGGGGAGGCGCAGGCGGGGGCAGGAGGCGGCCGTCCTGGTCGAGCATCGCCGTCTCGAGCTGCTGCAGCGCCGCCGACGGGTCGATGCCGAGCTCGTCGGCGAGCGTCCGCCGCGCTCGGCGGAGCAGCGCCAGAGCCTCTGCCTGCCGCCCGTCGCGGTACTGCGCGAGCGCGCCGAGCACCCACAGCCGTTCGCGGAAGGGGTGCGCCTCGATCAGCGGGGGGACCTCTCCGGCGACGATCGCGTGGCGCCCGAGGGCGAGCAGCGCGTCCGCGCGCGTCTCGATCGCGACCAGTCGCAGCTGCTCCAGCCGTTCCCGCTCTGCGGCGATGTCCTCGGCGTCCGGCGCGCCGGCGTACGCCCCGCCCCGCCACAGCGCGATCGCCGCGTCGGCGTGGGCGAGCGCGTCCTCCGCGCGGTCCGACGAGAGCGCGGCGACGGCGTCGTCCGTGGTGCGCTCGAACACCTCGGCATCGAGCGCGTCCACGTCGGGGTGGAGGGCGTAGCCGAGACCGGTGGTGACGAGCAGCCGGGAGACGCCCCGCGGTCCGCGGCCGGGGTCCAGCTGGCTGCGGAGGCGCGAGATCGCGACCTGCAGGGAGGGGGCGGCCGTGGCGGCCGCGTCGACGCCCCACACCGCCTCGAGCAGGCGCTCCGCGGGCACGGCCTGCCGACGCGCGGCGAGCAGCATCGCCAGCACCGCTCGTTCGCGTCGCCCGCGGATCTGCACCGCACGCCCGCCGACGAGCGCGCCGATCTCTCCGAGCACGACGAAGGCGGTCCCTACCACGGTGCCGAGGCTAGGAGGGGCGTCGCCGGCGGGGGAGGGCCGAAGGTCCCGTGAAAGTCGGCGGCAACCCGCGCGATCCGTCCGGTAGGTGCGCGGGAAGAGGTGTCCAGCAGGATCGCTCCATCACCCCGATCCGACGACTGGAGACCCCATGACCATCACCTCGCAGGCCGGTTCTGCGACCTCGCTCAGGAGCCTCTGCGGGGGCTCCGTCCACCTGCCGGGCGACCCCGGCTACGACGCCGCGCGGATGCCGTGGAACGTCGCCGTCGACCAGCGGCCGGCGGCCGTCGCGTACCCGGCCGACACGGCGGAGGTCGCGGAGCTGGTGCGCGCCGCCGCGAAGGCGGGCCTCCGCGTCGCCGCCCAGGGCACCGGCCACAATGCAGGGCCCCTCACCGGACTCGGCGACGCCGTCCTCCTGCGCACCGATGCCATGACGGGCGTCACCCTGGGCGAGGGCACGGCCACCGCACGCGGTGGAACGCTCTGGCTCCCGGTCGTGGAGGCGGCCGCGGCGGCGGGGGTCTCCGTGCTGCACGGCTCGTCGCCGGACGTGGGCGTCCTCGGGTACTCCCTCGGCGGTGGCGTCGGCTGGTACGCCCGCCGGCTCGGCCTGCAGTCCACCAGCATCGTGTCGGCGGAGGTCGTGCTCGCCGACGGGTCCGTCGTGCGAGCGGACGCCGACCACGAGGAGGACCTGTTCTGGGCGCTGCGCGGCGGTGGCGGGAACTTCGGCGTCGTCACCGAGCTCGAGTTCCGCACCTACCCGTTCACGTCGGCCTACGCCGGGATGCTCCTGTGGGACTGGACCCGCGCGCCCGAGGTGCTCCGCCGCTGGACCGACTGGGCCGCGACGGCGCCGGACGAGGTGACGACGGCGTTCCGCATCCTGCAGCTGCCGCCCCTGCCCGAGCTCCCGGAGTTCCTCCGCGGCCGCTCACTGGTGGTGATCGACGGGGCGGTGCTCGCCGAGGACGACCGGGCCGAGGCGATCCTGCGACCGTTGCGGGAGCTGCGCCCCGAGATCGACACGTTCGGCCGCACCCCGTCCTCCGCCCTCGCCCGCCTGCACATGGATCCGGAGCAGCCGACGCCGGGGCTGTCGGCCACGACGATGCTTGACGAGCTGCCCGATGCCGGCATCGAGAAGCTGCTCGAGGCCGTGGGACCGGGCTCCGGCTCCGTGCTGCTCTCGGCGGAGCTGCGGCAGCTCGGCGGCGCGCTCTCGAGGCGGGCGGAGGGGGCCGGAGCTCTGGCCTCGCTTCCGGGCGCGTACCTCGCCTTCGGGGTCGGGATCCCGTTCGCGCCGGACGCGCCGGTCCAGCAGCACGCCGACCGGATGATCGCCGCGCTCGAGCCGTGGTCGATCCCTGGTCGCTACCTCAACTTCGTCGAGCAGCGTCACGACGCCTCGGCCGGCTTCGACCCGGACACGTGGGACCGCCTGCGCTCGATCCGACGGGCGGTCGATCCGGCCGGCGTCTTCCTGGCCAACCACGAGATCCCGGTGTGAGTCGCGCGGCGGCTGCACGATCGCTCCGTCTCCCGCTCGTCGATCGAGCGTGGAGCGCCGGGTCGATCGTGCCGTCGCCCGCTCAGACGGCGCAGCCCGCGAAGAGCACGTCGTCGGAGGAGACGAGGTCCTCCAGGGTCAGGAGCCGATCGAGGTCGTGGCCGGCCGCCAGGGCGTTCGCGCGCTCGAGGGCGGTCTGCGGCGCGAGCCGCCCCTCCATCACGCCGCCGAGGGCGCGCACCGCGCAGGCGGCGACGACTCCCTCCGGGGTGCCGCCGATGCCGAGCACGAGGTCGACCCGGCCGGAGGGGTCCGCGGCCTCGATCGCGACCGACACGTCGCCCTCGCCGCGAAGCTCGAGCGCGACCCCCGCGGCCCGCAGCGCCGCGACGAGCCCGGCGTGCCGCGGCTTGTCGAGGACGGCGACGACGAGCTCTCCGAGAGGCTTGCCGAGCGCCCGCGCCAGCCGCTCCGCGTTCTCGGCGGGCGCGAGATCGAGCGAGACGACTCCGGCGCCCGCGGCCGAGCAGACGAGCTTGTCCATGTAGAACACGTCGCGCGGGTCGAGCATCGTGCCGCGCGGCGCGAGCGCGATGACGCAGACCGAGCCGGGGATCCCCTCCGCCGTCAGCCGCGTGCCGTCGAGCGGGTCGACGGCGACATCGCACGCCGGCGATGTCGCCCGGCCGAGCCGCTCGCCGTTCGCGAGCATGGGCGCGTCGTCCTTCTCGCCCTCGCCGATCACGACGACGCCGTCGAACGGCGCGTCGGCGAGCACCGCCCGCATCGCCGCGACTGAGGCCGCATCGGCCGCGACCTTGTCGCCCCGGCCGTACCAGCCGCGCGCCGCCTCCGCCGCCGCGCGGACGCTCGCGGCCACCGCCTCCCGCAGCTCGGCGGAGTAGGAGGGCGACGCGATCAGGCGGACGTCGCTCACGCGCGGGCCGGCTGCGAGGTCGCCGTGCGCACGAGGCGCTCGAGCGTCCGCAGCCCGTCCGAGGACAGCACCGACTCCAGGTGCCCCTGCACCGAGGCGATCCCCTCGCCGCGGAGCGCGTTCACGACTCCGGTCGCCGGGTCGCCCGACACCTCGAGATCGAGCAGCGGCGTGCGCGTCGTGCCCTCGCCGGCGACGGAGGAGAAGGTGTTGTAGAAGCCGATCGCCGCGTCCTCGCCGAACACGTCGACCGCCAGGCGCACTCCCTGGCGCGGCGCGGGCAGCGGCTCGACCGGGAGGCCCGCGAGCAGCGACAGCATCTGGTGGCTGAGGCAGACGGCCAGCATCGGGCGCTCGGAGTCGAGCCGCTCGGTCATCAGGGCGCGCAGGCGCGCGATCCGCGGCTCGGAGTCGTCGCGCGGGTCGCCGGGACCGGGGCCGAACACGACGAGGTCGTCGCTCAGCACGTCCTCGACGCTCGACCAGCGCTCGACCCGGGCGTCCATGCCGAGGTGGCGCAGCTGGTGGGCGAGCATCGTCGTGAACTGGTCCTCGTTGTCGACGATGAGGGCGGTGTGCCCGGCGAGGCCCTCGATGTGCTCGGGGGCCTGCGGCCGCAGCCAGAACGAGGCGAGGCGCTCGTTGCGCGCCTCGAGTGCCTCCTGGACGCCCGGCTGTGCATTGAGGTCGATCGCCGGCGGGATGTCCCGGCCCGGCAGGAGCCCCAGCGCCGAGAGCACGCCCGACGCCTTCGCGCGCGTCTCGGCGACCTCGCCCTCGGGGGTCGAGTGGCGCACGAGGGTGGCGCCGGCGGGGACCGTCAGCCGACCGTCCTCGCGGAGGTAGGCGGTGCGGATGAGGATCGGCGCGTCGACCGTGTAGCCGTGCTCCTCGGGCTCGAACAGGGCGAGCACTCCCGAGTAGTAGCCGCGCGGCTCCTTCTCGTACTCGGCGATGACGGCGCACGCGTTCTCCATCGGCGAGCCGGTGACGGTCGGCGCGAACATCGTCAGGCGCAGCACCTCGCGCACGTCGAGGTCGGTGCGGCCCTCGAGCAGGTACTCGGTGTGGCTCAGGCGCGACATCTGCTTGAGGAAGGGCCCGAGGATGCGTCCGCCGTTCGGGCAGACCGCGCTCATCATCTTCATCTCCTCGTCCACCACCATGAAGAGCTCCTCGCTCTCCTTCACATCGGCGAGGAACGCGAGCACCCCCTCGCCGGTGGGGCCGGTCGCCGGGTGGCGGAAGGTGCCGCTGATCGGGTTCATCATCGCCACGCCGTCCCGCACCGAGACGTGCCGCTCGGGGGTGGCTCCGACCGCCGTGACCGTCGGGGCGCCGCCGGTGCCGGGGGTGTGGATCGCGAAGGTCCAGTAGGCGCCCGACTCGTCGGTCAGCAGGCGGCGGAACCAGGCCAGCACGGCCTCGACGGCCGGGGCGTCGGTCTGCGCGACGAAGGCGCGGTTGATGACGAAGTTGGCGCCCTCGCCGCGGCCGATCTCGTCGTCGATCACGCGGCGGACGATCTCGGCGTACTCCTCGTCGGGCACGTCGAAGCCGCGCTCCTCGACCGGGATCTCGCGCTCGGGCAGCAGCGCCAGCACCTCGGCGAGCGGCACGCTCTCGCGCTCGCGGACGACCAGGTTGCGCAGCGGCGCTCCGTCGTCCTTCGCCGCGAAGCCGCGCTCGCGCACCTGGCGGTAGGGCACGAGGGTGAGCACGTCGTCGCCGTGGAGCGGGATGTCGGCGAGCCCGTCGACGTCGACGACGTCGCCGGTGAAGACGTCGACCTCGGCCCGGCCCTGACGGAGGACGACCGCGAACGGCAGCGAGCCGTCGGAGGCGAGGATGCGGGAGAGGAGCGAGGTCATCGTGGTCCTTGGGTCGGGGTGTCCCTCACCCGGGCCCCGACATGCAGAACGACCGCCCGGTCGAGGCGGTCGTGTGCGAGAGGAGTCTGCGCGTCGGCCTGCCTAGGAGGCGGGCCACCAGGAGCGGCGGAGGGTCGACGGGCGCATGGGGGGAGTCTAGGGGACGCGCCGTCAGGGGGCCAAGGTCGTCGCGACCCGCTCGGTCGACTCGCCGCGCAGGGTCCGGAGCAGGAGGGTCGCGCCGGCCGTCGCGGCGGGGGTCGCGACCACCGCGCCTCCCGGCACGAGGAAGGCCAGGTAGACCGCGATGCCGAAGCCGAGAGACACCGCGCGGTGCTCGCCGAGGAGCCGGCGGCGCTCGCCGAGGCTCATCCCGCGCGCGTCGCCGGCGAACCCGGTGAGCTCGAGGGCGAGAGCGCGGCCGCCGACGAGGGCGCCGGCGATCAGGCCGACGATCTGCCCGACGACGGGAACGAAGCCGAGCAGCACGAGGACGACACCGAGGGCGAGCGAGGTGGCCACCAGCACTCCGGAGTCGCGGACGCCGCGTCCGAGTCCGCGCCAGAACCCCGTCTCGTGCTCGTCGGGCACGCCGCCGAGCTCGTCCTCGACCCCGCGCCAGATCCGCTCGTAGAAGGGATCGCCGACCAGCAGGGTGACCGCGGCGAAGAGCACGACCCCGAGCGCGACGAGCGCGCCGACCGCCGCGATCGCGAGCAGGAGGCGCGCGGTCGAGGCCGCCGCGTGGCTCCAGCCGTCGAGGAACGGCGTCAGCGCCACCACCACCCCGTCGATCCGGGTGATCACGAGGACGAGGACGGCGACGAAGACCGCGCCGACGATCAGCGGCGGGATCGCGCCGAGGAGCATCGCCCGGGGCGAGCGGCCCCAGGCGCCGAAGCCCCGCCCGAACAGCCGTGCACCGAGCGCCAGGTCGCGGAGGATCGCCATTCCTCGATCCTCGCAGACCTGCCGGCGGCTCAGGCGAGCTCGAACGGAGCGAGCATCCCCGCCATGGCCTTGGTGCGCGGCCGCGCGAACTCGTCGCGGCGCGACGTCGTGACGCCCATCGCCACGAGGCCCTCGACCAGCCGGACCGCCGAGACGACCCCGTCGATCACGGGCACGCCGAGCTCGCGCGAGAGGTCCCGGCAGAGATCGGCCATGCCCGCGCAGCCGAGCACGATCGAGTCGGCACCGTCCTCGGCCAGCGCGACCCGGCATTCCGCGAGGATCAGACGGCGCGCGTCGGAGCGGGGGTCGTCGAGCTCGAGGACGGGCACGTCGCAGGCGCGCACCTCGCGGCACGCCTCCCCGAACCCGGCCCGCCGGGCGATGTCCCACGCGCGACCGCTGGTGCGCGACAGCGTGGTGACCACGCTGAAGCCCCGGCCGACCAGCGTCGCCATGTGCATCGCCGCCTCCGCGATGCCGATCACCGGACCGCTCGCCACCTCGCGGGCGGCGTCGACCCCCGGGTCGCCGAAGCAGGCGATGACGGCGCCGTCGCTCCCCGCCGCCTCTGCCCGCGCGATCTCGTGCAGCACCCCGGGCACCGCGAGGGCCTCGTCGTAGTGGCTCTCGATCGAGACCGGGCCCATCGGGGGCGTCACCGCGGCGATCTCCGTCCCGACCGAGGCGACCGAGCGCGCGGCGCGCCCGATCGTCTCGGTCATCGAGGCGCTGGTGTTGGGATTGATGACGGTGATGAGCACGGTGTCCTCGATCGGGGTGGGGGAAGAGAGGGGAGGGGCCCCTCCGGGATCAGACGAGCGCGCCGTCGCTGACGTTCTCGAGGTCGTCCTCGAGCCGCCCGATGCGGGGCGCCCGGCGCTCGAGCGCCGCCATCGCGACGAAGCCGAGCCCGCAGCCGATGAACCAGCTGTAGTCGCCGAGCCAGGTGAACGAGGCGCCGCCCGCCTCCTCCACCCAGCGCGGCAGGAGGACCGAGAGGACGGAGGGGACGCCGCCGATGACGGTCGCCCAGACGGCGTTGGGGTTGAACCCCTTCGAGAACCAGTAGCGGCCCGTCTCGCTCATCGAGTAGAGGTCGTCGACCCAGACGCGCTGGCGGCTGATCAGGTAGTAGCCGGCGATGAGCACGCCGAACAGCGGGCCGATCAGGGCGCCGAGGATGCCGAGCGTGTAGTGGATCGCGGTGTCGTTCGAGTACCAGTTCCACGGGGTGAGCAGCACTGAGCCGACGGCGGCGATCATGCCGCCCATCCGCCAGCTGATCTTCTTCGGGTTCACGTTCGAGAAGTCGAAGGCCGGCGAGATGAAGTTGGCGACGATGTTGATGCCGATCGTGGCGATCACGAAGGTGAGCCCGCCCAAAAGGACGGCGAACCAGGTGTCGATCCGCTCGACCGTCTCGATCGGGTCGGTGATGAGCTCGCCGAAGACGGGCACGGTCGCGGAGGCGGTGATGACGGTGAGCAGCGAGAAGAAGAGGAAGTTGATCGGCAGGCCGAGGAGGTTGCCCTTCTTCACCGCCCTGTAGCTGCGGGCGTAGCGCGAGAAGTCGCCGAAGTTGAGCATCGGGCCCGAGAAGTAGGCGACGACCAGCGCGACGGCCGAGATCATCACCGGGATCGACGCCGCGAAGTCGAGCGGCTCGCCCGAGCCGAGGTTGAGCGAGATGTTCTCCCAGCCCGCCTGCGAGACGAGGTAGATCGCGAGGATCAGCATCACGACGTAGACCGCGGGGCCGGCCCAGTCGATGAAGCGGCGGATCGACTCCATCCCGCGCCAGAACAGGGCGGCCTGGGCGACCCAGAGGATCGCGTAGGAGAGGTAGCCGAGCGCCGAGAGCCCGAGGAAGGAGGCCTCGGGGGTGTTCCAGGAGGCGAGGTCGGGGAAGAACTTGAGGAAGACGATGTTCAGCGACTGCGCCGCGAGGTAGGTCTGCACGCCGTACCAGGCGATCGCGATGAGGCCGCGGATGATGCCCGGGATGTTCGCGCCGCGGATCCCGAAGATCGCCCGGTTGATCACCGGGTAGGGGACACCGGTGACCTGGCTCGGCTTCGCGACCAGGTTGCAGAAGATCTGCACGATCACGATGCCGACCACGAGCGCGACGAGGACCTGCCAGCCGGCGAGACCGAGCGCGAACAGCGAGCCGGCGGTGACGTAGCCGCCGACGCTGTGCACGTCCGACATCCAGAACGCGAAGATGTTGTAGCTCGACCAGCGCTGCTTGGCCAGGGGCGCGAGGTCGTCGTTGGCCAGGCGGTCGTCGTAGCCCGGCTTGATCAGCGGGGCGCCGGCGGGGAGGTCGGCGTCGATCGACACCGCGGAGTGCGGGTCGGTCCGGGCGGCGGTGGCGCGGTCGGTCATGGTGGATCCACCTCTCGGGCGGTCGTGCGGCGGTCGCACGGATGGGATGTGTCAGGGTGGTCGCGGCGGGCCGACGGGGTCGGTCGCGGCCGCGGGGTTCGTGGAGCAGCGAGCAGCGTGTGAAGTCATCGCTTCACGAGATGTCAACCTACGACTCCACCGACCGCGGTTCGTTTCGGCTCCGTTACGGGTGCGTGACGATCACTGAGGAAGGACGACCGGCGATGCTCTCCGACAGCTCCGCGGGCGATCGCGGCTCGGCCGGGACTCCCGGCGCCGCCGACGAGAGGGCGCTCGCCGCAGCGGTCGGCGACCGCGAGCGGCTCGGGGCGCGCCTGCGCGAGCTGCGCCTGGCCTCCGGGATGTCCCTCCGCGCCCTGGCCGGCGACCTCGGGATCTCGGCGAGCGCGGTGTCGCAGATCGAGCGCGGCGCGATGCAGCCCTCGGTCGGCCGGCTGATCGCGATGGTCGGGGCGCTGGGCGTCCCGCTGTCCGCCGTCTTCGACGAGTCGGCGCCCGAGCCCGCCCTGATCGAGACCGCAGTCGTCCGCGCGGGCGAGGTCGCGCCGGTCGTGCTCGACGGAGGGGTCCTCTTCCGCCGTCTCGCGCCGGGGCCGGTCGACGCCGTCGACTTCTTCGAGTCGACCTACCCGCCGGGGTCGACGTCGACCGCGCACCGGCAGTTCCTGCGGCACGACGGCTTCGAGGTCGGGACCGTGACGCTCGGCGAGCTGACCGTCGAGTTCGAGGACGAGGTCGTGGTTCTCGCCGCGGGTGACGCCATCACGTTCCCGTGCGAGCGTCCGCACCGGATGATCAATCGCGGTGCGGCGACCGCCGTCGCGACGTGGCTCATCGTGCACCGCTGACTCCCGAGCGGAATGCGCCGCCCCCTCGGGGGAGCCATCCCCGTATGGGATCCTGATCGCGCTCCTCCACAGCGGGGGTGAGGCGGGATCCTGTCCACACCCCGCCCGGAATCAGGCGGGAGACCCGCCTCGATGTCGGTGCCGCCTGATGGGCTGGGCACCTCGAGCGATTGGTGCGGAACGTGGATGGATGCAAGGACGACAGGCGCGGCGACGGATGTCCGCGGTGGTGTGCCGAGGAGCACGACGAGCTCTCGACGGCGGCCGATCGGCTGCACCGGTCGGCGGCGCGATCGCTGCCGGTGGTGCTGTGGTGGCGAGGGGACGCGGGGGAGGAGCCGGATGCGGCGACGGCTCATGTCTCGCTGTGCCGGCCGGGCTCGGCGGGCGAGGACCGGCTGCGCCTCGAGGCCGACGGTCTCGGAGTGCTCGATCTCGACCTCAGCGCGGCCGCCCGTCTCGCCCGCGGAGTGGAGCGGACGCTCGAGCTACTCGGCCAGGCCTCGTGAGGCGCGGGGCGGGTTCGGCGGCAGCAGGTCCGTCAGCTCGAGATCGAGCGCCTCGCAGAGGGCGAACAGGGTGCGCAGAGTCGGGTTCGCGGGTGAGCCGGGCTTCGACTCCCCCTTCTCGAACTTCTGGTAGGTGTAGCCGGCGAGCCCCGCGGCGTGCGCGATGCGCTCCTGGCTCTCGCCCTTGGCGATGCGGGCGCGGTGCAGGTTGGTGCCGAGCTCGCGGGCGTACTCGGCCCAATCGCGTTCGGGTGAGGGAGTCGACATCCGGCCAGCTTCCGAGAAGAAGCCTCGCGGGTCAGCCATATGCAGATGGGAAATTCGCTGTGGGCATACTCGGGTGCTCGATCCCGACGGTGGTCGGGCATTCGGGGGGTAGTCGTGCACCGCCTAAGATGGCCGGGTGCCAGTGAATCCCCAACTCGTCGGGCGCGTCTTCGCCCCCACCGAGCCCTACCAGGTGGGGCGGGAGAAGGTGCGCGAGTTCGCGCGCGCCGTCTTCGCCCTGTCGCCTCTCCACCACGACTCCGAGGTCGCTCGTCGCGCCGGATACTCCGACGTGATCGCCCCGACGACCTTCCCCGTCGTGCTGCAGGAGTTCACCATCGCGCAGATGCTGGCCGAACCCGATGCCGGCATCGACTTCAGTCGCGTCGTGCACGGCGACCAGCGCTTCATCTACAGCCGCCCCATCGTCGCCGGCGACGAGCTCACCGCGACGCTGTCGATCGCGAGCGTGAAGCAGCTGGGCCCGCACTCCATGATCACGATCGAGTCGGCCATCGCCGACGTCCACGGCGAGCACGTCACCACCGCCGTGTCCACCCTCGTCGTCAGGGGGGACGAATGAGCACCGAGCGCACCGCTCCGGCCGGAGTCGTCGTCGACGACGCTCCCGCGGGCCGCCCCGTCCTCTCCGACCTCGCCGTCGGACAGGTGCTCGCCGAGCGCCGCTTCCACTTCGAGCGCGACACCCTCGTCCGCTACGCGGCGGCGTCGGGCGACTTCAACGCCATCCACTACCGCGACGACGTCGCGGCCGAGGTCGGGCTCCCCGGCGTCCTCGCGCACGGCATGCTCACGATGGGCACCGCCGTGCAGGTCGTCGTCGACTGGGTCGGCGACCCCGGCCTCGTCGTCGACTACCGGGTCCGCTTCACCCGCCCGATCGTCGTCGATCCCCGCGAGGGAGCCGATGTCGACGTCGTCGCGAAGGTGGGCGAGATCGACTCCGACGCCGGTGCGGCTCGGATCGACCTGACGGTCACCGTCGCAGGCCAGGCCGTGCTGGGGAAGGCCCAGGCGCGCGTCTCGCTCGTCTGACGACGCCACGATGACCAGGTCCTCCCTCTCGGCGCTGACGACCCTCCGCGTCGGCGGTCCGGCCGAGCGCCTCGTCGAGGCCCGGACCGAGGCCGAGCTGGTCGCGGTGCTCGCGCAGCTCTGGGCCGACGACGAGCCCTGGCTGCTCGTCGGCGGCGGCTCCAACCTCCTCGTCGGGGACGACGGCGTCGAGGGCGCGGTCGTCCTGGTGCGCAGCTCGGGGATCGAGCGGCTCGAGGCGGCGCGACCGGGAGCCGTGCACCTCCGCGTCCAGGCCGGCGAGAACTGGGACGGCCTCGTCGCCACGACGCTCGAGCGCGGATGGGCGGGGCTCGAGGCCCTCAGCGGCATCCCCGGCACCGTCGGAGCGTCGCCCGTGCAGAACATCGGCGCCTACGGCCAGGAGCTCTCGGACACGCTCGTCGCGGTGACGTTCCTCGACGAGGGCGCTCGCGAGCCGGTCCGGCTGACGGCGGCGGAGCTCGGCCTCGGCTACCGCACCTCGGTCATCAAGGAGGGTCGCCGCGGGGCGGTCCTCGCGGTCGAGTTCCTCCTCGAGGAGGCGGGGGAGGGCGGAGTCGGCTCTCCCGTCGCCTACGCCCAGCTCGCATCGGCGCTCGGAGTCGCCCTCGGCGACCGCGTACCGCTCGCCGAGGTGCGCGAGACCGTGCTGCGGCTGCGCGCCTCGAAGGGCATGGTCCTGGATCCGGCCGACCCCGACACCGCCAGTGCCGGCTCCTTCTTCACCAACCCGCTCGTCACGACCGCCTTCGCCGGCGGCCTCCCGCCCGCCGCGCCGCGCTGGTCGGTCGAGCCCGCGCACGAGGCCGAGGTCGTCACTCCGCTCGCGGCCGTCGAGGCCGGAGCGCCGATCGGCGTGCCCGCGCCCTCGGCCCCCGGCGAGCTCGTCAAGCTCAGCGCCGCCTGGCTGATCGAGCACTCCGGAGTCTCGCGCGGCTTCGCCCTGCCCGGCTCGCGCGCCGCCGTGTCGAGCAAGCACACGCTCGCGCTGACCAACCGGGGAGGCGCGCGCGCGGAGGAGATCGCCGAGCTCGCGCGCTACGTGCAGGGCCGCGTGCTCGCCGAGTTCGGCGTCCTCCTGCACCCCGAGCCCGTCGTGGTCGGCACCACCGTCTGACGCGGTCGCCGCGGCGTCAGGAGTCGCGGCGGATCCAGCGGAAGGTGAGCCGGCAGGCGACGAGGCCCACGACGAGCCAGACGCCCAGCACGAGGGCCACGCCGCCGAGATCCCACGCGCCGTCGACCTCGAGCTGTTCGAAGTCGGACGGGAGGAAGACGGCCCGCATCCCCTGGGCGATCCACTTGAGCGGGAACACGCTCGCGACGTTCTGCAGCCAGTCGGGCAGCGTGGTGAACGACAGGTACGAGCCCGAGATGAACTGCAGCACCAGCAGCGGCGGCACGATCACCGCCGTCGCGCTCTTGCCCGAGCGGGGGAGCGCCGAGACGGCGATGCCGAGGATCGCCGACGTCGCGACTCCGCCCAGGTACACCCAGGCGAAGGTCGCCCAGCGCCCGCTGTCGGTGGGGAGCTCGACCGAGAAGACCGTGGCGGCGACGACCAGGAGGAGCGCGGTCTGCGCGAGGCTCGTCACGAGCACCTGGCCGAACTTGCCGAGGAAGTAGCTCAGCACCGGCAGCGGCGCCCCGGCCAGGCGCTTCAGAGTGCCGTCGCTGCGCTCGACCGCGATGTCGACGCCGAGGTTCTGCACCCCCGAGAGCAGGATCCCCGCTGCTGCGAGCCCCGGCACGTAGTACTCGGCCATCGTGATGCCCGGGTCCTGCGGGTCGGCCTGCATGACGGCGTTCTCGCCGAAGGCGACCGAGAAGATCGTCAGCAGCAGCACGGGGAAGAGGAACGTGAAGAAGACCTGGTCGGGCGCGCGGAAGTAGGAGCGGACCTCGTACCGGGCGCGGGCGGCGCCGAGGCGAAGGGTGCGGGCGGGGCCGTAGCGGGCCGGTCCCACGCGGATCGGGCGGTCGATCGCGGCGGTCATGCGGGCTCTCCGATGCGGTCGAGGGCGTCGCCCGCGCGGTCGTCGCGGATGAGGTCGAGGTAGATGTCCTCCAGGCTCGGCCGGACCACCTCGAGGGCTGAAGGCTCGCCGAGGCGCTCGCTGAGCTCGGCGACCACGCGCGCGGGCTCGGAGGAGCGGATGCGCCGCAGCGCTCCGTCCTCCTCCCACTGCACGATCGGCACCCGCGCCTCGTCGCCGCCGATCTCGCTCACCGGGCCGATCGCGAGCAGGCGGCCGCCGGCGATGACGGCTGCGCGGTCGCCGAGCCGGGCGGCCTCGTCGAGGTAGTGAGTGGTCAGCAGGATCGTCGTGCCCTCGCTCTTGAGGAGGGCGACGAGCTCCCAGAAGGAGTGGCGCGCCTCCGGGTCGAAGCCCGTGGTGGGCTCGTCGAGGAACACCAGCTCGGGGCGCCCGATGATGCCGAGGGCCACGTCGACGCGGCGGCGCTGGCCGCCCGAGAGCTTGCCGATGCGCGAGCGGGCCTTCGCGGTGAGGCCGACCGCCTCGATCGTCTCGTCGACGTCGCGCGGATGCGGGTAGAGGCCGGCGAAGTGCGCGATCTGCTCGCGGACCGTCGCGTTGCCGGATTCGCCGCTGGACTGCAGCACGATGCCCAGGCGCGACTTCCAGGCGAGGTCGCCGTGCCGCGGGTCGACGCCCAGCACCGTCGCCTCGCCGCCGGAGCGGTCGCGGTAGCCCTCGAGGATCTCGATCGTCGTCGACTTGCCGGCGCCGTTCGGGCCGAGGAGGGCGAACGTCTCGCCGCGGTGGATGTCGAACGTGATGCCGGAGACGGCCGGCGCGCCCCCGTAGTCCTTCCGCAGATCGCGGACTCGGACGGCGGGCTCGAGGCTCATCGTCCCAGCGTGCACGTTCCCCGCCCCCAGCGACAGTGATTGCGCCGATCCCCCCGCATCCCCTTCGGATCGGCAGCGCGCGTCGCGCGGGGGAGCCGCCGTCGCACCGCAGCGCCGAGAGCGACGGGGACGCGGACCGCAGGACCGGTGGTCGTGCTGCCTCCCTCCTGGCACAGGCGGGTCTCGATACGCCCCTCCGGGGCTACTCGACCAGCAGGCAGGCGAGCCCTCGTGCTCGCGCTCGCACCCCGCTCTCTCCGACGCACTCGTCTCGGAGAACCGACTGCGCCGATAGAAGGATGGCGGAACGGTCGAGCGCAACCGGCGATCCGCGTCCCAGCGGATCGTCGTGCGCGGTCGCACCCCGCTCTCTGCTCCGCAACCGCCTCGAAGAGCCGACCGCGGCCGTTCGACGACGAAGGAGGAGAACGGCTTAACGGAACAGCGCCTGCAGGCGCTTCACGCCTTCGAGCAGGGCATCGTCGCCGAGTGCGTACGACAGCCGGAGGTATCCGCTCGGGCCGAAGGCCTCGCCGGGGACGGTGGCCACCTCGGCCTGCTCGAGGATGAGGTCGGCGAGCTCGAGCGAGGTCGTCGGGGTGACGCCGCGCCATTCGCGGTTCAGCAGGCCCCGCACGTCCGGGTAGACGTAGAAGGCGCCTCCGGGGGTCGGGCACTCGATGCCGTCGATCGCGTTCAGCTCGGCGACGATGGTGCGGCGGCGGCGGTCGAAGGCGCGGCGCATCTCCTCCGCCGGCTCCTGCGGGCCGGTGAGGGCGGCGATCGCCGCGCGCTGCGAGATGTTCGACACGTTGCTCGAGAGGTGCGACTGCAGGTTCGCGGCGCCCTTGATCGCGTCGGCCGGGCCGACCATCCATCCCACGCGCCAGCCGGTCATCGCGTAGGTCTTGGCGACTCCGTTGACGAGGATCGTGCGGTCGCGCAGGGCGGGCACCGCCTCCACGATCGACGTGGCGCTCTCGAGCGGTGCGGCGTCGTCCTGCCCCTCGGCCGCGTAGACGAGGTTCTGGTAGATCTCGTCGGCGATGACCCACAGGCCGTGCTCGTCGGCCCACTGGCCGATGGCCGCGGTCTGCTCGGCGGAGTAGACCGCGCCGGTGGGGTTCGACGGCGAGACGAACAGCAGGACCTTGGTGCGCTCCGTGCGCGCCGCCTCCAGCTGCTCGACCGTGACGAGGTAGCCCTGGTCGGCCCCCGCGAAGACGTCGACCTGCACGCCGCCGGCGAGCTTGATCGCCTCGGGGTAGGTGGTCCAGTACGGGGTGGGGACGAGCACCTCGTCGCCGTCGTCGAGGAGCGTCTGGAACGCCTGGTAGACGGCCTGCTTGCCGCCGTTGGTCACGACGACCTGCGAGGGGTCGACGGCCCAGCCGGAGTCGCGCGCCGTCTTCTCGGCGATCGCGGCGCGGAGGTCGGGGAGGCCCGCGGCGGGGGTGTACCGGTAGTTCTTGGGATCGAGCACCGCGGCGGACGCGGCCTCGACGATGTGCTGCGGAGTCCGGAAGTCGGGCTCGCCCGCGGCGTACGAGATGACAGGGCGCCCCTCGGCCTGGAGGGCCTTCGCCTTCGCGTCGACCTTGAGGGTCGCGGACTCGGCGATGGCGGCGATGCGGGCGGAGATGCGCGTGGGGGAGGACACGATCTTCAGCGTATCCTCTGCGCGCGGGGGCCTCCATCCGCCGCCCGGCGCTCGGCTGGACACGTCCCACGGGTCCACGTACACTCGTCCGAGGTAGTCGAACTCTGCCCCGATCCGCAGCGCCCGAGAGGGTCCGCGAGCAGCGGGCAGGGGTCCGATTCCTCCTCGGATGTCCGCAACGGCATCCATAGGGCGGTGGCTCAATTGGTAGAGCAGCGGTCTCCAAAACCGCAGGTTGCAGGTTCGAGCCCTGTCCGCCCTGCACATCGATGCCCGTCGCACGCGGTCCCCGCGATGCAGCGGACATCGGTCCAGGGCCGCCCGGTGGGCGGCCGGCCACACCGGAGGTTCCGGTGCGGGAAAGGTGCGTGCAGGTGGCCGGGAAAGCAGTCGACGAGCCGAGCGAGGACGTCGTCGCGATCGCGAATCAGCAGCGAGCCGCGCGGCGCAATCCGTTCGCGAGGATCGCCCTCTTCATCCGGCAGGTCATCGCCGAGCTGAAGAAGGTCGTCACGCCGACCCGCAAAGAGCTGGGCAACTACGTCGTGGTGGTGCTGATCTTCGTCGTCATCATGATGGCGCTGGTCTCGTTCCTCGACTGGGTGTTCGCGCTGGCCGTGACCTACGTGTTCGGCACACCCGCCACCTGAGCCCGGAGGCGTCCGCGATCGCGAGAGCGGCGGACGCCGGCGACAGCGGTGCGCGACCCGACGGGTGCGCACCGGATCGAACGAGAGAGAGTTGTGACGAGTGTCTGACAGAAACCGCGACGACGTCGACTGGGCGACGGCTGCAGAGCAGTCGTCGGAGGTCGACGAGGCGCAGGAGGGCGGGACCCTCGCCCAGGCTGAGGACGCCATCGAGCCCGCCGAGGAGGGCGCGCTGAGCGTCGTCGACGAGAACGAGTCCGAGGACGACCTCGCCTCCGACCTGGAGGCCGCGCTCGACGCCATCGGCTCGGTCGACGACCCCGAGGCCGACCAGGCCGTCGACGAGGCCGCGCACATCGACACCGTCGAGGAGGCCGAAGCGGCCCTCGAGGCCGTCGAGGACGAGGCCGAGGTCGCCGCCGAGGACGCGGAGGACGCCGGCGAGGACGTCGCCGACATCGACCCCTACGAGGCGTTCCGCACGGAGCTCCGCGGCAAGCTGGGCAAGTGGTACGTCATCCACTCCTACGCCGGCTTCGAGAAGCGCGTGAAGTCGAACATCGAGAACCGCAAGGTCTCCCTCGAGGCCGAGGACTACATCTTCGAGGTCCAGGTCCCCATGGAGGACGTGGTCGAGATCAAGAACGGCCAGCGCAAGATGGTCACCCGCGTGCGCATCCCCGGCTACGTGCTGGTGCGCATGGACCTCAACGAGGACTCGTGGTCGGTCGTCCGCCACACCCCCGGCGTGACCGGCTTCGTGGGCAACGCCCACAACCCGACTCCGCTGCGCTTCGAGGAGGCCTTCACGATGCTGAAGAGCCTCGTCGAGATCAAGGACGTCGCTCCGTCCAAGGCCCCCGGCGCGAAGGGCCAGAAGCAGGCGCAGCGCGTCCTGCCGGCCGAGGTCGACTTCGAGATCGGCGAGACGATCACGATCAAGGAGGGCTCGTTCGCGGGTCTGCCCGGATCGATCAGCGAGATCAAGCCCGAGAGCGGCAAGCTCACCGTGCTCGTGTCGCTGTTCGAGCGCGAGACCCCGGTCGAGCTGTCGTTCGACCAGGTCACCAAGCTCTGACGCTCGCCGTCCCGCTCGAACGCCCCCTCCGCAGTGCCGGAGGGGGCGTTCGGCGTGGAGGGCCCGGGGAGCCGCCCTGTCGGTACCGGCCCGCAGCGTGTAAGCTCGTAGGGGTTTTCGTGTCGGCGCCCCACTGCGTGCGCGCCGGCCGACCCTCCTCCACCGCGATCCGGCTCCGTCGGATGCGCGGGAGAGCGGCCGGGAACCCCCGACCGCTCGAACCCTGAGAAAAGGAATCCTGAATGGCCCCCAAGAAGAAGGTCACCGGCCTGATCAAGCTCCAGATCAAGGCCGGCGCGGCGAACCCCGCGCCCCCGATCGGACCGGCGCTCGGTCAGCACGGCGTCAACATCATGGAGTTCTGCAAGGCGTACAACGCGCAGACCGAGTCGCAGCGCGGCAACGTCATCCCCGTCGAGATCACCGTCTACGAGGACCGTTCGTTCACGTTCATCCTCAAGACCCCGCCCGCCGCGGAGCTCATCAAGAAGGCCGCCGGCGTCGCCAAGGGCTCGTCGACCCCGCACACCGTGAAGGTCGCCAAGCTGACCCGTGCACAGGTCCGCGAGATCGCCGAGGCGAAGCAGGTCGACCTGAACGCCAACGACATCGAGGCCGCGGCCAAGATCATCGCCGGCACCGCACGCAGCATGGGCATCACCGTAGAGGGCTAGTCCTCTCGCCCTTCCAGAACTCAACACCCGTGGGAGAGCCCGCCAGGCTCTAGAACCACATTCTCGTTTCAAGGAGAAACAACATGGCACAGAAGTCGAAGGCCTACCGGGCCGCCGCGGCCAAGCTCGAAGAGGGCAAGTACTACACCGCCGAGGAGGCGGTCGCGCTCGCTCGCGAGACCGGTTCCGCCAAGTTCAACAGCACCGTCGAGGTCGCCCTCAAGCTCGGTGTGGACCCCCGCAAGGCCGACCAGATGGTCCGCGGCACGGTCATCCTCCCCCACGGCACGGGCAAGACCGCCCGCGTCATCGTGTTCGCGACCGGCCCCGCGGCCGAGGCCGCGATCGCTGCGGGCGCCGACGAGGTCGGCGGCGCCGAGCTCATCGAGAAGGTGGCGGGCGGCTACACGTCGTTCGACTCCGCCGTCTCGACCCCGGAGCTCATGGGCCAGGTCGGCCGTCTCGGAAAGGTGCTCGGCCCCCGCGGCCTCATGCCCAACCCGAAGACCGGCACCGTGACCCCGGACGTGGCGAAGGCCGTGACCGAGATCAAGGGCGGAAAGATCGAGTTCCGCGTCGACAAGCACGCCAACGTGCACCTCGTCGTCGGCAAGGCCGCGTTCACCCCGGAGCAGCTCCAGGAGAACTTCAAGACGGCTCTCGACGAGATCAACCGCCTCAAGCCCTCCTCCTCGAAGGGCCGCTACATCCAGAAGGCCGCCGTCTCGACGACCTTCGGCCCCGGCATCCCGCTGGACGTCAACGTCCTCGCCTGAGCCTCGGCACAGCACTGACAGGGAGGGGGTCCGCTTCGGCGGGCCCCCTCCTTCGTCGTCTCCGGTGGCGTGCCGCGCGGCGGGCATACTGGTCGGCGTGTCCGATCCCACCCCCTCGCCCGTGACGGTCCGCCGCGCCGTCGCCTCCGACGCCGAGGCGCTCTCGTCCGTCGCCGCGATCACGTTCCCGCTCGCCTGCCCGCCGCACACGACCCCGGAGGCGAAGGCCGACTTCATCCGCACGGTGCTGTCGGTCGAGCGGTTCCGCGAGTACCTGGCCGACGCGGCCCGGGTGCTGTTCGTCGCCGAGGACGAGACCGGGATCCTCGGGTACACCATGCTGATCCGCGGGGAGCCGACCGACGCGGACGCCGCCGCCGCGATCACCCGCAGGCCGAGCGTCGAGCTGAGCAAGTGCTACGCGCTGCCCGCCCGGCACGGCTCGGGCGTCGCCGCGCGGCTGATGGCCGCGAGCACCGACGATGCCCGGGCGAGCGGGGCGCGCGGCGTCTGGCTCGGCGTGAACCAGGAGAACGAGCGGGCGCGCCGCTTCTACGCGAAGCACGGCTTCGAAGTCGTCGGCACGAAGCGGTTCCTCGTCGGCGGTCGCCACGAGGACGACTTCGTGCTCGAGCTCGCCCTCTGAGCGCTGCGGGTCAGCCCTCGGCGACGGTCAGGACGATCTTGCCGCGGGTGTGGCCGGTCTCGAGCTGCTCGTGCGCCTCGCAGGCGCGGGCGAGCGGGAAGATGCCGTCGATGAAGACGCGGACGTCGCCCGACTCGAGCAGGCGCGAGACGACGGCGAGCGTGGCCCCGTCGGGCGCGACCTTGTAGGTGGAGGCGCGGACCCCCGCCGCCGCCGCCTCGGTGAAGAACTCGGGCCAGCTGCCGGTCGGAGCGTTGACGATCAGCCCGCCGGGGCGCAGGACCTTCAGCGACCGCGAGCCGGTGCTGTCGTGCACGTTGCCGACCAGGTCGATGACGACGTCGACGCCCTCGAGGAGGTCGTCGAACCGCTCCGCCGTGTGGTCGATGACCTGGGAGGCGCCGAGCTCGCGCAGCCACTGCAGGTTCCGCGTGGATCCGGTCGCGATGACCGAGGCGCCGAAGTAGGCGGCGAACTGCACCGCGAAGTGGCCGACGCCTCCGGAGCCGGCGTGGACGAGGATCCGCTGGCCCTCGTGCGCCTTCGCGAGCTCGACCACCATGCCCCAGGCGGTGAGCGCGGCGAGCGGCACGCCGGCGGCCTCGACGTGCGAGAGCGTCGAGGGCTTCCGGGCGATCGAGACGCTCGGCACGCTGACGTACTCGGCGTACGAGCCGGAGTAGCGGGGCACCATCACGAAGCCGTAGACCTCGTCGCCGGGCCGCAGCGAGTGGGCGGGGTACGGGCTCGAGACGACGACTCCCGAGAAGTCGTGGCCCAGCACGGCCGGGTAGGAGGCGATCTGCGAGGCGACTCCGCGGCCCGCGCGCGTCTTCGCGTCGAGCGGGTTCACTCCGGCCGCGATCACCTTGACGGTGAACTCGGCGTTGATCGCCGTCGGTGTGGGAACCGTCGCGAGGTGGAGGACGGAGGCGTCGCCGGGAGCGTCGATGACGGCCGCCGTCATGGTGTCCGGCAGGACGACCTCCTCCGGGATCTCCCCGATCGCGAGGCCGTGCCCGAGCGCACTGTTGTGCATCATCGCCCTTCCTGTTGCGCCCCGGTGATGCTTCGAGCGGGAGGGGACGACGGAATCCCGCCCCCGGACCCCGCTTCCGAGTGCCGCGCTCAGTCAATCGAGGTAATGAGTCCGGGCTGTTACGGCGGTGTCACCCGCCCGAGAAGATTCCCACTGTGACCCCCGGACGGGAGGGGGTGGGGTTCGCCGAGCGGCCGTCTGGCACGATGAGGGGATGCAGCGACGACGAGCACGGTGGCCGCTGCTCGCGTCCGGCTCGCTCCTCGTCCTGGCCGGGCTCGCGCTCCTCCTCGCCGCCCGGGTGAGCATCGGCACCAGCCGCTGGGTCTACGTCAGCGAGATGGGCGCGCCCGATATGGCGACGGCCGGGACCTTCCGCGTCGCTCTGCTCCTGGTCGCGCTCGGCGGCCTCCTGACGGCGATCGGCGCGTGGGGAGTGCGGGCGCGTCTGCTGCGGAGGCTCCGACCGGCCGCGATGATCCTGCTGGCCGCGGGCTGCTTCGCCCTCGCCTCGCAGGTGACCTGCACGGCGGGCTGCCCGCTGCCGGTCGGGCCGACCTTCAGCTGGCAGGACCTGATCCACACGTCGGCCGCGGTGCTCGGCTTCGCCGCGGCGTGCATGGCGATGCTGCAGCTGGCGACGGCGCGCGAGCGCCCGGGCGTCGCGCGGCTCTCGCTGGCGGCGGGCGTGACGGTCGCGGTCGTGGCGGGCGCCGGGGCGATGCTGTCGCTCCTCCGGGTCTGGATGGGCGTCGGCGGCACCCTCGAGTTCGTCGCCACCGCGATCGCCGTGCTCTGGCTCGCCGTCGTCGGCCTGGTGCTCTCGGCCGAGGAGCTCAGCGCTGCGCGAGCCAGTCGCGGACGTGCCCGCGGATCAGCTCCTGCTGCTGCGCGAGACCCGCGTCGCGCGCCGGGACCCGCGCTGATGCCGCGTCCGGAAGAGCCCTAGCCCACTGCTCGGCGACGGCGACCGGATGCACCGGGTCGCGGTCGGCCGCGATGACCAGCGTGCGCGCGATCACCCCGGCGAGCTCGCCCGAGTCGCGGTAGGCGGAGTTGCGGGGGATCTCGGCGAGGCGGATGGCGCGTTCCTCGGCGCGCGGGGCGCGGAACTGGGCGACCAGCGCCTCCGCCGACGCGGGCGAGACCTCGGCGGCGCGCTGGAACAGGCCCGAGGCGCGGAACATCCGCTCGCCGCGCTTGGCCCCGTGATCGTGCAGGAGCTGCGCGATGACCGGGAACACCGTCAGGTTCTCCGGCAGCGGCTCGGCGGTGAAGGCGGGGCGGATGAAGACGGCCCGGTCGATCGGCAGCACCTTCCTGCTGGCCAGGCGGAGCGCGATCGCGGCCCCCATCGAGATGCCGAGGACCGTCAGCGGCTTGTGCGCTGCTCCGGCCCGGACGACCTCCTCGGTGATCTCGTCGGCGAGGGAGTCGAGCGAGAAGTCGCCGGACGAGCCGATCTCGTCGGAGGCGCCGTGGGCGCGGACGTCGGGCGCGATCACCTCGGCGCCGGCCGGCAGCGCCGCGCGCAGGAGTCCGAGCGGCTGGGAGCGGTCGCCGCCCAGGCCGTGGAGGAGCAGGACGGTCACCGCCGGCCCGCGCGCGTTCTCTCGTGCAGCTCGGCCATCAGCATTCCGGCGAGGCGGACGAGCATGTGGATCTCGTCCTCGTCGCGATCGACCCAGCGGCACTCGGGATCGGCGTCCAGCGGGACGAAGTCGCGGTGCTGCTCCCAGACCACGAGCGTGCGCTCCGCGCCCAGGACGTACTGCTGCCAGAAGACCTGGCGCAGGTAGTGGCGCGGGATGCTCTTCCACGGCTTCGTGGTCGTCTTGATCTCGCACAGCTCGAGCCGGCCGTCCTCGCGGAGGCCGATGCCGTCGGGCGTGGCGAGGTGGCGGCGCTCCTGGCTGGCGTGGAAGAGGGTGCTGCTGGGCTCGATCGCGTGCTCGCGGCGGACCCAGGCGGCGATCTCGGGTTCGCGGGCCCGGCCGTGGTCGGTGAAGGCGTTGCCTCCGAATCCCGTGCCGTAGAGCTTGTCGAGCGCCGCCTTGTCGATGGCGGCGGGGGAGGAGAGGCGGGCGACGTCGGTCGCGGTGATGCCGCGCGAGCGGGCGCGCAGCCAGGCGACGCGGTCGGACGAGTCGGCGACGATGCGCTTCAGGTGCGGCGGCTCGGCCTCCACGAAGACGGGCTGCGTCTCCCAGGGGAACGAGAGCTGCAGATCGGGCACCGATAAAGTCTGCGCCCGTCTCGGCCTCGCGCCGAATCGGCACGCCGGGCTCCGGTGTTCGCTGCGCGCGAGATCCCAGTCGCGCGCAGAAGGAGCGGGGCCGGGAGGACAGGCCTAGGGTCGGCGGAGGATCGGGAGAGGGAGTCGACGATGGATGTGGTCTTCGTGCACGGCGCGCTGGTGCGCGATGGGGCCTGGTGGTGGCGGCGGGCGGCGGAGGCGATCGAGGAGCGCACCGGGATCGGGAGTCGCGCCGTGGCGCTGCCGTCCTGCGGAGAGGCGGCGTCCGAGGCTCGCGGGCTGGTCGCCGACGCCGCGGCGCTCCGAGCCGTGCTCGACGAGGTCGACTCCGCGATCGTGGTGGGCCACTCCTACGGCGGCACGGTGATCGCCGAGGCGGGTGCGCACCCGGCCGTCGCGCACGTCGCGCTCGTGTCGTCGTACCTGCCGGAGGTCGGCCGGTCGCAGGGCGAGATCATGAGCGGGGAGGTCGATCCGGTGTCGATCGGAGATGCAGGAGCCGGCTCGATCGCCGTGACCGGGTACGACGAGCGGTCGTTCGCGGACCGATTCCTCCAGGACGCGGACGCGGCGGCGCAACGCGGTGGGTGGGAGCGGGTCACGGCCCAGCACCTCGAGTCGTTCACGACTCCGACGACCGCGGCGGGGCGGCCGGGCGTCGAGTCGACCTACCTGGTCTGCGCCGAGGACAGGAGCACCTCGGTCGGGCTGCAGAGGCTCCACGCCGCGCGCGCGACGCGGTCGGTGGAGCTGCCGACCGGGCACCACCCGTTCCTGTCACGGCCCGACCTGGTCGCCTCCGAGCTCGAGGTCGTGCTCGGCCGACTGTGACCGGAACGGGTGGTGCCCGGTGCGCCGGGCCGTCGTGTCCCTCCGCTCAGAAGGTGCGGATCGCGATCTCGGCGGGAGCGGCGAGCAGCTCCTTGATCTCGTCGTCGAGCTTGACGAGCGTGATCGAGGCGCCGGCCATGTCGAGCGAGGTGCAGTACTCGCCGACATAGCTGCGGACGGGCCGGATGCCCAGCGCGGTGAGCTTCTCGTGGGCGATGCCGTAGAGCAGGTAGAGCTCCGAGATCGGGGTGCCGCCCAGGCCGTTGATCATCAGGGCGACCTCGTCGCCGTCGGAGTACGGCAGGTCGGCGATGATCGGGTCGAGCAGGAGGTCGACGATGTCGTTCGCAGGCACGATCTTCTGGCGGGCGCGACCCGGCTCGCCGTGGATGCCGACTCCGAGCTCGATCTCGTCCTCGCCGAGCTCGAAGAGCGGCGAGCCCTTCGACGGCGGCGTGCAGGCGGTGAGGGCGACGCCCATCGTGCGGGTGACGGAGTTGACCTTCTCGCCCACGCGGACGACCTCGTCCAGCTCCGCGCCCGCCTCGGCCGCGGCTCCGACCGCCTTGATCACGAAGAAGTTGCCGGCCACACCGCGGCGGCCGATCGTGTAGGTCGAGTCCTTCACGGCCACGTCGTCGTCGATGAAGAGCGTCCTGACCTTGATCCCCTCGGCGTCGGCGATCTCCTCCGCCATCTCGAAGGCCATCTTGTCGCCGGTGTAGTTGTTGACGAGCAGCAGCACGCCCTTCGCGCTGTTCACCCGGCGAGCGGCCTCGGTCACGTAGTCGGTGGGCGGCGCCGCGAACACGTCGCCGGGGCAGGCCGCGTCGAGCATCCCCTTGCCGACGACCATCACGTGGGCGGGCTCGTGGCCCGAGCCGGAGCCCTGCACGATCGAGACCTTCGCGTCGTTCGGCGCGTCGCTGCGCATCACGAGGTTGTACTCCGGGTCGTAGACGAGCGTGTCCGGGTTCGCGAGCGCGAGGCCCTTGAGCATCTCGGGGACGAACGCCTGCGGGTCGTTGACGAACTTCTTCATGGGTGGTTCCTCACTTCATCGTGGGTCGGGGAGTCGGGGGAGAGATCGCCGTGGCGGGGTCACCAGGTGTCGGCGATGCGCTCGGCCAGCACGGCCATCGCGATCGCGCCGGGATCGGGCGAGCCGATGCTGCGCTCGCCGGTATAGGAGGCGCGGCCGCGGCGGGCCTGGAGGGTCGAGGTCGCCTCGGCGGCCGACCGCCCGACGTCGGCGACGTGGCGGGCGATCTCGGCGGCGGGCCTGCCCTCCGCGGCGTCGGCCTCGATGGCGTCGGTCATGGGCACGAGCGCGTCGAGGAGGGTCTTGTCGCCGAGATCGGCGCCTCCGCGCTTCTTGATGCCCTCGATCGCGGCGCGGAGCATCGCGACGACGTCGGCGGGCTCGAGAGCCTGCTTGCCCTTGATCGTGATCGCGGCGCGGAGGAACGCGGTGCCCAGATCGGACCGGAGGTGCCGCCGATCCGGCCGCTCATCGTCGTGGCGACCTTCTGGAGGAACGCGCCGAGATCGGAGCGGTCGAACGTGTCGAACTCGGCGAGCACGTTCTCGAAGCCGCGGGCGAGGGAGTAGCCGAAGTCGCCGTCGCCGGCCACGGCGTCGAGGTCGCAGAAGTACCTCTCGTTGTCGACGCAGGTCTGCGCGATCAGCCGGACGGTGGACTCGAGCCGGGGTTCGGTGTCAGTGGTCATCGTGGTTCCTCGGATCGGTGCGGTCGGCGGGTGAGGAGGGAGGTCAGGGTGCCGAGGTCGACACGGTCGCCGACCGCGATGCCGCCCGGGTTCTGCAGCACGCGGGTCGGCTGCGAGGGAGGGTCGCCGAGGCTGTCCACGACGAGCGACGCCCCGGAGAAGTCCTCCCGGGCGGTGAAGCTGCTGACGGTGACGACGGTGGTGAGCCCGGCGGCGACGGCCGCCCGGAGCCCGTTGGCGCTGTCCTCGACCACGACGGCGTCGGACGACTCCACTCCGAGCGAGGCGAGCGCGAGCTCGTAGATGTCGGGAGCGGGCTTCTTCCGCGGGACGACATCGCCCGCGAACACCGCGAAGCGCTCGGCCGTCCCCGTGCCGACGGCGTGCTCGAGCACGGCGCGCACCGACGCCTCCGCCGAGGTGGAGGCGACGGCCAGGAGCCAGCCCGCGTCGAGCGCCTCGGCCACGATCCGTGCGATCCCCGGCCGGCCGGGCATCCGGCCGGAACGGACCATCGCGGTGTAGCGGCGGGTCTTCTCGGCGTGCCACTGCCTGATCAGCGCCTGCTGCTCCTCCGGGCTCTCGGGCAGTCCGGCCCGCCGGACGAACTCCGGGGTGAGGAGGGAGGCGAGGCGCTCCTTGCCGCCGCCGATGCGGAGGACCTCGGCGTAGTCGTCCTCGCTCCACCGGACGGGGAGCCCTTCGTGCTCGAAGGTCTCGTTGAAGGCCGGCAGGTGCCCGTCGCGCTCGGTGTCGGCGAGGACGCCGTCGCAGTCGAAGATCAGGGCGCGGGTCATCGGGAGCCGCCCCGGCCGTCGGCGCCGAACCACGCGATGTGCTCGGCGATGGTGTCGGTGACGGCGGTCGAGATCTCGGCGAACAGCTTCGGCGGATCCCAGGAGTCGGCGGCGCGCGCCCTCTCGAGGTGCGCCAGCGACGCCTGCATGTAGGCGTGCTTGACCGCCGTCGAGATGTTGATCTTCGACACCCCCGCGTCGATGAACGCGCGGAAGCCGGTCTCGGTGAGCCCGGTGCCTCCGTGCAGCACGATCGGCCGGTCGGTCAGGGCCGCCAGGGCGGCGGCGCGCTCGGGGAGGATCTCGGGATCGGCCTTGTAGAGCCCGTGGCTGGTGCCGAGCTGGGGGGCGAGCAGATCGGCGCCCGTCCGCTCGCCGACCTCGGCCAGCTGCTCGACGGAGTAGGCGTGCTGCGCGTCGTCGCTGCCGACGCCGTCCTCGACTCCGAGGATGTTCTCGATCTCGGACTCGACGTCGACCCCGGCGGCGTGGGCCTGCTCGACGACCTCCTCCGTCTCGCGGACGGCGTCGTCGAAGCCGCGGTCCGACGCGTCGAAGAGGACGGAGGACCAGCCCGCGGCGACGACCTCGTCGATCACCGCGCGGTCGGGGCAGTGGTCGAGGTGGAGCGCGATCGGCACCGGGGCGTCGCGGGTGAGGGCGCCGAACAGGGCCGTGACGAAGGCGCAGCCGGCCGTGCGCACGGTCTTGGTCGAGATCTGGACGATCAGCGGCGCACGGGTGCGCTCGGCGGCCGCGATGACGGCCCGCATGCTGATCTCGTCGAAGACGTTGACCGCGGGGACGGCGTAGCCGTCGCTCCGTGCGGCGCGGGTGAGAGTGCGGGTGGAGACGTCCACGGGGTGCGTTCCTCACTTCCTCGTGAGTGGTGCTGCGCGGCAACGGCGCGGCGCATGCGTACGGACCATACCTGCCTATACCGCCCTATACAAGTACGATTGCGCTTGACTGGCTGAGAACGACGGACAGGAGACGGAGCATGGCCGACCTCATCGATCGGAACTCCGCCGTCCCGATCTACCAGCAGCTCGAGGACATCCTGCAGGCCCGGATCGCGAGCGGCGAGTGGGCGGACGGCGGACGCGTGCCGTCCGAGAACGAGCTGAACCGCGAGTACGGGCTCAGCCGCATGACGGTCCGCGGAGTGCTCAACAAGCTCGCCGCCGACGGGCTCGTCGTGCGGGTGCCCGGCAAGGGCACCTTCGTCTCCCCGGAGAAGATCAGCGCGGTCTCACCGGCGTACCGCGGCATCCGCGAGCAGCTCGAGGTTCTCGGCTACGCCATCTCGACGCGGCTCGTCTCGCTCGCCCGCGGAGCCGCTCCCGCCCGCGTGCAGAAGCGGCTCGGGCTGACGTCCGACGACGAGGTCTTCGCGATCGTGCGCCTGCGCTCGGTCGACGGCAAGCCGCTGAGCGTGCACCGGTCCTTCGTGCCCGCGGCCCTCGCGCCGACGCTCGACCGCCTCGACGTCGTGGACGAGCAGCTGTGCGTGGTTCTCGAGGACCACTTCTCCCTCGACATGCACGACGTGTCGGAGGGTCTCGAGGCCGTGGCGGTCGCCGAGGCGGACGCCGCCCTGCTGGGACTGCACCGCGGTGATCCGGCGCTGCAGCTCACCGATGTGATCTCGAGCAGAGCCGGTGTCGCGTTCGAGTACTCGACGATCGTGTTCCGCGGCGACCGGATGCGCCTGCAGTTCGACTACACCCGGCCCTAGGACGCGAGGAACGCGTCGACCTGCGCGGGGGAGAGCAGGTGGCGGCGCACCATCAGGGCGGCGCCGCGGGCGCCCGGCGCACCGCGGGGCGAGGAGGGGACGATGTCGAGGGAGCGTGTCGCCAGCGGCAGGGAGCGGCGGTAGACCACCTCGCGGACGCCGGCGAGGACCTCGTGGCTCGCCTCCGCGATGCTGCCGCCGATCACGATGACGGAGGGGTTCAGCAGGTTCACGCAGGTCGCGAGCACCTCGCCGATGTCTCGTCCCGCCGCGCGGGTGAGCTCGACGGCGGAGGCGTCTCCCGCGTGCAGCAGGGCGACCACGTCGGAGGTGCTCGAGACGCCGAGACGGCGGGCGAGGGCCGAGCCGCTCGCGATCGCCTCGAGGTCGGCCTCGCCCCGGTCGCCGGGCACCTGCACGTGGCCGAGGTCACCGGCTGCGCCGAGGGCGCCGCGCTGGAGGACGCCTCCGCTGACGATGCCGGCGCCGATGCCCGTCGACACCTTCACGTAGAGGAGGTCGTCGACGTCGCGGTAGTGGTCGGCGTGCTCGCCGAGGGCCAGGAGGTTCACGTCGTTGTCGACGAGGACGGGCACGGCGAATCGGCCGCCGACGAAGGCGGGGATGTCGAAGCGGTCCCAGCCCGGCATGATCGGCGGCTTCACGGGGCGGCCCGTCGCGTGCTCGACGGGGCCCGGGACTCCGACGCCGACTCCTGCGAGCGGCGCGTCGCCGGGGATCCCGGCGAGCAGGGCGTCGGCGACGTCGAGGGCGTGCCCGAGGACGGCGAGCGGGCCGTCGGCGATCGCGATCGCCTCGCGCCTCTCGTCGAGGACCCGTCCGTCGAGGTCGGTGACGGCGATCGTCGCGTGCGCCGCGCCGAGGTCGATGGCGAGCAGCCGGCGGGCCGTGGCGTCGAAGGCGATCCGAGCGGCGGGGCGGCCGCCGGAGGAGGGGGCGTCGTCGCGGCGGACGACGAGACCCGATCCGGCCAGGGCGTCGAGCTGGGCCGAGACGGCGGCGCGGTGGGCGCCGGTCTCGGCGGCGACGTCGGCGCGGGTCCGGGCGGCGCCGTCCGAGAGGAGGAGCAGCAGCTCGCCGGTCGCGCTGAGAGCGGGTCGGCGGCGGGGCGGCATGGCGAGAGTCAACCACAGCGCCGCGGGCTTCTGCTCGGGTTGCCGTGACTTCATGCCGAGTATCACTCTGGTTTTGCTTGTCTCTCGACAGAAGTCGCCGTAGGGTCGGGACCACCATCCTTTCGACGTCGAATCAGGAGCACTCCCGGTGGCCTCACCCACAGACCTCTCCGTCCAGCTGTACTCGGTCCGCGAGCCCCTCGCCGCGGATCTGCCCGCCACCCTCGACCGGCTCGCCGGCATCGGCCTCACGAAGGTCGAGCTCTTCGACTTCGTGAACCTCGCCGAGGGCTATCGTTCGGCGCTCCCCGCCAGCGGGCTCACCGCTCCGAGCGCCCACGCGCGCCTGCTCGGACCGCAGGAGGGCACCTCCGTCGACGAGATCCTCGACATCGCCGCCTCGCTCGGCGTGCAGACCGTCATCGACCCCCACGTCGACCCCGCCCGCTGGACCACCGCCGATGACGTGAAGGCGATCGCCGACGAGCTGAACGCCCTGGTCGACTCCGCCGAGTCGCGCGGACTGACCCTCGGCTACCACAACCACTGGTTCGAGTTCGAGAACCGGGTCGACGGTCGGAGCGCCTACGAGCACCTCGCGGGCCTGCTCGACCCGCGCATGCTGCTCGAGCTCGACACCTACTGGGCCGCGGTCGGCGGTGACGATCCGGTGGAGGTGCTCGGCCGGCTCGGCGACCAGGTCCGCTTCCTGCACATCAAGGACGGACCGGTCTCGAGGGACACCGAGGCCCAGCAGCCCGCCGGCGCGGGCGCGATGGACATCCCCGCCGTGCTCGCCGCGGCACCGCAGGCGCTCCCCGTGCTCGAGTTCGACGCCTACGCGGGCGACATCTTCGAGGGCCTCACCACCGCCTACTCCTACGTCACCGGGATCGACGCATGACGGGCTCGGGCCGCGCCGGCGTCGGCGTCATCGGTGCGGGCAACATCAGCACCCAGTACCTCACGAACCTCACGACCTTCCCCGACCTCGAGGTGCTCTTCGTCGCCGACATCGACCTCGAGCGAGCGAAGGCCCAGGCCGAGGCGTTCGGCGTCCCCGGCTCCGGATCGGTCGACGAGCTCCTCGCGCACCCCGGCATCGAGATCGTCGTCAATCTGACGATCCCGGCCGCGCACGTCGAGGTCGCCCGTCGCGCCGTCGAGGCCGGCAAGCACGTCTGGACCGAGAAGCCCTTCTCGCTCGACCGCGACAGCGGAGTCGAGCTGCTGGCTCTCGCGAAGGAGAAGGGGCTGCGCGTCGCCACGGCGCCCGACACCTTCCTCGGCGCGGGTCTGCAGACCGCGCAGCGCGTCATCGAGAGCGGAGCCATCGGCACGCCGCTCTCGGCGATCACCCTGTTCCAGGGCCCCGGCCCCGAGGGCTGGCACCCGAACCCCGAGTTCTTCTTCACCGAGGGCGGCGGACCGCTGCTCGACATGGGGCCGTACTACATCACGACCCTCGTGCAGAACCTCGGACCGGTCGAGAGCGTCACCGCGGTCTCGTCGCAGGCGCGCGCCACCCGCGTCGTCGGCTCCGGCCCCAAGGAGGGCACCGAGTTCCCGGTGACCATCCCGACGCACATCGGCGGGCTGCTGCGCTTCGAGTCGGGGGCCTCGGCGCAGGGCGTCTGGAGCTTCGAGTCGAGCATGCTGCGGATGGGCTTCGTCGAGATCAACGGCTCGGAGGGGACCCTCGTGCTGCCGGACCCGAACATGCACGACGGCGAGATCACCCTCTACCGACGCGGAGAGAAGGAGCCGGAGGTCATCCCGGCCACGGGGTCGACCGCCTCGCGCGGCACGGGCGTGCTCGAGCTGGCGCGCGCGATCCGCGCCGACCGGCCCGAGGCCGCCTCCGGTGATCTCGCCTACCACGTGACCGACGTCATGCTGTCGCTCCTCGAGGCCGCGGAGACCGGCGAGAAGGTGCTCGTCGAGAGCACCGTCGTGCCGCGCCCCGCGCTGCCCGAGGGCTGGGACCCCACGGAAGCGACTCTGGTCCGATGAACGCGGCTCTCCGCGTCGGCGTGCTCGGCGGAGGCTTCATGGCCGCCGTGCACAGCCGCGCGGCCCGCAGCGCCGGGGCGGTGCTGGCGGGCATCGCCTCCTCCAGCCCCGAGAAGGGCGAGAGGGCGGCGAGCGAGCTCGGGGTCGAGCGCGCGTACCCCGACGCCCGGTCGCTGATCGAGGACGACGACATCGACCTCGTCCACGTCTGCACGCCGAACGCCTCGCACGCCGAGCTCGCCCTCGCGGTGATCGCGGTGGGCAAGCACGTCGTCTGCGAGAAGCCGCTGGCCGCCACGGTGGAGGAGGCGCGCTCGCTCGCGCGGGCCGCCTCCGCCGCCGGGATCGTCGCCACCGTGCCCTTCGCCTACCGGTTCCACCCGATGGTCCGCGAGGCGCGGGCCAGGGTCGCCGCGGGCGAGACCGGGCGACTGGTGACCGTGCGCGGCAGCTACCTGCAGGACTGGCTGCTGGGCGCCTCCGACGACAACTGGCGGGTCGACCCCGCCGCCGGCGGGCGCTCGCGCGCCTTCGGCGACATCGGCTCGCACCTGGTCGACCTGCTCGAGTTCGTGACGGGGGAGCGGATCGAGTCGCTCGCCTCGGTCACGAGCACGGTCCACGCCGAGCGCGGCGGCCGGCCGGTCGAGACCGAGGACGTGGCGGGCGCGATCGTGCGCCTGGCCGGCGGCGCGGTGGGCACCCTCCTGGTCTCGCAGGTGACCGCGGGGCACCGCAACGAGCTGGTGCTCGAGGTGTCGGGGCTCGAGGAGTCGCTGCGCTTCGAGCAGGAGCTGCCCGAGACGCTGTGGGTGGGCCGGCGCGACAGTGCCGTGCTCGTCCCGCGCGACGGCGCGATCCTCGCTCCGGACGCGGCGCGGCTCTCGATCGTGCCGAGCGGGCACCCGATGGGCTACCAGGACGCGTTCACCGCGTTCGCCCGCGACACCTACGCCGCCGTCGCGGGGGCCGAGGTGGAGGGTCTGCCGACCTTCGACGACGGCCTCCGCGCGGCGCTGATCACCGAGGCCGTGCTCGACGCGGCCGACTCCGGCGCCTGGGTCACCGTGCCCGACGACGCTCGCTGACGCGAGGGAACCCCGGACCGTCGAGGGAGCCTGCAGGTGCAGGCGGCCTCGACGGTCCGGGGTTCCCTCGGTGCAGGAGTCGCTACTCGGCGGTCTTCGCCGCGCGCTCGGCCTTGATGCGCGCCTGCTCGCGGCGCACCTCGGCGTAGCGGTTCTGCTCGACGCGCAGCCACTCGGGCACCTCGTCGAGCAGCGCCTGGATCTCCTCGGTGGTGAGGGCGTCGGTGACGCCTCCGCGGGCGAGCCCCGAGATCGAGACGTTGAGCCGCGAGGCGATCACGGGGCGCGGGTGCGGCCCGGTCTCGCGCAGCTGGGTCAGCCAGGCCGGAGGGTTCTCGACGAGCTCGTCGTACTGCTCGCGCGTGATCGCCGACTGCTGGAACTCCTCCGGAGTCGCGGGCAGGAAGATCTGCAGCTTCTTCGCCGCGGTCGCAGCCTTCATCGTCTGTGTCGCCTTGGCCATGCGGCAACCCTACCGGCGCCCGGTCGACCGCCTACCCTGGAGCGATGAGCGACGAGCCGGAGACCACCGATCACGAGGCGGCCTCCGAGCCCGACGACGCGATCGACGCCGGCCCCGTGCTCGCCGTCTCCCTCGTCCCCGGCGTGACGCCGACCAAGTGGACCCGTGTCTGGGGTCAGCGCCGCCCCGAGCTGCCGCTGCGCATCACCGTGATCGGCGAGCACGAGCAGGAGGAGGTGCTGCGCGACGGCCGCGCGACGCTCGCCTTCGTGCGCGGCGACCTCGCCTCCGCCGCCGTCAGCTCGATCCACCTGTACGACGAGCAGCCCGTGGTGGTGCTCTGGCGCGAGCACGCCCTCGCCGACGCGGAGGGCGTCGAGGTGGCCGACCTGGCCGACGAGCACCTCCTGCAGGACCCGGCGCAGGTGCCCGAGTGGGCGGCGCTCGCCGTCGAGGTCGCCGACGGCTCGCGACGGCCGCTGCCGGAGCTCCGGACGCTGGACGACGCGGTGGAGCAGGTCGCGGCGGGCGTGGGCGTGCTGATCCTCCCGCAGTCGGTCGCGCGCGTGCACAGCCGCAAGGACGTGGTCGCCGTCCCCGTCGAGGGCGTCGCGCCGACGGCGGTCCGCCTCGCGTGGCTCACGGAGGAGAAGACCGACGACATCGAGGACTTCATCGGCGTGGTCCGCGGCCGCAGCGCCACGACCACGCGCGGCACCGCCGCGACGCCGAAGGTCGAGTCGCGGGCCAAGGCCGCGAAGGCGAAGGCGCGGGAGGCGCGCGAGGCGGCCGAGAAGGCGGGCGGCGGCAGGAAGAAGCCCGCGCGCTCCAGTGCCCCGAAGGCGGTCGTGCGGCGGACCCGGAAGCCCCGTGGCCGCTGAGGTCCTGCTGCGCCCGGCCGCTCTCTCGGACGCGGCCTGGATCGCCGAGCTGCGCGCCGTCGTGATGCGCCCCGACCTCGAGCGGCTGGAGCGCTACGACGCGCAGCGGGTGCGGCGGCGCTTCCTCGACGGCTACCGGCCCGAGCGCACCCGCGTCATCGAGCTCGACGGCGAGGCGGTCGGCTGCATCGCCGCGCGGGTCGAGGACGACGCCGTGTGGATCGAGCACTTCTACCTCGACCCGTCGGTGCAGGGGCGCGGCATCGGCGGCGCGGTGCTCGCGCAGGTGCTGCGGGAGGAGGCGCTCGGCGACCGGCCGTTCCGCCTCGACGTGCTGCGGGGGAGCGGTGCGCGGAGGCTCTACGAGCGGCACGGGTTCCGCTACGAGCGGCCGGAGGGGGAGTGGGACGAGATCCTGGTGACGCAGGGGTCCGGCTCGTAGGAGGGGTCGAGGCGGCCCCGCACCGTGGATAGCATGAGCGCGATCACCCCCTCCGCCTCCCGCTCGTCCGGGACCGTTCGAAAGGGCACTCCGCCGTGTCCCTGCTCTCCCTCCGATCGGCCGCGGCAGCGGTCCTCGTCACCGTCCTCGCGCTCGGCGCGGCTCCTCTCGCCGCGGCGGAGCCGCTGCCCGGGGCGCCGCTGACCGCCGCGGCCGACACGATCACCGCGCCGGCGCAGGCGATCGTGCCCGAGGGCGAGGAGCCGTGGGAGCCCAGCGCCACCACGCCGCTGCCCGAGGTGACCGCTGCCCCTGCCGCCCGGTCCGCGGCGGGCGCCGCGGCCTCCGCGAGCGCCGCGGCGAGCATCTCGGGCACGGTCAGGGTCGAGGAGGCGGACGGCTCCGTCGCCTCGACGATGCCGAGCGACGCCTCGCTCTCGGTCGAGGTCTGGACGCCGGACGGCACCTCCCTCGGGCTGTGGCCCGTCGCCGCCGATCTCACCTTCACCGCCGGCGGGCTCGAGGCCGGCCGCTCCTACTACCTCCTCCTCCGCGACGACATCTCGCCGAGCTACGCGTCCACCTGGTACGGAGGCAGCATCGTCGCGGTCGGCGCCGTCCCGCTCCAGGCACCGGCCTCGGGCGTCGAGATGACCACGTCGCGGGTCGGCTCGATCTCGGGCACCATCGGCGGCGTCTCCGGTGATCGCCGGATCGACATCTGGTACCGGTACCCGACGACCGGGAGCTACTACCTGATGGACTCGCAGGACATCCGCGTGTACTTCGGCGACCCGTACACGTTCCCCGCCGTCCCCGCGGGCGACTACCTCGTCAGGGCCTCGACCCAGTACGGCAGCATCGACGACACCTACTGGGACCACGTCCGCCGCTCCGGCGAGGCGAGCGACGTGCCGGTCGCGGTCGGCGGCGCGGTCAGCGGGATCGACCTCGCACTCGACGACCAGTTCCTCTTCTACACCGGGCGGCTGGCCGGGTCCGACCGGTACGCGACCTCGGTCGCGGCGACCAGCGCCGTGTTCTCGCCCGGCATCCCCGTCCTCTACCTCGCGAGCGGGGCGAAGTGGCCGGACGCGCTGAGCGCGGCCCCCGCGGCGGCGGCTCAGGGCGGCGCGCTGCTGCTCACCGACCCGGACCGCCTCCCTCCCGTGGTCGCCGACGAGATCCGCCGGCTCGATCCGGCCAGGGTCGTCGTCGTCGGCAGCGACCTGAGCGTCAGCCCCGCCGTCTTCGGCGCGATCCGCTCCCTGGTCCCCGACACGAGCCGCATCGGAGGCGGCGACCGCTACGACACGTCCCGCAGGATCGTCGCGGACGCCTTCGGCACCGGTCCCTACGAGGAGGTCTTCCTGGCGACCGGGACCAACTTCCCGGACGCCCTGTCCGCCGCTCCGATCGCCGGCTGGCGCGGTGAGCCCGTGCTGCTGGTCGACGGGGCGACCTCCCGCGTCGATGCGCCGACCGCGGCGACGCTGCAGGACCTGGATCCGGAGCACGCCGAGTTCGTCGGCGGCACCCCCTCCATCTCGCAGGCCTACCAGGACGACGTGACCCGCCGCGGCTTCGCCGACACGGTGTCGCGGATCGCGGGCTCGAACCGCCACGACACGAGCGTCGAGCTCAACCGCGCCTACCCGCAGTCGCTGCTGCAGGACACGGTGTTCTTCGCCGCGGGGGACTCGTTCGCCGACGCGCTCTCGGGAGCGACCAGCGCCGCCGCGATCGGCTCGTCGGTGCTCCTCACGGAGCGCGACTGCGTGCACGACTACACGGTCGACTTCATGGGCACGAGCTCGAAGAACTACGCGTTCCTCCTCGGCGGCGAGCCGACGCTCACCTCGGACGTCCAGAACCTCGTGGTCTGCGAGTACCGCTGACGGGCGCGCAGGCTGCTGTCGGCGGTCGCGGCTAGGGTTCCCGACATGCCCACGAGCGACGAGACCTGGACCCTGGCCGACCACGACGTACCCGTCTACCGCAGTGGGGACGGCGAGCACGCGCTCATCGTCATCCACGAGGTGTGGGGAGTGGACGGGCACATCCGCTCGGTCGCCGACCGCTACGGGGCCGAGGGGTTCCGCGTCGTCGCGCCCGAGCTGCTGGCCGAGAGCGGGCTGCTCGAGCAGCTCGACACCGAGCAGCGCGCCGACTACGACCACCCGGTGCGGCGGCTGCCCCGCCAGGTCGAGCTGCGCACGTTCTTCGCGCCGGTCTTCACCCCCGCGCACGCGAAGCGCTCGGTGGCGATCCTGCAGGCGCTCGTGAGCCGGCTGCTGAGCGAGGAGGGCGTGCTCAGCGTCTCGGTCACCGGGTTCTGCTACGGCGGCACCTTCAGCTACGCGCTGGCGCTGGCCGAGCCGCGCCTCGCCTCCGCGGTGCCGTTCTACGGTCACTGCACCGCCTCCGACGAGGAGCTGGCGGCGCTCGAGGTGGCGGTGCTGGCCTTCTACGGCGACCAGGACGCTCCGCTGATGGAGCAGGTGCCGCGGATCCGCGAGGCCACCGCCGGCAAGGACGTCGAGCTCGTCGTCTACCCGGGTGCGGGGCACGCGTTCTTCAACGACTCCAACGCCGGCACGTACGACGAGGCGGCGGCGACGGACGCCTGGCCGCGCGCGCTCGCGTTCCTCCGGGCCCACGCGATCTGACGCGCTCGATCCGTCGCCACTCGCTGGTCGAGTAGCCCGGCAGGGGCGTATCGAGACCGACCGGCGTCAACAGAGGCTTCTGAAGTCCCTCTCTCCTGACGCCGGTGGATCTCGACACGCCGCGCTTCGCGGGCTACTCGATCAGCAGGCTGGTGAGCGGAGCCGTCGTCAGGCGACGTCCTTCACGTGGCCGCCCTTGATGTGCAGGCGGCGCTGGGCGCGGCGAGCGACGGCGGAGTCGTGGGTCACGATCACCAGGGTCAGGCCGAGGTCCTTCCAGAGCGTCTCGAGCAGCGTCATGATGTCATCGCGCGTGTCCTCGTCGAGGGCGCCGGTCGGCTCGTCGGCCAGCAGCACCTTCGGGTTCTTCACCAGAGCGCGAGCGATGGCGACGCGCTGCTGCTGACCGCCCGAGAGCTCGGCGGGCAGGTGGTCGAGGCGGTCGGCCAGCCCGACGGAGGCGAGGGCCTCCCTCGCCCGCGAGGCCCGCTCGGCCGCGGGGACGCGCTGCGGCGCGAGCGCCGTCTCGACGTTCTCGAGCGCGGTGAGCGTCGGGATCAGGTTGAAGCTCTGGAAGACGATGCCCACCTCCTTCGCCCTGACCGCCGCGAGGCGCCCGTCGCCGGCCGAGGAGATCTCGTCCTCGCCGAGCACGACGGTGCCCGAGGTCGGCCGGTCGAGCGCGCCGAGCATCTGCAGCAGCGTCGACTTGCCGCCGCCCGTGGGCCCCTGGATGGCGACCATCTGGCCGTCCGGGATCGAGAGCGTGACGTTCTTCAGCGCCGTCACCGTGGTCTTGGCTCCGTCGTAGCTCTTGCTGACGTTCGTGAGGGTGTACATGTCGGTGTCCTTCGGTCGGGGGTGGGCCGGCTCAGCCGACGGAGCGGAGGGCGGCGGCGGGGCGGAGCCGGGCGGCGCGCCAGCCTCCGACGGATCCGGCGAGCAGGCCGCCGAGGACGGCGAGGCCGACGGCGAGCAGGATCACGGGGACGGTGATCGGGAGCGACAGGGCCACTTCGGTGGCGGTCGCGGTCTGCGCGCCGGGGCCGCCGCCTCCGAAGCCTCCGCCGGGGCCGGCCGCGGCGGTCGTCGTGGCGGAGCTCCCCGAGAGGGTCGGCGCGATCATGTTGACCACCGCGACGCCGATGAGCCCGAGCACGATGCCGGCGGCGCCTCCGATCAGGCCCTGGACCACGGATTCGCCGGCGACCTGGCGGACGATCGAGCCGTTGGTCCAGCCGATCGCCTTGAGGGTGCCGAACTCGCGGGTGCGCCGGGTGACGCCCGAGATGGTGAACAGAGTCGCGATCAGGAACGCGGCGGCGAGGACCAGCAGGGAGAGCCAGGTGCCGAGGCTGGCGACCAGGTCGCCGGCGGTCGAGAGCGAGCCCGAGACCGAGGAGGCGAGGTCGGACTGCGTGGACACGGTGGCGTCGGGCAGAGCGGACTGGATGTCGGTCTGGATCTGGGTGATGTCCTCGGAGGACGCGGCCTGCACGTAGACGGACGAGACCATGCCGGCCTGGCCCGAGAGCGTCTGCGCGACGTCGAGGGGGATGTAGGTGTCGGAGGCGGTCGACGCGTCGGTCGAGTCGGAGGTGACGATGCCGATCACGCTGAACTCGGTGCCGCCGATGTCGAGGGTCGAGCCGACCGAGAGCTCGGCGGTGGTGGCGTACGAGGAGTCGATCAGGACCACGTTCTGGCCCGCGTCCTCGGCGGTGAAGGTGCGGCCGTCGGTCAGGCTCACATCGGCCAGGGGGCCGATCGCGGAGCCGGCCGGGTCGAGTCCGAGGACCGAGAAGGAGTCGACGTCGAACGAGGATCCGCCCGCGCCGTCGGGGCCGCCGGTGGGCATCTCGCCGGTCGTGCCGGCTCCGGGCGCGGTGCCGGTGCCCATCTGGCTCATGTCGGGCAGCTCGCCGTTGAAGGTCGTGTTGGTCAGCGACAGCACGCCGATGGCGTTCTGCACGTTGTCGACTCCGAGCACGGTGTCGACGGCTCCGGCGTCGAAGGTGGTCGTGCCGCGGTCGGCCTCGAGGCGCGACTGGCTGACCGAGGTCGTGCCGTCCTCCGTCGTGCCGTCGGTCGAGCCGAAGTCGAACTGCTGGCCGGGTCCGCCCTCGGTCGGCGCCTCGGCGGCCTGGGTCACGGTGATGTCGGTGCCGACTCCGTAGACGGATTCGAGGACCGAGGCCTGGGCGTTCTGCACGCCGGCCGAGAACGAGTTGACGAGGATCACCAGCGCGATGGCGAGCGCCATCCCGGCCGAGATGATGACGGTCTGCCGTCGCCGATTGGTGAGCTCTCGCCTGAGGTAGGTGGCGAACATGGGTTCCTTCGATCGGAGGTGGATGGGCCTGTGGCAGTGACGGTAGGCAGCCGGGCTATGCGGGGCGTCTCCGGGTCCTATGCGTTCCCGATGCGAAGGGGTTCCCCGGGGGAGGTGCCGGGGCCTAGGCTCGCGGCCACCCGGACCGAGCTGACGGAGGCGCCGATCATGACTGCGACGAGCGACACGACGACCGCCCCGCCCGAGCTGAAGCGGGTCCTCGGCCCCAAGCTCCTGCTCCTGTTCGTCGTCGGCGACATCCTCGGCACCGGCATCTACGCCCTCACCGGGCAGGTCGCGGCCGAGGTCGGCGGCGCCGCCTGGCTGCCGTTCCTGATCGCGTTCGTCGTCGCGACGCTCACCGCGTGCTCGTACCTCGAGCTCGTCACCAAGTTCCCGCAGGCCGCGGGGGCCGCGCTCTACGCGCACAAGGCTTTCGGGATCCACTTCGTCACGTTCCTGGTCTGCTTCACGGTGATGGCGAGCGGGATCACCTCGGCGAGCGCCGCCTCCGGAGCGTTCGCGAGCAACTTCGCCATCGGGTTCGGGCTGGGCGACGGCGCGGGGACCCGGCTGAGCATCGCGCTGGTCTTCATGGTCTGCATCGCGCTCGTGAACCTGCGCGGAGTGGCCGAGAGCGTGGGGCTGAACGTCGTGCTGACCCTGATCGAGCTCTCGGGTCTGCTGCTGGTGATCTTCGTCTGCTTCTTCGCGGTCTTCGGCGGCGGCGCCGACTTCTCGCGGGTCGTCGCGTTCGAGAGCCCCGAGGACAAGTCGCTCCTGCTCGCGGTCAGCACCGCGACCTCGCTGGCGTTCTTCGCGATGGTCGGCTTCGAGGACTCGGTGAACATGGCGGAGGAGACGAAGGAGCCCAGCCGCATCTTCCCGAAGGTCATGCTGACCGGGCTCGGCATCACCGCCGTCGTCTACGTGCTGGTGTCGACCCTCGCCGTGGCGATCGTGCCGGTCGGCGAGCTGGCCGGCAACGACACTCCGCTGGTCACGGTCGTCGAGACCGCGGTGCCGGACTTCCCGATCTCGACGCTGCTGCCCTTCATCTCGCTCTTCGCCGTCGCCAACAGCGCGCTGATCAACATGATGATGGCCAGCCGCCTCCTCTACGGCATGAGCAGGCAGGGTGTCCTCCCGCCGTTCCTGGGGAACGTGCTCGCCGGCCGGCGGACGCCATGGGCGGCGATCCTCTTCACGACCGTGATCGCGCTCCTGCTCACCGCGTACGTCTCGCGCGACCCGTCCGACCCGATCGCGGTGCTCCTGGGCGGCACCACGTCGCTCCTGCTCCTCGCCGTCTTCGCGGTGGTGAACGTCGCGGTCCTCGTGCTGCGGAGGCAGCCGGTCGAGCACGCGCACTTCCGGACGCCCACCGTGCTGCCGGTCCTCGGCGCCGTCGCGTGCGTCTACCTGGTGCTCCCCATCACCTCGGGGCGCGACATCGCGCAGTACGAGATCGCCGCGGTGCTGCTGGTGATCGGCGTCCTGCTGTGGTTCGCGACCTTCATCGACCGCCGGGTGCGCGGCTACGCGCGGTCGGCGTCGGTGGAGGACATGGAGTCGGCGGACCCGGCGAAGGAGGGCTGACCGCCTCCGGGTGCCCACAGGGACCGCATCGGGTGGTCATAGGCTGTTCATAGGAACATGCCGATACTGAGGAGACATGAGCATCCCGGCCCCCTCGAAGCACGTCGCCTCCGCGCAGCGCACCCGCCTCAAGCGCGCAGACGGATCCCCGATCCGCGTCCTCGTCGTCGACGACGAGAGCACCCTCACCGACCTCCTGCAGATGGCGCTCCGCTACGAGGGCTGGGAGGTGCGCACCGCAGCGGAGGGACGCGCCGCGATCTCGATCACCCGCGAGTTCCGCCCCGACGTGATCGTCCTCGACGTGATGCTCCCCGACATCGACGGTCTGCAGGTGCTCCAGCGGGTCCGCGCGGACGGCAGCGAGACCCCGGTGCTGTTCCTCACCGCGAAGGACGCGCTGGACGACCGCATCGCCGGGCTCACCGCGGGCGGCGACGACTACGTCACCAAGCCGTTCTCGCTCGAGGAGCTCGTCGCCCGGATGCGCGGCCTCATCCGCCGCTCCACGCTGCTCGCGAACGACGTCGACGACCCCGAGGTCGTCGTGGGCGACCTCGTGCTCAACGAGGACAGCCACGAGGTGCGCCGCGGCGACGCGGAGATCGAGCTCACCGCCACCGAGTTCGAGCTGCTGCGCTTCCTGATGCGCAACCCGCGCCGGGTGCTGAGCAAGGCGCAGATCCTCGACCGGGTCTGGTCGTACGACTTCGGCGGCAAGTCGAGCGTGGTCGAGATCTACATCTCCTACCTCCGCAAGAAGATCGACGCCGGCCGCTCGCCGATGATCCACACGGTGCGCGGCGCCGGCTACATGCTGAAGCCCGCGGAGTAGTGGCTCGCCCGCGCCCGACCCTGGGCGACTTCGCGACCCGCTCGGCGCTGCGCCGCTCCCGGGACGCCCCGAGAGCGCCGTGGACCCTCCAGAGACGGATGGTCGTCGCCGTCGTCGCGATGGTGGCGATCACGGCGGGCATCGTGGGAGCGGTGAGCGTGCTCTCGCTGCAGGGGATCCTGCTGCAGCGCGCGGACCAGCAGCTGAACCAGTCGCTGCAACGGCTCACCGAGTTCGACGGGCCGAGTCAGTTCGCGGACGCGAGCCCGGTCGAGCGCGCGACCAGCTGCCCCTCCGGCCCGTTCGGCGGCGGGCCGAACCAGAACATCAACACGATCACGGCGCTCCAGCGCTCGGACGGCACCTACGTCGGCACGTACGTCGACGTCGACAACGACTGCCAGGAGTTCGCCGAGCCGGCCGACTCCGTGCTCGCGCAGGTCGCGACGGCCTCCGATGCCGTGACCGTCGATCTCGGCGGTCAGCTCGGGCAGTACCGGGCCGAGGCGACCGTCGTGGACGGCGCGGTCGTCATCGTCGGAGTCCCGCTGAGCGACGGGCAGAGCACGCTGCGCTCCCTCACCGTCGTCGTGGTCATCGTCGTGCTCGCCGCGATGCTGCTCGTCGCTCTCATCGCGACGGCGATCATCCGCGTGGCCCTGCGCCCCCTGGGCCGGGTCGAGGCCACGGCCACGCGCGTCGCCGAGCTCCCCCTCGAGCGCGGCGAGGTCGAGCTGGTCGAGCGTGTCGCGGAGCGCGACGCCGACACCCGCACCGAGGTGGGCCGGGTCGGTGCCGCGTTCAACCGCATGCTCGACCACGTCGGCGGTGCTCTGGAGGCGCGCCAGGCGAGCGAGAACAAGGTGCGGCAGTTCGTGGCCGACGCCTCGCACGAGCTGCGGACCCCGCTCGCCGCGATCCGCGGCTACGCCGAGCTGCCGCGGCGCGGCGACGCCGAGCTGCCCGAGTCGGCGACCTACTCCCTCGACCGGATCGAGTCGGCCGCGACCCGGATGACCTCGCTGGTCGAGGACCTCCTCCTGCTCGCACGGCTCGACGAGGGCCGCGATCTCGAGAAGGAGCCCGTCGACCTGACGATGGTGCTGATCGAGGCGGTGTCGGACGCGCACGTCGCCGGCCCCGACCACGAGTGGGATCTCGAGCTGCCGGAGGAGCCCGTCGAGATCCGCGGCGACGGCTTCCGGCTGCACCAGGTGGTGGCGAACCTGCTCCGGAACGCCTCGGTGCACACGCCTCCGGGCACCCGCGTCGTCGCGGCGCTGTCGGAGGGGCGCGACGACCGCGGACGGCCGATCGCGGTCGTCGAGGTCACCGACTCCGGGCCCGGGATCGACCCGGCGCTGGTGCCGGTGCTGTTCGAGCGGTTCGCGCGCGGCGACTCCTCGCGGGCGCGCACGACGGGCTCGACCGGGCTCGGGCTGGCGATCGTGGCGGCGGTGGTCGACGCGCACGGCGGCCGGGTGCTGGTCGAGTCGGCGCCGGGGCGGACGCTCTTCCGGGTCGAGCTGCCGGCGGGGGAGCGCTAGACCGACACCCCGAGGCGGCGGCGGGCGTCGTCGAGCGTCCGGACGACCTGCACGACCTCGTCGAGCGGGTGCAGCGGCGACTCGGTGCGCCCCTCCGCCACGTACTGCGCGAGGTGCAGCGCCTCCCAGGCGAGTCCCTCGCCGCCCTGCAGGGGCGACTCGTCGCTCCAGCTGCCGCTCTCGGAGCCGCGGGTCAGCGTCACGCCGCTCGGGCTCCAGAACGACGGGTGCACGTCGATCCGCCCCTCGCCGCCGGCCACCCAGGCCGCCTGCGGAGTGTCGGCCAGCACGGTGGACGTCGCGATCGACTGCACACCGTCCGCGTGGCGTCCGACGATGGTGGCGGTGGCGTCGACCCCGGTCGAGGTGAGACTCCCCGACACCTCGGTGCTCTGCGGCGTGCCGGCGATCATCGAGACGAACGAGGAGGCGTAGACACCGACGTCGAGCAGGCCGCCGCCCGCGAGCGCCGGGTCGAAGATGCGGCTTCTCGGGTCGAAGGGGAACGCCGCGCCGAAGTCGGCCGACACCAGCGCGAGCGGGCCGACGGCGCCGTCGGCGACGAGCTGCCGGACCACGTCGGTGTGCGGCAGGTAGCGCATCCACATCGCCTCCATCGCGAAGACTCCGGCGTCCCGCGCCGCGTGCACGATCATCTCCGCCTCGCCGGGCGTGGGCGCGAAGGGCTTCTCGACCAGGATGTGCTTGCCCGCCGCGATGGCGAGCAGGGCCTGGCGGGCGTGCTCGGAGTGGGGAGACGCGATGTAGACGACGTCGACCTCGGGGTCGTTCACGACCGCGTCGTAGCCCGCGGAGGCGCGCTCGATGCCGAAGCGCCGGGCGAACCGCTCGGCGCGCTCGAGCGAGCGCGAGCCCACGGCGACGACGCGCTGGCGCGTGTGCTTCTGCAGGGCCTCGACGAAGCTGCCGGCGATCCCGCCCGGGGCGACGACCCCCCACTTCAGGACGGGCGAGTCGAGGAGGGAGGGGAGCCGGGGTTCCGGGAGCGTCAGTGCCATCCGTCCACGCTATCCCGTGCGCCCGCGGGGGCCGCCACCCCCTAGTGTGTGACCGCGCGCGGAGCGGTGATCGAGGGGGAGGGCACATGCCCGAGTGGTACACGCTGGGCGTCGTCGGCCTCGTGATCGTCGTCGTGGTGGTGGCGATCGTCCGCTTCCGTCAGAACCCCGTGCTCGTGCTCGCCGTCGGTGCCGCCGCGATCGGGCTCCTCACCGGGCTCGGCCCCGTCGACACCGTCTCGACGATGACCCGCGGCTTCGGCGACGTGATGATGGAGGCCGGACTCCTGATCGGCTGGGGCGTGCTGATCGGCGCGATGCTCAACGAGATGGGCGCCGTGGTGCGGCTCGTCGAGGGCCTGATGCGGATCTTCGGCCGCCGCGGGATCCCCTACGCGCTCGGCCTCTCGTTCGCCACGTACCTGCAGACGATCTTCGTCGACGCGCTGATCGTCATCGCGGCGCCGCTCGCGCGGAGGATCGCGCCGCGGCTCGGGCGGGAGGGCACCGGCATCGTCGCCGTGACCTTCGCCGTGGGGCTCGAGATGGGCATCGTGATGATGGTCCCGGGCTTCGCCGCCGTCGCGCTGGCGGGGCTTCTCGGCGTGCCGCTCGGCGTGATGATGCTCGGCGGCTTCGCGGTCGTGGCGCCGACGGTCGTGGTGACGATCCTCCTGATGTCGCTCGCGTTCCGGCTGGGCTTCTGGGATCCGGCGCGCGACGAGCAGGTCGTGCTGCGCGACGAGGCCCCCGTGCTCGTGGCCGCGTCGGCCGGTGCGGCCCGACCGGCCAGCCCCGACTTCTCGGCCCCGGGGCGCGCCGCCGTCGAGACCGCGGACGCGTCGGACGCGCCGCGTGAGCGCCCCCTCCTGCTGCTCTTCGCCCCGATGCTCCTCGCGCTGCTGCTGATCGCCTCCGAGGCCGTGCTGACCGTGGCCGGCGTCGAGGTGCCGGTCCTGCAGTTCCTCGGCGATCCCGTGATCGCCCTGCTGATCGCGGTGATCGCGACCGGAGCCGTGGGCCGCTCGGTCGTGGGCGCGAAGCGGATCGAGAAGGCGGTCGCGAAGGGGTTCCAGGACGGCGGACAGATCTTCCTGCTCACAGGAGTCGGCGGCAGCCTCGCGGCCGTGATCGCGGAGGGCGACCTCGGTGAGCTGCTCGAGGGCTACTTCTCGGCGTCGGCGACCGCGCCGCTGCTGCTCGTCTGGCTGATGGCCGCCGTGCTGCACATCGCCGTCGGCTCGGTGACGCTCTCGGCGATCACGGCCGCGGGAGTGGTGGCGCCGGTCGCGGCGACGCTCGGCCTCGACCCGCTCCTGGTCGCGCTGGCCGCCGGCTCGGGCGCGCTCTTCTGCATCCACGTCACCTCGAACACGTTCTGGCTGCTGCAGAGCTTCCTCGGCCAGTCGGTGCGGGGTGCGCTCAAGTCGGTCACGGTCGGCGTCTCGCTGGCCTCCGTCCTCGCTCTCGGCATGACGCTGCTGCTCTCGCTCGTCCTGCGCTGACCGGCTTCAGGGCAGGATGGCGGCATGCTGCGCGCGACTGAGCTGCCCTGGGACCGGATCCGCGACGAGGCGCCCGCGGTCGCGCTGCTGCCGTTCGGCGCACTGGAGGCCCACGGACTGCACCTCCCGCTGTCGACCGACACGATCGTCGCCGAGGCCGTCGCCGAGCGGACGGCCGAGCGGCTCGGCGCGCTCCTGCTCCCCGCGATCCCGTACGGAGCTACGGCCGGCACCGCGGGCTACCCCGGCACGGTGTCGCTCGCGGCGGCCACCGTCACCGCGATCACGGTCGACATCGCCCGGGCCCTCGACGCCTCCGGGACGATGCTCGTGATCGTCAACGGCGACTGGGGCAACCGCGCCCCGCTGCGGGCGGCCGTGGATCTGCTGGCCGCCGAGGGCGTCGAGGCGCTGCAGCTCGACTACCCGGGCTTCGAGGAGGCGGCCGGGCAGGTCCGCGAGTCGCGGCCGGCCGCTCCCGGGCTGGCGCACGCGGAGGAGCTCGAGACCTCCCTCGTGCTGGCGCTCGCACCGGAGCTGGTCCTGCCCGAGCGCTACGTCGTCTGCTACCCCGTGTTCCCGCCCGAGTTCGGCACCGTCGAGATGCCGCTTCACCCGTTCTCGGAGTCGGCGGTGTTCGGCGATCCGACGACCGCCGCTGCGGCCAAGGGGGAGGCGATCCTCGACGCGGTCGTCGAGGCGTCGGTCGCGGCGGTCCTCCGGGCGAGGGGCTGAGCCTCAGACCCGCGCGACGGCCGTGGCGCGCGCGGTCGTCGAGCGCACCACCAGCTCGACCGGGAGCTTCTCGCGCACCCGGGCGGTCGAGGGGTCGGCGAGGGCGTCGAGCAGGAGGCGTGCCGCGCGCGATCCGATCGCCACCGCCGGCTGGCTGATCGAGGTGAGGCCGATGAGCGACGCCGCCTCGATGTCGTCGAAGCCGATCACCGAGACGTCGCCGGGCACGTCGATCCCCGCGGCGCGCAGCCGACCGATCGCTCCGATCGCGAGCTCGTCGTTGCCCGCCGCGATCGCCGTGAACGGAGTGCCGCTGCGCAGCGCCTCGTCGGCCAGCGCCGCGCCCGACTCGGTCGAGAAGTCGCCGTTCAGCATCAGCGCGTCGGGGAACGACTCGCGGAGCCCGGCGGCGCGATCGCGGGTCGACACCAGCGCGCGGGGCCCGGCGATGATCAGCACGCGCTCGTGTCCGAGGGCGGCGAGGTGCTCGCCCGCCAGGCGCCCGCCGTGGCGGTTGTCGGAGGTGACGACCGTGACGTCCTCGAGGGAGGGGAGCTCCTCGTCGGCGAGGACGAGCGGGTAGTCGGCGGCGAACGGCCGCAGCTCCTCGGCGTCGACGGGGGAGTCGCTGGCGACGTAGACGAGCCCGTCGACGGTGCGGTTGCGCAGCAGGTCGAGGTAGCGGCGGCTGCGCTGCCCGCCGATCGAGGTGCTGCAGAGCAGCACGCCGTAGTCGACGGTGGCGGCGACGAGCTCGACGCCCTTCGCGATGCGGCTGAAGTACGAGGTGGTGATGTCGGGCACCGCGACCGCGAGCAGCATGCTCCGCCCCGACTGCAGGGTGCGGGCCGCCGACGCGGGGACGTACCCCGACTGGCGGATGATCGCGAGGATCCGCTCGGCGGTCCGCGGGTTCACGGGCCGCTTGCCCGAGAGCACGTGCGACACCGTCGTGACGCTGACCCCCGCCAGCTGCGCCACCTGCTGCATGGTCGGTCTGCTCGTCGGCATCGGCGCCCCCCTCACTGTGCACGGCGCAAATCGCTTTGCACCTGCCGCTCATCCCATCACATCGTCACGCGGAGGGGGTGCGCGATCGTCATTTCGCGACTCGGCCCAGAAGTCTCCCCGCTCGGCGGGCCGCGTTTCGACTCCGTTTCGTGCGGGAAAAAAGGACGTTACGAAGCGGCCGACGGCTCCACCGCGACCCTAGGCTCGGGAAATCCTCACGGGTGCAAAACGCTTTGCGCCCGGCACCGACCGGAACCCAGGTGACCGTGAAAGACCTCGACCTCGCCCGCGCCGCCCAGCGCGTCTCCGTGCCCGTCGTCGCCGTGCTGCTCGCCCTCGTCATCGGCGCGATCCTGATCGCGGTCTCGGGGCGCTCGCCGGGCGACGCGATGGCGGCCATCGGGCAGGCCGCCTTCACCTGCGACCCCGGCTACTGCAACTTCGGCACCGTGCTCACCACCGCGACTCCGCTGATCATGACGACCCTCGGCGCGGTGATGGTGCTGCGTGCGGGGCTCTTCAGCATCGGCCAGGAGGGGCAGTACGGCCTCGGCGCGATCGCGGCCGTGATCGTCGGCTACCAGGTGCAGCTGCCGGGCGGTCTGCACCCGATCGCGGCGCTCGCCGCGGCGGCGGTCGCCGGTGCGCTGGTCGGTCTCGTCCCCGCGGTCTTCCGGGTGTTCCTCGGAGCGAACGAGCTGATCGTGAGCATCATCGTCAACTCGATGGTGGCGCTGCTGCTGAGCTTCCTCATCAACTACCCGCTGCGCGACACCGGAGGCACCGCCTCCTACACGCCCCAGATCGACGAGACCGCGCGGCTGCCGATCTTCGACACCGCGACCAAGCTCGGGGCCAACCTCGTCATCGCGCTGGCCTTCGTCGCGCTCGTCGCGGTCTACCAGTCGCGCACGACGTGGGGGTACGAGCAGCGGATGGCGGGCGAGGCGCCGGTCTTCGCCCGCTACTCGGGCATGCGCACCCGCACCGCGGTGCTGCGGGCGGCCGCCCTCGGCGGTGCGCTCGCGGGCATCGGCGGCGGCATCCAGGTCATCGGGATGAACTACCGCGTCATCGACGGGTTCCTCGACGGCACGGGGTTCAACGGCCTCACGGCGGCGATCCTCGGAGGCACCACCGTCATCGGCGGGTCGCTCGCGGCGATCCTGTTCTCGGCCATCACGGTCGGGGCGATCAACGGGCTCCAGATCCTGATGGGCATCCCGCGCGAGATCGGCGCGGTCATCCTCTCGCTGATGATCCTGCTCGTGGCGATCCAGACCCCGCTCGCCGGCCGCCTCGAGCTCTGGCTCAGCAAGCGGCGCGGTGCGCGCGAGATCGCGGCGCGCGCGGCCGCGGCACCACCGCCTCCCGAGCCCGTCGACACCCCGCCCGACCCCGACCTCGTCCGCGCCCACGCGGAGCCCGAGGCCCCGACCCGCCCCCGGGAGGAGTGAGCATGGACTTCCTCTCGGCCTTCCTCACCCCCGAGCTGATCCACAACGGCATCCAGCTCACCACTCCGATCCTGTTCGGTGCCCTCGCGGCGGCGCTCAGCTCGCGCGCCGGCGTCCTCAACCTGGCGATCGAGGCGAAGATGCTGGTCGGCGCCTTCGTCGGCCTCGTCGCCCTCGACGGCACGAAGTCGCAGCTGCTGGCGATCATCGTCGCCGCCGTCGCGGGCGGGATCACCGGTGCGCTGATGGCCGCCGCGCACCGGGTCGGGGTCGACCTGATCGTCTTCGCGATCGGCCTCAACATGCTCCTGCTCGAGCTCTCGATCTACCTGATGCGGCAGTTCTTCGGCGGCGTCGGAGTGTGGACGCCCGACGTCGAGACGCTGCCCGACATCCCGCTGCCGTTCCTCGAGGACGTGCCGGTGCTCGGGCCGCTCGTCAGCGGCTACAACGGGCTCGTCTACCTCGCCTTCGCGTGCGCCGCCGCCTTCGGGCTGCTCTTCCGCTACCGGCCGGGCCGCCACCTGCTCGCCGTCGGCGAGGCGCCGGGCGCGGCGAGCGCAGCGGGCATCTCGGTGCCGAAGGTGCAGACGCTGGCGCTCATCGGCTCCGGAGCGCTGGCCGCCCTCGGCGGCGCGTTCCTCACCGTCGGCGAGCTCGGGCTGTTCGCGCGCAACATGACCGACGGCGCCGGCTGGATCGCGATCACCGCCGCGCTGCTCGCCGTCAACCGACCCGTGTTCCTGGTGCCGGCCTCGCTCCTGTTCGGCTTCTCGGACGCGTTCGCGATCCGGCTGCAGAGCACGACCGATCTGCCCCAGGTGCTCGTGCAGCTGATCCCGATGGCGGCGACGCTGATCGTCCTCGGGTTCGTCGGCTACCGCGGCCTCCGCGCGAAGGAGACCCTCGGCCTCCCGCGCCGGGCCAGGCGGCAGCTCGCGGCCGTGCGCTGACCCCTCTGCTGCATCTCTCTCCCGCACCTCTCTCTCGCACCTCCCTCCCCAGCCCCCTCCCTGCACCCGAGACCGAAGGACACCATGACCCACCGCAGCTCCGCTCCGACCGGCCGCCGCTCGCGGCAGATCGCCACCCTGGCCCTGCTCGCCGCCTCCTCGCTCGCCCTCGCCGCCTGCAGCAGCGGTGGTGGCGCCTCGGCCTCCTCGGCCGACCCCGACGCCTACTCGGTCGCGCTGGTCGGCGGCGTGGCCGGCGACCTCTCCTACACCGACTCCGCCCTGGCCGGCCTCACCGAGGCGAAGGACTCCCTCGGCGTCAGCACCACGCACATCGAGGCACCCGACGTCGCCCAGGGCGAGACCCTGCTCCGCTCGGCCATCCAGACCTCGCCCGACCTCGTGCTGAGCATCACGCTGCCGCTCGACACCGTCATCTCGATCGCCGAGCAGTACCCCGACCAGAAGATCGGGATGCCCGACCAGAGCCTCGAGGACTCCGAGATCCCCGACAACCTCGAGCTCTACACGATCAACACCCACGAGGGCTCGTTCCTCGCCGGTCTCGTCGCGGGCACGATGACGACCACGAAGAAGGTCGGCGCGGTCGTCGGCGGCGACGCCCCCGGCCTCAACCAGTTCGCCTGGGCCTACGAGCAGGGCGTGAAGGCCGCCTGCTCCGACTGCACCGTGCAGCGCACCTACCTGAACTTCACCTTCAACGACCCGGCGCTGGGCAAGTCGACCGCGCTCGACATGCACAGCGACGGCGTCGACGTCATCTTCCAGGTCGCGGGAGGCTCGGGAACGGGCGTCATCGAGGCCGCCGAGGAGGGCGGCTTCTACGCCATCGGCGTCGACAGCGACCAGGACTCGGTCGCCCCGGGCACGGTGATCACCTCGATGATGAAGCACGTCGACGCGAACGTCCTCAACATGGTCTCCTCGGCCAAGGACGGCGACTTCACCGCCGGAGCGACGAACGTCGGCCTCGCCGACGGCGCGACCGGCCTCTCGTGGGACGAGGGCTCGACGGTCTTCGAGGACGCGCACCCCGAGCTCGCCGACACCGTCGCCGCGGCGAAGGCGTCGGTCGAGGACTACAAGGCGCAGATCCTCGACGGCAGCTTCGAGGTCTGCGACGCCCTGAACGCCCCCGACTCGGCAGCCTGCGCCCCTTACGCCGGCTAGCCGCACGACCGCAGGAGCCGTCGTCCCCCCGCGGCGGCTCCTGCGCCTCCACTCGACGATCCAGTCCCGTCCGGAAGGGCAGCACCATGAGCACGTTCCTGAGGCTCGTCGGCCTCCGCAAGTACTTCGCCTCCTCGGGGGTGCTGGCCGTCGCCGACGTCTCGCTCGAGGTGGCGGCCGGCGAGGTCGTCGCGCTCGTCGGCGAGAACGGGACGGGCAAGACCACGCTGATGAACCTCCTCTTCGGCGCGTTCCCGCTCGACGCGGGCCGCATCGAGATCGAGGGGGAGGAGGTGGCGATCCGCGGACCCCAGGACGCGATCGACCACGGGATCGGCATGGTGCAGCAGCACTTCGCGCTCGTCCCCTCCTTCACCGTCGCGCAGAACGTGCTGCTCGGCCGCGAGCCGCGGCGGCGGGACGGCCGGGTCGACGACGCCGCCGCCGAGCGCGAGGTCGCGGCGCTCGCCGACCGCCTCGGCTTCCCCATCGACCCCGGCAAGCTGGTCGCCGCGCTCCCGATCGGGCTGCAGCAGCGGGTCGAGATCCTGAAGGCGCTCGCGGGCGACACGAGGCTCCTGATCCTCGACGAGCCCACCGCCGTCCTCACGCCCGCCGAGGCGGAGGACCTCCTCCGCGCCGTGCGGCACCTCGCCTCCCTCGGCACCGCCGTGGTGTTCATCAGCCACAAGCTCCCCGAGGTGATGGCGGTCGCCGACCGCATCGTCGTGATGCGCCGCGGGCACGTGGTCGGCGAGATGACGGCCGCGGAGGCGACCCCTCGCGCCATCGCGCGCATGATGGTCGGCCGCGAGGTCCTCCTCACCGCCGACATCCCTCCGAGCACCCCCGGCGAGACCGTGCTGCAGGTCTCCGGAGTGTCGACCCCGCAGGTCAGCGCGGGCGACTCCGGTCTCGACGACGTGTCGCTCGCGATCGCCGCGGGCGAGATCCTCGGAGTCGCCGGCGTCAGCGGCAACGGCCAGGGCGCCCTCGTCGACGCGATCGCCGGGCTCCGCCGGGTGCAGTCGGGCCGGGTCGTGATCGCCGGGAGGGACACGACCGGCCGCGGTCCGCGCGCCGCCCGCGACGCGGGGCTCGCGCACATCGCCGAGGACCGCATGCACGTCGGGCTCAACCGCGGAGCGACCCTCGAGGAGAACGCCGTCTCGGTCGCCTACCGCTCGAGCCGCTTCCACCGCGCGGGCCTGCTCCGCCGCGGTGCGATCCACCGCTTCGCCCAGCAGCTGATCGCCGACTACGTCGTGCGCGGCGCCTCCGCGCGGCGCCTCATCGGCTCGCTCTCGGGCGGCAACCTGCAGAAGATCGTGATCGGGCGCGAGCTCGACGGCGACCCCGCGGTCATCATCGCGAACCAGCCGACCCGCGGCCTCGACGTCGGCAGCATCGAGTTCGTGCACCGGGCGCTGCTCGCCGCGCGCAGCCGCGGAGCCGGTGTGCTGCTGATCTCGGCCGAGCTCGAGGAGATCCTCTCGCTCTCCGACCGCATCGTCGTGCTCTACGAGGGCCGTCTGGCCGGTCCCTTCCCGCGCGGCGCGCTCGAGACCTCCGAGATCGGCGCCCTCATGGCCGGCTCCGACCCCGCGGTGACGAGCCGATGACGCGCACGCTGGTCGTCGCCGACCACGTCCTCGCGCAGGCCGAGGCCGACGAGCTCGGCCCCGCCGTCGTCACCATCGAGGACGGCATCGTGCTCTCGGTCGACAGGCTCCGCGGCAGCCGGCCGACCGGCGCGGGTGTCGTCGACCTCGGCGCGAGCGTCGTGATGCCGGGCCTCGTCAATGCGCACGCGCACGCCCCGATGATGCTGTTCCGCGGCGTCTCCGAGGGGCACTCGCTGCTCACCCTCGAGGGCTGGCTCGGTGCCATCCGCTCGCTCGAAGCGCACCTCACCCCCGAGCTGCTGGCCGCCTCCGCCTCGGTCGCCTGCGCCGAGATGATCGGCAGCGGCACCACCTTCTTCGCCGACCAGTACCTCTTCGCAGAGGCGTACCTGCCGGCCGTCGAGGCGTCGGGACTGCGCTCCCGGGTCGCCTACGGCATCGTCGAGCTCGGCGACGACGACGCCCGTGCCGTCGGGCTCGCGGCCGCGGAGGCCTTCGTCGCCGCCTCGCAGGAGCACCCGCTCGTGCGCGGCTGGGTCGGCCCGCACGCCTTCTTCGTCGACAACCAGATCGAGGCGATCGAGGCCGAGGTGGCGCTCGCGCACCGCTACGGAGTGGGCCTGCACACGCACTACGGCACCTCGGGAGAGGAGGACGCGACCTGCCGCGAGCGCTACGGCCGCGGTGCCCTCGAGATGATGGGGGAGCTCGGCCTGTTCGACGTGCCGCTCCTGCTCGCCCACTCGAACGAGATCGTGGTCGAGGAGCTCGGCCTGCTCGCCGGATCGCGCGCCAGCCTGGTGGCCGCCGCCTCCGTCGCCATGATCAGCGGAGCCGCCGCGCCGCCCGTGCGCCAGACGCTCGACGCCGGCGTGAACGTCGCGATCGGCACCGACAACCTCTGCGGCAACAACAACGCCGACCTCTTCGAGGAGCTGCGGACCCTCGGCAAGCTGGCGGCGTTCGCGGAGCGGCGCCCGAACGCCATCACGTCGCGCGAGCTGCTCGGGATGGCGACGTGGCGCGGGCACCGGGCGCTCGGCGGCGCGACGGAGGACGGGACGCTGGCTCCCGGAGCCGTGGCGGATCTGATCGCGCTCCCCGTCTCGGCCCTGCACCGCGGACCGGTCGGCGCGCAGTCGCTGCACTCGGCGCTGGTCTACGGGGCCTCGGGCTTCGACACCTCGCACGTGATGACGGGCGGCCGGTGGCTGAAGCGCGACGGAGCCGTGCAGACGGTCGACCTCGCGGCGTCGCTCGAGGGGCGGCAGCGCGACTACGACACGCTGATGGAGCGGGTGCGCGCGGTGGCGTGAGCCTCAGTCTGCGGGGGCGAACACGATCTCGCCGGCGGAGTTGCTCCACACCGTGTCCGCGCCGTCGACGGTGATCGTGACGGGCTCGGCGAGGAGAGCGTCGACGAGGACGCTGATGTCGCTCGCCGGAGGCAGGCACGTCGAGAACGTCGCCGACAGCGTCGTGACGGTGAGGACGCCGTCCTCCAGGTGGAACGGACCCGACTTCACGTCGCAGCCGTCGTCGACGGTGAGGCGGTGGTTGCCGTCCTTCGTGAGGGTGAGGGCGAGGGGGACGACCGGGTCGGTGAAGTCGAGATCCGTCGTGCTGCTCGCGGAGACGCTGCGGTACACGCCGGGCTCCAGCTCGGCCACCGGTGCCGGCTCGGGGCGCGGAGCGGTGGCGGCGCACGCGGCGAGTGCGGAGGCGGTCACGGCCGCGAGGAGGAGCGCAGCGGAGCGGGTGGTGCGCACGTGGCCCTCCCGTCGTCGCCGCGCCGAGTCAAGCAGGAGGGACGACCCGGGACAAGGCCGCGTTGCGCCGGGCCGGCCGTCTGCGTGTCCTTCCGTCCGCCCGCTGGTCGAGTAGCCCCGAAGGGGCGTATCGAGACCCGCCGGCGTCAGCAGGTCCGGCGACGCGGGATCTCGATACGCCCGCTCCGCGGGCTACTCGATCAGCAGGCGACGGCCGGCTCGGGATGCGGCTGCGGCGTCGGACCACCGTCGGCCGGCCTCCTGTCCGCCTGCCTGCGCTGCCTCGCGCTCCTGCTGGTCGAGTAGCCCCGAAGGGGCGTATCGAGACCCACCACCTCCAGCAGGTCCGGCGACGCGGGATCTCGATGCGCCCGCTCCGCGGGCTACTCGATCAGCAGGCGGGCAGGAGGCGGCGCAGGAGGTGGTGAGACCGTCGAGCCCGCCGTCAGCGAGCCTCCCGCCCGCCCGCCCGCTGGTCGAGTAGCCCCGAAGGGGCGTATCGAGACCCACCGGCGTCAGCAGGTCCGGCGACGCGGGATCTCGATGCGCCCGCTCCGCGGGCTACTCGATCAGTAGGCAGGAGGCGGTGACACGGCAGTGTCGGTGGTCCCTGATTCAATACTCGTATGGATGGAGCGGGTGAGACCTCAGCGGCAGTCGCGGCGCGGCTCGGCGCGGTCGACGAGCTGGCCGAGCTCGCGGCGCGGGCGGGGTTCTCCTCGGCGCAGCTGCAGTTCACCCGCGCCACGGCCCTCCACCTCGCCCGCCGGGTCGCGTGGGAGATCCCGGAGGCGTTCGCCCGGAGTGGCCGGCTGTCGCGGAGCGAGTCGCGTGACCTCGTGGAGCGGTCCATCCGTGCCGACCTCGCGACCCGGCAGGGCATGACCGAGCGGATGGTGACACGCAACCTCGAGCTCGCCCAGCTGCTGTTCGAGGACCTGCCGCTGACCCGCGCTGCCCTCTCGGAGGGTCGACTGCTGTGGGAGGCGATCGAGGCGATCTGCGACGCCGCCGCCACCCTGCCCGCCACGGCCCGAGGCGCGCTCGACGAACGCGCGGTGGAGGTGGCGCTGACGAAGAATCTCACGCAGCTGCGCCGGGCCGTCGCACGGATGCGAGACGAACTGCACGACGAGCCTCTGGCCGTGCGGCACGTGCGCGCTCGGCAGGATCGCGGCGTGTGGGTGAGTCCCGAGATCGACGGCATGGCCACCGTGTGCGCACTCCTGCCAGCGCCCGTCGCGATGAGCGCGTACAACCGACTCGACCGGATCGCCCGCACCCTCCGCGACGGCGACGCCGAGGCCTCCGGCGACGAGCGCACGCTCGCCCAGCTGCGCGCCGACGCCCTCGCGGACCTGCTCTGCGACGGCGACATCGCCGGCACGACCCCGGTCGACGACGGCCCGGCCGCCCCGCCGACGTTCGTGCCCGGAGTGCGCGCTGACGTGCGGCTGACGCTCGCCGCGAGCACCGCCTCCGGAGCCGACGACGCCCCCGCGCACCTCGACGGCTACGGACTCATCCCCGCCGACACCGCCCGCGAACTCGTCGGCGTCGGAGCGTCCTTCACCCGCATCCTGACGGACCCGGACACCGGGATCGTCGCCTCCGTCGGCCGCACCCACCGCGTCCCACCCCACCGGATGCGCCTCCACCTCCAGCTCCGCGACCAGACGTGCCGCTTCCCCGGCTGCACCCGCCCGGCCTCCACCAGCGAGGCAGACCACACCCTCGAATGGCGCAACGGCGGCGACACCGCCCTCGCGAACCTTTTGAGCCTCTGCACCGCGCACCACCACGTCCGCCACGGCGACCGCTGGACCTACCGCCTCCACCCCGACGGCACCGCCGAGTGGACCACCCCCACAGGACGCCGCGTCACCACCCGGCCACCCGTTCTTCCCGGAGGCCCACCCCGGCCACCGTCTCGCCCCCGGTTCGAGGACGCGCCTCCGCCGTTCTGAGGCGCGCCGCCGCCCCGTGCGGCGCCACGCACCTCTTCCTCGCGCGGAGGCGCCGTCCTGCGAGGGATCCGCCGCCCACGATCCCGACTCGGAGCGGTCCGCTCCCGTGGCGTGCTCGACTGTCGACGCGGAGCCCTCCTGGAGCGACCGGAGCGCGACACCGCGGCTCGACAGGTCAGACGCCCCAGTTCGCCGACGGCGCTGCGATCCGCGACACCGTGATCTCGTCCTCCGCGACGGCCATCACGGAGTTGACGAGATCACCGCCGTTGTGCGAGCCGACCGTCGTCTCGTCGAACAGGAACAGCCCGAGACTCCCTCCCTCCGGGACGCCATCGGGGTGCTGCGCGACCACGTCCCGGGTCGCATCGCCGACCGCGACGCCGCCGAGCGTGCTGATGGCGACATCGCCGACCGAGGGTGCCGTCGCGTCGACCATGAAGTCCGGCTCGGGGAACTCCAGCTCCGGACCGCCCGCGTCGTACACCTCGGTGTCCTTGAAGGCGAACCCCGGCCACCCCGAGACGCGGCTGCGGAACCCCTCGTACGGCACGTCGTCCGACTCGGTCGGCGCGCTGCCGAACGCCTCGGTGAGCGCCTCGACCGCGCCCGTCCCGTTCCGGTAGTCCCAGGTCCCCAGCTCCGTCCCGGAGGCGTCCACGAGCGAGAAGGACGTCGGCCCGATCAGCAGGCTCACCGCGTCCGCCATCGCCGGCGAGGGAGTGGCGGAGCCACCGGGGGCGGGGGTCGCCGACCCGGAGGCGCTCGGGGTCGCCGACGCGGGTGCCGCCGCCCCGCCGGCCGCCGTCGGATCGGCGACCGGCTCGGCGGCGGTGTCGGCGGCGGGAACGCAGCCCGTCAGAGCGGCCAGCACGGTCGCTGCGAGGACGGCGGTCAGGAGCGGGCGCGAACGGATGTGCATGATGGAGGACCCCCGGGAGCAGACTGCGGGGGCTCGGATCGTCCCCCTCCGCTCATCCTCGGGCAGACGGGTCCACCCCGCGAGCGTGACCTGCTGACGATTCGCACCGGGCTCGATCAGCGTGCGGCTCTCACTCCGACGCCCGCGCGAACGACGGCGCGAGCCGCTCCTCCCGCAGCCGCTCGCGCCGCTCGTCGTCGAGGAACCCGGCGGCCAGCGCCGTGCGCTGCGCGCGCTCGATGTCGGCGAGGCCCCAGCCGAACCGGTCGACCATCACCCGCAGCTCGCCCGTGACCCCGGTCCTCGAGAGCAGCCGGTTGTCGGGGTGCACGGTCACCGCGACCCCGGCCGCGTGGAGCAGGCCGACCGGGTGCTGCGCGAGCGTGTCCACGACTCCGCCCGGTTGCGAGTTCGACGTCGGGCACATCTCGAGCGGGATCGCCTCGTCGACGACCCGCTGGGCGAGGGGGCCGAGGCGGAGGCTGTCGCGCCCGCCGCCCGCACGCCGCCAGGCGGCGGCGACCTCGCCGACCGGATGCACGCGACCGTCCACCGCGATGTCCTCGGCGAGCCGCGCTCCGTGACCGATGCGCTGAGCCGCGCAGCTGTCGAGGGCGTCCTCGATGGAGTCGGCACCCGCCATCTCGCCCGCGTGCACCGTCCGCGAGAGCCCGTGCGCCGCCGCGAGGCGGAACCACTCGGCGTGCTCCCGGGCCGGACGGCCCTCCTCGTGCCCGGCGAGGTCGATGCCGACGACGGCGTCGCGGTTCCGGAGCGCCGCGGCGACCACCTCCGGGCCGCGATCGGCGGTGCGCATGATCGAGAGCAGCTGGCGCACGAGCACGGGCCGGCCGTCGCGGGCCGCGTCGCGCATGCCCGCGTCGAGTCCGTCCTGCACGGCGGCGAGGGCCTCGTCCATCGAGAGTCCGCGGGCGAGGTGCTTCTCGGGCGCCCACCGCGTCTCGGCGTACACGACCCCGTCGGCGGCGAGCGTCCCGACGTACTCGCGCGCGATCCTCCGCAGCTGCGGGGCGGTCTGCATCACCGAGGTGGTCAGCCCGAAGAGCAGCTCCCAGTCGGCGCCCGGTTCGAGCTCGGCGAAGTGCGTGAACCAGTGCTGCAGCGCCTCCGGATCCTGGCGGGGGACGGGTGCACCCGACTCGGCCGCGAGCTCGAGCAGCGTCGCGGGGCGCACGGAGCCGTCGAGGTGGTCGTGCAGCGACACCTTCGCCAGCGCGGCGAGGGGATCGGCGGGGTCGACCCAGGTCGTGGTCATGAGTCGGTCCTTCCCGAGAGGCGGAGCAGTGCGTCGGCCGTCGCGAGCAGGTCGACCCCGGCGGTCCCGGGCAGGAGCACGCCCTCGAGCAGGGCGAGCGGCCGGTACGCCTCCAGCGCGCCGGCGCCGGAGGCGGCACCGCAGAGCGCGCCGACGATCGCGGGCGTCCCGTCGGCGGCCCTCGAGATCGAGAGGGCGAGGGGGAGCGCGCGCCCCGCCTCCGCTCCGGCGAGACCGACGACGACCAGCGCGACCGGGAGGGTCACCGCCGCCGCGTTCGAGTACGAGTAGTTGCGCGGGACGAGCCGCTCGATCAGCTCGGGCAGCACTTGGAACGGATCGACGCCCCCCCCGACGAGACCGCGCGCGTCGTCGAGCGCTGCAGCGAGTCGACCCGGGGCGGGTTCGCTCAGCGCCGCGGCGACCACGCTCTGCACCTCCGCTCCTGCGACGAGGGCCGCGACCGCGCGCGCCGTGATCACCGCCGCCGCGAGGCCGTCGCCCGAGTTCGTGATCGAGGCGTACCCGGCGGCGATGCGGCCCGCCCGCTCCACGTCCCCGGCCGCCGCGATCCCGATCGCCACCGCCGCGGGCAGCGCGGTGTCGTCGTCGCGGGCCGGGTTGTCGTCGCCGGTCGCCGGAGGCAGGAGCCCCAGCGCGAGGTTCCGCTCGGCGCTGCGCGCGGCGATGCCCGTCCAGGCGTCGTCTCGGGCGTGCTGCGCGATCCAGTGCGGCAGCAGCGCCGCGACGCGGTGGTCGTCGGGGGAGGCGAGCAGGGCCAGCGCGGCGACGGCCGCGGTCTCGGCGTCGTCGGTCGCGACGAGGCCGCGCGTGCCGTCGAGCGTCGGGGCGAAGGGGAGGAGCGGGCGGCTGACCCGCTGCGCATCGAGCGCGGCCGTCCCGCTGCGGGCGGCTCCGCGCGGCCAGGGGTGCCGGATCGAGCGGTGCGCGTCGGCGGGATGACCCAGGGCGTCGCCGACGGCGAGGCCGAGCAGGGCGCCGCGGGCGCGGTCGGCACGCGAGGTCATCGGAGCGACCCCGCCTCGGCGAGGGCGTCGGCCAGGTCGATCAGATCGGTCCCCGCCGTCGCGGTGATGCAGCGGCCCGAGACCGAGCGCACCGTGTCGCGCCAGAGCGGAGGGATCGCCTCCTCGCCGTGGATCGCGCCGCAGATCGCCCCCGCCATCGCGGCGATGGTGTCGGAGTCGCGGCCGATGTTCACCCCGGCGAGCACGGTGTCGACGAGCCGGCCCTCGTGGGCGGCGACGAGTCCGAACGCGAGCGCGAGCGCCTCCGGAGCCGCGTCGGCCCAGGGGTAGTGCAGGAGCGGGATGCGCTCGGCCAGCGCCGTCTCGGCGGCGGCGACGCTGTCCGCCTCGGCCACGAGGAGCAGGGCGCGATCGACGGTGCGGCGGGTCCAGCTGTCGGCGGGGATCGCCTCGCGTCCCGCGGCGAGCGACTCCCGCCAGTCGCCTCCTCCCACGGCGGTCGCGACCGCCGCCGCGACCGCCTCCGCCGCGAAGACGCCGTCGCGCGCGTGGCTGACGGCGGCGTCGACGGAGGCGAGTCGCGCCGCCTCCACCGGATCGCCCGGGCAGAGGAGCCCCAGCGGAGCCGCCCGCATCGCCGCGCCGTCGCTCCACGACTCGTCGTTGCGCTCGCCGCTGTCCGGCGGCCGGATCCCGCGGCGCAGGTTGTCGAGGGCGACCATCTCCGAGAAGCCGGCGCCCGCGAAGCCGCCGTCCTGCACCGAGAGGGCCTCGAGCCAGAGGTCGGCGACGTCGTCCGAGGTGAGCGCGCGGCCGTGCCGGAGCGCCCCGCGCGCGCAGAGCACCGCGTACTCGGTGTCGTCGGTGCCCGCGGCATCGGGGTCGAGGAAGCCGTCGACCCGGCCCCAGCGCTCGGCGATCGCCTCGCGCGTCATCCCCTCGGTGGGCGCCCCGAGGGCGTCTCCGGAGGCGAGTCCCAGCAGGGACCCGCGTGCTCGCGACTTCAGTTCCATCACCGCTCCGATCACCGTCGTGTCAGGCTACAAAACGTTTTGTATCGTCCGTATGACGATCCGTGGCACGCTGAGCGCATGAGCGCACACCGCCCCCGCGTCGTGTTCGACACCGACCTCGGGACCGACGTCGACGACGCCCTCGCCCTCGCCCTGCTCCTCGGCGCCTCCGACGCGATCGACCTGCTGGCGGTGACGACGGTCTACGGCGACACCCTCCTCCGCGCCCGCCTCGCGCAGCGCTACGCGGGGCTCGCCGGGCGCAGCCTCGCCGTGCACGCGGGCGAGACGGCGACGCACTCCGGCCGCGAGGTCTGGTGGGCGGGGCACGAGGGGAGCCTGCACGAGGGGCTCGAGCGCGAGAGCGTCTCGGCGGAGCCGGGGGTCGACGCCCTCGTCCGCCTGGTCACCGCCGAGCCGGGCACCGTCGACGTGATCGCCGTCGGGCCGCTCACCGACATCGCCGCCGCGATCCGGCGCGACGACCGCTTCGCCGGCTCGCTGCGCCGCCTCTGGTTGATGGGCGGCGCGTTCGGCACCGGCGTCACCGAGCACAACATCCGCAGCGACGCCGACGCCGCGCGCACCGTCCTCGCGGCCGGCATCCCCACGGTGATCGCCGGGCTCGAGGTGACGCAGCGGATCGAGATGCGCGCGGAGCAGCTCGACGCGATCCGCGCGGCCGGCGCGCTCGGCGAGGCCCTGCACCGCGACATCCGGCAGTGGTGGGAGTTCTGGAACGAGACCTGGAACGTGCCGCACGACCCGGTGACGGTCCTCGCGCTCCTCCGCCCCGAGTTCGTCGTGCTGTCGGAGCCGGGCACGGTGACCGTCGGCCTCGGGGGCGATCCGGAGGAGGACGGCCTCACCACCTTCACGCCCGACCCGAGCGGGTCGACGCGCCTCGTGGTCGACCTCGACCCGGAGGCGGTCTCGGCGGCGATCGTCGCCGGGGTGCAGGCGGCGTCTAGGCGCTGATCGCGGCGCGCACCGCCTCCGGGGTCGGCGGCGTCGTCGCGAGCAGGGCGCGGAGGTACTCGAAGAAGCGCTCGCCGTCGATGCGCTCGACCGCCGTCGCGTTCGCCGTCTCGGGCGTCGCCTTCCAGTCGAAGACCGTCGCGCCGAGCGTCGTCCGGCCGTCGGTCTCGACCGCGACCGAGTAGTGCCGCTCGGCGAGCACGATGTCCTCGTCGAGGCTGAGCAGCACCGACAGCGAGTCGGGATGCGTGGACCCGTCGATGCCGACGCGGACGTCGAAGTCGAAGGTGGCCCGGTTGGCCCGCACGAAGAACTGCGAGAGCGGGGTGCCGGCCTCGGCGATCCGCTCGATGCGCGCGGCGTCGAAGACGGCGTCGCGCAGCGTCAGCGGGTCCCAGGTGACGAAGCGCAGATCCGCGAAGCCCGCCTCGGTGACGATCGCGGCCGCCTCCGGATCGACGTAGACGTTGAACTCGGCGGCGGGCGTGATGTTGCCGCGCCCGTTGATCGACCCGGCCATCACCGTCAGCAGCTCGACGTTGCCGACGAAGGCCGGGTCCTTCCGCGCCGCGAGCGCGATGTTGGTGAGCGGCCCGATCGCGACGATGCGCAGCCGGCCCGCGTGCTCGGCGGCGAGCCGGATGAGCGCGTCGACGGCGTGCTCGGGGTCGGGCGCCTGCGCGTCGTCGGGGCGCCGGATGCCGCCGACCCCGTCGCCGTGCACGTCCGTCGCGCTGACCCAGGGGCGCAGGAGCGGGGTCCTCGCGCCCAGGTGCACCGGCACCTCGCCGGCGCGCCCGGCCAGGGCGATGGTGAGGAAGGCGTTGTGCAGCTGCTGGTCGAAGCCCACGTTGCCGGCGACCATCGTCACCGCGCGCAGATCGGCGCGCGGATCGAGGAGGCCGATGAGGAGGGCGAAGCAGTCGTCCGCGGCGGTGTCGGTGTCGATGACGAGGGGGATCACGCCCCGAGCGTAGGGGCGGCGCGTTTCCGTCTCGTGACGGACCGGCCGGGGCGCCGCGCACGGCAGAATGGGTGGGGATGACCTCCACACCGCCTCCCCTCGGCCTGCTCCTCGACGTCGACGGCCCCATCGCGAGCCCCGTGACCCGCACGATCTCGATCCCGGCGATCGCCGACGACCTCGTGCGCCTCGCCAACGCGGGCATCCCGATCGTCTTCAACACCGGCCGCTCCGACGCGTTCCTGCGCGAGCGCGTGCTGCCCTCCCTCCTCGAGCGCGGCGTCTCGGCCGACGCCCGCATCGTGTGCGTCTGCGAGAAGGGCGCCGTGTGGTTCACGGTCGACTACCGCGGCACCTCCGAGCCGATCGTCGACGAGTCGCTCGCGATCCCGGAGGCGGTGGCCCGCGATCTCGAGCGGATGATCCGCTCCGACTACGACGACCTGGTCTTCTTCGACGAGACCAAGCGCGCGATGGTGTCGGCGGAGCAGCTCGTCGACCTCTCGAGCGAGGACTACCTCGAGCGCCAGCTCGTCTTCGACGCCGACGCGCTGCAGATCATGACCGCCGCGGGCCTCGGAGTCGAGCGCCGCGGCATCCGCTACCCGGACGACACCGGGAAGGTCGGCTACCGCATCGACCCGACCGTCATCTCGACCGACATCGAGTCGAACCGCCTCGGCAAGGACCTGGGCGCCCAGCGCGCCGTCGAGCTCCTCGGTGCGACCGGTCCGATCCCGCAGCGCTGGCGCACCGTCGGCGACTCCCGGAGCGACTACGCGATGGCCGACTGGCTCTTCGAGCACGCCTACGACGTCGCCCACGTCGACGTGCGTCCGGCCGAGGGCGTCCCCGAGAAGCCCTACCCGGTGCTCGTGGTCGACGGCCTGGTCAACGACGAGGCCGGCGCGAGCGTGCTGAGGCGCTGGACCGAGCTCGTCGCCGACGAGACGACCCCGGAGGTCGGCGGCGGGATCTCGCTCCACTCCCGCGACTGATCCGCCACCCCTCGCCGGGATCCGCGGAGCCCGTTAGCGTTCGAGGCATGAGAATCGCAGTCACCGGTGGATCCGGCAAGCTCGGCCGCAGCGTCGTCACCCGCCTCCGCGCATCAGGCCACGACGTCGTCAACCTCGACCGGGCGGGCGACCGCGGTGCGGGCTTCGTCCGCATCGACGTCTCCGACTACGGCCAGGTCGTCGACGCCCTGCAGTCGGTGAACGACCAGTACGACGGGATCGACGCCCTCGTGCACCTGGCCGCGATCCCCGCGCCCGGGATGGTCCCCGACATCGCCACCTTCCAGAACAACATGAACTCGACGTTCAACGTCTTCCACGCGGCGATCCGCTCGGGCATCCGCACCATCGTGCACGCCTCGAGCGAGACCGTCCTCGGCCTGCCGTTCGACGAGGCGCCGCCCTACATCCCCGTCGACGAGAAGTACCCGGCCCGCCCGGAGTCGGTGTACTCGCTCACCAAGGTGCTCGAGGAGGCGCTCGCCGTCGAGCTGTGCCGCTGGCACCCCGACCTGAAGATGATCGGCCTGCGCTTCTCGAACGTCATGGACGAGTCCGACTACGCCGAGTTCCCGTCGTTCGACTCCGACGCCCTCGCCCGCAAGTGGAACCTGTGGGGCTACATCGACGGCCGCGACGGCGCGCAGGCGGTCGAGAAGGCGCTCGAGCTGGACGCCACGGGCTACGACCGCTTCATCATCGCGGCCGCCGACACCGTCATGTCGCGCCCGAACGCCGAGCTCGTCGCCGAGGTCTTCCCCGGAGTCGAGATCCGCGGCGATCTCGGAGTGAACGACACCCTGCTCTCGATCGACCACGCCCGCGAGGTCCTCGGCTACGCCCCCGAGCACTCCTGGCGCGACTCGCAGGGCTGACGCCCCGAGGCTCGCACGAATACGTCCGGCTCGCAGGAATCGAGAGATCCTGCGAGCCGGAGGTCGTTTCACGAGCCGGAGATCACTCCGGGATGTAGTTGAACGTGTCGGGGTCGGGTCCCGTGCGGTGCCCGCGGTCGAGCGCCGTGATGGCGGTCATCGACTCGGCGTCGAGCTCGAAGTCGAAGAGCGCGAAGTTCTCCTCGACGCGGGCGCGCGTCACCGACTTCGGGAACACGATGTCGCCGCGCTGGAGGTGCCAGCGCAGCACGACCTGGGCGGGGGAGCGGCCGACGCTGTGCGCGATGCGCACGATGGCCTCGTCGTCGAGGACGAGCCCCTGGGCGATCGGCGACCACGCTTCGATGGCGATGCCGTGCTCGGTGCCGTAGGCGCGCAGCTCCTCCTGGGTCAGGTAGGGGTGCACCTCGATCTGGTTCACGGCCGGGACGATCGTGGCCTCGGCGCGGAGGCGGTTGAGGTGGTTGGTCTGGAAGTTGGAGACGCCGATCGCCTTCGCCTTGCCGCTGCGGTAGATCTCCTCCATCGCCTTCCACGTCTCGACGTAGTCGCCGACCTTGGGCAGCGGCCAGTGGATCAGGAACAGGTCGACGTAGTCGAACTGCAGCTCGCCGAGCGTGACGTCGATCGCGGCGAGGGCGTCCTCGCGGGCGTGGAAGCCGTTGTTCAGCTTGCTGGTGACGAAGACCTCCGAGCGGTCGAGTCCGGAGGCGCGGACCGCCTCGCCGACGCCGGCCTCGTTGCCGTACATCTCCGCGGTGTCGATGTGGCGGTAGCCGACCTCGAGCGCCGCGAGGGTCGCGTCCTTGGTCTCGGCCGGGTCGATCTGGAAGACGCCGAATCCCAGCTGGGGGATCTCGACTCCGTTGTTCAGGGTGATCGTGGGGACAGTGCTGTCCGTGCTCATACTCGAGCGTCCTTTCGTCGGGGGTCGGCCGCATCGTGGTGCGTGCGGCCGGGTACCAGTTCACGCCCCGGAGCCTCCCAGCTGCAAGGCCTTGCGCGGCCCGCGAACACCGGGAGTCCGGGAACGCCGAAGGCCCCCGGCACGGATGCCGGGGGCCTTCGAGGGGATGCTTACGCGCGCGACTTGCGGCCGGTGATCGCGCCGTAGATGAGCAGCACGATGATCGCGCCGACCACTGCGAGGACGATGCTCACGAAGTTGAAGCCCATCGGGTCGTCGCGACCGAAGAGCGCTCCGCCGATGAAGCCGCCGAGCAGCGCGCCGACGATGCCGAGGATGATGGTGATGATCCATCCGCCGCCCTGCTTGCCGGGGAGGATGAGCTTTGCGAGTGCCCCGGCGATGAGGCCGAGGACGATCCAACCGATGATGCCCATGATGTTTTCTCCTTAGTGTCCGTGCCCGATCGGCCGTTCCGATGCGGGCGTCGACGCCGATCGTGATGGCGTCGTGAGTCGAGTGGTGCCGGTCAGCGGATGGAGCGCTGCACCTTGTCGCGAGCCTTGGCCGCGATCTTGGTGAAGTGCTTCGCCTCACGCTTCGAGGACTTCTTGAGCTTCTTGCGCGTCTTCTTCGTGGCCGGGTCGTTCCAGACACCGAGTGCGAGATGACGGAGCTCTTCGTACCGTCCGCGACCGGCGCGGGCGCCGAAGACGTAGGCGGCGAGAGCGACCAGCGCCAGCAGGACGAGGCGAGGATTCATGCGGTGACCCTTCCGACGGAGGAGCACCGGGTCGTGCTCGACACCTACTGTGACTGTCCGGGGCGATCCATGACAATTCAGGGCCAGACCATTGACAGCGACCCCCGTCGTCGTGCGACGCGTGCGCGCCGATCGTCTCAGGCCGGCGAGCAGGCCGGGACCGCGCTCGAGAAGCGCTCGTGCAGGTAGGCGCCGTACCCGCCCTCGACGCGGTTGTCGCGACGGCCGGAGGTGACGACCTCGCCCCGGTCGGTCGCGCCGACGCTCGCGCCGATCCCGCGCAGCCTCTCGACCAGTCCCACGTCCTCGTGCAGCGCCTCCGCCCCGAACCCGCCCGCGGCGAGGTACGCGCTGGCGCGGACTCCGAGGTTGGCGCCGTGGATGCTGCCGATCGACTCCTCGCGGGCACGGGTCTCGCGCCAGCGCTCGTACGCCTCCGGGTCGAGGTCGGCGGGCTCGGGCCGCACCGTCCCGACCAGGGCGTCGTGCTCGTGGGCGTGCTCGACGTGGGCGTGCAGCCAGTCGACGGGCACGACCGTGTCGCCGTCGGTGTTCGCGAGCCAGACCTGGTCGGAGGAGGAGGTCGCGCCGGCGAGCGCGTGCGCGATCCCCGCCGAGCGGGCCGCGCCGACTCCGCAGCGCTCGATCTCGAGCACCTCCGCCCCGGCCGAGCGGGCGTACTCGACGGTCGCATCGCTGCAGCCGTCGGCCGCGACGACCAGGCGCACCGACACGGCGGGGTGCGAGCCCGCGAGGTGCTCGGCGCTCGCCAGCACCGAGGCGACCAGGCGGCCGATCCGCTCCTGCTCGTCGTGCGCGGGGACGACGACGAGGACCTGCTCGATCGACCCGCGCTCGCTCCGCCCGCTCACAGGAGTCCCGTCCGCCGGGCGACGGAGCGCGCGTCACGGGTGTGGACCTCGAGCAGCACGTCCTCCTCCTCGTGCCGCACGAGGCGGTGCAGGCCGAGGCGGCCGACTGCGCGCTGCACCGCGTCACCGTCGAGCTCGACGCCCTCGATCGGGTGCCGCCAGTGCACCGTGACCAGCTCGCCGGCGGGGGAGAGGCGCTCGCGGATGCCGGCGAGGGCGTCGTCGAGTGCCGCCGCGCCGAGGTAGTAGCCGACCTCCGAGAGCACGACCAGGTCGAACGGTCCCTCGGGCACCCCGCGGGTGATGTCGTGGTGCTCGACCCGCACGTGGGACAGCGGAGCGAGCCGGCGGGCGGCGCGGTCGACCGCGGCCGCCGACACGTCGACGGCGAGCAGGCGGTCGGCGCGGGTCGCGAGCGCCTCGGCGAGCACGCCGATCGAGGCCCCGATCTCGAGCACCGAGCCGTAGCGCCGCTCGGGCAGGCTCGCGAGCGTGAGGGCGCGCTTGCGCTCCTCGTACCAGCGGCTCGTGTACCCCCAGGGGTCCTCGTGCCGCTCGTACAACTGGTCGAAGTAGCTCATCGGCACGTCCCCAGTCTGTCCGACCCCGGTGTCCCGTGCGGCATCAGGCGATCCGCACGAGTCGGTCGTCGCCCGCGAAGGTCCGCAGGAACAGCGGGTGCAGCACGGCGTCGGTCCCGCCGGGCCCGGGCGAGGTCTGGCTCCGGTAGCGCGCGAGGGCGCTCCGCTTCCGGCCCCGGGCCTCGGCGTCGAGCTCGACGCGCACGAGGTCGGGCCACGGCACCTCCTCGTGCGAGGGCTCGGCCCAGTGCCAGAGCCAGATCGGCGCCGCGAGTGCGGGATGCCCGAGCTCGGCGGCGACCTCGGCGCAGATCTCGCCCACGACGCGGTGATCGCGGTGGCCGTCCCGGGCCCAGGTCGAGAGCAGCAGCACGCTCCCCGCCGCTCCGGTGGCGCGCGTGCGCACCGCGTCGAGGATGCGGTCCCGGTGCTCGGGCGTCGCCGAATCGGGCACCTCGAGGAAGGCGAGGCCGATGCCGGGGCCCAGCTCGCCGAGCGCCTGCTCCGCCTCGACCCGGCGCTCGTCGGCGAGAGCGGCGGAGGCGTCGCCGTGCGCGGCTGCCCCGTCCGTCACGATCACCACGTCCACCGGTGTCCCGAGCCGCCGCGCGAGCGCGATCGTGCCGCCGCAGCCGAGGGTCTCGTCGTCCGCGTGCGCGACGACCACGAGGATCCGCTCGAGCGCCGGCGCCGCGAGCAGGCGGTGCTCGAGCGGAGGGAGCCGGTCGACGCGTCCGTCCGCCCGCCACTGCTCGAGGGGGGTGCCCTCGAGGTGCCCGTCGAAGCTCACCACTGCTCTGCGCTCCCGGACGCGAGCACGGCCCGCCCGAGCGACTCGTCGTCGCGCTCGGCGTGGTGCTGCCGGACGTAGAGGGAGAGATCCGCGACCCGCTTGGCGTGCTCGGCGTCGAGGGCGAGCGGCGCCGGTCCGAGCGCCCTCCCGGCGCGCAGGAGGATCTCCTCCACGGCGCCCGCGACGCTCGCGCGGGTCCGCTTGGCCAGCAGTGCACCGTCGGCGCCCTGCGCCCGGCCGTCGTCGACCCGTGCGGCGGCCTCGTCGAGCGCGCCGCGCGGCCGACAGGGCCGTGTCGATCGCCCCGAGGTGCGCGAGCAGGTGCGGCTCGGCGCGCCGCGCGGCCGCCCGTGCGACGGTCGCCGCGACCCCGAGGGCTCCGCCGTGCCAGCAGGCCGCCACGCCGATCCCGCCCCAGGCGAAGCCCGGCCGCGAGAGGTACCAGCCCGCCTCGCCGACGGCCCGCGCCGGAGCCGCGGTGAAGCGGACCGGCCCGCTCGGGATCTCGACGAGGCCGCGGGCCTGCCAGGCTCCCGCCTCCGGGGCCGCCCGCCCGCCGCCGAGGCCGACCGCGAAGAGGCGGCGCTCGCCGGAGGCGTCGCCGACGTGCGCGGTGACCAGCGCGGCGTCGAGGCGGTCGGCCAGCGAGCACCACGGCTTCACGCCGTCCAGCAGCCAGCCGTCGCCGTCGAGCCGCGCGACGAGCGGCTCGCCGCCGCCCTCCGCAGCGAACACGCCCCAGGTCGCGCCGGTCGCGATGCCGACGTCGTCGGGCCGGAGCCCCGCCTCGGCGAGGATCGCGAGCGCGTCGAGGTGCGGCTCGATCGCGCGGGCGACCCCGAGGTCGTGCCGACCGAGGCGCTCCAGCAGGCCGAGCAGCTCGGCCGTGCGTCCCGATCCGGGCAGCGGTGCGCCGCCTCCGATCGTGCGGGCGAGCGCGAGCGCGCCGTCGACGTCGTCGGGCAGGGGCGGGAGGTCGCTGGCATCCATTCCCTCCGACGGTACGCAGTCGCCCGCCCCGGGGGAGCCCGATTGCCCGACTCGCCCCGCGGTGCTAGCGGAGAGGCGCCGCCCGAGCGGCCCCCTCAGACCCCGCCGCCGAAGTCGAGTGCGTTGATCCGGTGGAGGAGACCGGCGAACCGCTCGACGTCGTCGAGCTCCCAGCGGCGCAGCTCCTCGTGCATCAGCGCCTGGTTCGAGCTGCGGATCTCGACGAGCCGCGCGGCCGTCTCCTCTCCCACCGCCAGGATCGTGACGCGACCGTCGCCCGGGTCGGGTGCCCGCTCGAGGAAGCCGAACCGGTCGAGCGCCGTGATCTGACGGCTGAGCGAGGACTTGTCCGTCTCGAGCAGCTCGGCGAGCGCTCCGGAGGAGAGCGGTCCGCGCCGCTCGAGGGTCGACAGGATCTTGTAGCCGAGCGGGGTCAGATCGGGGTGCAGCTGCTCGGCGTAGGAGCGCATCGCCGCCCTCACGCGGTTGAGGAGCGTGCTCAGCTCGCCCTCGACCGAGGCGATGGCGGCGTCGGTGCCGGGCGGGGAGGGCGGTGGCGTCATGACTCCAGGATCCTCCAGGCGGTCCCCGACTCCGACTTGCGCCGCACCCCGTGCACGTCGTACGCTCTCCGAAGCCAAAGACCGCCGGTTTCCGGTGTGCGCGCGAGCAGGGCCCAGGCCCCGCGAGATCGCCACCGGACGAAGGATTCGCAGAGCGAATGGCCCGCGCAGGTGTGCAAGAGACTCAGTACCGCGATTCATCGCGATTCCCGAAGCTCCCGCGCTCCTGCGCCGGAGCTTTTTTCTTTGCCTGCTTTCGGGCTACCGGCACGAGAATTCACAGGAGTAACCATGGCGAACAAGGAAGCCTCGGTCGCCGAGCTCACGGACAAGTTCCAGAGCTCGACCGCCGTTCTGCTGACCGAGTACCGCGGTCTCACTGTTGCTCAGCTCAAGACGCTGCGCAAGGACATCAGTGAGCACGCGACTTACGCCGTGGTGAAGAACACGCTGACCAAGATCGCGGCGAACAACGCCGGGATCTCGTCATTCGACGACGAGCTCGCCGGCCCCTCGGCCATCGCGTTCGTGCACGGCGACCCCGTCGCCGTGGCCAAGTCGCTGCGTGCCTTCGCCAAGGCAAACCCTCTGCTCGTGGTCAAGGGCGGTTACTTCGACGGTAACCCGCTGACCGCAGAAGAGGTGGGCAAGCTCGCCGACCTCGAGTCCCGCGAAGTTCTGCTCGGCAAGCTCGCCGGCGCCTTCAAGGCCTCGCTGTTCGGTGCCGCATATCTGTTCCAGGCGCCGCTGTCCAAGGCCGTTCGCACGGTCGAGGCGCTGCGCGAGAAGCAGGAGTCCGCGAGCTGATCCCTCCCTCACGGGAGACGGTGCGCACGCGGTTCGTAGACAAGAAAAACTAGGAGAAAAATCATGGCAAAGCTCACGCAGGACGAGCTCATCGAGGCTTTCAAGGAGCTCACGCTCATCGAGCTCTCTGAGTTCGTCAAGAAGTTCGAAGAGGTCTTCGAGGTCACCGCCGCCGCGCCCGTCGCGGCTGCTGGCGCTGCCGGACCGGCCGCCCCCGTCGAAGAGGTCGAGGAGCAGACCGAGTTCGACGTCGTGCTCGAGGCCGCCGGCGAGAAGAAGATCCAGGTCATCAAGGAGGTCCGCGCGCTCACCAGCCTCGGCCTCGGCGAGGCGAAGGCCGTCGTCGACGGCGCCCCCAAGGCTGTCCTCGAGGCCGTCAACAAGGAGACCGCCGAGAAGGCCAAGGCCCAGCTCGAGGCCGCCGGCGCGACCGTCACCGTCAAGTAAGCAGTTCCACCCCGGCTCCGGCCGGATGCAGGGCGTCGTCTCCTCGGAGGCGGCGCCCTTCGCCGTTCCCGGGCGGGCTCTAGGATCGGAGGCGTGACTGCTCCCGATCCGCTCGCCGGCCTCCCGGCCCGCGATGTCCCGCCCAGCGAGGTCTCGCTCAGCGAGCTGCTGAGCGACTTCGTCTCGGTGACGCACCGGATCACGCGGCTCGCCGCGCAGGCGACCGACAACCAGGAGTCGCAGGCCGTGTGGCGCACTCTCTCGGTGCTGCTGTCGATGGGCCCGATGCGCCTCGGCGAGCTGGCCGTCCAGAGCCGGGTGTCGCAGCCCACGATGACCAAGATCGTGAAGAACCTCGTCGAAGCGGGCTGGCTCGATCGCATCGCCGACCCGGTCGACGCCCGCGCCTGGCAGATCCGCCTCGCCGACGCCGGAGCGGACGCGCTCGCGGCCTGGCGCTCGCAGCTCGGCGACGCGCTCACCCCGATCTTCGACGACCTGACGCCCGAGGACCGCCGCGTCCTCGAGCGCGCCGTCGAGATCATGCACGAGCGCCTCGTGGTGGCCCCCCGCGCCTGAGGGGTGCGCTCAGTCCTCCGGCCAGCGCACGCGCGCCTCGACATCGGGGTGCTTGCGGAGCCACGCCGCGATGAACGGGCAGCGGGGCACGACCGTGAGTCCCGCCTCCGTCACGGCGAGCACGGCCGCGCGGGCGAGGACGCCGCCGAGGCCGTGCCCCTCCCAGCCGTCGTCGATGACGGTGTGGGTCAGGACCACGTCGTCGCCGCGGCGCACGTAGGCGGCGAAGCCCGCGGGCTCACCGCCGACGGAGATCTCGAAGCGCGACCGCTCCCGGTCGTCGCGGACGGTGGGCATCTCGGTATCGGTCATGCTCCGATTCTGACGCTCCTGGGCGCCGAGGTGCTCGTCCTGATGACGAGCGAGGCCGGGATGGTGGTGTGACGCGCCGGGGGAGGGGTCTCGCCGCGCGCGGTCGCCGCGAGCGCCTCGAGGAGGAGCCGCACGGCCAGCTCGCCCTGCTGGCGCGGGTCCTGCCGGATCGAGGTCAGTCCGAACAGCTCGGCGAGGGGGTGGTCGTCGATCCCGATGACCGACACGTCCTCGGGCACCGAGAGGCCGAGCTCGCGCGCCGCGAGGATGATGCCGATGCCGATCTCGTCCGAGGCGGCGAAGATCGCCGTCGGCCGCGTCCTCGGGTCGCCGAGCACCTGCCGGCCCGCCCGGTGGCCGCCGGGGATGTCGAACCGGGTCGGCACGAAGGAGGCGGGGTCGAAGGGGAGCCCGGCCGCCTCCACCGCCTCGCGGAACCCGTCACGGCGCTTGGTGTGGACGTGGAAGTCCATCTCCTCCTCGGCCAGGCCGCCGATGTGGACGAGGCGCTCGTGCCCCAGCGAGAGGAGGTGCTCGGTCGCGAGGCGCGCGGCGGCCACGTCGTCGATGCTGAAGGTGGGGATGCCCGGGAGCTCGCCGCCGATGCCGACCACCGGCTTGCCCAGCGCGAGGAGCGCCTCCGTCTCGTCGGGTGAGATCTCGAGGGTGACCGCGACGATCGCGTCGACGCGCTTGCGGACGAGGTAGTACTCGAAGACGCTGCGCCGCGCATCGAGGTGCTTGTCCATGTTGTAGAGGAGAAGGTCGTAGCCGGCGGCGAGCAGGGCGTGCTCGATCCCCTCGATGATCCCGCCGAAGAACCACTGGTTGATGACGGGGATGACGACGGCGATGTTGTTGCTGCGTCCGGTCACCAGGCTCGAGGCGTTGGCCGAGACGACGTAGCCGAGGCTCGCCGCCGCACCCTCGACCCGCTGCTTCGTGCTCGCCGAGACGTAGCCGCGACCGCTGAGGGCCCTCGAGACGGTCGCCTTCGAGACTCCGGCGAGTTCGACGACCTCTTCGATGCCCGGCACGGCGTTCCTCCCGACCGTCCGGCGTCGATGCTGGAAACGGTTCCAGGAATGTATACCCCGTAGGCAGGAGGGCTGCCAGCGCGAGATCGATCTCGGGCCCCCCTTTCGGCCTGAGAACGCCGGTTTGACGCCGAATCGTTATCTCAGAGAGCGCTCTATCGTGGCCGTTGTGATTTCATCGAACCTGTGGAAAGGTTTCCCTCCGTGGGATCCCGCCCACAGCAACCCGGTGATCCGCTCGGAGTTCCTCCTGGCATCGCCATCAGCACCATCCGAGTCGTCGCGACATCCGCTTCGAGCCGCCACAGCCCGCCGGTCCCCGGCCGGGTGCGGCACGCGCCGCTCGTCCCGGATCGACGCTGGACCACCACTCAATGAGGAGGAAGTATGCGGTCATCCCTGCACCGCCGTATCACCGTCCCGGTCGCCGTCCTGGCGGCCGCCGGAATCGCGCTCTCTGGCTGCTCGAGCAGCAGTGACCCCAACGACCCCAACGCCGGCGGCGGCTCCGCCGGGACCGTCGGCACCGCCGACGGCGTCGTCAACGTCTACGGCACCATCAACGGTGACGAGGCGACCCTCCTCGAGCAGTCCTGGGCGGACTGGGAGGAGGAGTCGGGCATCGACATCAAGTACACCGGCGACAAGGAGTTCGAGAAGCAGATCGGCATCAAGGTCCAGGGTGGAGACACCCCCGACCTCGCGATCTTCCCGCAGCCCGGTCTGCTCGCCGACACCGTCGCCTCCGGCAAGGTGCAGGAGCTGCCCGAGGGCGCCCTCGCGAACGTCCAGGAGAACTGGTCCGAGGACTGGCAGAAGTACGGCCAGGTCGACGGCACGCAGTACGGCGCGCCGCTGATGGCGAGCGTCAAGGGCTACATCTGGTACTCGCCGGCGAAGTTCGCCGAGTGGGGCGTCTCGGTCCCCACGACCTGGGACGAGATGGAGGCGCTCGGCAAGACGATCGCCGAGAAGTCCGGCGGACCCTCCTGGTGCGCGGGCTTCAACTCCGGTGAGGCGTCCGGCTGGCCGGGCACCGACTGGATCGAGGACGCCGTCCTCCGCGAGGCCGGCCCCGACGTCTACGACTCCTGGGTCGCCGGTGACACCCCGTTCACCGACCCCGAGATCAAGGCGGCATTCGACTCCGTCGGCTCGATCCTGCTCGACCCGACCCTGGTCAACGCCGGCTACGGCGACGTCTCGTCGATCAACTCCACCGCCTTCGGCGACGTCGCGCAGAACATCGCCAACGGCTCCTGCGCACTGACCCACCAGGCGTCCTTCTTCGAGGGCTTCCTGATCTCGGCCGGCGCCACGGTGGCCGAGGACGGCGATGTGTGGGCCTTCCTCACCCCGCCGACCAACGCCGACGACCCCCAGGCCGTCACCGGTGGTGGCGAGATGGTCGCTGCGTTCTCGAACGACGAGGACACCGCGAAGGTCCAGGAGTACCTCGCCAGCGCTGACTGGGCGAACAGCCGCGTCTCGCTCGGCGGAGTCATCTCGGCCAACAAGGGTCTCGACGCCGCGAACGCCGGCAGCGACATCCTGAAGGACTCGATCGGCATCCTGCAGAGCGAGGACACCACGTTCCGCTTCGACGGCTCGGACCTCATGCCGAAGTCCGTGGGTGCCGACAGCTTCTGGAAGGGCATGGTCGACTGGATCGACGGCTCGAGCACCGACCAGGTCCTCGAGGAGATCCAGGCCGGGTACACCTCCTAGCGGTCACGAGGACGAGGGCCGCCGCTCCCTGGGCGGCGGCCCTCGTCCTCGCTAGGCTTCAGCTGAGTTCAGAGTCGCACTCGAAAGGGCGTCCATGTCCGCATTCTTCCAGTGGCTGGCGAGCATCCCCCCGCTCGCGCAGATCCCGCTCATCCTGATCGCCTTCGCGGCGGTCGTGGCGATCATCCTCTTCTTCGTCGAGGTCGCACCGCGTCGCGGCACGGGCTACACGATCCTCCGCCTCGCCGTCTCGGTCGTGGTCCCGGTCGCCCTGCTCCTCGCCTTCGGCCTGTACAACTCCGTCATGTGGGTCGCGGTCGTCGCGGCCGTCCTCGGCGGCATCCTCTTCCTCCTCGACTTCCGGTCCCGCAAAGGCGCGGGCTACGCACTGCAGCTGATCGCGTTCATGGCGCCGGCCGCGTTCTTCATCCTCATCGGCCTGATCTACCCGACGATCACGACCGCGCTGAACGCGTTCATGAAGAACGACGGCTCGGGCTTCGCGGGCCTGGACAACTTCATCTGGGTCTTCACGAGCCCCGACGGCGTCACCGCGTTCCTCAACACCGTCGTCTGGGTGCTGCTGGCCCCCATCACGGCGACCGCGATCGGCCTCGCCTACGCGGTCTTCATCGACAAGAGCCGCGGCGAGAAGTTCTTCAAGCTCCTGGTCTTCATGCCGATGGCGATCTCGTTCGTCGGCGCGTCGATCATCTTCAAGTTCTTCTACGACGTGCGCCAGGGCGAGCAGATCGGTGTCCTCAACGGCATCCTCACCGCGTTCGGCGGCACCCCGGTCGACTGGCTGGGCCTCGAGCCGTGGAACACGCTGTTCCTCGTGGTCGTGCTCATCTGGACGCAGGCCGGCTTCGCCATGACGGTCCTCTCCGCGGCGCTCAAGGGCGTCCCGGCGGAGCAGCTGGAGGCGGCGTCGCTCGACGGCACCAACGCCTGGCAGTCGTTCTGGAACGTCCAGGTGCCCGGCATCCGCTCCTCGATCGTGGTCGTGCTGACCACGATCTCGATCGCGTCGCTGAAGGTCTTCGACATCGTCTCGGCGATGACCGGCGGCCGCTCCGACACCACGGTCCTCGCGTTCGAGATGGTCCGCCAGTTCCAGCTCGGCGCCCGCAGCGGCTACAGCGCGGCCCTCGCGGTCATCCTGTTCCTGCTGGTCCTGCCGATCGTCGTCTACAACGCCCGCCAGCTCGCCAAGCAGAGGGAGATCCGATGAGCGTCACGCCCACTCCGATCCAGGTTCCGGTCGACCGCACCACCGAACGGCGCCTCCTGCGCGGGGAGTCCCGGATCGAGGCCGCCAGCGGCAAGGTCAAGAAGGCCACCACCTCGCGCGGAGCGACGATCGCGGCGCTGATCATCGCGGTCATCTGGACCATCCCGACGCTCGGCCTGTTCATCTCGTCGTTCCGGCCGGCCAACGACATCAAGACCACCGGCTGGTGGACGGTCTTCGCGAACCCCGGGTTCACGCTCGACAACTACGTCAACGCCCTCAACTCGGGCGACAGCCTGACGCTGGGCAAGGCGTTCGTGAACTCGCTCGTGATCACGCTGCCCGCGGCGCTGATCCCGATCACGATCGCGAGCCTCGCGGCGTACGCGTTCGCGTGGATCGACTTCAAGGGCCGCAACACGCTCTTCGTCCTGGTGTTCTCGCTCCAGATCGTGCCGATCCAGATGGCCCTCGTGCCGCTGCTGCAGCTGTTCTCGGACGGCCTGCGCATCGGCAACCTCTACATCCTCCCGGGGCTCGGAGTGAACGGGTTGGACGGCTCGTACGCGAAGGTGTGGATCGCGCACACGATCTTCGCGCTGCCGCTGGCGATCTTCATGCTCCACAACTTCATCTCGGAGATCCCGGGAGAGGTCATCGAGGCCGCCCGCGTCGACGGCGCCGGTCACGGGCAGATCTTCTTCCGGATCGTCCTGCCCCTCGCCGTCCCCGCGATCGCGTCGTTCGGCATCTTCCAGTTCCTCTGGGTCTGGAACGACCTGCTGGTGGCGACGGTGTTCACCTCGGGACAGGGGCTGCCGATCACCAAGGCCCTCCAGGACCTCTCGGGCTCCTACGGGCAGTCGTGGGAGCTGCTCACGGCGGGGGCGTTCATCTCGATCATCGTGCCGCTGATCGTGTTCTTCTCCCTCCAGCGGTTCTTCGTCCGCGGCCTGCTCGCGGGCGCGACGAAGGGCTGACGCTCCTCCGATCCGCTTCTCCGGCCCGGTGCTCCTGTCCTCAGGATCGCCGGGCCGGAGTCGTTCTGCGGGCGTGCTCGACAGCACATCTTCGCCGTGGGCGGAAGCCGACGGCGGTGTCGGCGGGCGGGGTTAGGGTCGAGCGATGAGCAGGATGGGTGACGTCGCGGCGGGCGGCGGGATGCGCGGCGGAGCGGTGCGCGGCAGGATCTCGAGCGGCGACCCCGACAGCCAGCGCCGCGCCAATGCCGACGCCCCGCGGATCGACGGACTGTTCGGCCGCATCGCCGAGCTGTTCCGCGACCACCGCGCCAAGCTGACCCTGACGGTCGCCCTCGTGCTGGTCGGCGCCGCGCTGACGGTGGTGCCGCCCCTCCTGACCCAGCTCGCCTTCGACCGGGGGCTGTTCCCGCCCGAGGGCGGACCGGACTTCCCCGTGCTGCTCGAGCTCGTCGGCATCATGGTGCTCGTCTGGGCGCTCTCGGCGATCCTGGGCGTCTGGCAGACCTACCTCACGGCGACCGTCGGCAACACGGTGATGGGGGAGCTGCGGATCCGGCTGTTCCGCCACCTGCAGGCGATGGAGCTCGGCTTCTTCACCCGCACCCGCACCGGAGTGATCCAGTCGCGCCTCGCGAACGACGTCGGCGGCGTGGCGAGCGTGCTGACGAACACGGTCTCGAGCGTCCTCGGCAACACGGTCACGGTGATCGCGGCCGTGGTGGCCATGCTGCTGCTCTCCTGGCAGATGACGATCGTCGCCCTGGTGCTGACCCCCGTGCTCGTGATCGCGCAGCGCCGCGTCGGCCAGGTGCGCGCGCGCATCGCCACGAAGACGCAGGAGTCGCTGTCCGAGATGACGGCGATCACGCAGGAGACGCTGAGCGTCTCGGGCATCCTCCTGGCCAAGAGCTTCGGCCGCCAGGAGTCGGAGGTGACGCGCTACGCCGACGAGAACGGCCGCCAGATCGACCTGCAGGTGCGCCAGCAGATGTCGGGCCAGTGGTTCTTCGCGATGGTGCAGATCTTCCTCTCGGTGATCCCGGTCATCGTCTACCTCGTCGCCGCGTGGCTCATCCTCGGAGGCACGACCGTCACCGCGGGCACCGTGGTCGCCTTCACCACCGTCCAGGCGCGGCTGATGTGGCCGCTGCTCGGGCTGATGCGCGTCGCGCTCGACCTGCAGACCGCCGGCGCCCTCTTCGCGCGCATCTTCGAGTACCTCGACCTGCGCCCGGCGATCGCCGACCGGGCGACCGCGCACGACGTCAGCGGCGAGCTGGGCCGGGTCGAGCTCGACGACGTCGTCTTCCGCTACCCCGACCAGACCGACGAGGCGCGCCCGACCCTCGATCACGTCTCCGTCTCGATCGCCCCGGGGCAGTTCGTCGCGTTCGTCGGCCCGTCGGGCGCGGGCAAGACGACCATCTCGTACCTGGTGCCGCGCCTCTACGACGTGACGGGCGGCTCCGTGCGGTTCGCCGGTTCCGACGTGCGCGAGCTGCGCCAGGCGTCGCTCGTGTCGCACATCGGGATCGTCAGCCAGGAGACCTACCTCTTCCACGCGTCGATCGCCGACAACCTGCGCTACGCGCGCCCCGATGCGACGCAGGAGGAGCTCGAGGCGGCGGCGCGCTCGGCCAACATCCACGACACGATCGCGTCGTTCCCGGACGGCTACGACACCCTGGTGGGCGAGCGCGGCTACCGCCTCTCGGGCGGCGAGAAGCAGAGGCTCGCGATCGCGCGGGTGCTGCTGAAGGATCCGGCGGTGCTCATCCTCGACGAGGCGACGAGCGCGCTCGACACCGTCTCGGAGCGGATCGTGCAGACCGCGCTCGACGACGCCTCCCGCGGACGCACGACGATCGCGATCGCGCACCGCCTGTCGACGGTGGTCTCGGCCGACGTGATCCACGTGGTCGACGGCGGCCGCATCGTCGAGTCGGGAACCCACGCCGAGCTGCAGCAGCGCGGCGGCCTCTACGCCTCGCTCTACGCGCAGCAGGTCGAGACGGCCGTCGGCGCCTGAGCCGGGCGGGCCGGCGGCGCGGTCAGACCGCCGGGCGGTCGGCGAGCATCTGCTCCATGAGCGAGATCTCGGCCTCCTGGGCCCTGACGACGGAGGTGGCGAAGTCGGTGGCGACCGTGTCGCGGCTGCGGGCGAGGAGCGCCTCCGCCATGTCGATCGCGCCGCGGTGGTGGGCGATCATCAGCTGGAGGAAGAGGCGGTCGAGATCGCGACCGGACGCCGCCGTGAGCTCGTCGATCTGGTCCTGGGTGGCGAGACCGGGCATGCTCGACGGCACGACTCCCTCCTCCGTCCCCATGCCCATCGAGGAGTGCTCGTCGGCGGCTCCCGCGAGGGTCGGGCGGCCCATCCACGTCATAGACGGCTCGGGGGAGGCCTGCGGGAGACCCCACGACGTCAGCCAGCCGAAGAGCTGGCCGGACTGCTGCTGCTGCGTGAGCAGGATGTCCTTCGAGACGGTGAGCACCTCGTCATCGGTGCTGCGCTCGTGCGCGATCAGGGCCAGCTGGGCGCCCTGCAGGTGGTGGACCTGCATGTCGCGCGCGAAGCCCGCCTCCGCGCTGGTGCTCGACGGAGTCGCGGCCCGCGAGAACGGGGCGAGGGCGCCGAGGACGTACCCGCCCGCCGCCCCGAGGAGCAGGGCCACCACGGCGACGGCCGCGACGAGGAGACGACCCCTGCTGCCCGCGGGCGTCATCACTGCTTGCCGGGGGCGTCGATGCCCCCGGTGCAGGGCGCGCCGGGCTCGGGAGCGGTGGACGCCTGCCAGAAGCGCTCGACGAACGCGTCGATCCGGGGGTCGTCGGGGGAGTCGATGGCGACCTGGGCGTCCCACGCGCTGAGGACGATCGGCGAGTCGAGACCCTCGTAGGGCGAGACGACGGCGTAGGTGTCGGGCATCGCCGCGATCAGCGCGTCGACCTCGCTCTGCGGGAGGGAGGGGTCGTAGGTCGCCCAGACGGCGCCGTGCTCGAGGTCGTGCACCGCGTTCTCGTTGGGGACGGGCTGGTCGTAGACGCCGCAGTTCATCCAGACGGAGTTGTGCGGGCCGCCGGCGGGCGGGGTCTGCGGGTAGTCGACGGCGCCGGCGACGTGGGTCGCGTCGTTCTCGAAGGTCTGCAGGCCGTCGATCTGGCGCGCCTCGACGATCTGCTGATTGCCGATCACGGTGACGGCGACGATGGCGCCGACGGCGATCACGGCGAGAGCGGAGAGCGACCAGATCCAGATCCGGCCGCTGCGCTTGCGCTTCTCCTGCTCGCGGCGGTAGGCCTCGAGCTTCTCCTGGCGGGCACGGTTCTTGGCGGACATCGTGTCTTTGGGCACGCGGCGTCTCTCGTTCTGGTCGCGGGATGGCGCGCCGGCAGCGGGCGCAGGCGCCTGAAAAGCGCTCTCAGAGGATAACGAGACAGGCTCCGGATCGGATCAACGCCGACGTCGGAGGGAGTCCTGCGTCAGGGGGCGAAGGTCAGCCAGAGGAGCAGGCCGTTCAGCACGATCAGGCAGGCGGCGGCGAGGGTGGCGCCGAGAGTGGTGAACCAGCGGTTGGCCTGGTCGCCCATCAGGCGGCGGTCGCGGGTGAGGATCACCAGCGGCACCAGGGCGAACGGGATGCCGAACGACAGCACGACCTGGCTGAGCACGAGCGCCCGCGTGGGGTCGAAGCCGATCGCCAGCACGAGCAGCGCCGGGATCAGCGTGACGAGGCGTCGCGCGACCAGCGGCACCCGCACGTGCAGCAGGCCGTGCATGATCTCGGCCCCGGCGTACGCGCCGACCGAGGTCGAGGCGAGACCGGAGGCGAGCAGGCCGACCGCGAAGAGCGTCGCGACGACCGGCCCGAGGGCGGCGCCGATCGCGGCGTGAGCGCCCTCGAGGCTGTCGGTGCCGTCGACTCCCGAGAGCGAGTGCGCGGCGAGGAGGAGGATCGCGAGGTTCACGGTGCCCGCGATCGCGAGCGCGACGGTGACGTCGATCCGCGTGGCGACGAGGATCCGGCGGCGCGCGCCGACGCCGTCGACGCGGCCGAAGCGGTCGCGGGCGAGTGCGGAGTGCGCGTAGATCGCGTGCGGCATGACGGTCGCGCCGAGGATCGACGCGGCGAGGAGCACCGACTCCGATCCCTCGAACCGCGGGACGAGGCCCGCGAGGGTCGAGCCGGCGTCGGGCGGATCGACGACCACGCCGACGGTGAAGCCGATGGCGATGAGGACCATGAGCAGCGTGATGACGCGCTCGAAGGGCTGCGCGCCTCCGCGGGTCTGCACGAGCAGGAGCGCGAGCGACACCGCCCCCGTCACCAGGCCGCCGACGGGGAGCGGCAGACCGAAGAGCAGGTTGAGCGCGATCGCGCCGCCGATCACCTCGGCGAGGTCGGTCGCCATCGCGACCGTCTCGGCCTGCAGCCAGTAGGCCCGCCGCCCCCAGCGGCCGCGGAGGCGCTCGCCGAGCAGCTCGGGCAGGCTGCGGCCGGTCATCAGGCCGAGCTTGGCCGAGAGGTACTGGATCAGCCACGCCATCAGGTTGCCGAGGACGACGACCCACACGAGCAGATAGCCGAAGCGGGCGCCCGCCGTCATATTGCTGGCGACGTTGCCCGGATCGAGGTAGGCGACTCCGGCGACCATGGCCGGGCCGAGCAGGCGCAGGAGGTGCGCATCGGCCGGACGCCGCGGCGGTGCGGCGATCGGAGAGGTCATTCGTGGTCCGTTCCGGTATCGGCGGCAGCGCTCGCGGACCCCCACGATAGGGCACTGCGGATCGCGGCGACAGCACCTGGCGGGACCCGGCCAGGGGCTCGGTCGGCGGTGGCCGGGGGCTCCCGTCATACGCTCCGAACCGGTTGGTACCCTGGCGTCATGACCCTCGATCGAGCCCTGCCAGCACGCCCCGAGACCGGGATGGCCTACGCCGAATCGGTGCTCGACCTGATCGGCGACACCCCGCTGGTGAAGCTCGGACCCACCGCCTCCGGAGTGCGGGCGACCGTCCTGGTCAAGGTCGAGTACCTCAACCCCGGCGGCTCGTCGAAGGACCGCATCGCGACGCGCATCATCGACGCGGCCGAGCGCGACGGGCTCTTGAAGCCCGGCGGCACGATCGTCGAGCCCACGAGCGGCAACACCGGCATCGGCCTGGCGCTCGTCGCCCAGCAGCGCGGCTACCGCTGCGTGTTCGTGCTGCCCGACAAGGTCGGCGAGGACAAGCGCAACGTGCTGACGGCCTACGGGGCCGAGATCGTCGTCACGCCGACGGCCGTCGCCCCGGAGGACCCCGACTCCTACTACTCCGTCTCGGACCGCCTCGCCCGCGAGATCCCCGGCGCGTTCAAGCCCAACCAGTACGCGAACCTCAACGGCCCGCTCAGCCACTACGAGACCACCGGGCCCGAGATCTGGCGCGACACCGCCGGGCGCCTCACCCACTTCGTCGCCGGCGTCGGCACGGGCGGCACGATCAGCGGAGTCGGCCGCTACCTCAAGGAGGTGTCCGACCGCCGGGTGCAGATCATCGGCGCCGACCCCGAGGGCTCGGTGTACTCGGGCGGCGGCGGACGGCCCTACCTCACCGAGGGCGTCGGCGAGGACTTCTGGCCCAGCGCCTACGACCCGAGCGTCGTCGACCGCATCATCGCGTCCAGCGATGCGGAGTCGTTCGCGATGACCCGGCGGCTCGCCCGCGAGGAGGGGCTGCTCGTCGGCGGCTCGAGCGGCCTGGCCGTCTCGGTCGCGCTCAAGGCGGCGGCCGACCTCGGCCCGGACGACGTGGTCGTGGTGCTGCTGCCCGACGGCGGGCGCGGCTACCTCGGCAAGATCTTCAACGACCGCTGGATGCGCTCCTACGGCTTCCTCGAGCGGCCCGAGGAGGGCACCGTCCGCGACGTCCTCCGCGCGCGCGCCGCGAATCCGCAGGTCGGCGAGCTGCCCGCGCTCGTGCACGCCCACCCGAGCGACACGGTGCGCGACGCCATCGAGATCATGACGAAGTACGGGGTCTCGCAGCTCCCCGTGCTCAGCGCCGAGCCGCCGGTGGTGATGGGCGAGGTCGTCGGAGCGGTCGACGAGCGCGAGCTGCTCGACCGCGTGTTCAGCGGGGCCGCGGCGATGACCGACCCGCTGGGCGCCTCCTCCGGCGACTCGCTGCCCCTGATCGGACTCGGCGAGAGCATCTCGTCGGCCCGCGCCGCGCTCACCGAGGTCAGCGCCCTGCTCGTCACCGACGAGGGCAAGCCGGTCGCCGTGATCACCCGGCAGGACCTGCTCTCGTACGCCACCGCCTGACCGGCGCCCCTCCTCCTCCCCACCCCGACCCGGAAAGCACGCAGCCATGCCCAAGAAGCAGCACTTCGACACCCGCGCCATCCACGCCGGTCAGGAGTTCGACCCGACGACCGGCGCCGTCGTCCCGCCCGTCTACATGACCTCGACGTTCGTCCAGGACGGCATCGGCGGGTTCCGCGGCGGCTACGAGTACGCCCGCTCGGCGAACCCGACCCGCGACTCGCTGCAGGAGCTGATCGCCTCGCTCGAGGGCGCCGACGTCGCCTACTCCTTCTCGTCCGGCCTCGCCGCCGAGGACACGCTGCTGCGCGCGGCGCTCGCCCCCGGCGACCACGTGGTGCTCGGCAACGACGCCTACGGCGGGAGCCACCGGCTGATCGACCGGGTGCACGGCGCGTGGGGCATCCGCAACACCGCCGTCGACATGTCGAACCTGCGCGAGGTGCAGCGGGCGATCGTCCCCGGCGAGACGAAGATGCTCTGGGTCGAGACGCCGTCGAACCCGCTGATGACCGTCAGCGACATCGCGGAGCTGGCCGACCTGGCCCACGCGCACGACCTGATCGTCGTCGTCGACAACACCTTCGCCTCCTCCGCTCTGCAGCAGCCGCTCGCGCTGGGTGCCGACGTCGTCGTGCACTCGACGACGAAGTACCTGGGCGGGCACTCGGACGTCGTGGGCGGCGCTCTCGCGCTGCGCTCGGGCCCGCTCGCCGAGAAGGTCGCGTTCCTGCAGTTCGCGGTCGGCGCGATCTCGGGCCCGATGGACGCGTGGCTCACCGTCCGCGGCATCAAGACCCTCGGGGTGCGCATGGAGCGGCACTCGAAGAACGCGCAGGCGGTCGCGGAGTTCCTCGTCGAGCACCCGGCCGTCACCGCCGTGCACTACCCGGGACTGCCCACGCACCCCGGCCACGAGCTGGCGAAGCGCCAGATGTCGGGCTTCGGCGGGATGATCTCCCTCGAGCTGGCGACGCCGCGCGCGGCGCGGAAGTTCGCGGAGTCGACGACGCTGTTCCAGCTCGCGGAGTCGCTCGGCGGGGTCGAGTCGCTGATCGGGTACCCGAGCGAGATGACGCACGCCTCGGTCAAGGGCACGCCGCTCGAGGTCTCGGAGTCGCTGGTGCGGCTGTCGGTCGGGCTCGAGGACGCGGACGACCTGATCGCGGACCTGGCGGCGGCGCTGCCGAAGAAGTAGCGGTCGGTCCGTGTCCCGATCCGGACGGGCGGTGGCAGTTCTTCGCGGGACGCGGTGATACTGCCACTGCCAGGATCGGGGCATGACCTCCTCCGCACGCCGCATCGTCGACCTCAGCCACACCGTCTCGGACGGCCTGGTGACCTACCCCGGGCTGCCCGCGCCGCGCATCCGCCCGCATCTCACGCGGGAGGCGTCGCGCGCCGCGTACGCGCCGGGCACCGAGTTCGCGATGGACGTGATCGAGATGCTCGGCAACACCGGCACGTACCTCGACAGCCCGTTCCACCGCTACGAGGGCGGGCGCGACCTCGCCGACCTCGAGCTCGAGACGCTCGTGGATCTTCCGGCGGTCGTCGTCGACAGGAGGGGGAGCGGCCGGGCGATCGAGGCGGAGGCGTTCGCGGGGCTCGACGTCCGCGGCTGGGCGGTGCTGCTCTCGACCGGCTGGGACGCGCACTTCGCCACCCCGGCCTACGCGCACGGCGCCCCGTACCTCACCGAGGAGGGGGCGGCGGCCCTCGTGGCCGCGGGTGCGGTGCTGGTCGGCATCGACTCGCTCAACATCGACGACACCGAGGGCCCCGGCGCGCGGCCGGCGCACAGCCGCCTGCTCGCGGCGGGCGTGCACGTGGTCGAGCACCTGACCGGGCTCGGGGCGCTGCCGCCCACCGGCGCGCGCTTCACCGCGGTCCCGCCGAAGGTGCGCGGCTTCGGGACCTTCCCCGTGCGGGCGTACGCGACGTTCGACGCCGCCTGACCGGCACGGGGCGCCCAGGGCGTCCTGACTATCCTGGATCGATGCATCCCGCCCTCGCCGCGCTCGGCCGACGACTCCGTCCCCGGACCAGGCTCGCCGCGCTCGGCCGCCGGGTGCGACCGAGGACGCGGATCCTCGCGGTCGCCGGGGGGCTCCGCGAGCGCCGGGCCGCGGCCGTCGCCGCCCGCCCGATCGATCACCCGCGCTCCCTCGCGTTCCGCCGCGAGCTGCTGGTGCTCGAGCTCGCCAACCGGTTCTCTCGCCGCCCGGTGACCGATCCGGGCGGCGAGGTCGTGGTCACCATGACGACGCACGGCGACCGCATCCACCGCGTGCACGTCGCCCTCGAGTCGATCGCGCGCGGCTCCGCCCGACCGGCCCGCCTGGCCCTCTGGCTCGACGACCCGGCGCTCGTCGCGGCGCTGCCCGCGAGCCTCGAGCGCCTCCGCCGGCGCGGCCTCGAGATCCACCTCGTCGAGGGCCACCGCGTGCACACCAAGTACTACCCGCACCTGCTCTCGGGTCGTGCCGGGGAGCGCGATCTCGTCACCTCCGACGACGACATCGTCTACCCGCGGCACTGGCTCCGCGGGCTGCTCGACGCCCGGGCGCGGTACCCGCGCGAGACGGTGCTGTGCTACCGCGCGCACCGGGTCGCGGTCGTCGACGGTGTCGTCGCGCCCTACACGAGCTGGCGCCCGGTCGAGGACACCCGCGCGGGGTTCGACGTCTTCGGCACCTCCGTCTCGGGCCAGCTGTTCCCGAGCGAGCTGATGGAGGCGGTGGCCGCGCACGGCGACGCGTTCCGCGAGGTCGCTCCGGACGCCGACGACATCTGGCTGCACGTGCGCGCGGTCGACGCGGGCTACCGGATCGCCCAGATCCAGCCGGAGGCGGAGCTGTTCCCGTTCGTGCCGCGCACCCAGCAGTCCGGGCTCTACCTCGTCAACTACTGGGACGGCGGCAACGACCGCCAGGCACGTGCGACCTACACCCCCGCCGTCACCGAGCGCATCGCCGCCGATGCCGGGCGCGGTGCCCTGTGACGGACCCGGAAGGACCGATGCGACTCCTGTTCCTCAGCAACCTCTACCCGCCGCAGGTGCTCGGCGGCTACGAGATGACCTGCGCCCGCGTCGCCGAGGCGATGGCGGCCCGGGGGCACGCCGTGCGCGTGCTGACCACGCCGACCTACCTGCCTCCGGAGGCCTCGCCGGTCGAGGTTCACCGGACGCTGGGACTGCGCACCTACTTCCCGCTGCCGCAGACCGGCGGCGAGATCGTGCAGCTGATGCACCACGAGAGCGCGGTGTCGCGGTTCGAGAACACCCGCATCCTGCTCGAGGAGCTGCGCGACTTCGCGCCGACCCACGTGGTCGCGTTCAACATCCTGGGGCTCGGCGGGCTCGCCCTGATCGACCTCCTGCGCACGGTCGACGCCGGCTGGATGTGGAACCTGGGCGACCGGATCCCGAACGCGCTCGTCGACGGGCTCCCCGAGCGCGTCCTGGAGGTCTACGGCGCCGACGCCGCCGATCACTTCGACCGCGGGGAGATCGTGGCGGTCAGCCGCTCCCTCGTCGACGCGATCGAGGCGGGCGGGCTCGAGCTGGGCGAGGTCGAGGTGATCGGCCGCGGCGTGAGCGTGCCGCCCGACTCCGGTGAGCCCCGCCGGTACCGCGAGGGCGGGATCACGCGCTTCACCTTCGCGGCGTCGCTCGGCGAGCACAAGGGCGTCGAGCTGGTGCTCGAGGCGGCGGCCCTGCTCGCGGAGGAGACCCGCGACTTCCGCGTCGACCTCTACGGCGACGGCGACGTCGACGGCTACCGGGCGCGCGCGTCGGAGGCGGGTCTCGACGGCCTTGTCGAGTTCCACGGTCCGACACCGCGCGAGCAGGTGCTGGCGGCGCACGGAGCGGCCGACGCGTTCCTCTTCCCGACCTGGGCGGGGGAGGCGTTCGGCGTCGCCCCGGTCGAGGCCGCGGCGGCGGGGTGCGTGCCGATCGTGACGGGATCGAGCGGAGTCGCCGAGTTCCTCATCGACGGCGTCGACTGCCTCAAGATCACCCGGTCGACGGCCTCGCTGCTCAAAGCGATGCGCGACGTCGTCTCGGGAGCCGTGGATCTCGAGGCCCTCGGCCGCCGCGGACGGGCGGCCGCCCGCGGACCGCTGTCGTTCGAGCGCTCGGTCGAGCTCCTCGAGCGCTCTCTCGAGCGCCGCAGCCGACCGGGGCTCGCCGAGCGCACCGGCGACACCGGCCTCGAGGCCGACATCATGGACAAGGATCGGCGGGCGATGGATCAGCTCCACCGCCGGCTCTCCGGACGGGACGACGACGATGACCAGTGACCACGACTACCGCGAGAACCCCGGCTCCGTGCCGACCCGCTTCGGCCGGGGCGGCGCGGCCCTGCGCGAGGCGGTCCACCGCCTGGTGGCCCCGTACTTCGAGCAGGCGCGACTGCGCACCGAGGAGGTGCGCGGCGAGACCGCGGCGCTGCGGGGCGAGATCACCGCGGTGCGGGAGGAGATCGCCGGGCTCCGGGCGGAGCTGGACGACGTCCGAGCGACGACGGGCGAGCTGCGCGACTCGGTCGCCTCGTGGCGCGCGTCGGCCGACGAGGTGCTGACCGCGACTCCGCCCCACCTCGCCGCCGTCGACGAGAGGGCCGAGCTGGCCGAGGAGCGCCTGCGCGGAGTCGAGCTCGAGCTGCGCGCGGTCACCCGCCGTCTCGCGGAGGCGCTGGAGCCGAGCGGGGCCTGACGGGGCCGGGCGGGCGGCGGGATCAGGCCGGCACGGCGAGCCGGGCCAGCAGCTCGGAGATGCGCCCCGCGCAGCCGCCGCAGCCGGTCCCCGCGCGGGTGGCGGCTCCGACGCACGCGACCGTGCCGGCGCCGGCCGCGATCGAGTCGGTGATGGCGGCGGCCGAGACGCCGTTGCACCAGCAGACGGTCGCCTCGGGGGCGAACGGGTCGCCGGTGGGCGCCGCCCCGGCGTCGGGTGCGTCGAGGCGGAGCAGGCTCGAGCGGTCGGCCGGCAGCTCGGAGCCGCGCTCGAACAGGAGCGTCAGCTCGGCGCCCGCGCGGGGCAGGCCGACCGAGACGAATCCGCGCAGCACGCCGCCGACCGTGACGAGCTTCGTGTAGCCACCGCGGGCGGGGTCGGCCCAGACGGTCACCTCCGCGTGCTCGGAGCAGCCCGTCGCGTGGGGAGCCGCATCCCACGGCTCGGCGGAGGCGTCGCCGCCGGCGACCAGGTCGACGCCCTCGGCCTTCAGCATCACGACCGCAGGGCGCGGCTCCGGTACGCGCTCGTCGGCCGGGCGGCCCTCCGCCTCCGCGCCGAGGCGCGCCGCGAGGCGGTCCGCCTGCTGCCAGCCCGGGCCGATGAGTCCGCTCGGGCCGCCGGGGACGCGGCCGTCGGGCAGAGCGGAGCCGGGCGCGGCGACGTGCGCGCAGTCGCCGATCGCGAAGACGGCGGGGTCGCTCCAGCTGCGCTGGTGCTCGTCGACGAGGATCCCGGTCGACACGGCGAGGTCGGCGCTCGCCGCGAGCTCGGTCCGGGCGCCGACACCGCACGAGAGCACGAGCAGGTCGCCCTCGATCTGCTTGCCGTCGGCGCAGAGCAGCGCCTGGAAGTGCGCGCGGCCGAGCTCGTCGTGGGCCAGCAGCACGCTCTCGGAGCGGGCGTGCGAGACCATCTCGACGCCGGCGGCGCGAGCGGCCGCGGCGAGCATCCGCCCGCCCCCGTGATCGAGGTTGCGGCCCATCGGGATGTCGCCGTGGTAGACGACCACCACCTCGGCGCCCTGCTCGGCGGCCGCGAGCGCGAACTCCACGCCGAGCACCCCCGCGCCCAGCACGACGATGCGCGACCCCGCCCGTACGGCCTCGCGGACGACGCGCGCATCGTCGAGGTCGCGCAGGGCGACGACGCGCTCCGGCAGCGGCCTCGCTCCGCGGTCGAGGGTCTCCGGTGAGTCCGCGCGGGCGCGGCGATCGCGGCGCGACCGCTCCATCCCGGCGAGGGTGGGCACATTGGCGCGCGCGCCGGTCGCGAAGACGAGGCGGTCGTAGGGGAGGCGCTCGCCGTCGTGCAGCCGCACGACGCGGCGCGCGCGGTCGAGGCCGACGGCGGCGGCGCCGAGCCGGAAGACGACCCCCGCCTTCTCTGCCGCGATCCGGTCGCCCAGGTCGAGGCGCTCGCGGGTGGCTCGGCCGACGGCGTACTCGGCCAGCAGCACGCGGTTGTACGCGTCGTCGCTCTCGGCGCCGACCACCGTCAGCGCGACCGCGCCGGAGCGGACGGTCGGCAGCAGCTCCTCGACGAAGCGGGACCCGACCGGGCCGTGGCCGAGGAGGAGGATCCGGAGAGGCTCAGGCATCGGTGGTCCCTTCCGCGCGGACCCAGACCCGCGTGCGCTTGAACTCGGGCATCGACGAGACCGGATCCACGACCGCCTCGGTCAGCAGGTTCGCGCACTGCTCGCCCGCGTAGTGGAACGGCAGGAACACGGTGTCGTGGCGGATGTCGGCCGTCACCGCGGCCCGCGCCCGCACGACTCCTCGGACGTTGCCGACCACGACCGGTGCGCCGTCGCTCACGCCGAGGCGCGAAGCGGTCGCCGGGTGGATCTCGAGGCGCGCCTCCGGGCGCGCGGCGTCGAGCTCGGCGACGCGGCGCGTCTGCGTGCCCGACTGGTACTGCTGCAGGTAGCGGCCGGTGATGAGCGTCAGCTCGTCGCCGCGGTCGGTGACGGGGGCGGAGCGCGCCGTCACGGCGACCAGCCTCGCGCGCCCGTCGGGGTGGCCGAAGCGCTCACCGAACAGGCGCGGCGTGCCGGTGCTGCCCGCGGGGTACGGCCAGTAGGCCTCGACTCCCGTGTCGAGCAGGGCGTGCGAGAGTCCGGAGTAGTCGGCCGGGCCGCCCTCCGACGCGCGGGCGAGCTCGTCGAAGACCTCGGCGGGCCTCGTCGACCACGTGCCCGGCGCCCCGAGGCGGCGGGCCAGCTCGCTCAGGATCCACAGCTCGCTGCGGACGCCCGCGGGCGGGTCGATCGCCCTCCGGCGGCGCAGGACGCGGCCCTCGAGCGAGGTCATCGTCCCCTCCTCCTCGGCCCACTGCGGCACGGGCAGCACGATGTCGGCCAGCGCGGCCGTCTCGGAGAGGAAGAAGTCGCACACGACGAGCGTGTCGAGCGCGCGGAGCCCCGCGCGCACCGCGTGGACGTCGGGCGCCGACACCACCACGTTCGAGCCGTGCACCAGCAGGCAGTGCACCGAGCGGCCGAGCTCGGCGAGCAGGGCCACGGCGGGCAGGCCGGCGCCCGGGAGGACCTCGGGATCGACGCCCCAGACGGCGGCGACGTGGCGGCGCGCCTCCGGATCGCGGATCGAGCGGTAGCCCGGCAGCTGATCGGCCTTCTGCCCGTGCTCGCGGCCGCCCTGGCCGTTGCCCTGGCCGGTGAGGGTCCCGTAGCCGGATCCCGGCCGGCCGACGAGCCCCAGGATCAGCGCGAGGTCGATCGCGGCCGTCGCCGTGTCGGTGCCGTCGACGTGCTGCTCGACCCCGCGCCCGGTGAGCACGTACACGCGCCCCTCGGCCAGCCGCCGCGCGGTGCTGCGCAGCAGCTCGGTCGGCACGCCGGTGACGGAGGAGGTCCGCTCCGGCCACCACGACGACACGCTGCGCCGCACCGCGTCGAACCCGGTCGTGCGAGCGGCGAGGTACGCGGTGTCGGCGAGCCCCTCGGCGAGCACCAGGTGGGTGAGCCCGAGCAGCAGCGCGAGGTCGGTGCCCGGGGCGGGCTGCAGGTGCGTCCCCGCGCCGTCCTCGGTGAGGCGGGCGGTGGCGGAGCGGCGCGGGTCGACGACCACGAGACCGCCGCGGGAGCGGGCACCGGCCAGATGCGCGAGGAACGGCGGCATCGTGGCGGCGACGTTCGAGCCGAGCAGGAGGATCGTGTCGGCGTCGTCGAGATCGGCGACCGGGAACGGCAGGCCGCGGTCGATGCCGAAGGCGCGGTTGCCGGCGGCGGCGGCCGACGACATGCAGAACCGGCCGTTGTAGTCGATCCGGGAGGTGCCGAGCGCGATCCGCGCGAACTTGCCCAGCTGGTAGGCCTTCTCGTTGGTGAGCCCGCCGCCGCCGAAGACGGCGACCGCATCGGCGCCGTGCCGCTCGCGCACGCCGCGCACCGCCTCCGCGACCGCGTCCAGCGCCTCGGCCCACGACACCTCGCGGAGCTCGCCGTCGGCAGCGCGCATCAGCGGGGCGCGGAGCCGCTGGCCGCTCGCCAGCAGCTCGGCGGCGGTCCAGCCCTTGGCGCAGAGCCCGCCCCGGTTGGTGGGGAACTGCCTGCCCGCGATGGTCACGGGCGTCGCGCCGTCGGCGGGCGTCAGCGTCATCGCGCACTGCAGGGCGCAGTACGGGCAGTGCGAGTCGGTCGGGGCGGGCGCGGGCGTCATCGTCAGATCCGGGTCCCCGTCTTCGCGGACAGCCGGAGGTAGACGCCCGCCGTGAGGGCGAGCATCACCGCGTAGGCGCAGACGAACCAGCCCAGCGCCGTCGTGTAGTCGCCGAAGGTGGTCTTCGAGTAGCCCAGCAGCTGGGGGATCACGAAGCCGCCGTAGGCGCCGATCGCCGAGACGAGGCCGAGGGCCGCCGCGGAGGTGCGCTGGGCTCCGACTCCGTCGCCGCCCTTCTCGCGGGCCCGGAGCGCGAACACCGTGGGGATCATCCGGTAGGTCGCCCCGTTGCCGATGCCGGCCGCGGCGAAGAGCACGAGGAAGCCGAGCAGGAACAGCCAGAAGCTGCCCAGGGGCAGTGTCGCGATGACTCCGAGGATGCCCGCGCCCATGGCGACGAACGCCGCGATGGTCACGGGGGCGCCGCCGAAGCGGTCGGCCAGCCGGCCGCCGGAGGGCCGCGCGAGCGAGCCGACGAGCGCGCCGAGGAACGCCAGCGTCAGCGTCGCCGAGCCGACCGCGAACGACGAGTACTCGGGGAAGGTGTCGGCGATGAGCTTCGGGAACACTCCGGCGAAGCCGATGAACGAGCCGAAGGTGCCGATGTAGAGCACGGCGAGCAGCCACAGGTGCGGCTCGCGCAGAGCGGCCAGGGAGGCGGCGACGTCGGCCTTGGCGGTGGAGAGGTTGTCCATCCGCTTGTACGCGCCGACCATTGCGACGACGATCAGCGGCACCCAGATCCAGCCCGCGAGCGGCAGATCGAGGGTCGCCGCCGCTCCGAGGGTGATCGCGATCGGCACGATCAGCTGCGCCACGGAGGCGCCGAGGTTGCCGCCGGCGGCGTTCAGGCCCAGCGCATAGCCCTTCTGGGCGTACGGGTAGAAGAAGGTGATGTTCGCCATCGAGCTGGCGAAGTTGCCGCCGCCGAAGCCGGCGAGCGCCGCGACGACCAGCATCACGCCGAAGGGGGTCTCGGGGTTCCCGACCGCCAGGGCCAGGCCGATGCTCGGGATGAGCAGGAGTCCCGCCGAGACGATCGTCCAGTTGCGCCCGCCGAACCGGGGGACCATGAAGGTGTACGGGATGCGGAGCGTCGCGCCGACGAGGCTCGGCATCGAGATCAGCCAGAAGATCTGCCCGGTGTCGAACGTGAAGCCCGCCGCGGGCAGCTGCACGACCACGACGGACCAGAGCTGCCAGACGACGAAGCCGAGGAACTCGGCGAAGATCGACCAGCGCAGGTTGCGGGCGGCGACCGAGCGGCCCTCCGCCTCCCACTGCGCCGGGTCCTCGGGGTTCCAGCCGTCGATCCAGCGGCCGGGCCGGCGGGTGAGGCCGGAGGCGGCGATCGGGGCGGGGGCGGTGGTCGGGGGTGCAGCGGTCATCGTGGTCCTCCGGGAGGTGGTCGGCGCGCGAGAGCGCCCGGGAAGGGGGGGGAGGTGCGGTGGTGCGGGAGCGGAGCGTTCAGGCGTTCCGGCCGAACAGCTCCGAGACGATGTCGACCAGCTCGCGCGCGGGCGGGTCGACGGCGGTGAGCAGGGGGGCCGAGGTCAGGTCGGCGCCGGCCGAGGCGGCGAGGCCGGCGAAGTAGCCCGGCGCGAGCAGATAGGTCGCGACGACGACGCGGGCGCCGGCGTGGGCGGCGCGCTCGGCGGCCACCACCTCCGGGACCCGCGGCTCGGCGGCCGAGATGAACGAGACGGCGACCTCGCGGCCGAGCTCGGCGGCGAGCAGGCGCCCCGTGGTCCAGCAGTCGTCGACCGCGTCGGCGTCGCTCGAGCCCGCGGCCGCGAGCACGACGCGGTCGCCGTCGGCGAGCCCCGCCTCGCGCAGACGCCGGGCGAGCACCCGGGCGAGCCGCGGGTCGGGGCCGAGGGCGCCCGACACGCGGACCGGCCGCTCGGCCTCCGTCGCGGCCTCGGCGAGATCGACGTGCACGTGGTAGCCGGCCGAGAGCAGGAGCGGGACGACGACGGCGGCGCGCCCAGGCTCGAGAGTGCCCAGTACCGCCGGAACGTCGGGCTGCTGCACGTCGACGAAGGAGTCGAGGACGTCGACCGCCGGGTTCGCCCGCCGCACGGCATCGACCAGGGCGGCCACCGCCCGGCGGCCGTCGTCGTCGGAGGTGCCGTGCGAGGCGGCGACGAGCGCGGTCCGCTGGGCCACCTCGATCACTCCGTCGACCTCGCGGACGCTCCAGGTCGCGAGGTGCAGGTGCTCCTTCGTGTAGCACCGGCCGGTCTCGAGGTCGAAGACGTCCTTGTGCAGCGGCGACGCGATCGTCGGCCGCTGCGCTCCGTCGACGCTGCGGGATCCGACGATGCCGCGCGAGAGCACGGCCGCTCCGGTCGCCGGGTCGAGGTTCGACACCGCGAAGACGCGGCCGTCGGGGAGGAGGAAGAGCGCGAGCTGCACGCCGCCGACCAGGGCGGCCTCGCCCCAGAGCGGCTCGAGCTCGAGCCGGTTGCAGACCGGCGCCCAGGTCGTGGCGGGTGCGTCGAGCACGGTCATCGTCGCGCCTCCTCGGCAGGGTCTCGTGGCCGCATCCGATCGGAGGCGGTGAGGCCACGCTAGAGAGGCCACGTTTCGCCGGAGCACGCCGCCGGTGTCGCGGGCGTAACGAAGCCCTCACGGTGGCCGATGGCTCTCGTGAGACGCCGGTCACACGGTGTTACGTCGGGGCAACGGCCGCGAAACGGTGCGTGCCTACGGTGGGGGCATGACTCCAGGAGCGATCCCCGCAGCACCCCGACGCGTGCTCGTCGTCGGCGCCGGTCCCGCCGCGCACCGCCTCGTCGATGCGCTGGTCGCGCGGGCCTCGACCCCGCTCGACATCACCGTCTTCGGCGAGGAGGCGCACCACCCGTACGACCGGGTCGCGCTCTCGAAGCGCCTGGAGGGCGCCGTTGACCTCACCCTCGGCGAGGGTGCGCTGTGGGAGTCGGCGCGACTGGTCACCTCCTCCCGCGTCACTGCGATCGACCCCGAGCGCCTCCGCGTCGAGCTCGAGGACGGGCGCGTCGTCGACGGCGACGAGATCGTGCTCGCCACCGGCTCCTCCGCCACGGTGCCGCCGATCGACGGCGCCGAGCACGGCCGGGTCTACCGCACCCTCGAGGACGTTGACTCGCTCGTCGCCGACCTCGCCGCGTTCCGCCTCCGCAGGGGCCGCCCCGCCAACGTCGTCGTGGTCGGAGGCGGGCTGCTGGGCCTCGAGGCCGCCGGAGGCGCGCACCGGCTCGGCGCGCGCACCGCGCTCATCCACTCCGGCCGCTGGCTGATGAGCGCGCAGCTCGACGAGGGCGCCGGCCAGGCCCTCGGCCGCATCATCACCGCACAGGGCATCAGCCTGCACCTCGGCACGCGCCCCACCGCCGTTCTCACCTCGCCGACCGGCACGGTGCTCGGGGTGAGCACGACCGACGGCAGCAGCATCAGCGCCGATCTCGTCGTCTTCTCGATCGGCATCACCGCCCGCGACGAGCTGGCCCGCGCCGCCGGCATCGAGGTCGCGCCGCGCGGAGGCGTCGCGGTCGATGACGCCTGCCGCACCAGCCGCCCGCACGTCTGGGCGATCGGCGAGGTCGCGGCGATCGAGGGCCGCACCGTCGGCCTCGTCGCGCCGGCGAACGCGATGGCCGAGGTCGTGGCCGACCGCCTCCTCGGCGGCGACGCGACCTTCCCCGGTGTCGACGACGCGACGAAGCTCAAGCTCTCGGGCGTCGAGGTCGCCAGCTTCGGCGACGCGCTCGGCGCGGGCGAGGGCGCGCTCGAGGTCGTCTACGCCGATCCGGCACGCGGTCTGTACCAGAAGATCGTGGTCTCGGACGACGCCCGCACGCTGCTCGGCGGCATGTTCGTCGGCGACGCGGGCCCCTACTCCTCCCTGCGCCCGCTGCTCGGCCGCGAGCTGCCCGCCGAGCCGAGCGCCTACCTCGCGGCGGCCGGAGCCGAGGCGCCCTCGGGCGACCTGCCCGACGACGCCCAGCTCTGCTCCTGCAACAACGTCTCGGTCGGCGACGTGCGCCACGCGATCGGCGAGGGCTGCACCGAGCTCGGCCCGCTCAAGGCCTGCACCCGCGCCGGCACCCAGTGCGGGTCGTGCGTGCCGCTGGTCAAGAAGCTGCTCGACACCGAGCTGACCCGCGCCGGGGTGGAGGTCTCGCGCGCCCTCTGCGAGCACGTCGCGCTCAGCCGGAGCGAGCTGTTCGAGTCGGTGCGCATCCTGGGCCTGCACTCGGCCGAGCAGGTCATGGAGCGCTTCGGCTCCGGGCTCGGCTGCGACGTCTGCAAGCCGGTGATCGCGTCCGTGCTCGCGACGCAGACCAACGCCTACATCCTCGACGGGGGCCAGGCACCGCTGCAGGACACCAACGACCGCGCCCTCGCCAACATGCAGAAGGACGGCACCTACTCGGTCGTCCCGCGCATCCCGGGCGGCGAGATCACCCCCGCGAAGCTCAAGGTCATCGCCGAGGTGGCCGAGCAGTACGGCCTCTACACGAAGATCACGGGCGGCCAGCGGATCGACATGTTCGGCGCCCGCCTCGAGCAGCTCCCCGAGATCTGGCGCCTCCTCGTCGACGCGGGCTTCGAGTCGGGGCAGGCCTACGGCAAGTCGCTGCGCACGGTGAAGTCGTGCGTCGGCTCGACCTGGTGCCGCTACGGCGTGCAGGACGCGGTCGGCATGGCGGTCTTCCTCGAGGAGCGCTACCGGGGCCTGCGCTCGCCGCACAAGTTCAAGCTCGGAGTCAGCGGCTGCGCCCGCGAGTGCGCCGAGGCCCGCGGCAAGGACATCGGCGTGATCGCCACCGACACCGGCTGGAACCTCTACGTCGGCGGGAACGGCGGCTACCAGCCCGCGCACGCGCAGCTGCTCGCGCAGGATCTCGACGACGAGACGCTCGTGCGCTACATCGACCGCTACGTGATGTACTACGTCCGCACGGCCGAGCGCCTGCAGCGCACCGCGCGCTGGCAGGAGGAGCTCCCCGGCGGGCTCGAGCACGTGCGCGACGTCGTCTGCGCGGACTCCCTCGGGATCGCCGCCGAACTGGAGGCCGCCATGGCGACGCACGTGGACACCTACGTCGACGAGTGGGCCGCGACCCTCGCCGACCCCGACCGGCTCCGCCGCTTCCGCTCCTTCGTGAACGCTCCCGACACCGCGGACCCGCGGGTGGCGACGGTGCGCGAGCGCGGGCAGTCGCGGCCGGCCGGGCGCGATGAGAGGCCTGACGGGCCGGTGCTCGTGGCCGGCCCGACGATCCCGGTCGGGATGCCGGGGAAGGACGCCTGATGCAGCTCGCACTCGATCTCACCGGGCGCCGCGTCCTCGTCGTCGGCACCGCCTCCGGAGCGCGACGCGTGCTCGCCCGCTACCGCGCGGCCGGCGCCGTCGTGTCCCGGACCGAGGAGCCGGGGGACCGGGCCGTCCGCCCCGACCTGGTCGTCTGGGTAGAGGGGGAGGCGTCCCACCGCGCCGCCCTCGCCGGGGACGGGCTCTGGATCGTCGACGAGGCGCCCGCCGCCCACCGGCCGATCGGGCACGTCAGCATCGTCGGCGGCGGCCCGGGCGACCCCGACCTGATGACGCTCGCCGCGCGCCGAGCCCTCCGCGAGGCCGACGTCGTGCTCTTCGACCGCCTGGGCCCGCACGACGGACTCGCCGACTGGGCCCCCGGCGCCGAGCTCGTCGACGTGGGCAAGACCCCCGGGCATCACGCCGTCCCCCAGCACGAGATCGAGCGCCTGATGGTGTCGCGCGCCCTCGACGGCCTCGACGTCGTCCGCCTCAAGGGCGGCGACCCGTTCGTCTTCGGCCGGGGGTCGGAGGAGGTGCGGGCGTGCCGCGTCGCCGGAGTCCCGTTCACGATCGTCCCCGGGGTCACCAGCGCGATCTCGGTGCCCGCCGCCGCCGGCATCCCCGTCACCCACCGCGAGGTGAGCCGGGCGTTCACCGTGGTCTCGGGCCACGCGCCCTTCAGCGAGGAGGAGCTCGGGCACCTGGCCGGCCTGGGCGGGACGCTGGTCGTGCTGATGGGCGTGAACACCCTCCCGCACCTGGTCGCCGGACTGCAGCGCGCCGGGACGACCCCCGACACGCCGCTCGCGATCGTCGAGCGGGGCTGGTCGCGCGACCAGCGCACCACGATCACGTCCGTCGGAGGCGTCCTCGGGCTGCTCCCCGGGCTCGCCCCGCGCTCGCCCGCGGTGATCGTCATCGGCGAGGTCGTGCGGCAGGCCGCATGCGATGATGCTGGGGATCCCGAGAGCATCGCCCGCGCGGTCGATGCCCTGACCACGTGAGAGACGCCAGGGGGCCGCAGATGACCGACCTCGACCCGTCCCCGGGCTTCCGCCCCGACCAGCTCGACGGCTTCCGCATCGGAGTGACATCCGACCGCCGCTCCGAGGACCTGATCGCCGCCTTCGAGCGCCGCGGCGCCGACGTCACCCACGCACCGACGATCCGGATGCGCGCCGTCGACACCGAGGGCGTCCTCGAGGACGAGACCCGCGCGATCATCGCCGCCCGGCCCGACGTGCTGCTCGCCACCACCTCCTACGGCCTGCGCCGCTGGCTCGAGGCGGCCGACGCCGCAGGGCTGGGCGACGGACTCACCGACGCGCTCTCGGGCGCGCGCATCCTCGTCCGCGGCCCCAAGGCGCGCGGGGCGATCCGCGCCGCGGGGCTCGACGACCACGGCATGAGCGAGCGCGAGACCACCACCTCCCTCGTCGACCTGGCCCTCCGCGAGGGGGTCGAGGGCCGCACCATCGCCGTGCAGCTGCACGGCTTCACCGACCCGGCGCAGCTCGAGCGGCTCGCCGCCGCCGGGGCGAGCGTGCTGACCGCCGCCCCCTACCGCTGGAGCGCGCACGAGGACTCCGCGCGCGTCCTCCGGCTGATCGACGCGGTGTGCGGCGGCGGTGTCGACGCCGTCACCTTCACCAGCGCTCCCGCGGTCGACGCCCTCTTCACCGTCGCGGAGGCGGCGGGGCGCCTCGACGACCTCCAGGCCGCCTTCCGCGAGAGGGTCGTCGCCGCGGCAGTCGGCCCGGTCACCGCCGCACCCCTCGTCGACGCGGGCATCCTCCCGATCGTGCCCGACCGCTTCCGGATGGGCGCCCTCATCCGCCTCACCTGCGAGCACCTCGAGCAGTCCGCACCCCGCATCGACACCGAGTACGGCCTGCTCGAGCTGCGCGGCCGCCACGCGGTGCTCGCGGGCACCCGCGTCGCCCTCACACCCGTCGCCCTCGCGCTCTTCCGCACTCTCGTCGCGGCGGAGGGCGCGACCGTGGCCCGGCACGTGCTCGCCGCCTCCGCCCCCGAGGCGCTCGACGACCACGCGGTCGACGTCGCCATCAGCCGGCTGCGCCAGGCGCTCCCGGAGCCGCGGCTGGTCGCCACCGTCATCAAGCGCGGCTTCCGCCTCGCGACCCCCGTCTAGGTCCGCGGGTCTCCGCGCCGCCGGCTGGGGCGTTGTCGTCGGTTGCGATACCTCCGGTATCGCGTCCTCCGCCTTGCATGCGACGGCATGGAGACCAGCGGACCGCCTTCAGGAGTGGGGGCAGAGCCTGGGCGGACCGCGGGGGAGAGGAGGATCGGCAATTCGGCAGTCTTCGCCTGCTCGAGGCGGTGGAACTGGCGAGAAGTGCCGAACCCCGCTGGGGACGGAGAGGCCATTCGCCAGCGCTCGCCCAGTGCACGGCGGCGGAGGGGTGAGGACTGTCGAACGCGGGGCCGGTCGGTCGCGCTCGGCGCGACAGTTCGACGATCTGTGGCCACTCCGGCCGGTCGGAGGGGCGGATCGTGCCGGATGGGCGGCTGGGCGCTCGCTCTCGGTTCGCCCGTTCGGCAGTTCTCGCCTTGTCGGCTGCGGTGGAGGGGCGAGGACTGTCGAACGTGGGGTCGGCTGCTCGCTCGTGGCACGTCGCCGGGTGAGCGAGAAGGAGGAGCGCGCGTCACGAAGCAGAGGTCGATCGGTGGCAGCGGTCAGCTCGCGGGGCGCCAGCCTGCGGCGTGGAGGCGCGAGCGAACTCGCGCCGCGCAGCCGGCGGGGTCTCGCGAGAACGAGGCGTCCGCGATGCGGACGACCGCGTACCCGGCCGCGACCAGCCGCTCGTAGCGGAGGATGTCGCGGTCCCACTGCTCGCGATCGGTCCGGTGGTGGTCGCCCTCGTACTCGGCGACGACCGCCCAGTCGCGGAAGAGGAGATCGACGCGTCCAATCACACCCTCCTCGTCGACGACCTCGATGTTCAGCTCGGGTTCGGGGAGCCCGGCTCCGAGGAGCACGAGGCGCAGGAGTGTCTCGCGCCGCGACTCGGCCCCCACGCGCACCGCGGCGAGTGCCCGTCGGGCCGCCCTGCACCCGGGGCCGGAGTAGTGCTCGACCCGACGGCGCAGGATGTCGATCGAGACCCAGGGCCGAGGATCCGAGCCGTCGCCGTGGACAGGCACCTGCACCAGCGCGTCGCCGACCGCGACCAGATCCTCGAACCGAAGTGACAGGGCCAGATGGCAGAACAGGCTCGCGCCGTCCGTGGCCCGCAACCCGTGGCGACGGACCGCGCGGATCTCCGGGTCGCGGAGCGCGTGGCCGGTCACGCCGCGCCGCCTCGGGGCGCGCTCCGGGTGACGGACCGCGACATGCACGGGCTCACCCGCAGCCTCGGCGGGAAGCGGGAGCGGCCAGATCCGCGCTGCGGTGAGATGGCTGAAGACCGCGGCTTCCGGCAGTACGGTCGCGAGAGCCCGAGCCCGGTCGACGACAGACGACGCTGCTCCGCGGGGCGCGCGGACCCCGGAGAAGGGTGACTCGAGGTCGGAGGCGCGGAGCCGCTTGCCGCTGACCGCCGCGGCCTCCGCCTCCGCCACTGAGAACGGACGGCCCTGAAGGGCGTCGGGGAGGGGCGACGGACGGCGCATCGCGACATCCTGCCCGAGGCCGGGCGAGGCCCGCCGGAGTTCTCCACAGGTCGAGCCGCAGACCCTCCGCTGCCAGACTGGGCCGCATGAGCAGTGCAGCCCTCCGCGTCGTCATCGCCCCCGACTCCTTCAAGGGGTCCGCGACCGCGGTCGAGGTGGCGGAGGCGCTCGCCGCCGGGTGGCGCGAGGCGAGGCCGGGGGACGAGCTCGTGCTCGCGCCGATGGCCGACGGCGGAGAGGGCACGGTCGACGCGTTCGCGGTCGCGGTCCCGGAGGCGCGCCGCCGCACGCTCACGGTGGTCGGCCCGGACGACCGCCCGGTCGAGACCGCGTGGCTGCTGCTCCCGGACGGCACGGCGGTCGTCGAGCTCGCGTCCGCGAGCGGGATCACGCTGCTCGACCCGCTCCGCCCGCTCACCGCCCACACCCGCGGGTTCGGCAGCGCGATCGCCGCCGCTCTCGACGCCGGCGCGCGCGCCCTCCTCCTCGCGATCGGCGGCAGCTCCTCGACCGACGGCGGTGTCGGCGCCCTGCGCGAGCTCGGCGCCCGCTTCGTCAGCGTCGCGGGGCACGACCTCGGCGACGGAGGCGGTGCGCTGCACGAGCTCGCGGCGGTCGACCTGCACGCGCTCCGGCCCGTGCCGAGCGGAGGGGCGCGCATCCTGAGCGACGTCACGAACCCGCTGCTGGGCGACTCCGGTGCCGCGCACGTGTTCGGCCCGCAGAAGGGCGCGACCCTCGACGACGTGCTGCGCCTCGACGACGGGCTCCGCCACCTCGCGGCGCACCTCGACGCGGACCCGGAGGAGGCGGGCACCGGTGCCGCGGGCGGGACCGGCTTCGGGCTGCTGGCGTGGGGCGCGCGACTGGCCCCGGGCTCGGCGGCCGTGGGTGAGGCGCTCGGGCTGCCGGCGCTGGTCGAGGGCGCCGACCTCGTGATCACGGGCGAGGGGCGCTTCGACGCGCAGTCGATGGCGGGCAAGGTGCCGTCCTACCTGCTCGGGCTGGCCCGGGCGGCGGGTGCGCGGGCGATGCTGGTCGCCGGCGCGATCCAGGCGCCCGCCACCGGCTTCGCCGCCGCCGCGTCGCTGACCGAGGCGGCGGGATCCACCGCTCTGGCCATCGCCGACCCGCTGCCCCACCTGCGCGCCGTCGCGCGGGGTCTCGCCTCCGGTGTCGGTGGTCGGGCGTAGCGTTCGGGCATGGATACGGACACCCGGCGACCCCTACATGTGGTGGTCGCCCCCTGCCCGCGACCCCGGATGTCGGGAACAGCGACACGCCGACGAGCGTTGTACACAGGGAACCCCGGAGGCTCCTCCACAGCGGTGGATAACTCTCGGCGATCCGCGTCCTCCCGCGGATCCGCGGGCTCCGGCCTGTGGATGGATCGGGGAGGGAGCGGTGGATAACTACACGAATGTAACTACTAGCCCTAGTGGGCCCCCGTCGGGCGCCCCCCTATATGTAGTATTGCTGAGCAGGTCGGAGCGGACGCCCCACCGGCGCCCCGCACCACCACAGACGTACCACCCACGACCGCCTCCCACCCCGATCGGCACGCCGACGGGAAGCCTTGGAGCCGGCCCAGGACACCTCCCGGAAAGGACGACACGCATGGCCGTGACGGTCTACACCAAGCCCTCCTGCGTTCAGTGCACGGCGACCTACCGCGCCCTCGACAGCAAGGGCATCGACTACGAGGTGTTCGACCTCTCCGTCGACGAGAAGGCCCTCGAGGCCGTCAAGGCGCTGGGCTACCTCCAGGCCCCCGTCGTCATCACGGACGACGACCACTGGAGCGGCTTCCGCCCCGACAAGATCGCGACGCTCGGCGCCTGATCGGTCGGCCCTCATGCTCCGTCGGTCCGGGTGAGCAGGCTCTGCCCCGGACCGACGGTGGATCCACCACGACACGGGAGGGGCGGGACATGAGCGGACTCGTCTACTTCTCGAGCAGCTCGGGCAACACGCACCGCTTCATCGAGAAGCTGGGGCGCCCGGCGCAGCGGATCCCGCTGCACGCCCGGCGCGACGGGACGAAGCTCGACACGCTCCACGTCGACACGCCCTACGTGCTCGTCCTCCCCACCTACGGCGGCGGCAACGGCGGGGGAGCGGTCCCCAAGCAGGTCATCCGCTTCCTGAACGAACCGCGCAACCGCTCGCTGCTCCGCGGCGTCATCGGCGCCGGCAACACGAACTTCGGCGAGGCGTACTGCCTCGCCGGCGACATCATCGCGCGCAAGTGCACGGTGCCGCACCTCTACCGCCTCGAAGTATTCGGAACCCCTGACGACGTCCGCGCCGTCGACGAAGGATTGGACACGTTTTGGACGCAGCAGTGATCGACGCTCCCCGCGACGCCGCACAGATGGACTACCACTCGCTCAACGCGATGCTGAACCTGTACGGCCCGAGCGGAGAGATCCAGTTCGACAAGGACCGCGAGGCGGCTCGCGAGTACTTCCTGCAGCACGTCAACCAGAACACGGTCTTCTTCCACACGCTCAAGGAGCGCCTCGACTACCTCGTCGAGAAGGAGTACTACGAGCAGGCCGTGCTCGATCAGTACTCGTTCGACTTCATCCAGGAGCTCAACGACCTGGCCTACTCGAAGAAGTTCCGCTTCGCGACCTTCCTCGGCGCCTTCAAGTACTACACGTCGTACACGCTCAAGACCTTCGACGGGAAGCGCTACCTCGAGCGCTTCGAGGACCGCGTCGTGATGACCGCCCTCGGCCTCGCCCAGGGCGACGAGAAGCTCGCGATCGCCCTCGTCGAGGAGATCGTCGCCGGCCGCTTCCAGCCCGCGACCCCGACCTTCCTCAACACGGGCAAGGCGCAGCGCGGCGAGCTCGTCTCGTGCTTCCTCCTGCGCATCGAGGACAACATGGAGTCGATCGCCCGCGGCATCAACTCCGCCCTCCAGCTCTCCAAGCGCGGCGGCGGAGTCGCCCTCTCGCTCTCGAACATCCGCGAGGCCGGCGCCCCGATCAAGCAGATCGAGAACCAGTCCTCGGGCATCATCCCCGTGATGAAGCTCCTCGAGGACAGCTTCAGCTACGCGAACCAGCTCGGCGCGCGCCAGGGCGCGGGAGCGGTGTACCTCTCGGCGCACCACCCCGACATCCTGCGCTTCCTCGACACCAAGCGCGAGAACGCCGACGAGAAGATCCGCATCAAGACGCTCTCCCTCGGAGTCGTCGTGCCCGACATCACGTTCGAGCTCGCGAAGAACAACGAGGACATGTACCTCTTCTCGCCCTACGACGTCGAGCGCGTCTACGGCGTGCCCTTCGGCGACGTGTCGATCTCGGAGAAGTACCGCGAGATGGTCGATGACCCGCGCATCAAGAAGACCAAGATCTCGGCGCGCGAGTTCTTCCAGACCATCGCCGAGATCCAGTTCGAGTCGGGCTACCCCTACATCGTGTTCGAGGACACGGTGAACAAGGCGAACCCGATCAAGGGCCGCATCAACATGTCGAACCTCTGCTCCGAGATCCTCCAGGTCAACACCCCGACGACCTACAACGAGGACCTGTCCTACGCCACCATCGGCAAGGACATCTCCTGCAACCTCGGCTCGCTCAACATCGCGCTGACGATGGACTCGCCCGACTTCGGCCGCACCATCGAGACCGCGATCCGCGGCCTGACCTCCGTCTCGGACCAGTCGCACATCACCTCGGTGCGCTCGATCGAGGACGGCAACGACAAGTCGCACGCCATCGGCCTCGGCCAGATGAACCTGCACGGCTACCTCGCCCGCGAGCGGATCCACTACGGATCCGAGGAGGGCATCGACTTCACCAACATCTACTTCTACTCGGTGCTGTTCCACGCCCTGCGCGCCTCCAACAACCTCTCGATCGAGCGCGGCACCACCTTCGAGGGCTTCGCCGACTCGAAGTACGCCTCGGGCGAGTTCTTCGACACCTACACCGAGAAGGAGTGGGCGCCCGCGACCGACCGCGTCGCCCGCCTCTTCGCCGAGGCCGGCATCGCCGTCCCCACGCAGGACGACTGGCGTGCGCTCAAGGCCTCGGTCATGGAGCACGGCATCTACAACCAGAACCTGCAGGCCGTCCCGCCGACCGGCTCGATCTCGTACATCAACAACTCGACGTCCTCGATCCACCCGATCGCGTCGAAGATCGAGATCCGCAAGGAGGGCAAGCTCGGCCGCGTCTACTACCCGGCGCCGTTCATGACGAACGACAACCTGGAGTACTACCAGGACGCGTACGAGATCGGCTACGAGAAGATCATCGACACCTACGCCGCGGCGACGCAGCACGTCGACCAGGGACTCTCGCTCACGCTGTTCTTCAAGGACACCGCGACCACCCGCGACATCAACCGCGCGCAGATCTACGCCTGGCGCAAGGGCATCAAGACCATCTACTACATCCGTCTCCGCCAGCTCGCGCTGGAGGGCACGGAGGTCGACGGCTGCGTCAGCTGCATGCTGTAGCGTCCACCGTCCGATCACCCCTCTTGCACGACCGATCCGCACGAAGAAGAGATCATGACTCCCCCTGAGAAGCTCAAGCTGGTCAGCCACGTCAACGCCATCAACTGGAACAAGATCCAGGACGACAAGGACGTGGAGGTCTGGAACCGCCTCACGAGCAACTTCTGGCTGCCCGAGAAGGTGCCGCTGTCCAACGACATCCAGTCGTGGAACACGCTCACCCACGACGAGCAGCAGCTCACGATGCGCGTGTTCACGGGCCTGACCCTGCTCGACACCATCCAGGGCACGGTCGGCGCCGTCTCGCTGATCCCCGATGCGCTCACCCCGCACGAGGAGGCCGTCTACACGAACATCGCGTTCATGGAGTCGGTGCACGCGAAGTCGTACTCGTCGGTGTTCTCGACGCTCTCGAACACGCAGGACATCGACGAGGCGTTCCGCTGGTCGGTCGAGAACCCGAACCTGCAGAAGAAGGCGTCCATCGTCATGGACTACTACCGCGGCGACGACCCGCTGAAGCGGAAGGTCGCCTCGACGCTGCTCGAGTCCTTCCTCTTCTACTCGGGCTTCTACCTCCCGATGTACTGGTCCTCGCGCGCCAAGCTCACCAACACGGCCGACCTCGTGCGCCTGATCATCCGTGACGAGGCCGTGCACGGCTACTACATCGGCTACAAGTTCCAGAAGGGGCTCGAGCTGGTCGACCAGGCCAAGCGCGACGAGATCAAGGACTACACGTTCTCGCTGCTCTACGAGCTCTACGACAACGAGGCGCAGTACACGCAGGACCTCTACGACCAGCTCGGCCTGACCGAGGACGTCAAGAAGTTCCTGCACTACAACGCCAACAAGGCGCTGATGAACCTCGGCTACGAGCCGATGTTCCCCAAGCAGGTCACCGACGTGAACCCGGCGATCCTGTCGGCCCTCTCGCCCAACGCCGACGAGAACCACGACTTCTTCTCGGGCTCCGGCTCCTCCTACGTGATCGGCAAGGCCGTGAACACCGAGGACGAGGACTGGGACTTCTAGGCGCACTCCGATCCGTCACGAAAGGCCCCTCCACCCGCGGGTGAGGGGCCTTTCGTGACGGATGGATCAGAGTGGCAGCCGCATCACGACGCGCGGGAAGCCCGCCAGTACCGAGGTCGTGTCGGCCGCCCAGAAGAAGCCGGCGCGCTCGAACAGGGCGCGCGTGCCGACGTAGGCCATCGTCTGCTCGACCTTCGCTCCGCGGTTGTCGACGGGGTAGCCCTCGATCGCCGGGGCGCCGTGGGCGCGGGCGAAGTCGACGGCGCCGGCGAGCAGGGCGTGCGAGGTCCCGCGGCCGCGGAAGCCGGGGCGGACGCGGATGCACCAGACGGTCCAGACGTCGAGGTCGTCGACGTGCGGGATCCTGCGGTTCTTCGCGTAGCTCGTGTCAGCGCGCGGGTGCACGGCGGCCCAGCCCGCGACGTCGCCGCCGTCGTAGGCGAGCACCCCGGGAGGCGGATCCAGCGCGACGAGCTCGCGCATCCGCTCGCCGCGAGCCGGTCCCCGCAGTGCGTTGTTCTCGGTCGACGAGAGCAGGCGGTAGCTGAGGCACCAGCACGAGTTCGCGTCGGGGCGCTTCGGACCGTTCATCGTCGCCAGGTCGTCGAAATCGGTGGCGGGTCGCACCTCGATCGTCATGGCGGCAGCCTCCCACCGGCCCGGCTCCCCGGCAAGGCGCCGATTCACCACTCCGGCGCATGAATCGCACCAGGACCCGCTGTTGGACGGCGCACAGGCGGCCCGCCTACCGTGGACGAGGTATCCAACGAAGGAGCACTCCCTTGAAGCACGTCCCCCTCGGCACCTCCGGTCCCGACTCCCCGAACGTCGTCCTCGGCGTCATGCGGATCCCCGACATGACCGACGACGCGATCCGCGACCTCGTCCGCTCCGCCCGCGACTCCGGCATCGACTTCTTCGATCACGCCGACGTCTACGGCAACTCTCTGCACCAGTGCGAGGAGCGCTTCGCCGAGGCCCTCGCGCTCACGCCGAGCGAGCGCAGCGAGATCGTGCTGCAGACCAAGGCCGGCATCGTCGGCGACGGCCCGTACTTCGACTTCTCGTACGAGCACCTGATCGAGTCGGTCGAGGGCTCGCTGAAGGCGCTGCGCACCGACTACATCGACGTGCTGCTCCTGCACCGGCCCGACGCCCTCGTCGAGCCCGACGAGGTGGCGCGTGCGTTCGACGAGCTGCACGCGGCCGGCAAGGTGAAGCACTTCGGAGTCTCGAACCAGACGCCGCTTCAGATCGAGCTGCTGAAGAAGTCGCTGAACCAGCCGATCGTCGCCAACCAGCTGCAGCTGTCGATCACGCACTCGCCGATGATCGCCCAGGGCGTCGCGTCGAACATGCTCGCCGAGGACCAGTCGACCATGCGCGACGCGGGCATCCTCGACTACTGCCGCCTGAACGACATCACGGTGCAGGCCTGGTCGCCGTTCCAGAGCGGGTTCTTCACCGGCGTCTTCCTCGACAACCCGCAGTACGCCGACCTCAACGCGGTCATCGACCGGCTCGCGAAGAAGTACGACGTGCCCGCGATCGCGATCGCGACGGCGTGGATCACCCGCCACCCGGCGAAGATGCAGGTCGTGCTCGGCACCACCAACGAGCAGCGCGTGCGCGACGCGGCGCTCGGCTCCGACATCCCGCTCACGCGGCCGGAGTGGTACGAGCTGTTCCGCGCGGCAGGACACATCGTCCCCTAGAGCTCCCACCCCGGAGAAGAAGCGCGTCGGCGCACGGGAGGCACGGATCCGCGAGGGTCCGTGCCTCCTTCTCGTGCTGCGTGTCGTCCGGGCTCAGCCGAGCGTCGGGAGGTCCGGCATCGGGGGAGCCGGGGGCATCTCGAGCGGCTTCACCGGAACCTCGATCCACTCGGGAGCCGCAGGTGCGGGTGCGGGCGCCTGCGCATCCTGATCGCTGAACTCCTCCTGTGCCTCCTCCTCGGCCTCGGACGCTTCGCGGGAGGCGATCTCCGCGCGAGCCTCCTCGACCCGCGCCGCGTGGGAGTCTCGAACGGCTGCGATTCCGGCGAGCGCAGCGGCGGTCGCCGTCGCTGCCTCTGCTCGCGCCGTGAGGGTGTCGCGGAGGGTCGCCGTTGCTGCGAGGAGTCCGTCTCGCGGGCCGGCGTCCGCCGAAGGACTCTCGTCGAGAGCGGCCTGCGCCAGTTCGACGACTCGACCCGAGACGACTTCGCGGGCGGCCACCACGGCGGCGATCGTGGCATCGAAGGTCGAGACGGCATCGGTGTCGAGCGCCGTTCGAAGAGGAGGGATCGCGGAGTCGAGGACCGAGCGTCGCTCCTCGTCCACGACGCCGGCTGACGCGCCGAGTACGGCCGCCGCGTCGGAGAGAAGCGCCTCGCCTCGGGCGCGCTGATCGGCGGAGAGGGTGGGAGCGGCGGTCGGAGCCGCAGCGGCCGTGGTGGTCGAGATCGCAGAGACGGTGTCGGTGGCCGACGGGGTGCAGCCGGCGAGCGCGGAGCCGGTCGAGGCGATCATGAGCACGAGAGCGATGCGGAGACGCGCGGAGGGCATGAGCAGATTCTAGGGAGGGCGCGGTCAACGATCCGACGCCACCGAGTCACGACGCGATGACGAGCCGCAGTCGCACCACGGAGTCGACCTCGACGTCCTCCGCGCGGCGCACGGCGGTCTTGATCGGCACGAGGAAGCCGCCGTCCTTCGGCCAGAGCGACGTCGTCCAGGTGCTCGCCCCGAGCGTCACCGTCGCCGGGATCATGCCCCAGCCGTACGTGACGTGCGCGGCGACGGAGGCGATCGCCCCCGCCTGCTCGCCCGGCACGCTCACGAAGTGCCAGGGCGCCGGCCCCCGCCAGAAGACGACGACGCCCTCGAACTCGAGTTCCACGGGCTCAGCGTAGGACCTCGGGAATAGGACGCCGCCCCCTGCGTTGAACTTGAGCGTAACCGACTCAACTCTCCAGGAGGACTGTTGCCCGACAACTTCAATGAGGCCGGAGCGAGCTCGTTCGACGACTTCCTCGCCCGCTACCTCGACGGTGAGCGCGCTCGCGCGGCGCGCTCGATCGACCTCAGCCGTTTCCTCACCGCGCGCACCCAGAGCATCCTGCAGGCCGCGGGACGCTTCACCCTCGAGCGCGGCCAGACCGAGCTCGACGCCCTGCACGTGCTGCGGGTCCTCGTCGACGACGAGGCCGTCGCACAGGCCGTCCAGCGCATCGGCGTCGACCCGGCTGCCATCGCGACCGCCACCGAGGCGCGCCTTCCGCAGGCGTCCGAGGCCGGCGCCTCGCAGAACGCCGCGACCATCACGAACAGCGCCCAGCGCGCCCTCTTCCACGCCTACCAGGTGGCCCGTTCGAGCGGCTCGACCTACATCGACCCCGAGCACGTCTTCTTCGCGCTCGTCCTCGGTCAGGACGCGCCCGCCGGCCAGGTGCTGGCCCGTGCCGGAGTGACGGCCGAGGCCCTCACGCAGGGCATGCGCGAGACGGTGCCGGCCGGCGTCTCCCCGGAGGAGCCCGCCGCGGCCGCGTCCGAGACCCCGATGCTCGACAAGTTCGGCACCGACCTGACCGAGCTCGCCCGCGAGGGCCGGCTCGACCCGGTGATCGGCCGCGCCGACGAGATCGAGCAGACCGTCGAGATCCTCAGCCGCCGCACCAAGAACAACCCGGTGCTGGTCGGCGAGGCCGGCGTCGGCAAGACCGCGATCGTCGAGGGGCTGGCCCGCGCGATCGTCGCGGGGGAGGTCCCGGAGCAGCTGCGCGGCAAGCGCGTCGTCTCGCTGGATCTGCCGGCGATGCTCGCGGGCACCCGCTACCGCGGCGACTTCGAGGAGCGCCTCACCACGACGATGGACGAGATCGCCGCCCACGCGGCCGAGCTCATCGTGTTCATCGACGAGATCCACACCGTCGTCGGCGCCGGCGGCGCGGGCGAGGGCGGCATGGACGCGGGCAACATCCTCAAGCCCCGCCTGGCCCGCGGCGAGCTGCACCTGGTCGGTGCGACGACGCTGAAGGAGTACCGCACCATCGAGAAGGACCCGGCGCTCGAGCGCCGCTTCCAGCCTGTGCGCGTGGGGGAGCCGGGTATCGAGGACGCCGTCGCGATCCTGCACGGCCTCCGCCCCGCCTACGAGGAGCACCACCGCGTGTCCTTCACCGACGAGGCCCTCCGCGCCTCCGTCGAGCTCTCCGCCCGCTACCTCACCGATCGCGTGCTGCCCGACAAGGCGATCGACCTGATCGACCAGGCCGGGGCGCGCCTGCGCCTGACGCTCGGTGCGGGGGTCGACACCACCGCGCTGCTCGCGAGGCTGGCGACGCTCGAGGCCGACAAGAACGCGGCCGTCTCGGCCGAGCACTACGAGGAGGCGTCGCGCCTGCGCGACGAGATCGTCGCCGTGCAGACCGAGCTCGACGCCGCGACCGGGCACGCGACTCCGGAGGCGGTCGTCGGCGAGACCGAGATCGCCGCGGTCGTCGCCCGCGCCACCGGCATCCCGGTGTCGCGGCTGACCGAGGGGGAGCGCGATCGCCTCGCGCACCTCGAGACCGAGCTGCACCAGCGCGTCATCGGCCAGGACGACGCGGTCACCGCGGTCGCCCGCGCCGTGCGCCGCAGCCGCACCGGTCTGGGCGATGCCTCGCGCCCGGTCGGGTCCTTCCTCTTCCTCGGCCCGACGGGCGTGGGCAAGACCGAGCTGGCGCGGACCCTCGCGGGCTCGCTCTTCGCCGACGAGCAGTCGGTGATCCGCTTGGACATGAGCGAGTTCGGCGAGCGGCACACCGTCTCGCGCCTGGTCGGCGCCCCTCCCGGGTACGTCGGCTACGACGAGGCGGGCCAGCTCACCGAGCGCGTGCGCCGGAACCCCTACTCGGTCGTGCTCTTCGACGAGATCGAGAAGGCGCACCCCGACGTCTTCAACCTGCTGCTGCAGGTGCTCGACGACGGACGCCTGACCGACGGCCAGGGCCGGACGGTCGACTTCCGCAACACGGTGATCATCATGACCTCGAACCTGGGGTCGGAGTTCCTCGCCTCCCGCTCCGGAGCGCTCGGCTTCGTCGCGCAGAGCGACGCCTCGGCCGAGGGCTTCGCCTCGGAGAAGGACCTGCGCGACCGCGTCATGGGGCGCCTGCGCGAGGCGATGCGGCCCGAGTTCCTCAACCGCATCGACGAGATCGTGCTGTTCCGCCGCCTCGGCCGCGAGCAGCTGCGCGAGATCGTCTCGATCGTGCTCGACGCCACCCGGGCCCGCCTCGCGTCGCGCGAGGTCTCGCTCGAGGTGACCGAGTCGGCGATCGACTGGCTCGCCGAGCACGGCTACGAGCCGCAGTACGGGGCCCGGCCGCTGCGCCGCCTGGTGCAGCGCTCGGTCGACGACCGCATCGCCGATCTGTTCGTGAGCGGCGACGTGACCGACGGAGGCGCGGTGCGCGTCGACGCGGTCGGCGGCGAGCTGATCGTCACCTCGGCAGCGCAGCTGCCGCTGGCGGCGTAGTCACCGGACGCCCCGGCCTGCTCCTCGAGCGGGCCGGGGCTTCTGCATGCCCCCTCCCAGGGGCCGAGCGCAATGCGTTGCGGGGGAGGGCGCGGGCGGATAGACACGGAGGGCACGAGAACCGGAGGCCCGATGTCGAACCCGCGCTACTACGACCCCGTGGGCCGGGCGATCCGGTCGCTGCTCTGGCTGAGCCTGGTCTGCTTCGGGCTCGCCATCGGATTCTTCGCCCTCGACGTCGTCACCCCGGGTTCGATGACCGACGCGCAGCGCCCCTACGCCGAGGCGAGCGGGGCGCTGGCGTGCTTCGGTATCTTCGGGCTGTTCGTCCACTTCGCCACGGTGGCGATCGTGGGCGCCATCCGCGGGCGCGGGCAGTAGGCCCGGCTCACCGTTCCTCTGAGCCGGAGCGCTACGGGCACTTCTTCGCCGCGACCGAGACCTTGAGCGCCGCGTCCGGAGCGACGGTCGAGCCGCCCGCCGGATCCTGCGCCGTCACCTGACCGGTGTCCGGCGCCTTCGGGTCCTCGGTGCACGAGAGCGTGATGCTCGCGAAGCCGGCGGCGCCGAACGCGGCCTTGGCCGCCTCCAGCTCCTGACCGACGACGTCGGGCACGGTCTTCTGGTTGCCGTTGCTGGTCCAGAGCGTGATCGCCGACCCGGCCTGCGCGGTGCCGGAGGGATCCTGCCGGGTCACGGTGCCGACCGCCGCATCGCTCGCCTCGGCGCCGCCGTCGACGACGCTGAAGCCCGCAGCCTCGAGCTTGGCCTTCGCGTCGGCGAGGGCGATGCCCGTGACGTCCGGGATCTCGATCTTGGGCACGACCTGGAGCGAGCCGTCCGCCTCCGGGAACGCCTCTCCGCCGTACTTCGCGTTGGCGGCGGCCATCACGACGGGCCAGATGCGGTGGCGGGCGGTCGCCGAGGATCCGGAGTCGAAGAAGTACTGCCTGCTGCGCAGGTTGGCGTCGCCCTGGATGTTGAAGACCCCGACCGCCGTCGCGACGCGGGTGCTCGCTCCGGTCATCCACGTGGCGACCGCGTCGTCGGTGGTGCCGGTCTTGCCGATCAGCGGGATGCTGTCGCGAGTGCGCGATGCGGTCGCCGTGCCTCCCGCGGTGAAGGTCGACTGCAGGGCGACCGCGGCGGTGGCGGCGACGTTGCGGTCGATCGACTGCCGGCAGTTCGCGGGCGGTACCGGCTGGTCGGCGCCCGCCGCGTCGGTGATCCTGTCGATCGCGATCGGGTCGCAGGTGATGCCGCCGGAGGCGATGGTCGCGTAGGCACCGGCCATCGAGAGCGGGGAGACGTAGTTGGTGCCGAGCACCGAGGACGGGTTGTGCTCGAGCTCGCCGTCGCTGCCCTGCACGACTCCCATCGCCGCCGCGGTGTCGCGGATCGCGCAGAGGTCGAGCTGGCGGGCCATGGCGACGAAGCCGGTGTTCAGCGAGGTCTTGGTGAAGGTCACGGGGGTGCCGACCTGGCCGTTGCCGCCCTCGTCGTTCCGAGTGCCGGGGGAGGGGCTGGTCACCGTGCCGCCGGCCTCGCACGAGTCGGTGAACGTGCCCCAGGTCGTCGTCCGGGTCCCGTTCACGGACTCGTTGATGCTGTGGCCCTCCTTCAGCCAGTCGACGAGCGTGAACAGCTTGTAGGTCGAGCCGGGCTGGATGCCGGCCGAGCCGCCGTAGGCCTTGTCGGTGCTGAGGTTGATGGCGCTGTAGGACGGATCCGCCGCGAGGACGTCCGGGTCCTGCGAGTACTTCTTGTTCTGCGTCATCGCCAGGACCCGGCCGGTGCCGACCTCGACGCTCACCGAGACGGCTCCCACGTCGAAGTTCCAGGTCTGGGGCACCTGCGAGTCGACGGCGTTGACGGCCGCGTCCTGCAGGTCGACGTCGAGCGTCGTGTAGACGTCCTGCCCACCGCGGCGGAAGTTGCTCCAGCGGGTGTCCTCGTCGGCGCCGAAGATCTCGTTGTTCTTGAGGACGTTCGTGACGTAGTCGCAGAAGAAGCCCGCGTTGCCGGCGGTCGAGCAGCCGGTGCTGGGCTGGGTGATCTGCGGCTCGACCGGCGTCGCGATCGCGGCGTCGTGGTCCGCCTGCGAGATCTTCCCCTCCTCCAGCATCTTGCCGATGATGTAGTCGCGGCGCTCCTTGTTGCGGGCGTAGCCGTTCGCGACGCCGTTGTCGACGTTGTCCGGCTGGTCGATGCGCAGCGCGGCGGGGTTGTTGACGATCGCGATGAGGCTCGCGGCCTGGGCGATGGTCAGGTTCGCAGCGGTGGTGTTGTAGTAGTAGTTCGCGGCGGTCTCGAGGCCGTAGGTCGTGCCTCCGAAGAACGCGATGTTGAGGTAGCCCTGGAGGATCTGGTCCTTCGTGTACTCCTTCTCGAGGCCGATCGCGAGCTTCATCTCTCGGAGCTTGCGCTCGGGGGAGGTGCGGGTGGCGTCGTCGATCGCGGCGGCGCGCTCGGCCTCGTCGGTGATGTTGCGGACGGCCTTCTCGACGAGGACGTTCTTGACGTACTGCTGGGTGATCGAGGATCCGCCCTGCACGTCGTTGCCGAGCACGTAGGTCTGCGCGACGGCGCGCAGGGTGCCGGGGAGGTCGACTCCGCCGTGCTCGTAGAAGCGGGGGTCCTCGCCCGAGACGGCGGCGTCCTTGGCGAACTGCGAGATCTGGTCCAGCGGGACCTCGATGCGGTTCTCGACGTAGAAGGAGGCGAGCAGCTGCGTCGATCCGTCGGAGCGCGTCGCGTAGATGTTGCTCTTCTCGGAGAGCTTGTCGACCTCGAGGTACTCGGGGAGGCCGTCGAAGACGCCGATCGACTGGTTGGCGGCGACGCCCGCGATGGCGACGGCGGGTGTCACGGTCGCGGTCACCAGGACGCCGGCGACGACGCTCATGCCCAGGAAGCCGACGATCGCCTTGATGACGCCGCCGGTGGTCCTACTGTCGGACGCCACGCATTCTCCTTCGGTTACCCCCTGTCTCGCGCCGATCTCTCCGACGCCCTAGCACGTTCTGCGCCAGGTCAACCTCGACAGACTAACCCGAGAGCTCCGGAAGGCGAAGGCCCGGTCCGGGGGCTGAACGGGGCCTGGGTCCCGGGTGTGCGGTGCTCGGACTGTCGCGGCTCCGCCGGGGGTGCCCGATCACCGCGGCTTCGACTGAGCATGGGATGAGAGAACGCTCAGGTCGAGGGAACGCCCCCGCTGGCGCGGTGACCCCGGGATCGGCGCGATCGCGGCGATGCGCGCGGCGCGGAGGGTCGTCACCGGGGTGCGGTCGTCGTTCCTCCACAGGCGGGTCCGGTTGAGGCATACTCGTGTGGAAACTACCGTGCGAGGAATTCTCATCCCCGACCACCGGAGGTCCTCATGTCCCTTCCCCGGCGCGCCAGCGCACTCCTCCTCGCCGCCTCGGCCCTCGCGACCAGCGCCCTCGTCGCTCCGGCGGCCTCGGCCTCCGAGAGCCAGTGCCCCACCGGCTTCAGCTGCGTCTGGACCGACTCGAACTACAGCAGCAACTACTCGGGCCGGGGGAACGCGGACTACACCGAGTGGTACTCCGTCGGCGGCTACGTCTTCAACGACACGATCTCGAGTCTGAAGAACCGGTACCCGGGCCGGAAGATCTGGTACGAGCACGCCGGTCGAGGGGGAGCGCAGCTCTGGATCACGACGAACTCCCAGATCTCGAATCTCCAGAACGCAGGGACGGGCCTCTCCAGCCATCCGAACTGGAACGACTTCATCTCGAGCGTCGACTGATGGCGGGGTTCCGTCGAGCCGCGAGAGCGGTAGTGGCCGCTGCCTGTCTGCCGCTCACCGCGTGCTCGGCGGGGCTCCCCTCCGGGGGCGCCTCCGGACCGCCCGACGACATCGACATCAGCGGGTACTCCGACGTCCACGCGGTGCTCGACCGATCCGAGGAGTCGATCGTCTATCCGATCGATGCGTTCTTCATCAGTCGTGACGACCTCGGCCGGGTCACCCGGGCGAACGACCTGCTCTGGGACGACTGCATGCGGGAGGGGGGACGCACCTACCCTCCGGCGTCGTTCGATCTGACGCACTCGGTCGACGCGCCGGACACGCCCTTCGGGATCTGGGATCCCGATGGCGCGGCGCGTCACGGGTACGCGCTCGACCCCTCCCTGGACGCCGAGCTCGAGGCTGCGAACGCGGCGATGGTGGCCGCGAGCCAGGCGGATCCGGGGTGGGACGCGGCGCTCGAGGCGTGCCTCGAATCCGTCGACCGCCTTCCCGAGCTCGGACGCGACTTCGCCTGGGAGACTCCGCAGGTCTCCGAGCTGCCGCAGTCGATCCGGAACGATGCCACCTCCCTCGCCATGGCGGACGAGAGGTGGGAGCCTGCCCGGCAGGCGTGGACCGACTGCCTCGTGGCGCGCGGGCTGGCCCTGCAGACCGACGTCGAGTCGCCGTGGGCGCCCCAGGTCCCCGAGGACCCGGAGGCGGCGATCCGGACGGCGGTGCTCGACGTGCAGTGCAAGGAGGAGACGGGCCTCGTCGAGACGCTCAGCTCGCTGCACGCGCAGTACCAGGCCGCCCTGATCGACCGGCACCGGGCGGCGCTCGACGAGGTCGCCGAGAAGGAGCGCGCGATCCTCGCGCAGGCCGACGAGATCATCGCCGGGCACCGGGCCGACCGGTGACGGGACCTGCGCGTGTCCGGCTTCCGGGAGTGGTCCGCCCCGGGATCCTCCTCGCCTTCGTCGTCGTCGTCGCCCTCGTCGGCGCGGCGGGATTCGGCCTCGGCGCGTCGATGCGCACGGCGGCGGCCGTCGACGAGGCGGCAGCGGAGGAACCGCCCGCGGTCGAGGCGGCGGTGGAGCGCCGCTCGATCTCGCCGCCGCGCACGATCCAGGGGGTGGTCGACGCGGGCGACACCGAGACGGTCGGCTTCACGGGGATCAGCGATCCCGCGGTCCTGCCGTACGTGACGGAGGTCGGCGCCGGTGCGGGGGAGGCGCTCGCGAACGGCGGACTGCTCCTCGCCGTGGCCGGGCGGCCGCGCATCGCGCTGCGGGTCTCCGCGCCTCTCTACCGCGACCTGCGCGTCGGAGACGTCGGCGCGGACGTCGAGTCGTTCGAGGCGGCTCTCCAGGCCGCGGTGGGCGGGGACTTCGACGTCGACGAGACGATGACCGCCCGCACCGCGGCAGCGGCGGAGGAGCTGTGGGCGAGCCTCGGCTACGACCTGCCCACCAGGACCGCGGCGGCGAGCGCGGAGACCACGACCCCCTCGAGCCGTGCCGCGCCCGAGCCCTTCGTCGATGTGCGGGAGATCGTGCAGCTCGCCTCCGACACGGTGACGGTCGCGAGCGTCCTCGCGGTCGGCGACAGCGCGACCGCCGACGCACCTCTGGCGACCCTGCAGACGAGCCCGAGGCGCATCGTGGCCCGCGCGACGGTGCTCGACGCCGAGGTGTTCCCGGCGGGGACGCCCCTCCTCCTGCGCGCCGACGGGCGGCCGGAGCAGACCGGTCAGGTCGGTCGTCTGGGCGACTTCGCCGACTCCGACGGGACGGCCGGGAGTGCTGCGGGGCGGGACGTGCACGTGGATCTCCCCGCGGAGTGGTCGGATCTGCCCGAGACGTCGACCGTCACGATGACCACCGTCGCGGCGGGCGAGCCCGTCCTCGCCGTTCCCCTCTCCGCGGTGCACGACGCGTCGACCTCGCCGTTCGTCGTCGTCGCCCACTCGACGCGATTCGCCCGCGGCGACGAGGTCCCGGTCACCGTGCTCGGGTCGGGAGACGGCTGGGTGCGGATCGACGAGGCGTCGGGGCTGGTCGACGGCGACACGATCGTGCTGAGCCCGTGACCGCTCCTCTCCTCTCGCTGCGCGGCGCGACCCGTCGCTACGCCGGCCCGACGGGCACCCGCGCGCTCGACTCCGTCGACCTCGACGTGCAGGCGGGAGAGTTCGTCGCCGTGATCGGCCGCTCGGGCGCCGGCAAGTCGACCCTCCTCAACGTCCTCGGCCTGCTCGACTCCGCCGATTCGGGGGAGTACCGGATCGGGGGCCTCGACGTCTCCGCTCTCTCCGAGACGGAGCGCGACGCCCTCCGCTCCCGGACCTTCGGGTTCGTGTTCCAGGACTCGTTCGTGCTGCCGAGCGAGAGCGTCGCCCGCAACGCGGCTCTCCCGCTCCGGATGCGGGGAGAGGGGCGCGGGAGTCAGATCGACGCCGTGGGCCGCGTCCTCGACGGGTTCGGACTGCTCCCGGTCGCGGAGCAGCCCGCCGGGACCCTCTCCGGCGGGGAGCGCCAGAGGACCGCCGTCGCCCGCGCCGTCGTCGGGCGACCGGCGGTGATCCTCGCGGACGAGCCCACCGGCAGTCTGGACGCCGACACCGGCGCGGGCGTGATGGAGATGCTCGTCGACCTCCACCGCTCCGGGGTCACGGTCGTGGTGATCACGCACTCGGCGGAGGTCGCGGCGATCGCCGACCGGTGCATCCGCCTCGCCGACGGACGCATCGACTCCGACACCGGAGCCGCCTCGTCGGGCGGGTCGCCCCCGGTGCCGCCGGCCGCCGACAGCGCGCCGACCCGATCGCCCCGACCTCGCCGCCGCTCCGGGTGGCTGTTCGGCGACGCCGTGTCGTCGCTGCTGCTCTCCCCGGCCCGCACCGCCGGCGTCCTCGCCGCCTTCGTGATCGCCGTCGCCGGACTCGTGACGTCGGTCGGGATGAGCGCGACGGCGGCCGGTCAGGTCTCGCAGCGACTCGACGCGGCGGCGCTCGACCAGGTGGTGGCGCGGCTCCCCGACACCTCGACCCGGGAGGACCTCCGGCGCGCCGCGGCCTCGGTCGCCGCGCTCGACGGAGTGCTCGCCGCCGGCGCACGCACGACTCTCGCGGCGACGGCCGCCCGGCCCGGGCGCTGGATCGGCGGCTCCGAGGTCTCGTCCGAGGCGCCGGTGCTCGCCGTCGACGCGGACTTCCTCGACGTGGAGCTCGCGTCGGTGGCGCCGGCGACCGCGGCGGCCTGGCTCGACGTCGAGGACGGAGTGCCGGTGGCTCTGCTCGGCGCGGGCGCCGCGGAGGATCTCGGCATCCCGACCACGCGCACCGGCGACACCCTCCGGATCGACGGCCAGTCCGTCGTCGTCGCCGGCTTCGTCCTCTCCTCACCGCGGGACCCCGCTCTCGCCGAGTCGATCCTGGTCTCGGCGACCGACTTCGCCGTCCCGCCGCAGTCGGAGCACCACGTCGTCGCGCGGACCAAGGCGGGGCGCCCCGCGGCGATCGCCGAGTCCGTCCCGCTCGCCGTCGACCCCGGGCACCCCGAGACCGTCGTGGTGCAGACCGTCGCGGATCTGCGGCGGCTCACCCGCGGAGTGAGCAGCGATCTCGCCGCGAACCTGCTCGTCGTCTCGGCGGTGCTCCTGCTCCTCGTCTGCGTCAGCAGCGCCACCTCGATGTTCCTCGCAGTGTCGGCGCGCACCCGCGAGATCGCCCTGCGCCGGGCGGTCGGGGCGACGCGGCGCGACATCCGAGTGCTCTTCCTCCTGGAGGGAACGGCGATCGGGGCCGCGGGCGGGGTCTCGGGACTGGCGCTGGGCACTCTTGCGACGGCGCTGCTCAGCGGGGCTCAGGGCTGGTCGCCGGTACTCGACCCCGTCAGCGCCCTGGTCGGAGTCGCCGCGGGGATCGGGGCCGGCGCCCTCTCGGCCGTCGGCCCCGCCCTCCGCGCCGCCCGCGTCGAGCCCGCGCTCGCGCTCCGAGCCGGGTGACCCGGCCGCGGCACCGGACGGCCACTCCGGCGTCACCGGGATGTCGACGGGGAGCCGTAGCGTCCGGGGCATGACCGGACTCCCCCTCCTCGCCACCGACGACGTCCAGCTGCGCTGGGCCCGTCCCGAGGTGCTCGATTCGTCGCGGCACCGGATGCTCCGCCTCCTCACCCTCGCCGAGCGCCTCCGCTACGAGGCGACCGGACGCCGCGAGACCCGCGACAGCTTCCTCCTCGGCCGGGTCCTCGTCCGCGAGCTCGCCGCGGAGACCCTCGGCATCGATCCGCTCGAGATCACTGTCGACGCCCGCTGCGAGCGCTGCAGCGGCCCGCACGGCCGCCCCGTGCTCGGCGGCGAGCACCCCGCGCTCGAGCGGATGCGGATCAGCATCGCGCACTGCGACGGCGCGGTCGTCGCCGCTCTCGCCACGGGGCGCGACCTCGGCATCGACGCCGCCCGCACCCGCACGGTCCGCGACCGGGTCGCGGCAGGCGACGCGACGGCGGAGCAGGTGCTGCACGAGCTCCGCTCCCAGGCGGTCGCGAAGGCCGACGGGCGAGGGGCGACGAGCGAGGAGCCGGTGCGCTTCCGCACCCGTGAGGGCGCGACGGAGGCGTGGATCGAGGGCTCCGAGCGCTACTTCGCGGTCTCGGAGCCGATCGTGCACTCGGCGCTCGTCGTCACCCTCGCCGTCGCGCAGGACTGAGCGTCCCGCCGCTCACTCGAAGAGCGAGAGGGTCAGCGTCGAGCGGTAGGCGCCGGGGGCGACCGAGCGCTCGGTCACCAGGCGCAGCTCGGCGGTCGCGGACGCCGTGACCGGGCCCTCGGACGCCGCGAGGAGGAGCGCGTCGCGGAGTCCGTCGCCGCCCTCGAGCACGGACGGGGCTCGCTCGCCCGCGCGGGCCCCTGCCGACTCGCCGACCAGCGACGGAGTCCAGCCGAGGTGGTCGGCGCTGATCCGGCCCGAGGCGCTCACGACATCCCCGGCCGAGGCGAGGACGTACCAGGCCCCGGAGGCCCCCGTCTCGCGGGTGTCGGTGACGGTGACCGTGGGGAGAGCGCCGCGGAACTCGCGCCGCTGCGGACCCGCCTCCGACTCGCTCAGCTGCGTCGAGGAGCCCGCCACCGTCAGGGCCAGCGCGCCGGGACCCGCCGTCGGGTCGATCGCGACGCCGACGTCGACGCCCTCGGCGTCCACGACGGCCTCCGCGGGGGCCTCCGACCCCGGGGTCCCGGTCGCGCGCGGAGCGGCGTCGCCGGTCGGCTCCCCGCTGCTCACCTCCGCGCCTCCGCAGCACGGGGTGACGCGCGGCGCCGTCTCGTCGCCCAAGACCGCGGACGTCGGAGTCGGTGTCGGAGTCGGCGTCGGCGTCGGTTCCGGCGTCTCGGCGACCACCGCCTCGGCGCTCGGCTCGGGAGCGGTCGCCGCCTCGGGCGCGAGTGCCGCCGAGGCGAAGACCACGGCCAGTGCCAGAGCGGCGGTGGGGACGGCGGCCGAGAGGGCTGCGCGGGTGGTGCGGATCACAGGGTCTGCCGTTCGTCGAGTCGGGAGGGGCACCGACCTGTGATTCCTATCAGCCGCTCGGACGGCGACGGCACCCCTCGTCCGGGTGGAGGCCGCCGGTGCGCGGGCACGCCGGAAGGAGGGACGGATCGGGACCCGTCCCTCCTCCTCGGCGCTCAGGTCAGCAGGTGCGCGAGGGGTACGCCACCTTCTGCTCGAGCGTGGCTCCGCCTCCTGTCGCGGTCACGACGACCTCGCCGGCCGGCATGCTCGCCTGACGCGTGGTGAAGCCGTGCGTCGCGTTCGACCCGGCGGCGACGGCGGTGAACGACTTCTGTCCGTAGGCCGAACCGAAGGTCATGCCGAGCGGGGCGGTCTCGCCGTTGGTCGCGGTCACCGAGAGGATCGCCTTGCCGGCCACGCACCGCGACGACACGGAGGCGGTGACCTTCAGGGCCGGCGCCGCACTCTCGGGGACCACGATCTCGGAGATCTTGAGGTACGAGTTCGGCGTCGAGAAGGTCAGCTTCAGTCCGGTCGCCGTCACCGCGGTGAAGGGGACGGTCGTCAGCGCTCCGTTCGCCGCCGGGGCGACGTTCTGGGCCGACGTCGGCTTCCACGTGCCGTCCGCTGCGCGGTACGCCACGCTCACCGAGGCGAGGGTGCCCTCGGTGTTGGTGAAGCTCAGACCCGCGACGCGGTGCGCCTCGGTGTTCGTCAGGGTGAAGTCGGCACTGCCCGCGAACGTCCCGTCGGTCCAGGTCGACCACGCGGTGGTGACGTTGCCGTCGCACGCGTTCGCGGCGGGGAGCGTCGCCCACTTCGTCTGGCTGAACGACGCCGAGACGGCGGCGCCCTTCACCCGGCAGACGTTGACCGGGGGCGCGGTGCCCCAGATCTGCACCTCCGAGATCGACTGCCAGGTGTTCGCGGTGCTCGTCAGGTGCAGGCGCAGCCCGGTGGTGTCGGGCAGCGACGACAGGTCGAGCACGACCGTCGGCGCGGCGTCGGTCGCGGCCTGCGAGAGGGTCGCGCCGACCGTGCTCGTGGTCCACGCCCCGTTCACCTGGTACTCCACCTCGATGCGCGAGGGCCAGGTGGCCGTCGCGCCGTCCTTGAAGGCGTGCACCGTCACGGAGTCGAGGTTCTGCGGCGTGCTCCACGAGAACGCGAGGCGGCTGTCGCGCGGGTAGCCCGAGCCCGACCAGTCGTCCCAGCCCTTCGCCTCCGTGTCCCCGTCGATGAGCTTCGGCGCGAGGTCGGCGCGGCTCGAGACCGTCACCGAGGCTCCGGGCGCGAGGTTGGCGATGCCCGGCTCGGCGACCTCGATGGTGCGGGTGAAGGTGCGTCCGGCCGCGAACTCGGAGTCGGCGGCGAGGACGCCGGTGACCTGCAGGGTGCCGAGGGCCGCGGGGCCGGTCGGCTCCCAGGTCACGGCGACGTCGCGCGTGCCGGTGCCGGTCTTCACCGACACGTTCGCGGGGAGCACGGCCGCGACGTCGGCGTTCCGCCGCACCGTGTCGGGCAGGCGGTCGTCGACGACCGACCAGGTGCCGGCTCCGACGCCCTTGTCGTCCCAGTAGGATGCGTCCCAGCCGTCCGCCCAGCGGGCCGGGTCCTCGACGGCGGGGTTGCGCATCTCGAGCCGGCCGTTCTCGCCGATGGTCATCGGGAGCCAGACGTAGGTGGAGTCGGAGGCGCCGTCGTTCCAGCGGTCGCCCATGTAGACGTACTTCCCGGGCGCGAGGGTCAGGACGTTCGTCGACTGCGAGCCGAAGGTGGTGGCCCGCGTGTCTCCGATCGACAGACGCCCGTCGCCGCCCTCGGGGATCGAGTTGTAGGCGACGTTCTCGTTCGCGTCGTCCTTCTCGACTCCGCGGATCCACGAGCCGAGGATCGAGTCGGCGGTGTAGTACGTCTGCTGGTTCGGCGCCCACCCCGTCGCTCCGGAGGCGATCGTGTAGTACTTCCCGCCGTTCGCGAAGATCGCCGGAGCCTCGAGGTGACCGCACTCCTTCACGATCTGGAAGTCGGTGCCGCGGACCGGAGCGCCGGCCTTCCCGTCGGCGAAGACGTAGGGGTACCTCCCGTCGGCCGAGTACTGGTTCGCGTCGAGGGTGTCCGTGGTGGTGGTGCGCTCGACGTTGGTGTAGCTCGCGTCGAGCTTGGCGACGTAGAGCGTGTAGTTCTCCTCGGAGGAGTAGGAGATGTAGGCGGTGCCGTCCCCGTCCTGGAACACGGTCATGTCGCGCGCCTGGCCGGGCACGGCCGACGAGGTGCACGCCTGGTAGTTCGAGCGGTTGTAGAGCCGGTAGACGCCCTGGAGCGTGAAGGGACCGGTCGGGCTGTCCGAGGTCGCGACTCCGGCCATCGACCGCGCGTAGGTGCTGCCGCCCGCCTCGGTGCGCCCGTCGGAGTGCCACCACATGACCCACTTGCCGGTCGTCTCGTTGAAGAGGACCTTGGGCCGCTCGAAGATCGCGGTGTTCGGCGAGGACTGGGTGGTGTCGAGGTGGTAGTCGAGCTCGGCGATGCGGTCGGCGCGGGGCAGGCCCGCATCGTCGACCGTGTCGTAGAGCGCGTCGAAGTACGGCTGCTCCAGATCCGACGGAGTCGAGACGCTGCGCAGCGCGGTGCCCTCGTTCTCCCAGTTGTGGCCGTCGGTCGAGCGGTAGACCGCGACTCCGGGGCTGTCCCAGTAGCCGTTGGTGCGGTCCTCGCCGTACCAGTACTGGACCTGCTGCCCGTCCTCCTCGACGGTGACGATCTGCCCGCCGTGCGCCTGGATGTGGCGGCCGTCGGTGTCGTACCAGTAGGGCTGGAAGTAGCCGGAGGCGCCGCGTCCCGGATCCTGGATCGCGGGATAGTCGGTGTAGACCGGCGGAGAGCTGGTGCGCGGGACCCCGTCGTCCGGGTCGGTCACCACCCCTGCCGCTGCGGCGGGCTGCGCTCCGACTCCGAGGAGTGCCGCGACCAGGAGGGCCGCCACCGCCGCTCCGGCCGATCGTGTACGAGACGTCATGCTGTGCTCCTTTGCACGGGACCTGCGCGGATGTTCACGCAAACATCCGCCTTCACCGTACATGGTGACGTCAACATGCGCGAGGGAGGCCGGCCCTCCTCCCTCAGCGCGGGGCGCACAGCGTCGCGAGCGACTCCTCGTGCAGCGGCACCGTCTCCCACCGCGCCGTGACCGTGCCGCCGGAGAGCGCGAGGTGCAGGCGGTGCGGCGTCTCGAGGAACACCAGGTCGACCAGCAGGACGCCGTCGGAGGATCGACCGGCGCTCGCCGCGATCGCCTCGGTCGTGGTCCACTCGCCCGAGCCCGGCGAGAGCAGCAGTCGGCCCTCGCCCTCGATCAGGGCGAGCGTCCAGCCGTCCGCGGCGGCCGAGACCTCGACGGCGGTGAGCGAGGGCGCGTCGGAGCCGGGCGCGGGCTCGAAGCGGCCGGGCGCGGGAGCCCCGGTGAGGCCCTCGAGCGGCGGGAGAGCGAGGGAGGCGAGGCGCGCGGTGAGGCGCTGGTCCGCCTCCGCCGACGACTCCCGGCCGATCGCGGGCAGCAGGTGCTGCCACACGAGCTGCAGGAGCGTCTCGGTCTCGGCGGTCTGACCCGTCACGGCGACCACGAGGCCGTGCTCGGGCACGATGAGGCTGAACTGCCCGTACGCCCCGTCGGCGCGGTAGCCGTGCAGCGACCGCCAGAACTGGAACCCGTAGCCCTGCTGCCAGTCGGGACCGCCCGCCTCCGCTGTCGCCACGTGCGCGGTCGACGCCTCGGCCACCCACTCCGGCGAGAGCAGCTGCCGCCCCTCCCACCGCCCGTTCTGCAGGTACAACTGCCCGAGCGCGGCGGCCGCCTCGGTCGTGGCGTGCAGCCCGCTGTAGCCGATCTCGCGGTCGGAGGCGTCGCGCAGCCACGCGGTCCGGCCGATCCCGAGCGGATCGAGCAGCCGCGGTCGCAGGTACTCGGTCAGCGAGCCTCCGCTCACCCGCGCGACGATCGCGGCGGCTGCGAAGGTGCACGGCTGGTTGTAGGCGAAGACGCTTCCCGGCTCCTGCTCGGGAGGCGTCAGCAGGAACCCGCGCACCATGTCGACCGGGTCGGCGTCGCGGGCGCGGTCGATGGTCTCGGCGGTGTGGCCGCTCGCCATCGCGAGCACGTGCCGCACGCGGATCGAGCGCGAGCGCGGATCGGTCACCTCGGAGTCGAGCTCGGGGAAGTAGGAGAGCACCGTCGCATCGAGGTCGACGAGGCCCTCGTCCACCGCGAGGCCGATCGCTGTCGCGGTGAAGCTCTTGCTCAGCGAGTAGAAGAGGTGCAGGCTCTCGGCGGTGTAGGGCGCCCACCAGCCCTCGGCGATCACGTGCCCGCCGTGCACGACCATCAGGCCGTGCAGCTCGACGCCGGCCGCGGCCTCGAAGGAGTCGACGAGGTCGAGGATCCCGATCGCGTCGACGGAGCGGGAGGAGGGGGTGCTTCTCGGCAGTGAGCGCGTCATGCTCCGATGCTAGGGCGGGGCGCGCGCTGGCCTCGGGTCCGGTGCCGCCCCGCCGTCGCTCAGCTCTTCTCGCTACGCTTCACCTGTGCCTCTTCCTGCCGCCCGATCCGCGCGCGCCCGCGCGTCGGTGTCGGCCGCCTTCCCGAACCGGCTCCTGCTGACCAAGCGCACCTCGGGGACCAACGGCTGGATGAGCCTGTGGGGGACGAACGCGCACGGCGAGATCGCCGGCTGCCCGCCTCCGCGCGCCTGATCCGCGACCGCCCCTCCTCGGAGCCAGCGGCCGCGCTTCCCCGCGCTCGCCCCCCTTCTTCCGAAACGGACGACCCCTTGGCTCACCACGACCTGCCCTCAGACCAGGCTCCGCACTCGATCTGGCGGGGCCTCCGCCAGACGCTGCGGAAGGACACCGTCGGAGGCGCGTTCCTCCTGACGGCGACCCTCCTCGCGCTGATCATCGCCAACAGCCCCGCCTCGGGCCTCTACGAGGCGGTGCGCGACTTCCGCTTCGGCCCCGAGGCGCTGCATCTGAACCTCAGCGTCGGCTCGTGGGCGGCCGACGGCCTGCTCGCGATATTCTTCTTCGTCGTCGGACTCGAGCTCAAGGAGGAGTTCGTCGCCGGCAAGCTGCGCGACCCGCGCACGGCCCTCGTGCCGATCGTCGCGGCCGTCGGCGGAGTCGCGGTGCCGGCGCTGATCTTCGTGGCCGTCAACCTTCCCCGCGGTGGTGCCGCGCTCGACGGCTGGGCGATCCCCGCCGCGACCGACATCGCCTTCGCCGTCGCGGTGATCGCCGTCGTCGGTCGATTCCTGCCTCCGGCGCTGCGCACCTTCCTGCTGACCCTCGCCGTGGTCGACGACCTCATCGCCATCACGATCATCGCCGTCTTCTACACCGCCGGGATCGACGTCGTGATGCTCGCCCTCGCACTGATCCCGCTCGCGGTCTTCGCGGTGTGCGTGCAGCGCGGGGTCCGCGCCTGGTGGGTGCTGATCCCGCTGGGCGTCGCGACCTGGGCGCTCGTGCACGCCTCCGGCATCCACGCGACGGTCGCCGGCGTCCTGCTGGGCTTCGTGGTCCCCGTGGTCGCGACGAAGCGCGCGCGGGTGCGGGTCGGCTCCGACGCCTCGGGCCGCCCCCTGTACGACGGCCTCGCGGCCCACTTCGCCGACCGGTGGAGCGTGCTGTCCACCGCCTTCGCCGTGCCCGTCTTCGCCTTCTTCTCGGCCGGCGTCACCGTGGGCGGCTTCTCGGGCCTCATCGAGTCGTTCCAGGACTCGATCGCGGTGGGCATCATCGCCGGCCTCGTGCTGGGCAAGGCGATCGGGATCACCGGCAGCACCTTCCTCCTCACGAGGTTCCGCGGGATCTCGCTCGATCCGACGCTCCGGTGGATCGACGTGATCGGGATGGCGTTCGTCGCGGGCATCGGCTTCACCGTGTCGCTCCTGGTCGGCGAGCTCTCGTACGGCGCGGGAAGCGAGTCCGACGACCACGTGAAGGTCGGCGTCCTCGCCGGCTCGTTCCTCGCGGCCCTCATCGGAGGCGGCATCCTCGCCGTCCGCAACCGGCACTACCGCCGGGTCGACGCCGACGCCCAGGACGTCGCGGTCGCGGAACCCGCCGACTGACGCGCTCGCCGAGCGGTCCGCGGGTCAGCTCCGGGAGGGATCGCCGATCGGGCCGCCGGTACCGGCCGCCCCGGGGAAGGGCCCGAGGCCCAGCAGGAACCGGAGGATCTCCTCGACGCCCTCGCGGACGGCGGGGCCCGATCCGAGCTCCCAGGTCGCGTCGACGGGCACGAGGGAGCGGCCGCGCACGGCGGCGCGGATGGCCAGAGGAGCGCGCTGCAGTCTGTCGAGGGCGACGGCGCCCGAGACCCGGTCGGGCAGCGCGACTCCGGTCGAGAGGGCGAGCTCGACGCGCACGACCTCGACCAGCTCGGCGACGCCGTGCGGGCCCTGGCCCGAGCGGCGCGCGGAGGCGAGGGCGGCCAGGGCGGAGGGGATCCCGGCGGGCGGGGGAGGGGACGACGCCTCGCGGGCGCCAAAGCGCGTCGCGAGGCGCTGACCGGTGCTGCTCGAGAGGCGCACCACGAGGTCTCCGAGCAGGGAGACGGCACTGGCCGCCTCACCCTCCGCGAGGGAGGGGGAGGCGGCCAGGACGGCGAGGCGGTCGAGCCGATCCGCCACGAGGGGGCGCCAGTCGTTGCTGACGCCCGACTCGTCGGCCGAGGGCCCGATGCTCAGCGGGAGGAACCGCGACCAGTCGGGCACGGGGCCTAGCGCCCGCCCGAGCGGCGCTTGTTGTAGACGTCGAAGGCGACCGCGAGCAGGAGCACGAGGCCCTTGACCGCCTGCTGCCACTCGATGCCGATGCCCATGATCGACATGCCGTTGTTCAGGACGCCGATGATGAGACCACCGAGGATCGCGCCTCCGATGGTGCCGACACCGCCCTGGACCGCCGCGCCGCCGATGAACGCGGCCGAGATGGCCTCGAGCTCGAAGCCGTCGCCCGCCTTCGGACCGGCGAGGTTGAGGCGCGCGGTGAAGACGAGGCCGGCCAGCGCCGCGAGGACGCCCATGTTGACGAACAGCCAGAAGGTGACGTTGCGGGTCTTGATGCCCGACAGCTCTGCGGCGTGCAGGTTGCCGCCGATCGCGTAGACGTGGCGGCCGAAGACCGAGCGGTTCATGACGACGCCGTAGACCAGCACGAGCACGGCCAGCACGATCAGCGTGACCGGGATGCCCTTGAACGAGGCCAGCGCGAAGGAGAAGGCGCCGATGACGAGCGCGACGAGCACGAGCTTCGTGACGAACCACGCGCCGGGCTCGACGCCCTGGTTGTACTGCTGGCGTCCGCGGCGGGTGCGGATCGACTGCACGGTGAACGCGATGATCGCGAGCGCGCCGACTCCGAGCGACAGCGGGTCGAGGGCGGTCTCGCCGAACAGGTCGGTGAGGAAGCCGTTGCCGAGCGCGCGGTACTCGACCGGGAACGAGCCGATGTTGGCGTTGCCCAGGACGACGAGCGCGAGACCGCGGAAGATCAGCATGCCCGCCAAGGTCACGATGAACGCGGGTATCCCCACGAACGCGATCCAGAAGCCCTGCCACGCTCCGACCAGCGCTCCGATGAGCAGCGACAGGATGATCGAGAGCCACCACGGGAGCCCCATGTTGACGGCGAAGACGCCCGACATGGCGCCGACGAACGCGGCGATCGAGCCGACCGAGAGGTCGATGTGCCCGGCCACGATGACCATCACCATGCCGATGGCGAGGATCAGGATGTAGCCGTTCTGGACGATCAGGTTCGAGATGTTCTGCGGGCGCAGGAGGATCCCGTTGGTCATGATCTGGAACAGCAGCACCACGACGATGAGGGCGAGGAAGATGCCGTTCTTGCCGAGGTCGCTGAGCACGTGGCTGATGCGCGCCGTGAACGCGTTCTCGACGGGCTTCACCTGCGCTCCCGCCGCGGTCGACGGTTCGTTCTGCAGATCGGTCATCGTTGCTTCTCCTGAGTCATGAGGGTGAGGACGGCCTCGGGCGTCGCCTCGGCGATGGGCAGCTCGCCCGTGATGCGGCCCTCCGACAGCGCGTAGACGCGGTCGCAGATGCCGAGGAGCTCGGGCAGCTCGGAGGAGATCACAATGATCCCCTTCCCGGCGGCCGCGAGCCGGTTGATGATCGTGTAGATCTCGTACTTGGCACCGACGTCGATGCCGCGGGTGGGCTCATCCAGGATGAGGACGTCGGGGTCGGAGTAGATCCACTTCGACAGGACGACCTTCTGCTGGTTGCCGCCCGAGAGCTTGCCGGTCTTGGCGAGCACGGTCGGCGACTTGATGTTCATGCTGCCGCGGTACTCGTTGGCGACCTCGAACTCGCGGTTGTCGTCGACGAGCCCGGTCTTCGACACCTTGTCGAGGGAGGCGAGCGAGATGTTCCGCTTGATGTCGTCGATGAGGTTGAGGCCGTAGTGCTTGCGGTCCTCGGTGGCGTAGGCGAGACCGTGCGCGATCGCCTCGGAGACGTTGCGCATCTTGATCTCCTTGCCGGCCTTGAAGACCTGGCCCGAGATCCGGCTGCCGTAGGAGCGGCCGAAGAGGCTCATCGCGAACTCGGTGCGCCCGGCGCCCATGAGCCCTGCGATGCCGACGATCTCGCCGCGGTGCACGTTGAGGTTCACCTTGTCGACCATCACGCGGGTGGGGTCCTGCGGGTGGTGGGCCGTCCAGTCGACGACGCGGAGGATCTCCTCGCCGATGTGCGGCGTGTGGTCCGGGTAGCGGTGGTCGAGATCGCGCCCGACCATGTCCTTGATGATCCGGTCCTCGGTGACGTCGTCGTGCGCGATCGTCTCGATCGTCTTGCCGTCGCGGATGACCGTGACGGTGTCGGCGATCTTCTTGATCTCGTTCAGCTTGTGGCTGATGATCAGCGACGTGATGCCCTGCTCCTTGAGGTGCAGGATCAGGTCGAGCAGGTGGTCCGAGTCCTCGTCGTTGAGGGCAGCGGTCGGCTCGTCGAGGATGAGCAGCTTGACCCGCTTGGAGAGCGCCTTGGCGATCTCGACGAGCTGCTGCTTGCCGACTCCGATGTCCTGGATCTTGGTGGTCGGGTTCTCGCGGAGGCCGACGCGGGCGAGCAGCGCCGCCGCCTCCTGGTTGGTCTTGTTCCAGTCGATCAGGCCCGCGAATCCGCGGACCTCGTTGCCGAGGAAGATGTTCTCGGCGATCGAGAGGTAGGGGCTGAGAGCCAGCTCCTGGTGGATGATGACGATGCCCTTCGCCTCCGAGTCGCGGATGCTGGCGAACTGCATCACCTCGTCCTCGAAGACGATGTCGCCCTCGTACGTGCCGTGCGGGTAGACCCCCGACAGCACCTTCATCAGCGTCGACTTGCCGGCGCCGTTCTCGCCGCAGATCGCGTGCACCTCGCCGCGCTCGGCGTTGAGGGTGACGTCCTGCAGCGCCTTCACGCCCGGGAACGTCTTGGTGATGCCGCGCATCTCGAGGATGTTCGTGGTCACGTACGCCTCCATTCCTTCATAGAGCCGGGCCCCCTCGCGGGGGCCCGGCGGTGTCTTACAGCAGCTTCAGTGCACGTCCCGTGTCGGAGACGTTGTCCGAGGACCAGTTAGCCGTTGACTTCGGCGTCGGTGTAGTAGCCACCGTCGACGAGCACGGACTGGATCTCGTCCTTGGTCACGATGACCGGCTCGAGCAGGTACGACGGGACGACCTTCTCGCCGTTGTCGTAGGTCTCGGTGTCGTTGACCTCGGGCTCGGTGCCCTCGAGGACGGCCTGTGCCATCGACACGGCCTCCTTGGCGAGCTCGCGGGTGTCCTTGTAGATGGTCGCGTACTGCTCACCCGAGATGATCGCCTTGACGGAGTCGAGCTCGGCGTCCTGACCGGTGATGATCGGGAAGTCGGTGCCCACGGTGTAGCCGGCGTCGGTGAGGGCGGAGATGATGCCGCGGCTCAGACCGTCGTAGGGCGAGAGGACGCCCTGGATCTTGGTGCCGTCGGAGTACGTCTTGGTGATGATGTCCTCCATGCGGCTCTGGGCGACCTCGGGGTCCCAGCGCAGCGTGGCGACGGTGTTGAACTCGGTCTCGCCGCTGGCGACGACGAGGGTCTTGTCGTCGATGTAGGGCTGGAGGGTGTCCATCGCGCCGTTGAAGAAGAACGTCGCGTTGTTGTCGTCGGGGCTTCCGGCGAACAGCTCGATGTTGAAGGGACCGGCGGGGGCGTCGGTCGCCTTGTTGCCCTCGAGGTCGGTCAGGCCTAGGCCCGCGAGGAGCGAGGTGGCCTGCTGGACGCCGACCTTGTAGTTGTCGAACGTCGCGTAGTAGTCGACGTTCGCGGAGTCGCGGATGAGGCGGTCGTAGGCGATGACCGGGATGTCGTTCGCGGCCGCCTCCTCGAGCACGCTCGTGAGGGTGGTGCCGTCGATGGAGGCGATGATCAGGGCCTTGGCGCCCTTGGTGATCATGTTCTCGATCTGCGAGACCTGGGTGGGGATGTCGTCCTCGGCGTACTGGAGGTCGACCTGGTAGCCGGCCTCCTCGAGCTGCGACTTCACGTTGTCGCCGTCGGCGATCCAGCGCTCGGAGGACTTGGTCGGCATCGCGACGCCGACGAGGCCGCCGTCGCCCGAACCGGAGCCCGAGTCGCCGCTGCCGGATCCGCCGGCGCAGCCGGCGAGGGAGAGGATCATCGCTCCGCCGGCGATGCCGGCGATGAGAGCGCGCTTCATTGTGGTCACTGTGATTCCTTCGTCATTGAATGCAGTGGGTGGTTCGCCACTGGGAGCAGGTGGGCGGCGATGTGATGGCCATGTGAGCGATCACATTGCGTCATGCTAGCCCCGCTGGCGGGTTTCGTGTCAACGGGTGTGTCTCGACTCGGTAACGGCCGCGCAGCTCGCATCCCCCGGTCCGTCCACGGACCCGTCCGGCGCCGCCGCATCGGCTGTCAAGCCCCGGCGATGAGGAAGCGGGCGGCCGCCGCCGGTGTTGTGGATGGCACTGTCGAAAGGACGAGAAGACATGACCAAGACCTGGTTCATCACCGGCGCCTCGAAGGGCTTCGGCCGCGAGTGGGCCGAAGCGGCACTCGAGCGCGGCGACAACGTCGCCGGCACGGCCCGCCGCCCCGAGACCCTCGACGCGCTCGTCGAGCGCTACCCCGACTCGTTCCTGCCGATCCAGCTCGACGTGACCGACCGCGCCGCCGACTTCGCCGCCGTGCAGCAGGCCGCCGAGCGCTTCGGCCGCCTCGACGTCGTGATCAACAACGCCGGCTTCGGCCACTTCGGCATGATCGAGGAGCTCACCGAGGACGAGGTCAGGGCGCAGCTCGAGACCAACGTGTTCGGCGCGCTCTGGGTCACCCAGGCCGCCCTGCCGATCCTGCGCGAGCAGCGCTCGGGCCACATCATCCAGGTGTCGAGCATCGGAGGCATCAGCGCCTTCCCGTCGATCGGCGCCTACCACGCGTCGAAGTGGGCGCTCGAGGGCTTCAGCCAGGCTCTCGCCGGCGAGGTCGCCGAGTTCGGGATCCACGTGACCCTCGTCGAGCCCGGCGGGTACTCGACCGACTGGTCCGGCGCCTCCGCCTCGCGCAGCGAGCCGATCGCGGCCTACGACGCGGTCCGCGACGCGGCCGCCCGCCGCCCCACCGCCTCCGCGAAGGGCGACCCGAAGGCCTCGCGCATCGGCATCCTCGCGGTCGTCGACGCGGCAGAGCCGCCGCTGCGGATCTTCTTCGGCCGCGCCCCGCTCGGCATCGCCACCGCCGACTACGAGTCGCGCCTGAAGACCTGGAACCAGTGGCAGGACGTGTCGATCGCCGCGCACGGCGAGTAGTCAGAGGCGCGCCGGAGCGGTGAGCGCCCGGGGCACCGCCGTCGATCCGCGGACGAACAGCTGCGGCTCGATCGGCGGTGCCGCCTCCGGCCGCTCGCCCTCGATCAGGCGCAGCAGCGCCGCGACGCAGCGCCGGCCGAGCTCGGCGAAGTCCTGCCGCACGCTCGTGAGCGGCGGCCAGTAGAACGCCGCCTCCGGGATGTCGTCGAAGCCGATCACGCTGACGTCCTGCGGCACGCGGATGCCGCGCTCGTGGAACGCGCTCATCAGGCCGAGCGCCATCTGGTCGTTCGCGGCGAAGACCGCGGTGAAGTCGAGGAACCGCGAGAGCTCGACGCCGACGCGGTGACCGCGCTCGGCGCTCCAGTCGCCCAGGATCGGCGGGCGCAGCGGCACGTTCCGGTGGTCGAGCTCGGCGAGGTAGCCGCGCATGCGCGCCTCCGCCTCGATCCAGTCCTGCGGGCCCGCGAGGTGCACGATCTCGGTGTGCCCCAGGTCGATCAGGTGCCCCGTCGCCATCCGGGCGCCCGCCATCTGGTCGACGTAGAGCGCGTCGTCGCGATCCTGGTCGCTCGTCTGCAGAGTCACGTTCGGGATGCGCAGGGCGACTCCCGAGAGGATGTCGAACACGCGGATCTGCGGCGCGATGACCACGAGACCCTCGATCGCCTGGTTGAGCAGGTGGCGGATCCCGGCCTGGATCGACTCGCCGTCGGTGCCGTCGACGTTCGCCGTGACGACCAGGTAGCCGGCGTCGCGGGCGGCGACCTCGATCGCCTGGATGCTCGATGCGGGGCCGTACTGGAGGCTCTGCGACGAGAGCACGCCGATGGTGCGCGTCCGGCTGGTGACGAGTGCGCGGGCCGCCAGGTTCGGCCGGTAGTCGAGCTCGGCCATCACCTCGAGCACGCGCTTCTTGGTCTCGGCGCGGAGGCTGGGGTGGTCGTTCAGGACGCGCGAGACGGTCTGGTGCGAGACTCCGGCGGCCTTCGCCACGTCGTAGATGCTCGGCGCGCGGGACGCGGGCTTGTCTTCCGGCATCGGGCACCGCGGCTTCCTGTGATCGGGCGGCGCCTCGAGCGGGGGCGTCGCGGCTCGCGGCAGTGCGGGGCCGCCCGTCCGCGGGGCGCGTGTGAGCACACTTTACGTCCCCTTCTCGTCGGCGAACCCCGGTGCGCCGGATCGACCGGCGCTACGGCTCGACGACCTCGTCGCCGTCGCGCGCGCCGGAGAAGGCCGGCTGCCCGCATCTGCTCGCGCGTCGTGGTGGTCCCCGTCGCGCCGCAGACCGTTCCGACGAATGGCGACGCCGGTTCATCACCAGGAGCCGGGAGAGGCACTCACGAAGAGACCGTGGAAAAAGTACCGGACGACTTGTCCGGAGACGCTCAGTGATCTGCGACAAGAGCCGTCCAGGGTCTTGTTCGGACTTCCGGAGAAGTGGCAGATGCGTCGAAAGGCGTTCCGCCGAGCGATGGCCCTGCTCGTCCCAGTGAGGGCGACGCTCAGCAGCGTTTTCTTCCGGGAAGACGGGGCGATTACGGGGAAGCCATCAGCGGTTCGAGGCTGCTTCGAGGACGGAGGAGCGGCCGGTGGTTGCATCGATATCTCCGGAGCGGTGAATCCACAGGGAAGCCCGGACGAAGAGATCCCGTGGTGATTCACCGAATGCTTCGGTGATGTCGGAATCACTTCGAAACACGCCGTGTTCATCGCCCTTAATGGGCGCAAGTCCTCCCTCTCATCTGCTGTGATCAGCTGGTCGAATCGGCCGAAGATCTCGCCGAGTTCGACAGCGAACAGTTCTCCGCCGCCCCGTTCTGCAGGCGTGTGAAGGACTTCGGCAGGAGACCGACCTTCACGGCCCCTTCGAGGCGGCGAGCCCCGGGGCGCCGGATCGACGGGCGCTACGACTCGACGACCTCGTCGTCGTCGTGGGCGCCGTAGAAGGCCGACTGCCCGCGCATCAGCTCGGGCATCGTGGTCGCCCCCGTCGCTCCGTAGACCGTGCCGACGAAGTCGAGCGTGCGCTGGACCGCCCAGATCTCGTCGTGGCGATCGGGGGGCAGGATGCTCGCCGGGGAGCCGACCGCGACCCAGCCGATCGGGACGACGGCGCCCGGCGCGAGCGTGGTGTTCACCTGCACCACGCCGTGGATGCGGACCTCGGCTCCGGCGCCGACGACGCTGCCGGGGAAGAGGGCGGCGCCCGTCGCGATGAAGGCGCCGTCGCCGACGGTGGTGCCGTTGAGATGCGCGTGCGGGCCGACCATCACGGCCGAGCCGATCGAGACCGGGTGGCCGGCGCGTCCGCGGACGACCGCGTTCTCCATGACGACCGTGTCCTCGCCGACGACGATCGCGCCGTCCTCGGCGGTGAGCACGGCGCCGTGCAGGACACGGGCGCCGGCGGCGATGCGGACGTCGCCGATCAGGACGGCGGTGGACGCGACGGACGCGTCGGGGTGGACGACGGGGGAGGCGTCGCGGTGGCGGATGAGCATCCCGGTCTCCGTTCGTCGCGGCCCAGGGTAGCGGGGCGCGGCGGGTAGCGTGGACGGATGCGCCTCCTCCTGATCCGCCACGGCCAGACCCCCTCGAACGTCGCCGGAGTGCTCGACACCCGGATCCCCGGGCCGGGCCTGACGGATCTCGGGCGCGAGCAGGCCGGGGCGCTGCCGGTCACGCTCGCGGGCGAGGGCATCGGCGCGCTCTGGGTGTCGACGATGGTGCGCACGCACGAGACGGCGGCTCCGCTCGCCGCGGCCCTCGGGCTCGAGCCGACCGAGCGCGCCGGCATCCGCGAGATCGCCGCGGCCGCGCTCGAGATGCGCGGCGACGAGGAGGCGGTGACCGAGTACATGGACACCGTGTTCCGCTGGGCGGGCGGCGAGACGTCGCTCCGGCTCGCGGGCGGCGAGACCGGCGACGAGTTCGCGGCCCGGTACGACGCGGTCGTGGCGGAGGCGGAGGCCTCGGGTCACGCTGTCGTCGCGCTGGTCAGCCACGGCGCGGCCATCCGCTGCTGGGCGGGGATGCGCTGCGTCGGGCTCGACGCCCAGTTCATCGCCGACCACCTGCTCGACAACACGGGCGTCGTCGTCGTCGAGGGCTCGGGGTCGAGCTGGGAGCTCGTGTCGTGGGAGGGCGAGCCGGTCAGCGGCGTCGGCGCGGCGGCTCCGTCCGGCCCGGCGGGCGAGACGACGGACTGAACCCGAGCCGCCCGCGCGCACGACGGGCCGCGGGATCCGCGGCTCGAGGCGCGGCGGAGGTCAGAACGGCGGCGGACCGTCCTCGAACCGCGGCCGCGGTGGTGGATCGGGCGGGCGTCCGGGCAGTGCCGGGGGTCGGGTGATGACGCGGCGGCCGGTCGGGGTGGTCCACTCCGCGGTGCCGTCGGGGTGGAGGCGGTAGGTCCAGCGGTCGCCGTGGCGGACGTGGTGGTGCGCCGTGCAGAGCGACGCCAGGTTGTCGAGGCTGGTGTGGCCGCCGTTGCGCCATTCGAGGGTGTGATCGGCCTCGACGGTGGAGGCGGGCCTGGTGCAGCCCGGGAAGCGGCAGGTCTGGTCCCGGAGCTGCAGGTGCAGGCGCATCCGCGAGGGTGGGACGCGGTGGGTGCGGCCGACGGAGACGACGCTTCCGGTGTCCGGGTCGGTGAGGATCCGAGTGAAGGAGGCGCCGACTCCGACGAGTTCGCGCGCGACGCCGGCGGGGATGAGTCCGTAGCCGTCGAGGTGCGCGGGGCTGTCGTCGACTCCGGTGGCGGTGCTCGCCGCGAGCGTCAGGCGCACCTCGGCGCGCACTCCGGGGACGAACGTGGGCGGGACTGTCGGGCCGTCGCCGTCCGGTGTGGTGCCGGCGATGTCGCCGTCGCAGAGCAGGTCCGCGAGGGCGTCGGCGCGCAGCTGAGCCAGGGTCCGCTCGTCGCCCGCGCCGTCGACGGTGGTGTCGCCGGGTGTGCCGTCCCGGAGGGTCCGGGCGATGCGGTCGATGCGATGGAAGGCACCCATCGCGACCTCGGCGGGTAGAAGAGCGCCGAGGGTGGCCATCCCGTCGACCTCCGGACTCACCCACACGCCCCGGTCCGCGCGCGCTCGGACGTGCCGGACGGCGAGGGGTTCGTCGTGCAGCTGGTCCCGCATCCGCGCGACGGCCCGCTGGAGTTGCGTCGGATTCGCGGTGAGCGCGACCTCGGCAGCGCGCTCGTCGAAGACGGCCCGGGATGCGGCCGGAAGAGTGCTCGCCGCGTCGCAGATCACCTGACTCGCCTCCCACAGGATCGCGCCGTCCGCGACCGCCGCGCGGGTGCGCGGGAGGTCCTCGTTCAGCAGCTGCCCGTGCTCGAGGATGCGCGACAGCCTCCGCTCCGTGGTCCGCATCGAGACCGCGAGGTCCGCGCGGATCGACCGCTCGAACAGATCCCGGGACTCGCTGCGGGACAGGCTGCCACCGCGGACGAACGCCTCCGGGATCAACCGCGCCGCGCGGTACGAGGCGTACAGCGCGGTGGCCTTCGCCAACTGCGCCAGCGAAGAGGTCACGTCGGCGCGCAGGGCGATGTCGGCGAGCGCCCTGACCGTGTCAGGCGTCACCTCCGCCGCTGCTTCCGCACCCGTTCTCTCCATACGCATATTGAATCAGGGACCTCCGACACGGAAGCGGCCCCAGCGCCCCAACGAGACAACTCGCCCCCGAATCGCGCCTGTGGAGGAGAGGGGTCGAGTCCGCCCCCAACCCCGTCGCCGAGTGCGGGCAGATCCGGGCATGCGCGGTAACGATCGGGCAACGATCCAGAAACACGCTCCGACCAGCCCTTCTCCAAACCATAGCCCGGCTCTGCACCGCTTCAGCACGCGCCACCGCGCCGCCGAGGTTTGCTCGGTCACCACCGCGCGGCTACCGTGGACGGCGGTCCTCGAGACCCCGATGAATCGGTCCGCGCTCGCGCGGCGTCCACCAGGGCGCGCCGCGAGCGTACGGTCAACGGGAGCGGAGGCGGCCCCGCGGTCGCCTCTCGGACACCGGAATCGCCTCCACCCGGCCGCCCCACGCGGCCCGCGGAGGCTCGACGTACGGTCGTCCCACGCCCCCGACCCGGCACCACGAGATGAGAGTGCAGGGATGCGTCCCTGCGCGCCGACGGAGTGCACGTGCAGCAGAACCACCAGTCCATCAGCGAGCCCGCGAGCGGAGTGACGGCGACCCCCGCCCTCGAGGCGAGGGGCCTGTTCAAGGTCTTCGGCCGACGACCGGAGGAGGTCGTGAAGCGCCTGCGCTCGGGCGCCGAGCGCAGCGAGCTCGCGAGCCTCGGCACGGCGGCCGTGATCGACACCTCGTTCGAGGTCCACCGCGGCGAGATCTTCGTCGTGATGGGGCTCTCCGGATCCGGCAAGTCGACGCTGATCCGCATGCTGAACGGCCTCCAGGAGCCCACGGACGGCGAGGTGCTGATCGACGGCTCCTCGATCACGGGGGTCTCGGAGGCGGAGCTGCGGCGGGTCCGCCGCTCGTCGATCTCGATGGTCTTCCAGCACTTCGCGCTGCTCCCGCACCGCACCGTGCTCGACAACGTCGCCTACCCGCTCGAGATCCAGGGCGTGCCCGCCGCCGAGCGGCGCGAGCGCGCCCTGGTCGCCGTGGAGCGCGCCGGCCTCGCGGGCTGGCACGAGAAGATGCCCGACGAGCTCTCGGGAGGCATGCGCCAGCGCGTCGGACTCGCGCGCGCACTCGCCGCCGACACCGACATCGTCCTCATGGACGAGGCGTTCTCGGCGCTGGACCCGCTGATCCGCCGCGAGATGCAGGAGCAGCTGATCGAGCTGCAGCACGAGCTCGGCAAGACGATCGTCTTCATCACGCACGATCTCAACGAGGCGATGTTCCTCGGCGACCGCATCGCGGTCATGCGCGACGGCCGCATCGTCCAGATCGGCACGCCGGAGGAGATCCTCACCGATCCCGCCAACGACTACGTCGCGCAGTTCGTGCAGGACGTCGACCGCGCCCGCGTGCTGACCGCTGCGGCCGTGATGGAGCCCGCGCGCTCGGTGGTCACCCTCGCGGCCGGCCCCCGGGCGGCGCTGCGCGGCATGCGCGATCTGCAGACCTCGGCGGCCTTCGTCGTCGGCAGCGGCCGGCGGCTGATCGGCACCGTCCGCGACCGCGACGTGATCGAGCAGGTGCGCCGGAGCGAGGTCGACCTCTCGGCCGTCGTCGTCTCGGACGTGGTCACCGTCTCTCCCGACACCGCGCTCAGCGAGATCATCGAGCCCGCCGTCGAGTCGGCGCTCCCCGTCGCCGTGGTCGACGCCGACGGGCGCCTGCTCGGGGCGATCCCGCGGGTGACCCTGCTCGCCGCGCTCGGCAACGTCAGCTCGCAGACGGGGGAGCAGCCGGTGATCGAGCCTCCGGCCACCGTCTCGACCGAGGTCGTCACCGCGACGCTGCACGCGACGGGCGGCCCCGTCGACGACTCCGTGCTCGTGACCGAGGGAGGCGTCCGATGAGCATCCGCCTTCCCCTCGGCGAGGCGGCCGAGTCCGCCGTCGACGTCCTGACCCAGACCTTCCAGCCGCTGTTCGACCTGATCCGCACCGTCTTCGGTGCGCTCTACTCCGGCGTCGACACCGTGCTCGCGACTCCGCCGTTCTGGGTGATCATCGCCTTCATCGCGGTCCTCGCCTACGCCGCGCGCGGCTGGCTGTTCGCGATCGGATCCGCGGCCGGTCTCCTCCTGATCGCGAGCGTGGACCAGTGGGAGAACGCGATGGACTCGCTCGCGCTCGTGCTCGTCGCCTCCGTGATCGCCATCGCCCTGAGCGTGCCGCTGGGGGTGCTCGCGGCGCGCAACCGCACCGCCTCCGCCGTCATCCGGCCCGTGCTCGATCTGATGCAGACCATGCCGGCGTTCGTGTACCTGATCCCGGCGCTGATCCTCTTCCGCGTCGGAGTCGTGCCCGGCATCGTCGCGACGATCGTGTTCGCGATGGCTCCAGGTGTGCGCCTGACCGAGCTGGGGATCCGCGGAGTCGACCCCGAGCTCGTCGAGGCCGGCGAGTCGTTCGGATCGTCGAAGTGGCGGATCCTGCGCCAGATCCAGCTGCCGCTCGCGCTGCCCTCGATCCTCGCGGGCCTCAACCAGGTCATCATGCTGTCGCTCTCGATGGTCGTCATCGCGGGCATGGTCGGCGCCGGCGGGCTCGGCGGCGACGTCGTGGAGAGCATCGGCCGGATCGACATCGCGCTCGGCTTCGAGGCGGGCATCGCCGTGGTGGTCCTCGCGATCATCCTCGACCGGATGACGGGCGCCCTCGGTGCGCCCTCGCCCGCCCGGGTCGCCCGCGCCGGCAGCCGCCGCGCCGTGCTCGCCACCCGCGCTGCCGTCGCGACGGTGTCGATCGCGGTCGTCGCCTCGCTCGGAGCCTCCGCGCTGGCGGCCCCGGCGACCAGCGCCTCCGTCGACAACGGCGACCGGGGCGATGTGACGATCGCGGTGTTCCAGGGCTGGGACGAGGGCATCGCCGTCTCGGCGCTCTGGGAGTCGGTGCTCGAGGAGGAGGGCTACGACGTCACGCTGCAGAACGCCGACGTCGCGCCCGGCTTCTCGGGGCTCGCGAGCGGCGACTACGACCTCGCCCTCGACACCTGGCTGCCGACCACCCACGGCAGCTACATCGAGCGCTACGGCGACGACATCGTCGACCTGGGCGCCTGGAACGACGAGGCGAAGCTGACCATCGCGGTCAACGCCGACGCTCCGATCGACTCGCTCGAGGAGCTCGCGGCGAACCCCGACGTCGTCGGCAACCGCCTGGTCGGCATCGAGCCGGGCTCCGGCCTCAATACGGTCACGTCCGAGGAGGTCATCCCCGGCTACGGCCTGGGCGGGATGGAGTACCTCACGTCCTCGACCCCGGCGATGCTGCAGGAGCTCGCGAGCGCGACCGCGGCGGGCGAGAACATCGCCGTGACGCTGTGGCGCCCGCACTGGGCCTACGACGCGTTCCCGGTGAAGGACCTCGAGGACCCGCTGGGTCTCCTGGGCGACGCCGAGGGACTGCACTCGTTCGGCTCCGCGTCGTTCGAGGCCGACTTCCCGACCCTCTCCACCTGGATGCGCGACTTCCGGATGGACTCGGACACGCTCTACTCGCTCGAGAACGCCCTCTTCAACGACGGCGCCGACGACCAGGACGCGGCCCTCGCCTCCTGGATCGACGAGAACCGCGAGTACGTCGACGGCCTCACGAGCTGAGGCACGAGGCGGGGGCGGTCAGCTCCGGGCCGCCGCGTACTGCTCGCGGATGACCGCGCGGTGGTCCGGCGCCGGCTCGGCCAGCGACGTGACCTCCCACGTCGGCCGCTCGCCGGTCAGCGCCCACGCCGCCTGCACCGCGGCGCCGTCGGCGACGTACTCGCCCGGCGTCGGCACGACGACCGGCACGTCGAACACCTGCGACGCGGCGAGCTGCACGGCGCTGTTCTGCGCCGCGCCGCCGATGAGGAGGATCCGCCGCGCCTCGACGCCCTGCGCCCGCACGGCGTCGAGGCCGTCGGCGAGACCGCAGAGCATGCCCTCGATCGCGGCACGCGCCAGGTTGGGCCGTGTCGTCGAGGCGATCGTCATGCCGTGCAGGCTCGCGGTCGCGTCGGGCAGGTTGGGCGTCCGCTCGCCCTCGAAGTAGGGGACGAGCACCAGGCCTCCCGCGCCGGGCTCGGCCTCGAGCGCCAGTGCGGCGAAGTCGTCGAAGCCGCTGCCGAGCAGCGCCGCGGTCGAGGCGAGCACGCGCGCCGCGTTCAGCGTCGCGACCAGCGGGAGGAAGCGCCCGCTGGCGTCCGCGAACCCCGCGACGGTCCCGGAGGCGTCGCGCACCGGCGAGTCGGTGACGGCGAACACGGTGCCGCTCGTGCCGATGCTGACCACCACGTCGCCCGGACCCGCGCCGAGTCCGAGGGCCGCGCCCGCGTTGTCGCCCGCGCCGGGGCCGACGACGACACCGCTCGGCGTGGTGCCCGCCGCCTCCGACGGGCCGAGTACGCGGGGCAGCAGCGGCCGGTGGCCGAGAGCGCGCTCGAGCAGCTCGAGGTCGTAGCCGTCGGCGCCCCAGTACGAGGTGCCGGAGGCGTCGGAGCGGTCGGTCGTGAGCGCCTCGAGGTCCGGTGCGTCGGGTCCGTAGCCGAGCAGGCGCCAGGTCAGCCAGTCGTGGGGGAGGGCGACGGCGGCGACGCGCGCCGCGTTCTCGGGCTCGGCGTCGCGCAGCCAGCGGAGCTTCGTGGCGGTGAAGGAGGCGACGGGCACGCTGCCGGTGCGCTGGGCCCAGGCCTCGGCGCCGAGCTCCTCGATGAGATCGCGTGCGGCTCCGGCGCTGCGGGTGTCGTTCCAGAGCAGCGCGGGGCGGATGACGCGGCCCTCGGCGTCGAGCACGACCATGCCGTGCTGCTGGCCGCCGACCGAGATCGCGGCGATGTCGTCGAGCCCGCCGGCGTCGGCGATGGCGAGCTGGAGCGCCTCCCACCACGCGGCCGGATCGACCTCGGTGCCGTCGGGGTGAGCGGCGCGGCCCGTGCGGACGACGGCTCCGCTCTCGAGATCGCGGACGACCACCTTGCAGCTCTGGGTGGAGGAGTCGATGCCTGCGACGAGCGTCATCGCCGTCACCTTTCCGTACGGGCGGAGGGGACGCCTCCGCCGGGAGACAGGAGAACGGACGAGACCCCGCGGCAGGCGCGGGATCTCGTCCGTGTCGGGGCCGGGGCCCCGGGGGAGTGGGTCAGCGGGCGCCGAGCAGGTGCTCGGTGGCCAGCTGCTGGAGGCGGACGAAGCCGAAGCCCTTGCCGCCCAGGTAGGCGTCGGTGTCGAAGGTCTCGTACGACGCGGAGTCGGCGAGCAGGTCGTCGTACGACTCGCCCTCGTTCAGCGTCGGCTGCGCGAGCTCGAGGACCTTGGCGGCCTGGAGCGCCTCCTGCACCTCGGGGTCGGCGCGGAAGGCCGCGGCGCGCTCCTTGAGCAGCAGGTAGGTGCGCATGTTGGCGGCGGCCGAGTCCCAGACTCCGGTCTCGTCCTCGGTGCGCGAGGGCTTGTAGTCGAAGTGGCGGGGGCCGTCGTAGGAGGGGACGCCGCCGGGGCCGCCGTTCTCGAGCAGGTCGACGAGCGAGAACGCGTTGTGCAGGTCGCCGTGGCCGAAGACGAGGTCCTGGTCGTACTTGATGCCGCGCTGGCCGTTGAGGTCGATGTGGAACAGCTTGCCGTGGTACAGCGCCTGGGCGATGCCGGCGGTGAAGTTGAGGCCCGCCATCTGCTCGTGGCCGGTCTCGGGGTTCACACCCACGAGCTCGGGACGCTCGAGCGAGTCGATGAACGCGATCGCGTGGCCGAGGGTCGGCAGGAGGATGTCGCCGCGGGGCTCGTTGGGCTTGGGCTCGATCGCGAAGCGGATGTCGTAGCCCTTGTCGGTGACGTAGTCGCCGAGCAGGTTGACGGCCTCGCGGTAGCGCTCGAGGGCCGAGCGGATGTCCTTGGCGGAGTCGTACTCGGCGCCCTCGCGGCCGCCCCACATCACGAACGTCTTGGCGCCGAGCTCGGCGGCGAGGTCGAGGTTGCGGAGCACCTTGCGCAGGGCGAAGCGGCGGACGGCGCGGTCGTTCGACGTGAATCCGCCGTCCTTGAAGACCGGGGCGCTGAAGAGGTTGGTGGTGACCATCGGCACGATGAGGCCGGTCGAGTCGAGGGCGCCCTTGAGGCGGTCGATCTGCGTCTGACGCTCGGCGTCGGTCGAGCCGAACGCGAAGAGGTCGTCGTCGTGGAAGGTGAGGCCGTAGGCGCCGAGCTCGCTGAGCTTCTCGACCGCGTGCACCACGTCGAGCGGCGGGCGGGTGGGGCCGCCGAACGGGTCCGCACCGTTGTAGCCGATGGTCCAGAGGCCGAAGGAGAACTTGTCCTCGCGGGTGGGGGTCAGAGACATGGAACCGATCCTTTCCGGCGACGTCGCCGAATTGTTGTTGCGCCCAACATATCGGGGGCGAGGGCGGCGCGCAATGACACGCGCACCGTGTCGCGACGATATGTGGTGCCGCCGAACGAATTCCTTGCGGAAGCGTTTCGACTGTGCGTACAGTGCACTGCAGCACGATCGGTCGAAGCGCTTCGAAGCGCCGGCCGCACCGACGACGAGGTCCGGCAGGAGGAACGATGGCGACCATCCACGACGTCGCCCGCGCCGCCGGGGTCTCGATCAGCACCGTCTCCTACGCCCTCTCGGGCAAGCGCTCGATCGCCGCCTCCACCCGCCAGCGCGTGGAGGACGCGGTCCGCCAGCTCGACTACCGGCCGCACGCCGGCGCCCGGATGCTCGCCGGGGCGCGGACCCACATCCTCGCGCTCTCGGCGCCGATGCGCGGCGAGCTGCACCTCCCGACCCATATGCGCTTCGTCACCGAGGTGCTCGAGCGGGCCCGCGAGTCCGACTACGACGTGCTGCTGCTGGTCACCGACGAGGCGTCGAGCGGCATCGGCCGCGTCTCGTCCTCCTCCCTCGTCGACGGCATCGTCCTGATGGGCGTCGACGACGACGACCAGCGGGCCACGCTCATCCGCGAGGCCGGCGTGCCCGCGACCTTCATCGGCGTCCCCTCCGACTCCCACGACCTGGCCTGCGTCGACCTCGACTTCGCCGAGGCCGCGCGGCAGAGCGTGCGCACCCTCGCCGAGAACGGCCACCGCTCGATCGGCCTGATCGAGCACCCGCAGTCGTACACCGACCGCAACGCCGGCTTCGTGCGGCGCTACGACGACGCGTTCCGCGGCGAGTGCGCGGCCCTCGGCCTCGATCTCGTCGTCGAGCGGCCGCACCTCGGCCGCGGCAGCGCCGTCGCGGCGATCGACGCGGTCCTCGCCGCCGCTCCCACGGCGCTCGTCCTGCACTGCAACGAGCCGGTGGCGGAGGCGGTGCTCGACCGCGTCCTCGAGCGCGGTCTGTCGGTGCCCGGCGATCTCTCCGTCCTCGCCGCCTGCGCGAGCTACGACGGCGCGACGCTGCCGGTCCCCGTCAGCTCGATCCCGCTGCCTCTGGACGCGATGTGCCGAGCGGCCGTCGCGCGGACCCTCCAGCAGATCGACTCCGGCCGCACCGTCGGCGTCGAGCTGCTCCCGCCCCACTACGTCGACCGCGGCTCCGTCGCGCTCGCTCCGACCGTCGCCCTGGCGCCGCTCGCCCCCTGACCCCCTCCGTCCGCTCCACCGATCCACGTCAATCGTCGAAACGCTTCGAAGCCTCCTCCCTCTGTGAGAGAGCGCTCCACTCGCCTGCACCTCCCACGCCACAGCCACGCGGCACCCATTCAAAGGAGAACACCCGCAATGTCGCTTCGTTCCAGCACTGCCTTCCACCGCCCCAGCGCCTCCTCGGTCGGCGCCCTCAGCCGTCGCGGCCTGATCGCCGGCGGCGTCGGCATCAGCGCCATGTTCGCGCTCGCCGCCTGCTCCGGAGGCGGCTCCGACGCCGGCTCCGACGCCCTCGCGACCACGGTCGACGGCGCGGGCCGCACCCTCACCATGTGGGACTTCGAGACCCCCGACAGCGACCGCGGCATCGCCTGGCTCGCCGCCCGCGACATCTTCACGAAGGAGACCGGAGCCGAGATCGCCTACGAGTTCAAGGCCTTCGAGCAGCTCCGCACCGGCGCCAGCCAGATCTTCAACTCCAACTCGGCCCCCGACGTCGTCGAGTACAACAAGGGCAACGCGACCAGCGGACTGCTCTCGAGCCAGGGCCTGCTGACCAACCTCGACGAGGCGGTCGAGTTCTACGGCTGGGACAAGCTCATCCCCGGCGCTCTCCAGACGACCGCCAAGTACGACGACAAGGGCATCATGGGCTCCGGCTCCTGGTACGGCATCCCCAACTACGGCGAGTTCACGTTCGTCTACTACAACGAGGACGCCTTCGCCGCCAACGGCCTCGAGGTGCCGACCAGCTACGACGAGTTCATCGCCGTGCTCGACGCCTTCGTCGCCAAGGGCATCACCCCGCTCGCCGAGGCCGGCGCCGAGTACCCGCTGCAGCAGCTCTTCTACCAGCTCGCTCTGCTGAAGGCCGACCGCTCCTGGATCACGGACTACCAGACCTACACCGGCGAGGTCGACTTCGAGGACGCGGCGTGGAGCTACGCGGCCGAGCAGCTCAAGACCTACGTCGACAAGGGCTACTTCTCGGCCGACGCCTCCGGGCTCAAGGCCGAGGACGCGGGCACCGCCTTCATCTCGGGCGAGTACCCGATCTTCTTCTCGGGCTCGTGGTGGTTCGGCCGCTTCAAGACCGAGATCACCGGCTTCGAGTGGAACACGTTCCTGTTCCCGGGCGCCGAGTTCACGATGGGCTCGGCGGGCAACCACTGGGTCATCCCCGAGACGGCGAAGAACAAGGACCTCGCCTACAAGTGGATCGACATCACGATGCGCCCCGAGATCCAGAACCTCATCGGCAACAACGGAGGCATCCCGCTGGTCGTCGACGAGTCCGCGATCACCGACGAGAAGAGCAAGGAGCTGCTGTCGCAGTGGAAGACGGTCGTCGACGGCGACCAGCTCTCCTTCTACCCCGACTGGCCCACCGCGACCTTCTACGACGACCTCGTCGCGGCGACGCAGGAGCTCATCAACGGGTCGAAGGACGAGGCCGACATGCTCTCCGAGCTCCAGGAGAAGTACGACGACGGGGTCGACGACATTAAGTAAGACCCCCTTCCGCGCGGGATGCCACTCCACGCCGGTGGCATCCCGCGCCCCCCTCTCTGCACACACCCCCGGACGAAGGACTACGACATGACGACGACCGCCCCGCGTCGCACGGAGAGCGCTCCGCCGCCTCCGGCCGCGAAGGCCCCGCGTGAGAAGCGCGCCGGCGGCTACTGGCTCTACCTGATCCCGGGGTTCGTGCTGTTCACGTTCATCGTGCTCATCCCGCTGATCTGGAACGTGTACATCAGCTTCACCTCGTGGCGCGGCATCAAGCCGCCGATCTTCATCGGACTCGACAACTGGATCGAGCTGATGGGGGACGACCAGTTCTGGACGTCCTTCCTCAACTCCGTCTACATGATCATCGCGATGGTGATCGTCCCGACGATCCTGGGCCTTCTGCTCGCCGCGATCCTGTTCGACCTGGTCGGCAAGAAGTTCGGCGGACGGCTCGCCAGCTTCCTCCGCGCCACCTACTACCTGCCGCAGATCCTGCCCACCGTGATCGCGGCGATCGTGATCGGCTGGATCCTCCGCCCCGACAACGGCGCGCTCAACTCGATCCTCGAGGCCGTCGGTCTCGGCTCGCTGGCGCACGACTGGCTCGGCAAGCCCGACACGGCGATGCTCTCGATCATGGTCGTGATGATCTGGGTGCAGCTCGGCTACCCGGTCGTCATCTTCATGGCCGCCCTCCAGCGCGTCGACCCCGAGCTCTACGAGGCCGCCGAGCTCGACGGCGCCAACTGGTTCCAGCGCTTCCGCTGGATCACCATCTCGATCATCCGCCCCGAGGTCTTCGTGGTCACCCTCACCTGCACGATCGCGGCGCTGAAGGTCTTCGGGCCCATCTACGCGCTGACCCGCGGCGGGCCGGGCGATTCGACGATCGTGCCGAGCTACTACTCCTACACCGAGTTCTTCCAGAAGCAGCAGGTGGGCTACGGCGCCACCATCGCCACCGCGCTCACGATCGTCATCGTGATCCTGGCCGTGCTGTTCATCCGCGCCCAGGAGCGCGTCGAGCGCAGCGAAGGAGCCCGCTGATGTCGGCCATCGAGACCCTGCCCCTCACCCAGGCCGGCACGGAGGACACCGATCTGACCACCCCGAAGAAGGCGCCCAAGGCCTCGAAGGGCACGACCAGGCGCACTCTCGGCGACTGGATGATCCTCCTCGTGGCGGTCGTGATCGGGCTCGTCATCATCAGCCCGGTGGTGCTGATCCTGCTCAACTCGTTCAAGTCCCCGGCCGACTACTCCGCGAACGGCCCGCTGTCGTTCCCGACCGGTCTCTCCTTCGACGGCCTCTCGACCTTCTGGGAGCGCGTCAACTTCCCCGAGAAGCTCGGCAACTCGATCCTGATCTCGGGCTCCGTCGCGATCCTCGCGGTCGTGCTCTCGGTGCTGAACGCCTACGCGATCGGGATCGGACGCGTCCGCGGCCGGAGCTGGATCATCATCCTGTTCCTGCTCGCGAACATGCTGCCCCAGGAGGCGCTGCTCTACCCGCTGTACTACATGTTCAAGGCGGTGGGCATCTACGACAGCCAGCTCTCGGTGATCATCATCTTCACCGTCATCCAGTCGGCGTTCGGCACCTATCTGCTCTCGAGCGTCTACGGGACCTTCCCGAAGGAGATCCTCGAGGCCGCGGCTCTCGACGGCGCCTCGAAGTGGCAGGTGCTCACCCGGGTCATCGTGCCGATCTCGCGGCCGACGCTCTCGGTGCTGATGATCTTCTTCTTCATCTGGACCTGGAACGAGTTCCTCATCCCGCTGGTGTTCCTGGTGAGCGATGCGACGCAGACCGTGCCCATCGCGATCTCGAGCCTGCAGGGCGACAAGATCATGGACGTCACGACGACCAGTGCGAGCGCCCTCCTGGGTCTGCTGCCGACGCTGATCTTCTTCCTGATCTTCCAGCGCACGCTGACCCGCGGCATCACCGCCGGCGCGGTCAAGTAAGACGGATCGCCGCGGGGCGGGCCCCTTCCTCGGGGCCGCCCCGCCGCGCTCGTGATTCGACGCGCTCCGACGCGCCACCACCGCCCCCAGAAAGGCACACGCATGAAGTTCACCGACGGGTTCTGGCAGACGAGGGCCGGATTCACGCCCCTCTTCGCGCAGGAGGCGTACGACATCCGCACCGACGGCTCGACGCTCGAGGTGATCGCCCCGACCAAGGTGATCCAGGGCCGCGGCGACGTGCTCAACCGGCCGACCCTCACCGTCACGATCTCGTCCCCCGCCGAGGGCGTCGCGAAGGTGCGCATCGAGCACTGGCGCGGCACCGCGACCCGCCCCGGCTTCGACCTGGTCGACGGCTCCGTCGGCGAGGCGAGCGTCACGGAGGCGGGCGGCGTGCTCCGCACGGGCGATCTCGAGGTCCGCCTCGCGCAGGGCGCACCCTGGTCGCTCGAGTTCTGGGACACCGCGACCGGCACCCGCCTCACCGGCTCCGGCCACAAGGCGCAGGGCTACCTGACCGGTCCCGACGGCGAGGCGTATGTGCACGAGCAGCTCGACCTCGGCGTCGGCGAGCTCGTGTACGGCCTCGGCGAGCGCTTCGGCCCGTTCGTCAAGAACGGCCAGACCGTCGACGTCTGGAACGCCGACGGCGGCACCTCCTCGGAGCAGGCCTACAAGAACGTCCCCTTCTACCTCTCGAGCCGCGGCTACGGCGTGCTCGTCAACGACCCGGGTCTGGTCTCGTTCGAGATCGGCTCGGAGGCGGTCGAGCGCGTGCAGTTCTCGGTCGGCGGCGAGGCGCTGGAGTACCTGGTCATCCAGGGTCCGACCAAGAAGGACGTGCTGCGCCGCTACACCGGGCTCGCCGGCCGCCCCGCGGTCGTCCCCGCCTGGACCTACGGGCTCTGGCTCACCACCAGCTTCACCACGAGCTACGACGAGGAGACCGTCAACTCCTTCATCGACGGCTTCGCCGAGCGCGAGCTGCCGCTGTCGGCGTTCCACTTCGACTGCTTCTGGATGCGCGAGTTCCAGTGGACCGACCTCGAGTGGGACCCGCGCACCTTCCCCGACCCCGAGGGCATCCTCGCCCGCCTGCACGAGCGCGGACTGCACACCTGCGTCTGGATCAATCCGTACATCGCGCAGGCGTCCGCCCTCTTCACCGAGGGACGCGAGAAGGGCTACCTGCTGCGCACCACGGCCGGCGACGTCTGGCAGTGGGACCTCTGGGTCGCCGGCATGGCGCTGATCGACTTCACCAACCCGGAGGCGACGCGCTGGTTCCAGGACAAGCTGCGCGTCCTCGTGCGCCAGGGCGTCGACTCGTTCAAGACCGACTTCGGCGAGCGCATCCCCTCCGAGGGCGTCGTCTGGCACGACGGCACCGACCCTGAGGCGATGCACAACTGGTACACCCAGCTCTACAACCGCGCCGTCTTCGAGGTGCTCGAGGAGGAGCTCGGCGAGGGCCGCGCCGCGCTCTTCGCCCGCAGCGCCACCGTGGGCGGCCAGGCGCTGCCCGTGCACTGGGGCGGCGACAACACCTCCTCCTACGTCTCGATGGCCGAGACCCTGCGCGGCGGGCTGTCGCTCGCGCTCGGCGGCTTCGGCTTCTGGGCGCACGACATCGGCGGCTTCGAGGGCACGCCCGACCCCGGCGTCTTCAAGCGCTGGCTCGCTTTCGGCCTGCTGTCCTCGCACTCGCGACTGCACGGCTCGTCGTCGGTGCGCGTGCCGTGGGCCTTCGACGAGGAGGCGGTCGAGGTCACCCGCCGCTTCACGATGCTCAAGCTCTCGCTGATGCCCTACCTCTTCGCGGCCGGGGCGGAGGCGGCGCGCGTCGGCACTCCCGTCATGCGCCCGATGACGCTCGAGTTCGAGGACGACCGGAACGCCGCTCACCTCGACACGCAGTACATGCTCGGCCACGACCTGCTGGTCGCTCCGGTGTTCACCGCCGACGGCTCGGTCGAGTTCTACCTGCCCCGCGGGCGGTGGACCAGCTGGTGGACCGGCGAGACGATCGACTCGACGGGGGAGTGGCGCCACGAGGTGCACGGCTTCGACTCGCTGCCGCTGTACGTCCGCGAGGGCGCGGTGATCCCGGTCGGCGCGCGCAGCGACGTCGCCGAGTACGACTACCTCGACGGGCTCGAGCTCCGGGTGTTCCCGGGCGGCGACGGCACGACCGAGGTGCGGGTCGTGGCGCACGACTCCCGGGCCGAGACCGTGTTCACGGTGACCCGGTCCGGAGGCGATGTGGCGGTCGACGCGCCCGCCGGTTCCTGGAGCTGGACCCGCGCCGGAGTCTGAGTCGCGCAACGTCAGCTGAGAGGGCCTCTCGCGCACCATCGTGCGTGACGACTCTTCTCAGCTGACGTTGTGCGCGGCGGGCGGCGTCCGGCCCGCCGATAGGCTGGCTCCGGCCAGCAGAGGAGACCGCGGAATGCCCGACCACGCGACGCGCGGCAACAACCTCGACCGGGTGCGGCGCCACAACCTCGCTGCGATCCTCCGCCTCGTCCACCGCGGCGGCCCGCGCTCCCGCTCGCAGCTGACGCGGGCGACGGGGCTCAACCGCTCCACGATCGCGGCCCTGGTCGGTGAGCTGGTCGAGCTCGGCATCGTCCGCGAGCGCGACCCCGACACCGTCAACCAGGTCGGGCGCCCGAGTCCGATCGTCGAGGCCGATCCGCGGATCGTCGCCCTCGCCGTGAACCCCGAGATCGACGCCGTCACCGTCGCGGTCGTCGGCTTCGACGCCGAGGTGCGCCGCCGCATCCGCCGCACCGCCTCCGTCCCGACCGCCGAGGCCGCCGCGCGCCTCGCGGCCGACGCCGTCGCCGAGCTCCTCGCCGAGCTGCCGGAGGACGCGCGGACCGTCGGGATCGGCGTCGCCGTCCCGGGCCTCGTCCGTGACGCCGACGGACTCGTGAGGGTCGGCCCGCACCTCGGCTGGACCGACGAGCCGTTCTCGCGCATGCTCGCCGAGGCGACCGGCCTGCCGGTCCTCTCGGCCAACGACGCCAACCTCGGCGCGCTCGCCGAGAGCGTCCTCGGCGCCGGCCGCGACGTCTCCCACCTCGTCTACCTCAACGGCGGCGCGAGCGGCATCGGCGCCGGCGTCATCGTCGGAGGCGCTCCGCTGCACGGCATCGACGGCTACGCGGGCGAGATCGGCCACACCCTGGTCAACAGCGCGGGCGTCGACTGCCACTGCGGCGCGATCGGCTGCCTCGAGACCGAGGTGGGCCGCGCCGAGCTGCTCACGGTGCTGGGGCTCGAGGAGAGCGAGCGGCTCGAGGAGGCGCTGGCCGCCTCCGACGACCCGGCCGTGCGCGCCGAGGTCGAGCGCCAGCTCGGACACCTCGCGGTGGCGCTGCGCAACGTCATCAACATCTTCAACCCGCAGCTCGTGGTCCTCGGCGGGTTCCTCGGGGCGCTCGTCGGAGTCGCGCCCGGGTTCCTCGAGGCGCGGCTCGCCCGCGGCGGCCCGTTCCGCGTCGCGCTCGACTCGGTGCGCATCGCCCGCACCGAGCTCGGCGGCGACCTGCTGATGCTCGGTGCCGCCGAGCTCGCGTTCGAGCACCTCCTCGCCGACCCGCTGACGGCGGCGCTGCACCCCGCCTGACGGAGGAGCCGGTCAGCCGGCGCCGACCTGCAGCTGGGTCATGAGGTCGAGCGTGTCGGCATTGAGCCAGTACTCGACGACCTGCCCGTTCGCGATGCGCAGGATGTCGGCGCCGTGGAAGGTCACCCCGGTGCCGACGGCCGCTGCCGCGCCGGGGACGCCTCCGCCGTAGTGCCCCGTCGCCGACCAGCGCAGCGCGATGTGGTCGCCGTCGGCGAGGGGCCCGACCTCGATCGAGAAGTCGAGGTCCGAAATCAGCGACCGCATCTGCGCGACGAACGCCTTCATGCCGGCGGGACCGCGCACGGCGCTGCCGTCGCCGCCGTCGAACATCGCGGCGTGCACGCGGTTGTGGTCCGAGATGATCGCGTCGGTGATCTCCTCGTCGCCGTTCCACATCGCGAGCCAGCTCGCGACCAGTGCGTCGACCTCGTCCCGGTCGGGGACGGTGGTGGGTGCCATGGTGATCTCCTCTGTGCTGGTGGGTGGGTGAATCTGATGGTGGGGGGATCTAGCGGGACGGCCGCGAGGCGGCGGTCTCGGGCCAGTGGTCGAGGGCGACGATGAAGCCCTGGACGAGCCGGTCGAAGCTGCGGTCGACGTCCGCGCTCCACCGGAACGCCCCGGCCGTCTCGTACGAGACGAAGCCGTGCAGGGTGGAGCGGAAGGCGCGGATCGCGTCGCCCGCGTCGTCGCCCTCGAGGCGGTAGGCGGCCAGGACGTCGGCGATCACCTGGATCGCGGCGACGGAGACGGCCTCGTCGTCGACGTCTCCGGGCGCCGGCATCAGGTTCGCCGCCTCGTACCGGGCGGGATGCTCCTTCGCCCAGTCGCGGTAGGCGTTCGACATCGACGCGATCGCGTCAGCCCCGGAGCGGCCGGCGGAGGCCCGGGCGAGGACCTCGCCCAGGGCGCGCTTGGCGTGCACGGCGATGTCGCGGTGCAGGCCCGCCATCGAGTCGATGTGCTTGTAGAGGGAGGGCTGGCGGACGCCGAGGCGCTCCGCGAGGGCCGAGAGGGTGAGTCGGGCGAGACCGACCTCGTCGGCCATCACGGCCGCCTCCTCCGCGATGCGGTCCCTGGTCAGTCCGGCCCTAGGCACGGTGGCCGGCGTTCGTCGAGTTCATGGTCCCGAGCATGCCCCACCATTCGGCTATAAGCAATAGCACACGGCTATTGACTATAGCTAAGCCCGGAGGCAGGCTTGCCCCATCACCCGCCGCACTCGAAGAACGGAAGCCACCATGAGCATCGTCCTCGCCACCACGGTCGACATCAGCGCCACCCCCGACGAGGTCTGGGAGGTGCTCTCCGACTTCTCCGCCTACGGCGAGTGGAGCAACTTCTCCCGCATCGACGGATCCCCGGAGCTCGGCACCACCCTGCGGATGCGGATGCCCGGATTCTGGTTCTCGTCGACGGTCACGGCCGTCGACGAGGGCCGCGAGCTGCAGTGGTCGGCGAAGCTCCTGTCCGCGGGGCTCTTCCTCGGCGAGCACTCCTTCCTCCTCAGCGTCACCGACGAGGGCACCACGCGGGTCCACAACACCGAGACGTTCTCGGGAGCCCTCACCAGGCCGTTCGAGGGCTTCTTCGCCGGGAACCACAGCGACGGTGGCTATGCGGCGTTCAACCAGTCGCTGAAGAGCCGGGTCGAGGCGCGCGTCCTGCAGGCGTCGAGGGCCGGGACCGCGGGTAGTCGAATGGATTCGATGAATCGGGAATAGACGGCTCGCCGCGCCGCTTTCTGTGAGGAGCGGCGCTGATCCGAGGGTCGGCCGCAGCTCCTCCGACCGCTCCGCACTGCCTCCGCGCAGGAAGGCCCTCGTGACCTCGACCACCACCACCTCGACCGCCGTGCACCGCCACCCGGGCGACGCGCTGACGAACCGCCAGCGCCTGATCTACGTGATCGTCCTCGGCGCGCTGACCGCCCTCGGCCCCTTCACGATCGACCTCTACCTCCCCGCGTTCCCCGCTCTGCAGAGCGAGCTGAACGTGTCGGAGGCGGCGGTGCAGCTCACGCTGACCGGCACCACCCTCGGCTTCGCCCTCGGGCAGCTCGTCGTCGGGCCCTGGAGCGATGTGGTCGGCCGGCGGCTGCCGATCCTCCTCGCGACCTCACTGCACGTGCTCGCCTGCATCGGCGCGGCGTTCGCCCCCGAGATCGTCTCGCTCGGCGTGTTCCGCTTCCTGATGGGCGCCGGCGCCGCAGCGGGCGGAGTCGTCGCCATGGCGATGGTCCGCGACCTCTTCGGCGGCCGCCCCCTCGTCAAGATGCTCTCGCGCCTCGCCCTCGTCTCGGGTCTCGCCCCGGTGCTCGCGCCCGTGATCGGCTCGCAGCTGCTGCTCGTGATGGACTGGCGCGGCATCTTCGTCTTCCTCGCCGCGTACGGCGTGCTCGTCATGACCGCCGTCGCGCTGCTGATCGTCGAGACCCGCCCCCGCGAGGCGCGCCGCGACAGCGACGGCCGCACGCTCGTGCAGCGCTACCGGGCCGTGCTCAGCGACCGCACCTTCCTGGGCGTCGCGGTGATCGGAGGCATGACCTTCGCCGGTCTGTTCACCTACCTCTCGAGCTCCGCGTTCCTCTTCCAGGGGCTCTACGGCTTCGACGCGCAGCAGTACGGGCTGCTCTTCGCGGTCAACTCGCTCGGCGTGGTCGCCGGCGTCCAGGCGTCCTCCTACCTGAGCCGCCGGGTCGGCCCGCAGTGGATCCTCGCCATCACCACGATCTCGCTCTTCGTGACCGCGGGGCTGATCGCCCTGTTCGACGTGCTCGACTTCGGCATCTGGGGCACGCTCGTCCCGCTGTGGCTCTTCATCGCGTCGTGCGGCTTCAGCTTCCCGTGCGTGCAGGTGCTCGGCCTCGTGAACCACGGCCGCGAGGCCGGCACCGCCGCCTCGCTGCTCGGCGCCGTCAACTTCGGCACCGCGGGACTGCTGTCGCCGATCTCCGGCATCTTCGGCGCCGAGTCCGCCGTGCCGATGGCCCTGGTGATGATGTCGACCGCCGCGGTGTCGATCCTGGCGCTCTGGCTGATCGTCCGGCCGCGGACGGTGCCCGACCTGCAGGACTGACCTCCCTCAGGCTCGTCGCGGCGACGCAAGCCCCTGCGGTGAACGGCGGGTGACGGCATCATGTCCGGATGGACCCCCGTGACGACCGCCTGTCGACCGAGCCCGGTATCGCCCGACCCGATGCCGTGCAGCGCCAGAGGCTCGGTGAGCTGGTGCCGTCCGAGGACGTCGCCGCCAAGGTCCTCTCGAAGGAGGCGGCGCACCGCGTCTCGCGCCGCTGGCCGCTGATCTCGGCCTCCATCGCGCTGCTCGTCACGATCGTGCTCGCGGTGTTCATCGCGTTCCGGCCCACGTCGGCGTTCGCGTTCGACGTCGAGTGGATGGACGAGGTCGTCGAGCACCGCTCCACCTTCTGGGACATCCCCGCGCTCGTCATGAACACCGTCGGCGCCGGCATCACGGGCACGGCGATCATCCCGCTGGGCATCGTCGTGGTCCTGCTCGTGTTCCGGAGGCGCTGGGCCGCGCTCTACTACGCGGTCGCCGCCCTCGCGAGCGTCGGTCTCACTCAGCTCATCAAGGAGCTGGTGGGGCGCGCCCGCCCCGAGGACATGCTGGTGACCAGCGACTACGGCTCGTTCCCCTCCGGCCACACCGCGAACGCGGCGACCACCGCCATGGTGCTCGCCCTCGTCTTCCCGCTGCTGTGGGTCTGGATCGCGGGCTTCCTCTACTCCGTCGCGATGATGGCCAGCCGCACCTATCTCGGTGCGCACTGGCTGACCGACACCATCGGCGGCCTGCTCCTCGGCGTCGGCGTCGCCCTCGTCGTCTGGGCCCCGCTGGCCGGCCGCCTCCGCACCGAGTCCGAGCTCCCGCACCCGCCGATCTGGGTGCGCGCCGACCGCTGACGCGCTCGAACCCGCGCAGCGGCGCATCGAGCACCCGCAGGCGTCGCCGCCGGACCCCGCTTCAGCCCCCGAACGCCCCCAGACCGTCGAGCTCGTTGAACGTGTACACGTGCAGACCCTCCAGCCGATCACCCGCCGCCGCCTCGAGGCGCCCGACGAACGCCGCCGGGTCGAAGCGCCGCCCGCGCAGCAGTCCGCCGGCCACCGACGAGCTGCGCTTCAGGAACCCGAGCGAGGACCCCACCCCGATCCGCGCCCCGAGGCTCAGGAGCCGCGCGCGCTCCACCGGCCCGGGCACCCCGGCCCAGACCCCGGCGGTGATGCCGCGGCTGCGCAGGCCGTCGGCGTAGCGCACCACCGCGTCGACGTCGAAGCACATCTGGGTGACGATGCTGCGGATGAAGGGCGCGCGCTCGAGCAGGTGCCGCTCGATGCTCTCGTCCGAGAGGTGCGGGTGCCCCTCCGGGTACCCGGCGATGTCGAGCGCGAGGCCGGGGGCGATCTCGACGGCGTCGCGGATGAGCTCGAGGCTCGTCGAGTAGGCGCCGACCGCGCTCGTCGCGTCGCCCGAGATCACGAAGGCCTCGTCGATCCCGGCGTCGCCCAGCCGGCCGAGCGTGCGCTCGAGGTCGGAGCGGCCGCCGAGGTTCCGGGCCGCGAGGTGCGGCACCACGCGGAAGCCGCGCGAGGCGAGGGCGAGCGCGGACTCGACGGTCCGCTCGGTCCCGTGCTTCGGGAGGCTCGTGACGGTGAGGGTGACGGTCGACGGATCCGGGAACGCCCGGGCCGCCCTCTCGCCGATGTCGTCGGTCGGGATGATCTCGAAGCGCGCCCTGGTCACCCGGTCAGCCTCGCACGCGCGGGCGATGTCGGCGGCTCCGCCTAGCCTGAGGGCGTCGTCGCACGACGGCACGGAGGGAGTCGGATGTTCGTCGAGGACGGCCGCGTCATCACCAGTCCCACCGATCTGTCCCTCTGGTCGGCCTGCGAGTGGGCGGTGCTCCGGCGCCTCGACGCCGCCCTCGGCCGTGCTCCGCGCGTCGTCGTCGAGGAGGACGACATGCTCGTCCGCACCGCGCGCCTCGGCGACGAGCACGAGCTCCGCTTCCTCGCCGAGCTCAAGGAGTCGCACCGCGTCGTCGAGTTCGAGCGGCCGGAGCGCTCCGGCTACGAGGCCGCCGCCGAGGCGGCCGTCCAGGCCATGCGCGAGGGCGTCGACGTGCTCTACCAGGCGACCTTCTTCGACGGCGGCTTCATCGGCTTCTCCGACTTCCTGCTCCGCACCGCCGACGGCGCGTACGAGGTCTACGACACCAAGCTCGCGCGCCACGCCAAGATCCCCGCCCTGCTGCAGCTCGCCGCCTACGCCGAGCAGATGGAGGCGCGGGGCGTCCGCGTCGGCCCGCGCGTGCACCTCGTGCTCGGCGACGGCTCGATCACGAGCCACGAGCTCGCGACGATCGCGCCCGTGCAGCGGGTCCAGCGGGCTCGGCTGCGCGCCGTCGTCCACGAGCGGCTCGCCGCCTCCGAGCCGCTCGCCTGGGGCGATCCGCGCTACGTCGCCTGCGGGCGCTGCGCCTACTGCACCCCCGAGGTGCACGCGCACCGCGATCCGATCATCGTCGCGGGGATGCGGGTCGACCAGCGCGCGAAGCTCGCGGCCGCCGGTGTCACGACGATCGACTCCCTGGCGGCGAGCACCGGCGCGGTGCCGGGCATCAGCGCGGGCACCCTCGAGTCTCTGCGCGACCAGGCACGGCTGCAGCTCGCCTCGGAGGCCGCGCCCGGGCGGCCCCCGGTCGTCGAGCTGCTCGACGCCTCCGTCCTCGACGCCCTCCCGCGCCCCGATCCGGGAGACCTGTTCTTCGACTTCGAGGGCGATCCGCTCCACTCGGAGGACGGGCACCAGTGGGGCCTGGACTACCTCTTCGGCCTGGTCGACGTCGACGAGCGCTTCACGGCCTTCTGGGCGCACGACCTCGCCGCCGAGCGCCGTGCCCTCCTCGACTTCCTGGCGCACCTGCGCGAGCGCCGCGCGCAGAACCCGGGTCTGCACGTCTACCACTACGCCTCCTACGAGCGCACGCACCTGCTCTCGCTCGCCCAGCGCCACGGAGTCGGCGAGGAGGAGGTGGACGCGCTGCTGCGCGACGGCGTCCTCGTCGACCTCTACCCGGTCGTCCGCCGGGCGCTGCGCGTGGGGTCGCCGAGCTACTCGATCAAGAAGCTCGAGCCGCTCTACATGGGAGACGATCTCCGCGACGCCGAGGGGGTCACGAACGCGGCGGACAGCATCAGCGCCTACGTCGAGGCGATCGCGCTGCGGAGCGGCCCCGATCCGGCGGAGGGTGAGCGCCGGCTCGCCGAGATCGCCGACTACAACGCCTACGACTGCCGCTCGACCCTGCGCCTGCGCGACTGGCTCCTCTCGCTCGCCCCGGAGCGCGACGATCCCCTGCCCCTCGTCGAGGTCGACCTCCCCGTCCCGCGCGAGCCCGACCCCGTCGCGGTCGCGCTCCTCGCCTCGATCGAGGGCGTCGAGCCGCGCGATCGCACCCCCGACCAGACCGCCCTCGCCCTCGCCGCCGCGGCGATCGACTACCACCGCCGCGAGGCGAAGACCTTCTGGCAGGAGCACTTCGACCGCCTCCGCCAGCCGCTCGACGACTGGGCCGACGCCCGCGACGTGGTCGTCGTCGACCGGGTCGAGGTCGTGCGCGACTGGTCGACGCCGCCGCGAGCGCGCACCCTCTCGCGCGAGCTGCGCGTGCTCGGCCGTCTCGCGCCGGGCAGCCGGCTGAGCGTCGGCGCCAAGCCGTTCCTCGTCTACGACTCGCCGGCGCCTCCCGGCGCGCCCTCGCCCGGCCCGGGGCTGCGAGGCGCCTCCGACCGCAGCGAGATCCTCGCTCTCCACGACGAGGACGACCGCGTCGTGCTCCTGCTCAAGGAGGGGCTGCGCGCGGGGGAGGAGCCGCACGACGATGCACCGGTCGCGCTCGCACCGGCGCCGCCTCCGCGCGCGACCCCGCAGCCCGAGGCGATCGCCGAGTGGGGAGGCGAGGTGCTCGACGCCCTGCCCGAGCTCCGACCCGACCCCGCCCTCGACGTGCTGCGTCGCCGGCCTCCCGCGCACGTCGTCCCCGTCGACGGGGGAGAGGTCGCCGACGCGGTCGTCGCCTCCCTCCTCGCCCTCGAGCGCGCGACCCTCGCCGTCCAGGGCCCGCCGGGCACCGGCAAGACCTTCGTCGGCTCCCACGTCGTCGCCCGCCTCGTCCGCGAGCACGGCTGGCGGGTCGGCGTCGTGGGGCAGTCGCACTCGGTCGTCGAGCACATGCTGGCGGCGATCGTCACCCGCGGAGTCGACCCGGCGCGTGTGCTCAAGGTGCCGAAGGCCGGCTCCATCGCCGAGGTGCTCGCCGCCGCGACCTGGACGCCGGTGAAGAACGGTGCGGCCCTCGCCGAGGCGGCGGCGGCCGACGGCGGCTGCGTGATCGGAGGCACCGCCTGGACCTTCGCGAACGACGGAGCCGTCCCGCGCCGCTCGCTCGACCTCCTCGTCATCGACGAGGCCGGCCAGTTCTCGCTCGCGCCGACCATCGCCGCCTCGACGGCGACGCAGCGCCTCCTGCTCCTCGGCGACCCGCAGCAGCTGCCCCAGGTGAGCCAGGGGTCGCATCCCGAGCCGGTCGACACCTCCGCTCTCGGCTGGCTCGCCGACGGGCACGACGTCCTGCCGCCCGAGTACGGCTACTTCCTCGCGCAGACCTACCGCATGCACCCCGCGCTCACGGCGGCCGTGTCCGAGCTCTCCTACGAGGGCGCCCTCCGCTCGAGGGCGCCCGGCGAGCGCCTGCTCGAGGGGGTCGAGCCGGGCCTGCACGCCGTGCCGGTCGAGCACCACGGAGACACGACCTCCTCGGTCGACGAGGCGCGGCGCGTGGTCGAGATCGCCCGGTCGATGATCGGCCGCTCCTGGGTCGACGAGCACGGCCCGCGGAGTCTCACCGCCGCAGACGTCATCGTGGTCGCCCCCTACAACGCGCAGGGCGGGCTGCTCCGTGCGGCGCTCGACGAGGCGGGTCTCGCCGAGACGATGGTCGGCACCGTCGATCTGTTCCAGGGCCGGGAGGCGGTGGTCGCCATCGTCTCGCTCGCGGCGTCCTCCGGCGCCGACGTCCCGCGGGGCCTCGAGTTCCTCCTGATGCCCAACCGGCTGAACGTCGCGATCTCGCGGGCGAAGTGGGCGGCCTACCTGGTGCACTCGCCGGCGCTCGCCGCCTCGCCGCCCCACTCGATGGTGACCCTCGAGCGGCTGTCCCGGTTCATCCGCCTCCTCGAGGGCGCGGTCGGGTGACGGAATCAGTGGCGACCACGGGTCGTCTGCCTCGTTCTGCTCCGTCCACGGTCTTCTCCGCGGTGGAATCCGTCGCTACGGTGGTCGCATGAGAATCCTCCTGGTCGGCGCCGGCGGCGTCGGCGACGCCATCGCCAAGATCGCCGCGCGCCGCTCCTTCTTCGAGCAGATCATCGTCTGCGACTACGAGCTCGACCGGGCCGAGCGCACCGTCGCCTGGATCGCCGAGCGCCACGGGCAGGAGGGGGTCGAGAACCGCTTCGTCGCCGCCCGCATCGACGCCTCCGACGCCGAGAGCGTCGAGACCGTCGCCCGCGCCCACCGGGCGACCCACGTGATGAACGCCGTCGAGCCCAAGTTCGTGCCGACCATCTTCGCCGGGGCGCTCGCGGCCGGCGCCGACTACCTCGACATGGCGATGAGCCTCTCGCGTCCGCACCCGCTCGAGCCGCACGCGCAGACCGGGCTGAAGCTCGGCGACGAGCAGTTCGCCGCCGCGGGCGCGTGGGAGTCGGCCGGGCGCCTGGCCCTCGTGGGCATGGGCGTCGAGCCGGGGCTCTCCGACGTCTTCGCGCGCTACGCCTCCGACCACCTCTTCGACGAGATCGACGAGCTCGGCGTCCGCGACGGAGCGAACCTGGTGGTCCGCGACGAGAGCGGCGCCGAGATCTTCGCGCCCTCCTTCTCGATCTGGACGACCATCGAGGAGTGCCTGAACCCTCCGGTGATCTACGAGGAGGAGCGCGGCTGGTTCACCACCCCGCCCTTCTCCGAGCCGGAGGTCTTCGAGTTCCCCGAGGGCATCGGCCCGGTCGAGTGCGTCAACGTCGAGCACGAGGAGGTGCTGCTGATGCCGCGCTGGCTCGACGCGAAGCGCGTCACCTTCAAGTACGGACTGGGCGAGGAGTTCATCGGCGTCCTGCGCACCCTGAACCTCCTCGGACTCGACCGCACCGAGCCGATCCGGGTGCGCTCCGCCGAGGGCCCGGTGATGGTCGCGCCGCGCGACGTCGTCGCCGCCGCCCTGCCCGACCCGGCGAGCATCGGCCCGCGGATGACCGGCAAGACCTGCGCGGGCCTCTGGGTCAGCGGCACGAAGGACGGCGCGCACCGCGAGGTGTACCTGTACCACGTGAGCGACAACGAGTGGACGATGGCCGAGTACGGCGCCCAGTGCGTCGTCTGGCAGACCGCGCTCAACCCGGTGGTCGCGCTCGAGATGCTGGCGACCGGTGCGTGGTCCGGCTCCGGGGTGCTCGGCCCCGAGGCCTTCGACGCGGAGCCGTTCCTCGAGCTGATGGCTCGGCCTCTCGCCGACGGCGGCTACGGCCAGTCCTGGCACCTCCGCGAGGACACCGGCGCCGCCGCGACGGCAGGGGGCGGAGCGGGAGCGAGCCGAGCCTAGGCTGGGCGCATGAGCAACGACGACGGGCTCGCCTCGGCGCGGGACGACGCGCGCGCGGCCCTGGAGGCCGCCCGTGCACTGCAGGCCCAGGCCGCGGCGGCACTCGAGCGGGCGGAGGCGGCAGCGGCGGCCCTCGAGGCCGTGAGCGGTCCGGAGGAGGCGGCGGCCGTCGTCGACGACGTGCGGCTGGTCGCAGCGGCCCCGGAGGCGCCTGCCGCGCCGGGCCCGCTCCCCGAGCCGGCGGTCGACTCCGTCCGCGCCGGCTACGCCTTCGCCGGCCCCGACCTCGAGCTCGGCGCCCTCGTCAACGGCGAGGCCCGCATCGACGTGCCGATCCGGATCCCGCTCGGGATGCTCAACCGGCACGGCCTCGTCGCCGGGGCGACCGGAACCGGCAAGACCAAGACGCTGCAGGTGCTCGCCGAGCAGCTCTCGGCGCACGGCGTCCCGGTCTTCGCCGCCGACATCAAGGGCGACCTCTCGGGTCTCGCGACGCCCGGCACCGCGAACGACTCCCTCCTCGCGCGCACCCGCACCATCGGCCAGGACTGGGTCGCGAAGGCGGCGCCCGCCGAGTACTTCGCGCTCGGCGGCATCGGCACGGGCGTGCCCGTCCGCGCGACCGTCACCGGCTTCGGGCCGCTGCTGCTCTCCAAGGTCCTCGGCCTCAACCACACCCAGGAGTCGAGCCTCGGCCTGGTCTTCCACTACGCCGAGTCCGCGGGTCTCCCGCTCGTCGACCTGTCCGATCTCCGCGCCGTCCTCACCTACCTCGTCGGCGACGAGGGCAAGGCGGAGCTCGCCGAGCTGGGCGGCCTGTCGAAGGCGACGGCGGGCGTGATCCTCCGCGAGCTGATCGCGTTCGCCGACCAGGGCGCCGACGTCTTCTTCGGCGAGCCCGAGATCGACACCGCCGAGTTCCTCCGCTCGACGCCCGAGGGCCGCGGGGTCGTCAGCCTGCTCGAGGTGCCCGGAGTCGCCGACCGGCCGGCGCTGTTCTCGACCTTCCTGATGTGGCTGCTCGCCGACCTCTTCAACGACCTGCCCGAGGTCGGCGACCTCGACCGTCCGAAGCTCGTCTTCTTCTTCGACGAGGCGCACCTGCTCTTCCGGGACGCGTCGAAGGACTTCCTCGCGGCGATCACCCAGACCGTGCGGCTGATCCGCTCGAAGGGCGTCGGCATCGTCTTCGTCACTCAGACGCCCAAGGACGTGCCCGGCGACGTGCTCGCCCAGCTCGGCTCGCGGATCCAGCACCAGCTGCGCGCCCACACGCCCGACGACGCGAAGGCGCTGCGCGCGACCGTCTCGACCTACCCCGAGTCCGACTACGACCTCGGCGAGATCCTGCAGGCCCTCCCGATCGGCGAGGCCGTCGTCACCGTGATGAACGAGCGCGGGGCCCCGACTCCGGTCGCATGGACCCGCCTGCGCGCACCGCAGGGCTCGATGTCGCCGACCCCCGAGGCCGAGCGCGAGGCGAGCGTCCAGCGCTCGCCGCTGCTCGCCCGCTACGGCACGCCGCTCGACCGCGACTCCGCCCGCGAGATCCTGACCCGCCGCCTCGACGCCGCCGCCGAGGCCGAGGAGGCGCGGACCGCCGCCGAGGAGCGCGCCGCCGAGGAGGCCCGCGCCGCGAAGGAGCGCGCCCGCGAGGAGGTCCGCCTCGCCAAGGAGCGCGCCACCGCCCAGCGCCGCGCCGACGAGGCCGCCGAGCGCTCCCGCCGCCGCACCGCGCCCCGCTCGACCTCCACCCGCACCCCGCGCCGCGACAAGACCGTCGTCGAGCAGGTCCTCGGCTCCTCGGCCGGCTCCACACTGCTCCGCGAAGTCGTCCGCGGCATCTTCGGCACAGCCCGCCGCCGTCGATGAGCCCCGCGGTCCCTCCTCCCGTTGCCTGCTGATCGAGTAGCCCGCGGAGCGGGCGTATCGAGATCCACCACCGCCGGCAGTCGAGTCGCTCAGCTCCGCCGCCCCACCGGCGCACCCCGCTAACGCCCGCGTGTTAGCGTCGGCAACATGATCGAGAGCCCGACGACCCGCGACCGCATCCTCCGGGCGACCGCCGAGCTCCTGGCCGAGGGCGGGCGCGACGCCGTCTCGACCCGCGCGATCAGCTCGGCCGCCGGCGTCCAGGCGCCCACCATCTACCGCACCTTCGGCGACCTCCGGGGCCTCCTCGACTCCGTCGCCGCCGCCGGGTTCGGCGCGGCGCAGGCCGAGTTCGAGCGCGTGGATCCGCCGGCCGACCCGGTCGACGCGCTGCGCGCCGCGTGGGACCACCACGTCGCCTTCGGTCTCGCGGAGCCCCACCTCTACGCGCTGATGTTCACCGCGCGCCCGGGGGAGGAGTCGGAGGCGGCCCGCCACGCCCGCGGCGTCCTCCTCGCGCACGTCCACGCCGTCGCCGAGGCCGGCCGCCTCACCGTCGACGTCGAGCGCGCGGCGCGCCTGCTGCAGTCCGCCGCCCTCGGCTGCACCCTGACCCTCACAGCCGACGGCGACGACGAGCTCTCGTCGCGCTCCCGCGAGGCGGTCCTCGCCGCGATCACGACCCAGGAGGCGGGCCCCGCCGATCCCGCGGCCCGCGCGGTCGTCGCCCACGCCGTCGCCCTGCGCACCGCCCTGCCGGCGATCGACGCCCTGAGCGCGGGGGAGCGGGGCCTACTCGAGGAGTGGCTCGACCGCCTGGCGCACTGAGCGCCCGGAAACAGCAAACGGCGCCGCGCGCTGGCGAGAGCGTGCGACGCCGTTCGGCGGAGGATGGGGGATTCGAACCCCCGAGGGCTTTCACCCAACACGCTTTCCAAGCGTGCGCCATAGGCCACTAGGCGAATCCTCCAGGCGCGACCGTGATCGCGACCTGAAGCACACTACCCGAAACCGACCGGCGCCGCTGACCACGAGCGTCCGCAGGCCCGCGCGATCGGGTTAGACTGTCTCCCGGCTCCCCGCGTGGCGCCATCCAGGCCAACTCCCCCAGGGCGGAAACGCAGCAAGGGTAACCGGGCTCTGGCGGGTGCGCGGGGGGTCTTCTTCGTTTCTGCGGGCGTCTCCGCGTGCTTCCTCCACAGTCCGCCTCGGCTGCACGCTCTCCCATCCCGGGGCGCCTGCCCAGCCACGCCCGAGGCCCCCTCGGTAGGCTTGCGCCGATGGTTCAGAGCATCTACATCTCGTCCGCCGAAGGTCATTCCGGCAAGTCCACGGTCGCCCTCGGCGTCCTCGACCTGCTCAGCAGTCAGGTGCAGCGGGTGGGCGTCTTCCGTCCGATCGCACGCTCCGCCTCCGAGCCCGACTACGTGCTCGAGATGCTGCTGGGCCACTCCGACTCGGGGCTCGCGTACGACGACTGCATCGGCGTCACGTACGAGGACGTGCACGCCGACGGCGAGGCCGCGCTCTCGCGGATCGTCGAGCGCTACAAGGGCGTCGAGGCGCAGTGCGACGCGGTCGTCATCCTCGGCTCCGACTACACCGACGTCGGCAGCCCCACGGAGCTCGGCTACAACGCCCGTGTCGCCGCCAACCTCGGAGCCCCGGTGCTGCTCGTGCTCACCGGCCGCGACCCGTCCCGCAGCGAGCAGCTCGGTCAGGCGCCGGCGCGCACTCCCGAGGAGATGCGCCAGATCACCGAGCTCGCCGCCGTCGAGCTGCGCACCGCGCACGCGACGCTCATCGGCGTCATCGCCAACCGTGCCGATCCCGAGACCGCTCCGGCGGCCGTGGAGGCGATCCGCTCCGCTCTCCCGGTCCCCGTCCCCGTCTGGGCGATCCGCGAGGACCCGTTCCTCGTCGCCCCGAGCTTCTCGCGCCTCGTCGAGGTCGTCGACGGGGTCGTGGTCGCCGGCGATCCCGACCTGCTCGGCCGCGAGGTGCTCGGCGTCGTCGTCGCCGGCATGTCGATGGTCAACGTCCTGCCCCGCCTCATGGAGGGCGGGGTCGTCATCGTCCCGGGCGACCGCCCCGAGGTGGTGCTCGCCGTGATCATGGCGCACGCCTCCGGCAACTTCCCGACGGTCTCGGGCATCATCCTCAACGGCGGCTTCGAGCTGCAGGAGCCGATCGTCCGCCTCATCGAGGGCGTCGACAACAGGCTCCCGATCGTGATGACCGAGCTCGGCACCTACGACACCGCGGTGCGCGTCACCGCCGCCCGTGGTCGCCTGGCCGCCGACTCGCCCCGCAAGCGCGACACCTCCCTCGCCCTCTTCGAGGAGGCGATCGACGCCGTCGAGCTGCTCACGCTCCTCGACGTCGGCCGCTCCGAGGTCGTCACTCCGCTGATGTTCGAGTACGGGCTCATCGAGCGCGCCCGCATCGCCGACCGGCACATCGTGCTGCCCGAGGGCGGCGACGACCGCATCCTCCGCGCCGCCGCGACCGTGCTCAAGCGCGGCATCGCCCGCCTGACGATCCTCGGCGAGGAGCCCGAGGTGCGCGGCCGCGCCGCCGCCCTCGGCCTCGACATCGACGCCGCCCGCGTGCTCAGCACGCACGACCCCGAGCACCGCGCGCGCTTCGCCGACGAGTACGCGAAGATCCGCGCGCACAAGGGCATCACCTACGACCACGCCTACGACACGGTCACCGACGTCTCGTACTTCGGCACGATGATGGTGCAGCTCGGCCTCGCCGACGGCATGGTCTCGGGAGCCGCGCACACCACCGCGCACACCATCCGCCCCGGCTTCGAGATCATCAAGACCAGCCCCGGCGTCTCGGTCGTCTCGAGCGTGTTCCTGATGGCGCTCGCCGATCGCGTGCTCGTCTACGGCGACTGCGCGGTCAACCCCGACCCCACCGAGGCGCAGCTCGCCGACATCGCCATCTCCTCGGCCGAGACGGCGCAGCAGTTCGGCATCGACCCGCGGATCGCGATGCTCTCGTACTCCACGGGCGAGAGCGGAGCGGGCGCCGACGTCGAGAAGGTCCGCGCGGCCACCGCGCTCGTGCGCGAGCGCCGGCCCGACCTGCTCGTCGAGGGCCCCATCCAGTACGACGCCGCGGCCGATGCGGCCGTCGCCGCGTCGAAGATGCCCGGATCCCAGGTCGCCGGCCGCGCGACGGTGTTCATCTTCCCCGACCTCAACACGGGCAACAACACCTACAAGGCCGTGCAGCGCTCCGCCGGCGCCGTCGCCATCGGCCCGGTCCTGCAGGGGCTCCGCAAGCCGGTCAACGACCTCTCGCGCGGCGCGCTCGTGCAGGACATCGTCAACACCGTCGCGATCACCGCGATCCAGGCGGCGACGCAGGCCATCGTGCCGCCGACCTCCGCCATCCCCGTCGTGCGCTGACGGCCACCCGCCCGAGCGCCCCACCCGACCCCGATCACCCCAGGAGTCCCATCGTGTCCGTCGTCCTCGTCGTCAACAGCGGTTCGTCGTCGTTCAAGTACCAGCTCATCGAGATGACGACGGAGGAGACGCTCGCCAGCGGCCTCGTCGAGCGCATCGGGGAGGAGACCGGTCGCACCAAGCACAGCCGCGACGGCGAGAGCGTCGAGTTCGAGACCCCGATCCCCGACCACACCGCCGGCTTCGACGCGATGATCCGCGCCTTCGCCGAGCACGGACCGAGCCTCGACGAGTTCCCGCCCGTCGCGGTCGGACACCGCGTCGTCCACGGCGGCAAGCGCTTCTACGAGCCGACGCTCATCACCGACCTCGTCAAGATCAACATCGAGGACCTCTCCGACCTCGCCCCGCTGCACAACCCGGCGAACCTCGAGGGCATCGAGGCCGCGCAGAAGGCCTTCCCCGACGTCCCGCACGTCGCGGTCTTCGACACGGCCTTCCACCACACGATCCCCGCGGAGGCGTCCGCGTACGCGATCCCCGCCGATCTCGCCGACAAGCACCGCATCCGCCGCTACGGCTTCCACGGCACGTCGCACAAGTTCGTCTCGGAGTCGGCCGCCGCGTTCCTCGGCCGTCGCCGCTCCGACCTCAAGACCATCGTGCTCCACCTCGGCAACGGCGCCTCGGCGTGCGCGGTCGACGGAGGCGAGTCGGTCGAGACCTCGATGGGCATGACCCCGCTCGAGGGCCTGGTCATGGGCACCCGCTCCGGCGACCTCGACCCCGCGGTCGTCTTCCACCTCGCCCGCAAGGCGGGGCTCTCGATCGACGAGCTCGACACCGTCCTCAACCGCCGCAGCGGCCTCCTCGGCCTCTCGGGCCGCGGCGACATGCGCGACGTGCAGGAGGCGGCCGAGGCCGGCGACGAGAAGGCCCGCGCCGCCCTCGAGGTCTACTACCACCGCCTCCGGCACTACATCGGCGCCTACTACGCGCAGCTCGGCCGCGTCGACGCCATCGTCTTCACCGCCGGAGTCGGCGAGAACGTCGCCGCCGTCCGCGCCGGAGCCCTCCGCGGCCTCGAGGGCCTCGGCATCGAACTCGACCCCGAGCGCAACACCGCCTCCGACCGCGGAGCCCGCCGCATCTCCACCGACGACTCCCGCGTCGCCGTCCTCGTCATCCCCACCAACGAAGAACTCGAGATCGCCCGGCAGTCCTTATCGGTCGTGTAGCGGCTCCGCCGCTACACGACTCGCGGTCGGCTATCAGGGGTGGTTGCGATTCGCAGAGCGGGGAGCGTCGGGCTGCCGGAAATCGCTCGCACGCGATTTCCGGTCGCGCCCTCTGCAGTGCCCATTCCCGAGCCGCTCCCTGCGCGGCTCGGCGCGGTCGGCCCGTTCACGTGGTGCGTTCCGCAGGGCGGGTTCCGTCGAGCTGCCTCGAAACGCTGAAACGCGTTTCTCGCTCGCGCCCTCCTCCGTTGCTGAGGACCGTTCGGGCCGCCCCGTGCCCGCGCATGCTGATCGAGTAGGCCGCGGAGCGGGCGTATCGAGATCCACCAGCGGCGGGAGGAAAGGCCCGGGGTCACCCTCCCGGCGAGCCACCGTTGCCGGCGAGGGAACCCCGAGCCGTCGAGGCCGCCGGGGAGGGCGGGCTCCCTCGACGGTCCGGGGTTCCCTCGGAGTCAGGGCAGGACGCGATCGGCGCCCGCGTAGAGGTTGAAGCCGGAGGCGCGGCTGAAGCCGAGGAGGGTCAGGCCCGACCGGCGCGCCAGGTCGACGGCGAGCGACGACGGCGCTCCGACGGCGGCCAGCAGCGGGATCCCCGCCATCACGGCCTTCTGCACCAGCTCGAACGACGCCCGCCCCGACACCTGCAGCATGCTCCCGCGCAGCGGCAGCCGCCCCTCCCGCAGCCCCCACCCGACGACCTTGTCGACCGCGTTGTGCCGGCCGACGTCCTCCCGCAGCACCAGCAGCGAGCCGTCGGCGTCGAACAGCCCCGCCGCGTGCACCCCGCCGGTCCGCTCGAACACCGCCTGGGCGTCCCGGAGCCGCTCCGGCAGCTCGACCAGCAGCTCGCGCGACACACGCAGCGGATCCTCCGCCACCGTCCACGCCGAGTCCGTCGTCACCGCGTCGAGGGAGGCGAGGCCGCAGACCCCGCACGAGCTCGTCGTGTAGACCGAGCGCTCGCGCTCGAGCAGCACGGCCTCGCGTCCGCCGCGCACGGTCGCGTCGACCACGTTGTACGTGTTCTCGGCGGGACCGGAGCCGCTCGCGCAATACCGCATCGCCGCGAGCTGCTCCGTCGCCGTGAGCACCCCCTCCGACACGAGGAACCCCGCGACGAGGTCGAAGTCGTCGCCGGGCGTGCGCATCGTGACGCTGAACCGGCGCCCGCCGACGCGGATCTCGAGCGGCTCCTCGACCGCGAGCACGTCCTCGCGGACCCGCGGCGGCGCCTCCGCTCGGACGGCGGTCAGGCGGGTGCGGACGACACTGCGGCTCATGGGGCTCCTCCGTGGGTGGGAGTCATCCTCGCACCGCAACCGGAGAGCCGACCGCGACGTACGATGCAGGAATGGTCGACGACGCCGAGCCCCGCGAGAGTCCGATCGACGAGAGTCGACTGACGGTCGCCCGTCCGAAGCGCAAGGCGGTCGGCATCCCCGGCGTCGCTCACGCTCTGCAGATCTCGCTGAAGCAGATGGGTCCGGTGCGCAGCGCCGAGACGCTGCTGCGCGTCAACCAGAAGACCGGCTTTGACTGCCCCGGCTGCGCCTGGCCCGAGGCCGACAAGCGCCACGTCGCCGAGTTCTGCGAGAACGGAGCGAAGGCGGTGGCCGAGGAGGCGACCCTCCGCACCGTCACGTCGGCCTTCTTCGCCGCGCACCCGGTCGCCGAGCTCGAGGAGTGGGACGACTTCGCCCTCGGCCAGCAGGGCCGCCTCACCGAGCCGGTGCTGCTCGACGCGGGGGCGACGCACTACCGCCCGGTCGGCTGGGACGAGGCGCTCGACATCGTCGCCGACGAGCTCCGCGCCCTCGACGATCCCGACCAGGCGATCTTCTACACCTCCGGCCGAACCTCGAACGAGTCGGCCTTCGTCTACCAGCTCCTCGTGCGCGGCTTCGGCACCAACAACCTGCCCGACTGCTCCAACATGTGCCACGAATCCAGCGGCTCCGCACTGACCGAGACCATCGGCATCGGCAAGGGGACCGTGAGCCTCCGCGACGTCGAGCGTGCGCCGCTGCTGATCGTCGCCGGCCAGAACCCCGGCACCAACCACCCGCGGATGCTCACCGCGCTCGAGCGCGCCAAGCGGGCGGGCAGCACCATCGTGGCCGTCAATCCGCTGCCCGAGGCGGGGCTGCTGCGCTTCGAGAACCCGCAGACCGTGAAGGGCATGATCGGCGGTGGCACCGCGCTCGCGGACCACTTCCTCCAGGTGCGCCTCGGCGGCGACCAGGCCCTGTTCCAGGGGCTGGGCAAGGCGCTGCTCGAGGCCGAGGAGGCGCGCGGCGACGTCTTCGACCACGCGTTCATCCGCGAGAGCACCGACGGGCTCGACGGCTACCTCGACGAGCTGCGCTCGACCCCGTGGTCCGAGATCGAGCGGGGCAGCGGGATCGACGAGACGCGCATCCGCACGATCGCCGAGCTGATCGCCGCGGCCGAGGGCACGATCGTCTGCTGGGCGATGGGGCTGACCCAGCACCGCCACTCCGTCGCGACCCTCAAGGACGTCGTGAACGTCCTGCTGCTCACCGGCAACATCGGCAAGCCGGGCGCGGGCGTCTGCCCGGTGCGCGGTCACTCGAACGTGCAGGGCGACCGCACGATGGGGATCTTCGAGCGGATGCCCGACTCCTTCCACGACGCCCTCGACCGGGAGTTCTCGTTCGCCTCCCCGCGCGAGCACGGCACCGACACCGTCGCGGCGATCCGCTCGATGCGCGACGGCACCGCCCGCGTCTTCGTGGGCCTCGGCGGCAACTTCGCCCGCGCGACGCCCGACAGCGGCGTCACGGAGGCGGCGATGCGCTCGCTCGCACTGACCGTGCACATCTCGACCAAGCTCAACCGCTCGCACGTGGTCACCGGCCGCCGCGCGCTGATCCTGCCGACGCTCGGCCGCACCGACTCCGACGTGCAGGCGACGGGCGAGCAGCGCGTCACGGTCGAGGACTCGATGAGTGCCGTTCACGCCTCGCGCGGGCGGTTGAAGCCCCCGAGTCCCGCGCTCCGCTCCGAGGTGGCGATCCTCACCGGCATCGCCGAGCGGCTGCTCGCCGGTCGCGAGAACGCGCCCGCGGTCGACTGGCCGGCGCTGCGCGGCGACTACCGTCTGATCCGCCGCCACATCGAGAACGTGGTTCCCGGCTTCGACGGGTTCGAGCGGCGGATCGACGTGCCGGGCGGCTTCGTACTCCCGAATCCGCCGCGCGACGCCCGGCGCTTCGCCACCCCGTCGGGTCGCGCTCAGTTCACCGCGAACGAGCTCGACTACCCGCGCGTGCCCGAGGGGCGCCTCCTGCTGCAGACCCTGCGCTCGCACGACCAGTTCAACACCACGATCTACGGCAAGGACGATCGCTACCGGGGCGTCCACGACGGCCGCCGCGTGGTCTTCGTGCACGCGGCCGACATCGCCGCGCTGGGCTTCGCCGACGGCGCGATGGTCGATCTCGTGTCGGAGTGGGAGGACGGCGTCGAGCGCCGGGCGGAGGCGTTCCGCGTCGTCGCCTACGACACTCCTCGGGGCTGCGCCGCGGCCTACTACCCCGAGACCAACGTGCTCGTCCCGCTCGACTCGACGGCTCGCGTCAGCAACACTCCCACCTCGAAGTCGGTGGTGATCCGGCTCGAGGCGGCCGCCTGAGCGGCCCGCCTCACCAGGGCAGGCGCAGCAGCGGCACCCGGTCGCCCGCGCACCCGCCCTCGGGCGGGACGACCGCGACGGCCTCGGACGCGGCGAGCCCGGTCAGCATGTGCGAGCGGATCCCCGCGGCCGCCCGCCAGCACCCGCCCTCGCGCCGCACGGGCACGAGGGTCGTCGTGCCGGGCCGCCCGAGGTCCTCGCCGAGCACGCCGTCCTCGAGGGACCCGCCGGCGACTCCGCTCGCCGCGTCGATCGCCGGCGGGAGGAACGACAGCGCCGCGAGCACCGCCGCGAGCGGGTTGCCGGGCAGCGCGATCACCAGCCGGTCTCCGGGCAGGGCCGCGACGAGCGTGGGGTGGCCGGGTCTCATCGCGACGCCGTCGACGATCGTGCGCCCACCTGCCGCGACGATCGCGCGCCGCACCGCATCCGCCCGCGAGCGCCCCGTGCCGCCGGTCGTCACGATGAGGGGAGCCGTGGGGCCGGTCAGCAGCGCGGTGATCGCCGCCTCGTCGTCGCCGAGGCGCGTCACGGAGTCGATCGTGCCGCCGAGGGCGCGCACGAGCGGCGGGAGGAGCGGTGAGAAGGCGTCGCGGACCCGCCCCGGCTCGGGCATCCCGGACGTGTCGATCTCGTCGCCGGTGAAGAGCAGGGCGACCGCGGGCCGAGGGCGCACCCGCACCGCGTCGTGGCCGGCGATCGCCAGCAGGGCGAGCTGCGGCGGGCCGAGACGCGTCCCCGCCTCGACGAGCACCGCGTCCGCCGCGGCCTCGTCGCCCGCGCGGCGGATGTGCCGACCCGGAGCGGGACGCCGCGCGGTCGTGAGGACGCCGTCCCGAGACGTCCCCTCCTCCAGAGGCACGACCGCCTCGCACCAGGCCGGGACGAGCGCGCCCGTGACGATCGGCTCCGCCGTCTCCCCGAGGGTCCACGGTCCGGAGCCGTGCACCGCCCAGCCGTCCATGGCCGATGAGTCGTAGTGGGGGAGCGGCCGGAGTGCGCGGACGGCCTCGGCGGTGACGCTGCCCTCCGCGTCGACCAGAGCCCTTCCGGCGACGGGAAGAGGGGCCGCGCCCTGCGCCACGAGTGCGCGGGCGCGGCCCCAGTCGGTCGCCCGGTGCCCGCTCATCCCCTCATTCTGAGGGGTGCGCGGGCGCCTGCTCAGCCGAGGTAGCCGTTCGGGTTGAGCACGAACTTCTTCGCCGCGCCCTTGTCGAAGTCGGCGTATCCCTGCGGGGCGTCCTCCAGCGGGATCGCCGTGGCCTGCACTGCCTTGGCGATCTGCACCTTGTCGTGCAGGATCGCCATCATCAGCGAGCGGTTGTACTTCATGACCGGGCACTGCCCCGTCGTGAAGGACAGCGACTTCGCCCAGCCGAGCCCGAGGCGGATCGAGAGCGAGCCCTCCTTCGCGGCCTCGTCGACTCCGCCCGGGTCACCGGTGACGTAGAGCCCCGGGATGCCGAGGGCGCCGCCGGCCGCGGTGATCGACATCAGCGAGTTGAGCACCGTCGCGGGTGCCTCGCTGCCCGAGTCGGGACCGTTGCCGTGCGCCTCGAAGCCGACGGCGTCGACTCCGCAGTCGACCTCGGGCACGCCGAGGATCTGCTCGATCTGCCCCGCCGGGTCGCCCTTGGACACGTCGACGGTCTCGCAGCCGAACGAGCGCGCCTGGGCGAGCCGCTCCTCGTTGAGGTCGGCGACGATGACGACGGCCGCACCGAGCAGCTGCGCGCCCACCGCGGCGGCGAGACCGACGGGGCCGGCGCCGGCGACGTAGACCGTCGAGCCGACTCCGACGCCCGCAGTGACCGCGCCGTGGAAGCCGGTCGGGAAGATGTCGGAGAGCATCGTCAGGTCGAGGATCTTCTCGAGCGCCTGGTCGCGGTCGGGGAAGACGAGCAGGTTCCAGTCGGCGTAGGGGACCATCACGTACTCGGCCTGGCCGCCGACCCAGCCGCCCATGTCGACGTAGCCGTAGGCGCTGCCGGGGCGATCGGGGTTCACGTTGAGGCAGATCCCGGTCTTGCGCTCCTTGCAGTTGCGACAGCGGCCGCAGGCGATGTTGAACGGCACCGAGACGATGTCGCCCACCTTCACGAACTCGACGTCGGGGCCGACCTCGACGACCTCGCCGGTGATCTCGTGGCCGAGGACGAGGTCGGACGGGGCCGTCGTGCGCCCGCGGACCATGTGCTGGTCCGAGCCGCAGATGTTCGTCGAGACGGTCTTCAGGATCGCTCCGTGCGGGAGCTTCCGACCGATGTTCGCGGGATTGACCCCCGGTCCGTCCTTCAGCTCGAACGTGGGGTAGTCGATGTCGATCACCTCGACGACTCCGGGGCTCTTGTAGGCGACGGCTCTGTTGCCTGACATGCGGTTCTCCTTCGATGAGGATGACCGCGGCGCGCTCGCGACCGCGGGAGCCGCGTCACGACGGGTCGCTCCCGGGGGAGCGAGGGGCCGCGGCGTCGGGGCTCGAGCGCACCGTACGGCTGCCGGATGTGAGGCAGCGGTGACCGTGCGCGGAAAGCCCGATGGACGGCGCGGACCGTCGCTCAGACGGGTCGCGGGTGGTGCTCGATCGCTCCGCCCGCGGCCTCGACGGCGCGCGCGAGGGCGTCGGAGCCGCCTCCGTCGAGCCCCGCGGCGTAGCCCACGAGGAAGGTGGTGAGCGGGGCGGCGGGGCGGACGACCCCGTGCGCGGCGTCGCCCGCGAGCGAGAGCAGGACGTCGGGGGCGATCGGGACGTCGCCCAGGCCGAGCGCGTCGGTCAGCTCGTTCCACCAGGCGGTGAGGGTCGTGTCGGTGTCAGTCATGAGTCGATTCTGCGCTCCGGGTCGATCCCGCGCCCGGAGTCGGCCGCGCCCGGATCGATCCGTCCCGGGATCGCGATGCCGTGCGCCCGTGCGTCCGCGGGGTCGTCGATGTCGTCGGTCGAGCCGGTCGGCACCGGGACGAGCACCGTCGCCAGCGGGCGGAGGAGGTCGCGGACGGAGGCGTTCTCGGCGCGCTCGAGCAGGCGGAGCGCACGGGCGAGCTCCCGGGTCCGGTGGAGGCCGAGGAGGAGCTGCGTGCGCGCCTCCGCATCGACGGCGAGGAGCGAGGCGGTCGTCGGCTCCGCCTCCCGAGCGGCCGACAGCAGCGTCTCGATCGCCGGCCCCGGGTCCACCAGATCGCCGGCCAACAGCAGCACCCACTCGGGTGCCGCGTCGCGCTCCAGGAGGGGGAGCGCCGCGGCCGCGGCGGCGACCGGACCGCCGAACGGGGGGTCCTCGCGCACCAGTGCGGCGCGTCCGAGCAGCGCGGCGGGCACCGGCGGCCCGACGACGACCACCCGGGCGGCGCCCGCCGTCGCGGCGAGAACCCGCTCGAGCAGGGTGCTCCCGTCGAGCAGGAGGAGCGGCTTCGCTGCTCCGTCCAGACGGCGTGCGCGGCCTCCCGCCAGGATCACCGCGTCGAACGCGCCCGCCGTGCTCTGCTCGGTCACGGTTCCGATCGTAGGCGGGGCCCCGTGCGTTCCGCCGCGAGCGGACCAGGCGTCGGTGTCGGAGGTCGCGGCTACTGTTATCGGGTGGTAGCAGCCCTGTATCGCCGGTACCGGCCCGAGACGTTCGCCGAGATGATCGGCCAGTCGCAGGTGACCGATCCGCTCATGACGGCCCTGCGCACCAACCGCGTCAATCACGCGTACCTCTTCAGCGGCCCGCGCGGCTGCGGCAAGACGACGTCGGCGCGCATCCTCGCCCGCTGCCTCAACTGCGCGGCGGGCCCCACCGACACCCCGTGCGGCGTCTGCGACAGCTGCGTCGAGCTCAGCCGCGACGGTCAGGGCTCGCTCGACGTGGTCGAGATCGACGCAGCGAGCCACAACGGAGTCGACGACGCGCGCGACCTCCGCGAGCGCGCCATCTTCGCCCCGGCCCGCGACCGCTTCAAGATCTTCATCCTCGACGAGGCCCACATGGTCACGCCGCAGGGCTTCAACGCCCTGCTCAAGATCGTCGAGGAGCCGCCGGAGCACGTGAAGTTCATCTTCGCGACGACCGAGCCCGACAAGGTCATCGGCACCATCCGCTCCCGCACCCACCACTACCCGTTCCGGCTCGTGCCCCCCGCGCAGATGCTCGACTACACGCAGGAGCTCTGCGAGCGCGAGGGCGTGAGCGTCGCGGCCGGCGTCCTGCCGCTCGTCGTGCGCGCCGGCGGCGGCTCGGTCCGCGACACGCTGTCGCTGCTCGACCAGCTGATGGCGGGCTCAGAGGCCGAGACGATCGAGTACGAGCGGGCCGTCGCCCTGCTCGGCTACACGCACGGCGCCCTCCTCGACGAGGTCATCGACGCTCTCGCCGAGCACGACTCGGCCGAGGCGTTCGGCGCGGTCGACCGCGTCATCCAGACGGGGCAGGATCCGCGGCGCTTCGTCGAGGACCTCCTCGAGCGCCTGCGCGACCTCATCGTCGTCGCGGCCACCGGAGGCGCCGCCTCCGCCGTCCTGCGCGGCGTCTCGCAGGACGAGCTCGACCGCATGGCCGGGCAGTCGCGCGCCCTCGGGCTCGCCGAGCTCTCGAGGATCGCCGACATCGTCAACGACGCGCTGACCGAGATGACGGGCGCGACCTCGCCGCGCCTGCACCTCGAGCTGATGATCGCGCGGACCCTCGTGCAGTCCGGGGGAGCGGTCGCCGCCCCGGCGCCGATCGCCCCTGCGTCGATCGCCCCCGCGCCGAGCAGGGAGGCGCCGCGGCAGCAGGCGCGCCCCGAGTCGCGACCGGCCGAGACCCGCGCGGCGGAGTCGCCCGTCCCCTCGCGTGCGCCGTCGCCCGCCTCGGTCCCGGAGTCGTTGGCCGCCGCGCCGCGCACCGAGGTCCCCGTCACCTCCGCCGCGGCCGTCGAGCGCGAGCCGGAGGCCGCTGCGGCCGCCGCCGAGCCCGTGACGTCACCGCCCGCTCCGGCCGCGCCCGCTCCGTCCGCCCCGGCCCCGGCCGTCGCGGCCGACGAGGCAGGCGGCGTCACCCTGCAGCGGATGAAGGACAGCTGGCCCGAGATCCTCGAGGTCGTGCAGAAGGCGCGGATGACGGCGTGGCTCGTCGCCTACACCGCTCAGGTCCGCGCCCTCAAGGACGACGTCCTCACGCTCTCCTTCCCGAGCCAGACCGACGTCGACTCGTTCAAGATGCCCGGCACGGCGGGGCAGCCCGGCGTCAGCGAGTACCTCCGCCAGGCGATCCAGCAGGTGCTCGGTCTGCGGGTCAAGTACATCGCTCGCGTCGAGCCCTCCGCCGTCGCCCCCGAGGCCGAGCGCGCCGCGGTCGAGGCTGCGCCCGCCGCTCCTGCGCCGCGGGCGCAGCCGTCCGAGGAGGCGTCGACCGGCTCCGACGGCTGGGCGACCGTCGCGATCCCCGCCGACCCGGTCGCGGCTCCCGATCCCGCGGACGCCGACTCCGTCGCAGCCCCCGAGCCCGCCCGCTCCGCGGCTCCCGCGCCCACCCTGGCCCCCGCCGCCTCCGACGCCCCTCCGTTCGACGAGGAGCCGCCCGAGGAGGACATGCCGCCCGTCGAGCCGCCGATGCCCGACTCCTGGGCGACCGTCGCCCCTCCCGGCGAGCCCGCTGCGGCTCCCGAGCCCGTGCGCGCCCCGGCGCCCGCCCCGGAGCGCCGCGCCCCGGCCGAGCGGCCCGCGACCCGCACCACCCGCGCCTCGACCGCCGACGGCCGGCAGCGCTACGGCGAGGCCGTCGTCCGCGAGATCCTCGGCGCCCAGTTCATCGAGGAGCAGCCGCACGTGCCGCGCGGCCCCCGCGTGACCGGCGCATGACCCGCACCACCGACCCCTCCCGAGAGGAGGCGACCGCATGTACGAAGGCATCGTCCAGGAGCTGATCGACGAGCTCGGCCGGCTCCCCGGCATCGGCCCGAAGTCGGCCCAGCGCATCGCGTTCCACATCCTGCAGACCGAGACGTTCGACGTGACCCGGCTTGCCGAGATCCTCCTCGAGCTGCGCACGCGCGTGCACTTCTGCGACATCTGCGGCAACGTCGCCGAGGAGGCGACCTGCGGCATCTGCCGCGACCCTCGCCGCAGCCGCGCCGTCATCTGCGTCGTCGAGGAGGCCAAGGACGTCCCCGCCATCGAGCGCACCCGCGAGTTCCGCGGCCTCTACCACGTGCTCGGCGGCGCGATCAGCCCGATCGACGGCATCGGACCGGATCAGCTCCGCATCCGCCAGCTCCTCCAGCGGCTCGCCGACGGCGAGGTGCAGGAGGTCATCATCGCCACCGACCCCAACCTCGAGGGCGAGGCGACCGCGACCTACCTCTCCCGCATGCTCGGCACCCTCGGCATCCGCATCACCCGGCTCGCCTCGGGTCTGCCGGTCGGCGGAGACCTCGAGTACGCCGACGAGATCACGCTCGGCCGCGCCTTCGAGGGCCGCCGCCTCGTCGAGAACTGACCGGCGCTCGCGGGGCACGACACATTGCCGCTCCCGCATGCGCCCGCCGGTAGACTCGTCCGTCGGGTCGCGACGGCCCCTGAGCCACTGACCCGGGAGTTGCGCGTGAGCCTGATCGTCCAGAAGTTCGGCGGATCCTCCGTCGCCGACGCGGAGAGCATCAAGCGGGTCGCGAAGCGCATCGTCGCCACCAAGCAGGCCGGCAACGACGTCGTCGTCGCGGTCTCGGCGATGGGCGACACGACCGACGACCTGCTCGAGCTGGCCCACCAGGTCACCCCGATGCCGGCGCCGCGCGAGCTCGACATGCTGCTCTCCTCCGGCGAGCGCATCTCGATGGCGCTGCTGGCGATGGCGATCAAGAGCATGGGCTTCGAGGCCCGCTCCTTCACGGGCAGCCAGGCCGGCATGATCACGGATGCTCAGCACGGCGCTGCGCGCATCGTCGACATCACGCCGGTGCGTCTGCGCGAGGCGCTGGACGAGAACGCCGTCGTCATCGTCGCCGGCTTCCAGGGCTTCAACCGCGACACGAAGGACATCACGACCCTCGGGCGCGGCGGCTCCGACACCACGGCGGTCGCTCTCGCCGCCGGCCTCGGCGCCGACACCTGCGAGATCTACACCGACGTCGACGGCGTCTTCACCGCCGACCCCCGCGTCGTGAAGCGCGCGCGCAAGCTCGAGCGCATCTCGAGCGAGGAGATGCTCGAGCTCGCCGCCGCCGGAGCGAAGGTCCTGCACATCCGCGCCGTCGAGTTCGCCCGGCGTCACGGGGTCACGCTGCACGTGCGCTCCTCCTTCAGCCCCAACGAGGGCACCATCGTCTACAACGCCGCCCCGGACGACGCCGCCGTCGGCACTGCCGTATCGGGCACCGAGAAGAATGGACAGACCGTGGAAGAGCCGATCATCGCCGGAGTCGCGGCCGACCTCAACGAGGCCAAGATCACCGTGGTCGGCGTGCCCGACATCCCCGGCAAGGCCGCGCAGATCTTCACGATCGTCGCCAAGACCGGCTCGAACATCGACATGATCGTGCAGAACGTCTCGGCGGCGGCCACGGGCCGCACCGACATCTCGTTCACCCTGCCCAAGGCCGACGGCCAGACCGTCCTGATGGCGCTCAACGCCGAGAAGGAGGAGGTGGGCTTCGAGTCGCTGCAGTACGACGACCAGATCGCCAAGCTCGCCCTGGTCGGCGCGGGCATGCGCACCAACGCGGGCGTCTCGGCGAAGCTCTTCCGCTCGCTCTTCGAGGCCGGCATCAACATCGAGATGATCTCCACCAGCGAGATCCGCATCTCGGTCGTGACCCGGGCCGACACCGTCGACGAGGCGCTGCGCGTCGTCCACACCGCCTTCGGGCTCGACGGCGAGGACGACGCGGTCGTCTACGCCGGCACCGGTCGCTGAGGGACAGCCTTCCCCGCGATCCTGCCGCGCGGCCCTGCACAGGCGGGCCGCCCGGTACCTTCTCTGTGAGAGCGGCCGCCGCGCCGCACGGACGAAAGAGCACAGCATGAGCAGCACCCCCCTCCACGTCGGCGTCGTCGGTGCGACCGGTCAGGTCGGGAAGGTGATGCGCCGCCTCCTCGAGGAGCGCGACTTCCCCCTCGCATCGATCCGCTTCTTCGCCACCGCCCGCTCGGCGGGCACGACGCTGTCGTTCCGCGGCGAGGACGTCGTCGTCGAGGACGTCGAGACCGCCGACCCGTCGGGCCTGGACATCGCCCTGTTCTCGGCCGGAGCGACGGGATCGCGCGCGCAGGCCCCCCGCTTCGCCGCCGCGGGCGTCACCGTCATCGACAACTCGAGCGCCTGGCGGATGGACCCCGAGGTGCCGCTCGTCGTCAGCGAGGTCAACCCGCACGCGATCGACGAGGCCGTGAAGGGGATCATCGCGAACCCCAACTGCACGACGATGGCCGCGATGCCCATCCTCAAGGTCCTCGACCGCGAGGCCGGCCTCACCCGTCTCATCGTCAGCACCTACCAGGCGGTCTCGGGCAGCGGGCTCGCGGGTGCCAACGAGCTCGCGCAGCAGGTCTCCGCCGCGGTCGCCGACGAGCACCTGCTCGACCTCGTGCACGACGGCTCGGCCGTCGCCTTCCCGGCGCCCGACAAGTACGTCGCGCCGATCGCCTTCGATGTGATCCCCTTCGCCGGGAACCTGGTCGAGGACGGCTCGAACGAGACGGACGAGGAGAAGAAGCTCCGCAACGAGAGCCGCAAGATCCTCGAGCTCCCCGGGCTGCTGGTCTCGGGCACCTGCGTGCGCGTGCCCGTCTTCACCGGGCACTCGCTCTCGATCAACGCCGAGTTCGCCTCCGCCCTCAGCCCCGACCGCGCTCGCGAGCTGCTCGCGGACGCCCCCGGTGTGGTGCTGCGCGAGGTGCCGACGCCGCTCGAGGCCGCAGGCAGCGACCCGAGCTACGTCGGGCGGATCCGCGCCGACGAGGGTGCTCCGGAGGGTCGCGGGCTCGCGCTCTTCATCAGCAACGACAACCTGCGCAAGGGCGCGGCGCTCAACGCGGTGCAGATCGCCGAGCTGATCGCCGCACGCCAGCCGGTCTCCTGAGCCCCGGCGGGTCCGTGCTCGCAGCGCGGACCCGCCGCTCGTGGAAAAGCCGCGAATTTGATGGGCGGGTCGCTCCCCGTCCCGCCTTCGCGGGGCGGCGCGACGGTAAACTCGACTCTCGTGAACTCCTCGGAACCGGTCGACGTCGCCCTCATCGGAGGCGGCATCATGAGTGCCACCCTCGGTGCCCTCCTCACCAAGCTCCAGCCCGACTGGACGATCGCCGCGTACGAGCGCCTCGGCGACGTCGCCCAGGAGTCGTCGAACCCGTGGAACAACGCGGGCACCGGCCACGCCGCGCTCTGCGAGCTGAACTACATGCCGGAGGCGGCTGACGGCTCCGTCGATCCCGCCAAGGCGATCCAGATCAACGAGCAGTTCCAGATCTCGCGCCAGTTCTGGTCGAGCCTCGTCGAGGCGGGCGACATCCGCGAGCCCTCGAGCTTCATCAACCCCGCCCCGCACATGACCTTCGTGCACGGCGAGGCGAACGTCGAGTACCTCCGCAAGCGCTACGAGGCACTGAAGGACCAGCCGCTCTTCGCCGGCATGGAGTTCACCGAGAGCATCAAGACCATCCACGAGTGGGCTCCGCTCCTGATGGAGCAGCGTCCCGCCGGCGGCGGACCCTATGCGGCCACCCGGATCCCCGCCGGGACCGACGTCGACTTCGGCTCGCTGACCCACCAGCTCTTCGACCACGTCGTGGCCCACGGGGGCACTCTCGACACCGGCCACGAGGTCACGAACGTCACCCGCCAGAAGGACGGCACGTGGCGCCTCGACCTCAAGCAGGTCGTCGGAGGCACCCCCAAGCGCGTCACGGCGCGCTTCGTGTTCGTCGGCGCGGGCGGCGGAGCCCTGCACCTGCTGCAGAAGTCGGGCATCCCCGAGATCAAGGGCTTCGGAGGCTTCCCGATCTCGGGCCAGTTCCTCCGCACCGACAACCCCGAGCTCGTCGCGAAGCACCAGGCGAAGGTCTACGGCAAGGCGGCCGTCGGCGCTCCGCCCATGTCCGTGCCGCACCTCGACACGCGCGTGGTCGACGGGCAGGCCTCCCTGCTCTTCGGCCCGTACGCCGGCTTCACGCCCAAGTTCCTCAAGCGCGGGTCGTGGCTCGACCTGCCGCTCTCGATCCGCCCGCACAACATCGGCCCGATGCTGGCGGTCGCCCGCGACAACCTCGACCTGATGAAGTACCTCCTCGGCGAGGTCCTCGCCGGCCGCTCGAAGAAGCTGAAGGCGCTGCGCGAGTTCCTGCCGACCGCGCGCTCCGAGGACTGGTACCTGATCACCGCCGGGCAGCGCGTCCAGGTGATGAAGAAGGACGAGAAGAAGGGCGGAGTGCTGCAGTTCGGCACCGAGGTCATCACCGGCGCCGACGGCTCGATCGCCGGTCTCCTCGGAGCCTCTCCCGGTGCGTCGACGGCCGTGCCGATCATGCTCGACATCGTCAAGCGCTGCTTCCCCGACCGCATGAAGGCGTGGGAGCCGCGCATGCGCTCGCTGGTGCCGAGCTACGGATCGACGCTCAACGACACCCCCGAGGTGGCCGAGCGGACCGTCAGCGCGACCTCGGAGGCTCTGGCGCTGAGCGCCTCCGTCTGACCTCTCGCGCACGGCGGGCGCCCCGGGCGTTCGAACGTATGTTCTAATGGCTCCATGAGGTGGAGCGGACAGTCGGTCGGAGCGCCGGACGACAGCGCCCTCCCCGGGCTGGTCCGGATCTCCGATCTCGTGCGGACGGTCCGGACACCGGAGTTCGACGGCATCACCTTCTACGAGATCCTCGCGAAGTCGGCGCTCAACCGGGTGCACACCTCGTCGAAGATGCCCTTCGGCTGGACCATCAATCCGATGCGGGGCTGCACGCACGCCTGCACCTACTGCTTCGCCCGCCCGACCCACGAGTACCTCGAGTTCGACGGCGGCCGCGACTTCGACTCGCAGATCGTCGTCAAGGTCAACGTCGCCGAGGTGCTCACCCGCGAGCTGGCGCGGCCGAGCTGGGAGCGGCACCCGGTCGCGCTCGGCACCAACACCGACCCCTACCAGCGGGCCGAGGGGCGGTACCGGCTGATGCCCGGCATCATCGCGGCCCTCGCCGCGTCGGGGACGCCGCTGTCGATCCTGACCAAGGGCTCGCTCCTCCGGCGCGACCTGCCGCTGCTGCGCGAGGCGGCCGAGCACGTCCCCGTCGACCTCGGGCTCTCGATCGCCGTCTGGGACGAGGATCTGCAGCACTCCCTCGAGCCCGGCGCGCCCTCGGCCGCCGCGCGGCTCGCCACGGTCACCGCCGCACGGGAGGCGGGGTTCGAGTGCTCGGTGTTCCTCATGCCGATCCTGCCCTTCCTCACCGACACGACAGCGCACCTCGACGAGGCTCTGCGCGCGTGCCGGGCGGCGGGCGCGAGCTCGATCATGTACTCGACCCTCTACCTCAAGCCCGGTGTGAAGGAGTGGTTCCTGCAGTGGCTCGCGCACGAGCACCCCGAGCTCCTCGACCGGTACCGCTCGCTCTACCCGGGGCGCTCCGCCTACGCTCCCGCCGAGTACCGCCGGTGGCTGTCCGCGCGGATCCGCCCGCTGATGCGCGCCCACCGGCTCGAGCAGGGCGAGGAGGACCCGGCGACGGGCTCCGTGCGCTCCTCGGCGCTCGGATCGCTGGGGACGCTCCGGACCCTCGGGGGAGAGCGGCGCTCGCTCCAGCACGACGGGCTCCTCGCCGAGGAGCTCGGAGCCGCCGGCGCGGCGATGCTGCCGGGGGTGGGCCAGCCGACGCTCTTCTGACTCCGGTGCGCCGACTCGACCGCGATTAGGATCGACGCATGGTCACCCGCTCCGGTGAGCCCTCGACGGGCTCCTCCGCCCGGAGCGCCGACGACGACGGGCCCCGCCCCGTGCGGCTCGGGCTCCTCGACGACCACGAGCTGGTCCGCGACAGCATGAGCAGCTGGATCGCGGCGCACGCCGTCGACTTCGAGCTCGTCGTCAGTGCGGGAACGTGGCTCGAGCTCGTGACGAGCACGGTGTTCCCCACGCAGCTCGTGATCATGGACTTCGAGCTGCGCGAGCCGATCTCGATCGAGGCGCGGATCCGCACCTGTCGAGCCGCGGGAGCGACGGTCGTCGTGATCTCCGAGCGCGAGGACGAGGAGACCCGCGAGCGCTCCCTGCGCGCCGGCGCCGCCCGGCACCTGACCCGGTCGCAGCCCATGCGCGAGGTGATGGAGAGCGCGCGGTCGGCGATGCAGATGCGCTCGGACGCCGGGACGACGAGCCAGTGGCGTCCCCTCCCGATCGGCGTCGCCGCACAGCAGCGACCGCGCCTGAGCGCGGGGGAGCTGGAGGCGCTGCGCCTCTACGTCGCGGGCGCGAGCACTCCGGAGGTGGCGGCGCGGATGAACGTGCAGTTCGAGACCGCGAAGACCTACCTGCGCCGCGTTCGCCAGAAGTACGTCAAGATCGGACGTCCGGCCAGTCGCCGGGCCGAGCTGATCCGGCGCGCCGCCGAGGACGGATTCCTCGAGTGAGGCTCCGGATCGGGCTGCGGCCGTCGCGAGAGATCTGAGGAGTCCGATGGCGAAGCTGTACTTCCGGTACGGGGCGATGAACAGCGGCAAGAGCACCTCCCTGCTGCAGGCCGCCTTCAACTACGAGGAGCGCGGGCACCGGGTGCTGCTCGCGAAGCCGGCGGTCGACACGAAGGGCGACGAGCTCATCGTGTCGCGCCTCGGCGTGACCCGTCCGGTGGACATCCTCTTCCACCCGGGCGAGGACCCGGTCGCCGTCTTCACCGCGGCACGGGCCCGCGTGCTCGCGGAATCGGCGCGCGACGTCAGCGCGCTGCTCGTCGACGAGGCGCAGTTCCTGCCCGAGGAGCACGTCGACGATCTGCTGCGGATCGCCATCCTCGAGAACGTCCCGGTGCTCGCCTACGGCATCCGGACCGACTTCAGAACGGCCGCGTTCCCCGGAAGCAGGCGGCTCCTCGAGATCGCGCACAGCCTCGAGGAGCTCAAGACCATCTGCCGGTGCGGGCGCAAGGCGATCTTCAACGGGCGCGTCGTCGACGGCCGTTTCGTCTTCGACGGTGACCAGGTGGCGATCGACGGAGCCGAGGTGACGTACGAGGCGCTCTGCGGATCCTGCTATCTGCAGGAGAGCCGCGGTCGCCTGAGAGGCTGACAGCTGAGGATCCGTCGAGTGCGCGACACCCACCCGAAACGAGGATGTGGGTAGCCTTGCGGGCGTGACATCACGGGAAACGGAAGCACCCCTCTCGCAGCAGCAGGAGGGCTCCGACCATCTCGAGCAGTCGGGTGAGCGCGCGAGGGCCGCTCGTCAGCACGTGAACGCAGGGGGATCGATGACGGCGCAGGGGATCACGCCGAGGCGCCGACCGTCATGGGAGCAGGACTACCGGAGACGGCTCCTCCTCTCGGACGTCATCGCGATCGTCGTCTCCGTCTTCGGGACGCAGCTCGTCTGGTTCGACCTCGACCTCAACTCCGACGTAGGCTTCAACAACCCCGTCGACATCGCCATCAGCTACACCTGGGTCTCCGTCGTCCTGTCGGTCGCCTGGCTGCTCGCACTGCAGGTCTTCGACACCCGCGATCGCCGCATCGTCGGCACCGGCTACGTGGAGTACCGCCGCATCGTCGACGCCTCCATCTGGCTCTTCGGCATCGTCGCGATCATCGCCTACCTGCTGCAGATCCTGCTGGCCCGCGGCTACATCGTCACCGCGTTCCCCTTCGGCATCGTCCTCATCTGCGCGGGCCGGCTGGGCTGGCGCTCGTGGCTCACCCGTCAGCGCCGGCAGGGCCGCTACGCCAGCCAGGTCGTCCTGCTCGGCTCCCGCGCGAGCGTGCTGCACACCGCTCGGGAGCTCCGCCGCGGGACCGAGGCCGGCTACAAGCTGGTGGGCGCCGTCTCGACGTCGCCGGGGGGTGCGGAGGCGCTCCGCTCGGAGGACGAGCTGTCCGGTCTCGCGCTGCACGGCTTCACGGGGATCGACGGCGTCCGCGCCGTGATGGATGCGACCGGCGCCGACACCGTGGTCGTCACGAGTTCCGACGAGCTCGCACCGCAGCGCATCCGCGAGCTGAGCTGGACCCTCGAGCCCGGTCGCGAGCACCTCGTGGTGGCGCCGAGCCTCACCGACATCGGCGGTCCGCGCATCCACACCCGGCCGGTCGCCGGCCTCCCGCTGATCCACGTGGAGACCCCGCGGTTCGACGGTCGTCAGCGCTTCGCGAAGCGCCTCTTCGACATCGCCGCGTCGACGCTGCTCATCATCCTCAGCGCCCCCGTGCTGGTCGTCGTCGCGGTCCTCGTCAAGGCGACGAGCCCGGGGCCGATCCTGTTCCGTCAGGAGCGCATCGGGCTGAACGGCGCGACGTTCGAGATGCTCAAGTTCCGCTCGATGGTCGTCGACGCCGAGGCGCGGCTCGCGGCCCTCGCGGCCCAGCAGCGCGACGAGGGCAACTCCGTCCTGTTCAAGATGGCGAAGGACCCCCGCGTCACGAAGGTCGGCACGGTCCTCCGCCGCTTCAGCCTCGACGAGCTGCCCCAGTTCCTCAACGTCTTCCGCGGCGACATGTCGCTGATCGGCCCGCGCCCTCCGCTGGGTCGCGAGGTCGAGCAGTACGAGGAGCACGTGCACCGGCGCTTCCTGATGAAGCCGGGAATCACGGGCCTCTGGCAGGTCAGCGGACGCTCGAACCTCTCCTGGGAGGACACCGTCCGCCTCGACCTGTACTACGTCGAGAACTGGTCGATGACGGGCGACCTCATCATCCTCTTCAAGACCGCGCGCGCCGTCCTCGCGCGGGACGGAGCGTATTGATCGGCACCACCACGGCCCTCCCGGTGCGGAGCATGTCGGTCACCGTCCTCGAGGTCCCCTTCCGGGTCGACTTCGGCTCCGGGCTCGACGACGCCGACGTCCGGCGGATCACCGCGAGCTGGTCGTCCTGCGCGAGCGCACCGGACGACGAGGCGCGCCTCGTGCACGCGGACGTCGTCGTCGACGGGTCGCACCGGCCGTCCTCAGGAGTCCGAGTGCTCACCCGCTCGGTCGAGCAGCTGGAGGAGTCCCTCACCTCGACGCTCACCGTCGAGGCGATCGGGGTCCGACGGCACGACCTGCTGATGCTCCACGCGTGCGGGATGGCGGCCGAGGACGGCCGGGTGCTCGCCTTCGTCGCCGCCTCCGGCACGGGGAAGACGACCATCGCCCGCGCCCTCGGCACGCGCTTCGGCTACGTGACGGACGAGACGGTCGGCGTGACGCCGTCGGGGCGCGTTCTGCCCTATCCCAAGCCGCTCTCGGTGAAGCCGCTCTCGGGTTCGGCGCCCAAGTCGCAGCTCGGACCGGCGTCGATCGGTCTCCGGCCGATCCCCGACGCGCCCCTGGTGCTCGCCGGCGTGGTGCTGCTCGACCGGCGCGAGCACGTCGAGACGCCGCGCCTCGAGCCCGTCGACCCGGTCGAGGCCGTCGACCTGCTCGTCCCGCAGACCTCCTACCTCTCGGCGCGACCGCGCCCCGTCACCGATCTGGTCGAGACGCTGCGCGCGCTCGGGGGAGTGTCCCGGCTCGTCTACTCGGAGGCGACCAGCGCGGTCGACCTGATCGAGACCGTCTTCTCGCACGGCCCCGCCCCCGCTCCCACCGCCTGGGACGAGATCCACGCGCTCGAGCTCTCCGATCCGCAGCAGGGCGGGACCCTCGTCCGCGCTCCGGTCGACGACGCGGTCCTCCTGGGCGACGGCGAGCTCATCGTGTTCTGCGACAACCGCCTCGTGCGCCTCGAGGGCATCGGACCGACCCTGTGGCATCTCGCGGGCCGGGCGCTCGGTCCCAACGACCTCGTCGAGGCCGTGCTCGCCGAGGTGGGTCCCGCTCCGGAGGGCGTGGATCCGAGGGCCGCGGTCACCGCCGCGATCGCCGAGCTGACCTCACTCGGCGTGATCGCGAGGACGCCTACCTCAACACCCACCCCCGATGGGGTGCACGCATGACGTGCCGGGAAACAGCGCCGATACACGCCTGTGCAATGATTCCAGAGCTATCCGCCCCCGAAGGCCGTACACCGCTCCGAACCAGTGAAGGAACTTGACACTGTGGAACTTAGAGACGTCCTCCGACTTCTCCGCGATCACTGGCTGGCGATCGTCGCGGCGATCCTCCTGGGCACTCTCCTCGCCTTCGGCTGGTCCCTGACGCAGAAGCCGCGCTACGTCGCCGACTCGCAGGGCATCGTCTCGGTGGACGTGGGCTCGGGTGACCCGAGCCAGGCCGTGTACCTCCGGCAGATCTCGGCGACGGTGGCCAACTCCAGTCTCAAGACCTACCTCCCTCTCGCGACCTCCCGCGACACCGCCGAGATCGCGATCGAGAACCTCGGCCTCGACATCAGCCCCTCGGCGCTCATCTCGGCGATCACGGTCGAGTCCGAGACGGACGCCCCGGTGATGAACATCACCGCCAGCGCCTCCACCGCGGAGGGCGCGCAGAAGCTCGCCGACGCCTGGGTGGCGGCGGTCGCGACGCGCATCCAGCAGGTCAACGCCGAGACGGGGGCCGGCGACACCGTCAGCCTCGCCGTCGTGCAGGCCGCCGCCCTCCCGGCGTCGCCGGCCTACCCCAACCTCCGCCTGGTGCTGGCGATCGGCGCCCTCGCGGGCCTCGTGCTCGGCCTGGTCTACGCCTTCGTGCGCAACACCCTCGACCGCCGCATCCGCACCGCCGAGATGGTCGAGCGGCTGTTCGACCTCCCCGTGGTCGGCACCCTCCCGGTCGACAAGCGACTGAACGAGACCAACCGCATCGTCCCCGAGGCGGACACCACCGACTACGTGAAGTCCGACGGCAAGCACGCGCTGGCCGAGGCGCTGCGCGAGCTGCGGACGAACCTGCAGTTCATGAACGTCGACAGCCCGCCGCGCATCATCGTCGTGACGAGCCCGCTGCCCTCCGACGGCAAGTCGACCGTCACGGCGAACCTCGCGGTCACGCTCGCCGCCTCGGGCCAGCGCACGGTCGTCGTCGACGGCGACCTCCGCAAGCCCACCGTCGCCAAGTCGTTCGGACTCGTCCCCGGCGTCGGCCTCACCGACCTGCTGATCGGCAAGGCCGAGCTCCAGGACGTCCTGCAGCCCTGGGGTCCCTCGGGCAACCTCTGGATCCTCGGCGCGGGATCCATCCCGCCGAACCCGAGCGAGCTGCTGGGCTCCAACGGGATGGACATCCTCCTGCACGAGATCGCCCGCGAGGCGATCGTGATCGTCGATGCTCCTCCGCTCCTCCCCGTCACCGACGGCGCCATCCTCACGGCCCGCACCGACGGCGCGCTCGTCGTGATCTCGGCGGGCAAGACCACGACCGACGAGCTCGGCAAGGCGATCCAGAACCTCGAGCGCGTCAGCGGTCACACGCTGGGCGTCATCCTCAACCGGGTGCCCCCTCGCGGTCAGGTCGGACGCGGCTACGGCTACTACTACACGAGTTACTACGGCTCCGAGCGCTCCGGCGCCCGGCCCGAGCCGGTGCCCGAGCCCGCTCCGAGCACCGTCTGAGCGGCGGGCGATGACCTTCCCCGGAGACGACGGCACCCGCCGGGCGCGGCGCGGCTGGCGTCCCTCGGAGCCGGTGGCCGTCTCCGACGCCCCCGTCTTCACCGTCCTCTCGGTGTGCACCGGCAACATCTGCCGCTCGCCGCTGTCCGAGCAGCTGCTGCGCACGGCGCTCGGCGACGACCTCTCGCCCCGCGGCGGAGCGCTCTTCGCCTTCCGCAGCGCGGGAGTCCAGACCCGCGACGGCTACCCGATGGACCCGAACTCGGCTCGGATGTCCACCCAGTACGGGGGTGATCCGACAGGGCACGCCAGCGCGCGGCTCACCGAGTCGCTCGTGCTCGAGGCCGACGTCATGCTCACGATGACGCGCGACCACCTGGTCGACGCCGCGAGGCGCTTCCCGTCGGTCCTCCTGCGCGGGTTCACGCTCCTGGAGTTCGCCCGCGTGCTGCCGTTCGTCGCCGCAGAGCTGCCGATCCCGGCCCTCGAGGATCCGGCCGCACGACTGCGCGCCATCGTGCGTCTCGCCGCCGCCAACCGGGGTCGTGCACCGGCGGGCGAGGGCGGCGACGACATCGACGACCCCATCGGCCGGAGCGAGGCCACGCACGCGCGGGTCGCCGCGGAGATCGCCGCCGCCGTCTCCAGCGTGGCGCGTGATCTGAGAGCATTGGCGCGGTGACGATGCCGAGCACGGCTCGCCGTGACCGGTCCATCGACAGCCTCCCCCCTTCCCGTCGCCGCCGCGACACCTCCCCGCCCACCATTCGGAGAATCCCCTTGAAGCTTGGAGAAGCACTGTGAAGCTTTCTGTCATCGGCTGCGGCTACCTCGGCGCTGTCCACGCGGCCGCGATGGCCGAGCTCGGTCACGACGTGATCGGCATCGACGTCGACCAGGCGAAGATCGACGCGCTCGCCGCCGGCACCGCTCCCTTCTTCGAGCCCGGTCTGCCCGAGCTGCTGTCCGCCGGCGTCGCCTCGGGCCGTCTGCGCTTCTCGACGAACACGGCCGATGCGGCTGACGCCACCGTGCACTTCGTCGCCGTCGGCACGCCCCAGAAGAAGGGCGAGAACGCCGCCGACATGACCTACGTCGACGCCGCGATCGACGGGCTCCTGCCGTTCCTCACCGCCGACTCCCTCGTGGTCGGCAAGTCGACGGTCCCGGTCGGCACCGCGTCCCGTCTCGCCGAGAAGGTCGAGGCGACCGGCGCGACGCTGGCGTGGAACCCCGAGTTCCTGCGCGAGGGCTTCGCCGTCCAGGACACCATCAGCCCCGACCGCCTCGTCTACGGCGTGCCCGCCGGTGATGCCGGGGCGGCCGCCAAGGCCACGCTCGACGAGGTCTACGCGACCGCTCTCGCCGCCGACACCCCGCTGGTCGTCACCGACTACGCGACCGCCGAGCTGGTCAAGGTCTCGGCCAACGCGTTCCTCGCGACCAAGATCTCGTTCATCAACGCGATCGCCGAGATCGCCGAGGTCACCGGGGCGGACGTCACGCAGCTCGCCGACGCGATCGGCTTCGACGCCCGTATCGGCCGCCGCTTCCTCAACGCCGGCATCGGCTTCGGCGGAGGCTGCCTCCCGAAGGACATCCGCGCCTTCGCGGCGCGCGCCGACGAGCTCGGCGTGGGCGAGTCGATCGCCTTCCTCAAGGAGGTCGACGCGATCAACCTCCGCCGCCGCCAGCGCGTCGTCGACCTCGTCGCCGAGGGCCTCGGGGGAGACGTGTCCGGCAAGAAGATCGCCGTCCTCGGCCTCGCCTTCAAGCCGGAGTCGGACGACATCCGCGACTCGCCGTCGCTCGACGTCGCCGCTCGCCTGCACGACCTCGGTGCGACCGTCGTCGCCACCGACCCCGAGGCGATCGAGAACGCCAAGCGCAAGTACCCGGAGATCTCCTACACGACCGACGTCGACGAGGCCCTCGCGGGCGCCGACGCCGTGGTCGTCGTGACGGAGTGGAAGCAGTTCCGGGCACTCGACCCGGCGACCGTCGGTGCCGCCGTCGCGCAGCGCTTCATCGTCGACGGCCGCAACTGCCTCGACCCGGCCGCCTGGCGCGCCGCGGGCTGGGAGTACCGCGGCCTCGGCCGCTGACCCCGATCGACTGAGGGCCGCCCGGGGCGGTCACCGATCACCGACGACGCCGGAGGAGCTGCGGAGCGGGATGTGCGCGAAAGCGAGATCCGACTCCGCCGCCCTCCGGCGTTCGCGTGCCGTCAGCCACCAGCGCAGGATCGCGCCGAGGGCGGCTCCGATCACGGCGCCGAGAGTGTTGGTCAGCACGTCCTGCGCGCTCGCGTAGCGGGCCGACAGCAGGAGCAGCTGCCCCGTCTCGATCGCGATGCTCGTCAGAGCGCCCAGTACGACCACCGCGGGCACCCAGCGGGCGCGCAGCAGCAGTGCGCCGAGCAGGCCGAACGGCACGAAGAGCAGGACGTTGGCGCTCGACTCGACGACTCCGTAGTCGATCCAGCCGAGGCCGTGGCGGCCCAGCCACCCGATCGCGCGCGCCAGGATCCCGGCCGCCGGAGCGTCGACGGGCGTCGGCCAGAACGCGATCGCCGCGAGCAGGCCGAGGTAGAGCACGCCGACGACGACGGTCAGGCGGGTGAGGGACCGGGGCACGGTGGCTCCTCTCGGCGGTCGTGGCGGCAGGCGGTCGTCGGCGACGCGACGTCCAGTCTGACGCCTCGAGCGGCGTGAGCACCGGGCGTTCGGAGAATCGGCGCGCAGCGTCCGCGCGGCGCCGGACGGCGGCCGGAGACGACGGCTCTCGACGTCGGAACGCGGCCGGATCGATGATCGAGTGGAGTTCCTCGGTGCCCTTAACGACGGAACCCGGCCGGATCGATGATCCAGCCGGGTTCCTCACCGGTCGGGGTAGCGGGATTCGAACCCACGACCTCCTCGTCCCGAACGAGGCGCGCTACCAAGCTGCGCCACACCCCGGTGGACTCGAGCGGCAGGACCGCTCACGAGCCTCGACAATGATAGCCGATTTCTGCGGGGCCGCCGCACACGCGGCCCCGAGCGGTCAGCCCACCGGCTCCAGGGTCAGGAGGGTCGCCTCGGGGCGGCAGGCGAAGCGCATCGGCGCGTAGATCGAGGTGCCGAGCCCGGCCGAGACGTTGAGGCGGGCGCTCCGGCGGCCGTTGTGCCACGTGCTGAAGCCCGCGACCTTGTCGCGCGGGATGTCGCAGTTGGTCACGAGGGCGCCGAAGCCGGGAACGCAGAGCTGACCGCCGTGGGTGTGACCGGCGAGGATCAGGTCCGCTCCGCGCGCCACGAAGTCGTCGAGGATGCGCTGGTACGGGGCGTGGGCGACGCCGATGCTGATCTCGGCCGCCTCGTCCTCCGAGGCCCGGAGCTCGTCGACGGCGCCCGCGACGACGTCGATCCTGTCGAGTCCGATGTGCGGGTCGTCGACGCCGAAGAACTCGACCCGGGTGCCGCGGATCGTGAGGCTCTCGGCCCGGTTGTTCAGATCCGTCCAGCCGAGGGAGTCGGCGAAGAAGCCGGTCAACGCCTCCGTGTCGAGATCGGCCTGGTTCGGCTTAGGGTTCCGCGAGGGGCCGCGGAAGTAGCGCAGAGGGTTCTTCACGCGCGGGCCGAAGTAGTCGTTCGATCCGTTCACGAAGACGCCGGGGATGCCGGCGAACGGCTCCAGGGCCCGGCGGATCCCGAGGATCCCGTCGCGGTGACCGAGGTTGTCGCCGGTGTCCACGATCAGGTCGGGTGCGAGGGCGACGAGGGACCGGATCCACTCCTGCTTCTTCGACTGCCACGGCGCCATGTGCAGGTCCGAGAGGTGCAGGATCCGCAGCGGAGGGGCTCCCGCGGGCAGCACGGGTGCCGAGACGCGGCGGACGGTGAAGAGCGTCCGCTCGACGCCGATGCCCCAGACGGCTGCGGCGGTGCCGGCAGCGGCGACGGTCGCGAGTGCGGTGGTCAGGGGGCGTCGGCTCATGTGTCCTTCTCTCGACGGGTCGGGGCTTCATTCTGCCGGACGGCGCCGAACGGACGGCGCCGCTCAGCCTCCGGGCGGAGGGGTGGACGGACCGGAGCTGATCTGCAGCGTGATCGCGGAGCCCCGCGACACTCTCGATCCGGCGGGCGGGTTCGTCTGCGCCACCGAGCCGGCGGGGCGATCGGAGGGGACCCGGTTCGGGTCGACCGTCACCGTGAAGCCGAGGCTCTCGAGCCGGGCCCGCGCGGCGGCGGGACCCTGCCCGGTCACCTCCGGCACCGCCTCCTGGGGTGCCTCGACCAGCGAGCGCTCGGGCGCGGGGAAGGCGGTGCCGCCGTACTTCGCGTCGGCGACCCGCATGATCCGCGGCCAGATCTGGTGGCGCACCTGGCCGGCGTTGACGCCGTTGAGGCGGAAGCCGCGCATGGAGGTGAAGCCGGTCACGTTGCCGACCCAGGTCGCGGTCGCCACCTCGGTGCTCGCGCCGACCATCCAGGTGTGCAGGGCGTCGTCGGTGGTTCCGGTCTTGCCGATGTGCGGCACGCCGGTCTTCGGGTTCGACGGCGTGCCGGTGCCGCCCGTCATCACCTGCTGCAGGGCGAAGCCGGCGGTCGCCGCGACCTGCTCCGACATGCCCTGCGTGCACGCGGAGGCGGGGGGAGCGACGTCCGCGCCGGACCGGTCCACGATGCGGTCGATCGCGATCGGGGTGCAGACCGTGCCCTTGTTGGCGAAGCCGGCGAAGGCGGTCGCCATGGTCAGCGGGGCGATCTCGTTGGTGCCGAGGATCGTCGGAGCGTACTTCTGCAGCTCGGTGCCGTCGGCGCGGTGGACCCCCATCGCGAGCGCGGTGTTGCGGATCCCGCACAGGTCGAGCTGCTGCGCCATCGCCGCGAAGGAGGTGTTGATCGAGCCGGTCGTCGCCTGGAGGGCCGTCGTGACGCCGCCGTTGCCGCCCTCGTCGTTGCCCGGGTTCCACGACTCGCCGTAGTAGACGCCGTCCGGCTCGCAGCTGTCGCGGAACGTCGTGTAGGCGCGGCGGGTGCCGTCGACGCTCTCGCCGAGCGAGCGCCCCTCCTGGAGCCACTCGGCGAGGGTGAACACCTTGTAGGTCGATCCGACCTGGAAGCCGGAGGAGCCGCCGTAGCCGAAGTCGGTGCTGTAGTTGACGCTCGTGTAGTTGGCGCCCGACACGTCGGGATCGTTCGAGTAGTCCTTGTTCTGCGTCATCGCGAGGATGCGGCCGGTGCCCACCTCGACCGAGACGCTCGCGCTGCCGATGTTGACGGTCGACATCGCCTTCGGCACCCAGGCATCGGTCGCCGCGACGGCGGCCGCCTGGAGCTCGGTGTCGAGCGAGGTGTAGATCTGGTAGCCGCCGCGCTTGAAGGTGGCGTCGCGCTCGTCCTGGCTCGCGCCGAACGCGTCGTCGTTCTTGATGACCCAGGTGACGTAGTCGCAGAAGAACGCCGAGATGCCGGCCGTCTGGCAGCCGGTGCTCGGCTCGGTGATCACGGGGGAGACGGGAGTGGCCGCGGCCTCGGCGATCTGCTCGGGAGTCGCCTTCGACTCGAGCCCCATGCGGCCGAGGATGTAGTTGCGCCGGTCGAGCGTCACGGGGTAGCCCGCAGCGGCGGGGTTCGCCTCGTCCGCGGGACGGTCGAAGCGGAACTTCTCGGGGTTGTTGACGATGGCGACCAGCGCGGCCGACTGGGCGAGCGAGAGATCGCGGGCGCTGATGCCGAAGTAGTACTTCGCGGCCGCCTCGATGCCGTACACCGTGCCTCCGAAGAGGGCGATGTTGAGGTAGCCGAGCAGGATGTCGTTCTTCGGGTACTCCTTCTCGAGCCCGATGGCGAGCCGCATCTCGGCGACCTTGCGCTCCGGGGTCGTCTCGGTGGCCTCGCGGTACGCGGCGTCGCGCTCGATGGGATCCGACAGGGCCTCGGCCTTCTGCACGAGCACGTTCTTGACGTACTGCTGCGTGATGGACGACCCGCCCTGCACGCTCCCGCCCATGGCCGTCGTCGCTGCGGCGCGCACCGTGCCGAGCAGGTCGATGCCGCCGTGCTCGTAGAAGCGCGGGTCCTCGGAGGCGACCACCGCGCCCTTCACGAACGGCGAGATGTCGTCCCAGCCCACCTCCACGCGGTTCTGCGCGTAGAAGGAGGCGAGCAGCACGTCGGCGCCGCTCGCGTCCTTCGCGTAGACGTTGCTCTTCTCGGCGAGCGTGCCGATCTCGAGGTACTCGGGGAGGTTGTCGAACATCTCGACGGTGTTGTTCGCCGCCATGCCGCCGAGGGCGATGGCCGGAGTGATCGACGCCGAGACGAGCACCCCTGCGATCACGCTCATCGCGACGATCCCGATGAGTCCGCCGACGGCGCCCCCGACCGACTTGACGACCCTGGTCCCGCGCGCCCCCGACATAGAATCAGCGTAGTCGGCGCACTCGGACGCCTCGCCGCGGCCCGTCCGCCTCTCGGCCCCGATCCGCGCCCCTGCCCTTGAGTACCCTGCCCCTGAGGAGAGCCATGTCCGTCCCCCGCTGGGAGTACGTCACCACACCGCTGATGATCCACAACACCACGGCGATCCTGAACACCTGGGGATCGGAGGGCTGGGAGCTCGTGCAGGTCGTGACCGGCCCCGAGGGCGGGCTCGTGGCCTACCTCAAGCGCCCGATCGCGGAGGCCGGCGCATGATCGCGGAGCGCCTCGCCGAGCTCGGCATCGAGCTCCCCGCCGTCGCCGCTCCGGCCGGCGCCTACGTCCCCGCGGTCGTGAACGGCGCGCTCGTCTTCACGGCGGGCCAGATCCCGTTCGTCGACGGTGCGCTCCCCGCCACGGGCAAGGTCGGCGACGGTGTCTCTCCCGAGGTCGCGAAGGACCTCGCGCGCGTGTGCGCGCTGAACGCGCTCGCGGCAGTGGCCGACGTGATCGGCTCGCTCGACCGCGTGACGCAGATCGTGAAGCTGACCGGCTTCGTCGCCTCCGCGCCCGGCTTCAACGGCCAGCCCGGCGTGATCAACGGCGCGTCGGAGGTGCTCGGCGAGATCTTCGGCGACGCGGGCAAGCACGCGCGCTCGGCCGTCGGCGTCGCCGAGCTGCCGCTCGACGCTCCCGTCGAGGTCGAGCTGATCGTCGCCTTCGCCTGAGCCGCCGGTCGCGGCCGCGCTCAGTCGGCCGCGACGGCGGTGGCGATCACCGACATGACCTGCGTGTCGGCGAGCGTCGTCGTGTCGCCGACCGAGCGGCCCTCCGCGACGTCGCGCAGCAGCCGGCGCATGATCTTGCCCGAGCGGGTCTTCGGCAGCTCCTGCACGAGGAAGATCCGCTTCGGCCGGGCGATCGCGCCGATGTGCTCGGCCACGTGCGCCTTCAGCGTCGCCTCGAGCTCGTCGTGCCCGCCGGCGAGGGCCTCGGCCTGACTCGCCTTCGCGATGACGAAGGCGACCACGGCCTGACCGGTGGTCTCGTCGGCGGCACCGACGACCGCGGCCTCCGCGACCACCGGGTGCGACACGAGCGCCGACTCGATCTCGGCCGTCGACAGGCGGTGGCCGGAGACGTTCATCACGTCGTCGACGCGTCCGAGCAGCCACAGGTCGCCGTCGCGGTCGCGCCGTGCGCCGTCGCCGGCGAAGTACCGGCCGGGGAACTTCGACCAGTAGGTCTCGACGAAGCGCTCCGGATCGCCCCAGATGCCGCGGAGCATCGACGGCCACGGCTCCGTGACCACGAGCAGCCCGCCCGAGTCGGCGCCGACCGGACGGCCCTGCTCGTCGACGACGTCGATCGAGATCCCGGGCACCGGCACCTGCGCGGAGCCCGGCTTCAGGGTGGTGACGCCGGGGAGCGGCGAGACCATGATCGCGCCGGTCTCGGTCTGCCACCACGTGTCGACGATCGGGGTGCGGCCGCCGCCGATGACGTCGCGGTACCAGATCCAGGCCTCGGGGTTGATGGGCTCGCCGACGGAGCCGAGGAGCCGGAGGCTCGAGAGGTCGAAGCGCTGCGGGATCTGCCGGCCCAGCTTCATGAAGGAGCGGATCGCGGTGGGCGCGGCGTAGAGGATGCTGACGCCGTACTTCTCGACGATCTCCCACCACCGACCGGGGTGCGGGGTGTCGGGGGTCCCCTCGTACATGACCTGGGTGGCGCCGTTGCTGAGCGGGCCGTAGACGACGTAGCTGTGGCCCGTGATCCAGCCGACGTCGGCCGTCGACCAGTAGACGTCGGTCTCGGGGTGGAGGTCGAAGACCGTGCGGTGCGTGTAGGAGACCTGGGTGAGGTAGCCGCCGCTGGTGTGCAGGATGCCCTTCGGCTTCCCGGTCGTCCCGCTCGTGTAGAGGATGAAGAGGGGCTGCTCGGCCGGGAACGCGCGGGCGACGTGGTCGGCGTCGACGGCGGTCATCTCCTCGTGCCACCAGAGGTCGCGGCCCTCGCTCCACTCGACGGCGTTGCCGCCGCGGCGGACCACGAGGACGTGCTCGACGCTCGAGCCGCCGCCCTCGAGTGCGAGAGCGGCGTCGACCGCGGGCTTCAGCGGGAAGACCGAGCCCTTGCGCCAGCCGCCGTCGGCGGTGATCACGAGCTTCGCCTCCGCGTCGTCGATGCGGGCGCGCAGGCTCTCGGCGCTGAAGCCGCCGAAGACGACGGAGTGGACGGCGCCGAGGCGGGCGACCGCGAGCATCGCGACGACCGCCTCCGGGATCATCGGGAGGTAGACCGCCACCCGGTCGCCGGCGCGGATGCCGAGGCTCGTGAGGAGGTTGGCGGCGCGCTTCACCTCGGCGGTCAGCTCGGCGTAGGTGAGGGAGCGACTGTCGCCGGGCTCGCCCTCCCAGTGGATCGCGACGCGGTCGCCGTGACCGGCGAGGACGTGGCGGTCGAGGCAGTTGTAGGCGACGTTCAGCTCGCCGTCGTCGAACCACTTCGCGAACGGAGGCTCGCTCCAGTCGAGGGTGCGGGTGAACGGGCGGTGCCAGTGGAGCAGCTCGCGGCTGCGCTCGGCCCAGAAGGCGAGGCGGTCCTCGGCGGCCCGGACTGCGAGCGCCGAGGCATCGGCGGCACCGGCCGCGAACTCGGCGGGCGGCGGGAAGCGGCGCGTCTCGTGGAGCAGGTTATCGATGGCCGACCCGGGGCGTCCGGTCTCGTCGAGGGGAGTGGACATCTGCGATTCGCTCCTTCGCGAGTGCACCGTGCGCCGACCGGCTCGGTCGACCTCGACCACCGTAGCGCCCGGGTCCGACACCGGGGGCGCGGTCCTCGAACCTGGCAGTGACTCCTGGTCCGGATAAGAGTTCGCAGAGAACGCCGATCGGGCTTGGTGATTCGGCCGGGTTCACGTACTCTTTCATACGGCCGAATGAAAGTTCGGTCTCAGCGGCGCAAGTGATTCCCCCCAATCCCGCGCCGCCGAGGCGGCACCTGTTCCCCCCAATGGGTGCCGCCCCCTTCTTCTTCTTCCGCGAGATCTCCGCTCGAGCACCGCCGCTCGCGAGGTCGTCGCCGAGGTGATCCGGCGCTGTTCCCTCGGCGTTCCGCCGAGTCGCTCCTCCACAGGGGCGGCGATCCCGAGCTCTCCACGGATCCGACCGCGCGGCCTCCTGGCGCCGCGGGCTGTGCCTACCGTTCCGGCATGACCGCTGACTTCGTGCCCCGCGTGCCCGACGCCTACCGCCGCGACGACCCGTCTCCCGGAGGCGAGGACCTCGCGCGCACCGCTGCCGTCCGGCCGGGAGCCGCCGCGCTGGGGCTCCTCGCGCCGTTCGCCGCCGATCCGGCGGTGACCGACCTGTTCGTCAACGGGGCCTCCGGGCTCTGGATCGACCGGGGGAGCGGTGCGGTGCGCGATCCGACCTGGACACTCGACGCCGCAGGGGTGCGTCGCCTCGCCGTCTCGCTCGTCGCGGCGGGCGGCCGGCACGTCGACGAGGCGAGCCCGTGCGTCGACGTCCGCCTGCGCCACGGCGTCCGCGTGCACGTCGTGCTGCCGCCGGTCGCGACCGGCGGCACGGTCCTCTCCGTGCGGGTGCCCCGCGCCGACGCCTGGAGTCTCGACGAGCTGCACGCCGCGGGGATGCTCGACGAGCAGGGCCGAGCGCTGCTGCGCCGCGCGGTCGACGCCCGGTGGAACCTCCTGATCTCGGGCGCGGGCGGCTCCGGCAAGACCACCCTCCTCGGCGCCCTGCTCGGCTTCGCGCCCCCGCACGAGCGCATCATCGCGATCGAGGACGTGGGCGAGCTGCGTCCCGCGCATCCGCACTTCGTCGCCCTCGAGTCGCGGCAGCCGAATCTGGAGGGCGCCGGGGGAGTGGGTCTCGACCGGCTCGTCCGCGAGGCGCTGCGGATGCGTCCGGACCGCCTCGTCCTCGGCGAGTGCCGCGGGGTCGAGCTGCGTGAGCTGCTCTCGGCGCTGAACACCGGGCACGACGGCGGCGCCGGGACCCTGCACGCCAACTCCCTCGCGGACGTGCCCGCGCGGCTCGAGGCGCTCGGCGCTCTGGCGGGGATGGGGCAGGAGGCGATCGCCCGCCAGACGGTGAGCGCGATCGACCTGGTCCTGCATCTCGAGCGGAGCGGTGCGAGGCGGCGCCTCGCGTCGTGGGGCCGCTTCGCCCTCGATCGCGACGGCCGCCTCCGGATCGAGGAGGGCGCGCTGCCATGGCGGTCGAGGTCGGGGGCGTGAAGCGGCAGGACGGCCTGGACGAGGTCGCCGCCGTCGTCCAGCGCCTCGCCGTGCTGCTCGCCTCCGGGGTGGCGCCCGGGTCGGCGTTCGAGCAGCTCGCCTCGTCCGCTTCCTCGACCGCGCCGGGTGCCGCCGCTCGGCGCCGCCTGCTCAGGGCGGTCGCGCTCGACGCCGCGCAGGGCGAGGACGTGACGGCGGCCATCCTCCGCGGTGCGCCGGCGTCGAGGGGGCGGCGGGAACGGCGTCGACGACGACGGGACAGCGGGGAGGAGGCGGGGTGGGCGGCGCTCGCCGCGTCCTGGCGGGTCGCGAGCGACTCCGGCGCGCCGATCGCCGCCGCGCTCGGCGAGCTCGCGGAATCGCTCCGGGAGCTGGCGCGGGCGCGGCGCGACATCGACGTGGCTCTGGCCGGTCCGGCGGCGACCGGCCGGGTGGTGAGCGCGCTGCCGCTGGTGGCGCTCGGGTTCGGCAGCCTCCTGGGCTTCGACGTCGCGGGAGTGCTGATCGGCACGGCGCCGGGGCTCGCGTGCCTCGGCGGTGGTGGGGTGCTGATGCTCGCCGCTCAGCTGTGGACGGGGCGCCTGGTGCGCGGGGCGGACCCCGGCGACCCGGCTCCCGGACTGGCTCTCGACCTGCTGGCGGTGGGGCTCGCGGGCGGCGGCTCCATCGACCGGGCGCGCGACCAGGTCGTCGCCGCGCTCGGCGAGTGCGCGCTGGTCGCCGATCCGCGGGCGCTGGAGGCGGCCGAGCCGGTCCTGGCGCTCTCGTCGGCCGCGGGAGTGCCTGCCGGCCGCCTTCTGCGCAGCGAGGCCGCGCTGACGCGGGTGCGGGCGGCGGGGCGCGCCCGGGAGCGGGCGGCGCGCCTCGGAGTCACCCTGATGCTGCCGCTCGGGGTCTGCGTGCTGCCCGCGTTCCTGCTGCTCGGGGTCGCGCCGCTGGTGATCTCGGTGCTGCTGTCGACGTTCTCGGTCGCGGGATGAGCGCGGTCTCGGGCTCCTCCACAGCCGGCGTCTCGCGCGGTCGTCCACCGTTCGGGCCGTCGCCCCTTCGGCGTCCTCGGGACTCCGGGATGCTCGTCGGACGGGGCGGACGATGCGGGGGCGGAGATGGAGCGGACTCGGATGGACGGCACGTGGACGGAGGGGATCCGGCGGAACGGGGCGGAGAGAGGGAACGGGGCGGCGAGAGAAGGAGCGGCACGGCGTGACGGCCTGGGGCGCTGGAGGAGCGGAGCGAGGCCGCCCGGCGACCGCGGAGGAGTGGGGCTGCCGGCCGGGTTCGGCGACGAGGAGGGATCGGCCACGGCCGAGTACGCGATCGCGACGATGGCCGCCGTCGGATTCGCCGGTCTCCTGGTGGTGATCCTGAAGGGGGACGAGGTGCGGGGGATCCTCACCGATCTGGTGACGCGGGCCCTCACCTCGGGCGGATGAGGGCGGTGCGCGGCTCCCTCCGCCGGCTGGCCGGGGCGGAGGGGTCGGCGACCGCGGAGTTCGCGGTCGTGCTGCCCGCGGTGGTCGTCGTGCTCGCGCTCTGCCTGGGCTCGGTGGCGGCGTCGGCGCAGTACGTGCGGCTCGTCGACGCCGCGGCCGACGGGGCGAGGTCGGCGGCGCGAGGCGACGAGGCGGCCCGGCCCGTGCACCGCGTCGATGCGGCGGCGTCGGTCGGCGTCGCGGAGGACGACGGGCTGGTCTGCGTGAGCGTCGAGGCGAGCCTCCGGCCCCTGCCCGGCGTCGCCGTCCCGGTGTCCGTCCGGTCGTGCGCACTCGGAGGCGGGCGGTGACCGGCGTCCCCTCGGGAGAGGAGGGATCGGCGGCGGTCGCGGCGATCTCGGTCGTCGCGGCGACGGTGCTGGTCACCGCGGCCGTGCTGAGCGGCTGCGGTGCGGTCGTCGCGCACCAGCGGGCGGTCGCGGCGGCAGACACGGCAGCGCTCGCCGCCGCGGACACCGCCTCCGGCCTGCTCCCCGGTGAGCCGTGCGCCGAGGCGTCGAGGCTCGCGACCGCGGGCGGTGCCGAGCTGACGACGTGCGCGCTCGACGGGGAGACGGCGAGCGTCGAGGTCGCTGTCGCCGTCGGTCCGCTCACCCTGCGGGCGAGGTCCCGCGCGGGGCCGCCGCCGTGAGCGGGAGCCTCCACCGCGGAGGCACCCCGGGTCGGCGTCGAGCCGGTACCGGCCGGGTCTCAGTCGGAGCTGAGCCGCTGGTACCGGTAGGCCGCAGCGGTCGGGAGTGCACCGGCGCCCTCGTCGTGCTCGAGAGCACCGGAGAAGAGGTAGATGTAGTGGGATCCGGCTCGTGCACCGGGGATCTCGAGGCGGGCGGCGGGAGCCGACGCGCCGTCGTAGGGGCGTCGGATCGTCTTGCCCTCGAGGGGCCCGTCGAGGAGCTTCGCGGTATAGGCGGTGGTGGTGGAGGTCGAGGTCGTGTGCGTCATTGCCATGCCCCTCATCATGCGCCGATCCGCGCTCGGCGTCACCGGCCGAGTCACCATCACGTGGTCGACGTTCACGCGGCGCCGGGCGCGCTCCCAGCCTTCGGGGGGCCGCCGACCGGGAGTGACGCCCGGAGTCAGTGTGTATGGTGTGGCTGTCGGGCGCCCGAAGCCGACAGCGAACCCCAGGCCGCCAGTGCACCGCTCGGACATCGGATCCGGACGGAGCGTGGACGGCGTACCGTTCCTCTCTGCGGTCGCCGCGCACCGCCTCCCCGAAGCAGGGGACCCGTCGGACTCCTGATCGTCCGACCCGACAGCATCAATCGAGGAGAACTGTGTCCGGCACGAAGAAGCTGGTGATCGTCGAGTCGCCGGCGAAGGCCAAGACCATCGCCCAGTACCTGGGCGACGGGTACGAGGTGCTCGCCTCCGTCGGCCACATCCGCGACCTCATCGAGCCCAAGAACCTCCCCCCGGAGCTCAAGAAGGGCCCGCTGGGCAAGTTCTCGGTCGACGTCGACAACGGCTTCGAGCCCTACTACGTCGTCTCGGACCAGAAGAAGAAGACGGTCGCCGACCTCAAGCGCGCACTCAAGAACGCCGACGAGCTCTACCTCGCCACAGATGAGGACCGCGAGGGCGAGGCCATCGCGTGGCACCTCCTCGACGAGCTCAAGCCCAAGGTCCCCGTGCACCGCATGGTGTTCCACGAGATCACGAAGGACGCGATCCAGAAGGCTCGCGACAACACCCGCGACATCGACACCTCCCTGGTCGACGCCCAGGAGACCCGCCGCATCCTCGACCGCCTCTACGGCTACGAGATCTCGCCTGTCCTCTGGCGCAAGGTCGGCCCCGGGCTCTCGGCCGGCCGTGTGCAGTCGGCCGCGACCCGGCTGGTCGTCGACCGCGAGCGCGAGCGCCTCGCCTTCGTGTCGGCGAGCTACTGGGACCTCGCGACGACGCTCGCCCCGGAGTCCGACGCCGACGCCGCGTTCGACGCGCGCCTCGCCCGGCTCGACGGCAAGCGCATCGGAAGCGGCCGCGACTTCGACGACCGCGGACAGCTCAAGGGCGACGTGACCGTCCTCGACGAGACCTCCGCCGCGTCCCTCGCCGATGCGCTGCGCGACTCCGCGACGACGGTGACCGTCTCGAACCTCGAGTCGAAGCCCTACTCGCGCCGCCCGGCGGCTCCGTTCACCACGTCGACCCTGCAGCAGGAGGCGGCGCGCAAGCTCCGCTTCTCGGCCCGGCAGACGATGAGCGTCGCCCAGTCGCTCTACGAGAACGGCTTCATCACCTACATGAGGACCGACTCGCCGAACCTCTCGCAGCAGGCGCTCAACGCCGCGCGCTCGCAGGCGACCGCCCTCTACGGCGCCGAGACGGTGCCCGACAAGCCCCGCCTCTACTCCGGCAAGAACAAGAGCGCCCAGGAGGCGCACGAGGCGATCCGCCCCGCCGGCGAGACCTTCCGCACCCCCGACCAGCTGTCGGGAACGCTGCGCGGCAACGACCTGCGCCTGTACGAGCTCATCTGGAAGCGCACCGTCGCCTCGCAGATGGCCGACGCCAAGGGCTCGACGGCGACGGTGACCCTCGAGGCGCACCCGGCCGGCGACCCGGACCGGCTCGCCGAGTTCACCGCCTCCGGCACCGTCATCACCTTCCGCGGCTTCCTGCTCGCCTACGAGGAGGGCCGCGACGAGGAGCGCCACGGCACCCGCGACGACAAGGACGCGAAGCTGCCCGTCCTCGAGGTCGGCCAGAGCCTCGTCGTCACCGACGTCGAGGCGAAGGGCCACGAGACCTCACCGCCCCCGCGCTACACGGAGGCGAGCCTCGTCAAGTCGCTCGAAGAGCTGGGTATCGGGCGCCCCTCCACCTACGCCTCGATCATCTCGACCATCGTCGACCGCGGCTACGTCACCCCGCGCGGCACCGCCCTCGTACCCAACTGGATCGCCTTCTCGGTGGTGCGGCTGCTCGAGGACTTCTTCTCGGACCTGGTGGAGTACGACTTCACCGCCGAGATGGAGGGCGACCTCGACAAGATCGCCGGCGGCGAGGAGGACCGGGTCGCCTGGCTCAACCGCTTCTACTTCGGCGGCGGCAACCAGCCCGGGCTCCGCCACGTCGTGGACAACCTCGGCGAGATCGACGCGAAGAGCATCAACTCGATCCGGATCACCGACGACATCACCCTCCGCATCGGCAAGTACGGCCCCTACCTCGAGGTCGCCGAGGAGGAGGGGCAGGAGACGCCCCGCCGGGTGAACCTCCCGCTCGAGCTCGCCCCCGACGAGCTGACGCCGGCCAAGGCGCAGGAGCTCATCGACGCACCCGTCCAGACCGACCGCGTGCTCGGCAGCAACCCCGACACCGGCAAGACCGTCGTGGTCAAGGACGGCCGCTTCGGTCCGTACGTGACCGAGACCGACCCGGAGCCCGACACGGTCGCCGACCCCGCCACGGGCGAGGTCGTCGAGCCGGCCCCGGCGAAGCGCGGAGCCAAGAAGCCCGCCGTCGTCAAGCCGCGCACCTCGTCGCTGTTCAAGTCGATGGACGTCGCCTCGATCGACCTCGCGACGGCGCTCCGCCTGCTCGACCTGCCCCGCACGGTCGGCGAGGACCCGGAGTCGGGCGAGCCGATCACCGCTCAGAACGGCCGCTACGGTCCGTACCTGAAGAAGGGGACCGACAGCCGCTCGCTCACGAGCGAGGACCAGATCTTCGAGGTCGACCTGCCCACCGCCCTCGCGGTGTTCGCCGAGCCCAAGTACGGCGCCCGCAAGGCGTCGAGCGCGCTGAAGGAGTTCGACGCCGACCCGGTCAGCGGCAAGCCCATCCGCATCCGCGACGGCCGCTTCGGCGCCTACGTGACCGACGGCGAGACGAACGTCACGATCCCCAAGACGCAGACGATCGAGGAGATCGACTTCGAGCAGGCGGTGCAGATGCTCGCCGACAAGCGCGCGAAGGGACCGGCCAAGAAGGCCCCCGCCAAGCGCGCGCCGGCCAAGAAGCCCGCAGCGAAGACGACCGCGGCGAAGGCCACGGCGGCGAAGACCACGGCGGCGAAGACGACGGCGGCGAAGACCACGGCTGCCAAGACCGCCGCTGCGAAGACCACCGCGGCCAAGACGACGGCGGCGAAGACCACCGCCGCCAAGACCACGATGACGCGGACGACGGCGGCCCGGAAGCCGGCCGCGAAGAAGCCCGCGGCGACGACGGGCGCGACGGAGTCGTGACCGGGCTGTTCGTCACCCTCGAGGGCGGGGACGGAGCGGGCAAGACGACGCAGGCCCGGCTGCTCGAGGAGTGGCTGGGCTCGCGCGGCCGCACCGTCGTGCGCACCCGGGAGCCGGGCGGCACCGAGGTCGGCGTCCAGATCCGCGAGATCGTGCTGCACCACCGCGGCGAGATCGACCCGCGGGCCGAGGCGCTCCTCTACGCTGCCGATCGCGCGCAGCATATCGGCACCCTGGTGCGCCCGGCGCTCGAGCGCGGCGACGTGGTGATCCAGGACCGCTACATCGACTCGTCCGTCGCCTACCAGGGCGCCGGCCGCGTGCTCGACTCCGGCGAGGTCCGCCGGCTGTCGGAGTGGGCGACCCGCGAGCTGCGCCCCGATCTCACCGTGCTGCTCGACCTCGATCCCGCGGCGGCCCGCACGAGGCTCGACGCCTCGCGCACCCGCTTCGACCGGCTCGAGGCCGAGAAGGAGGAGTTCCACGCGCGCGTGCGCCAAGCCTTCCTCGCGATCGCCGAGGCCGACCCCGAGCGCTTCCTGGTCGTCGATGCGAGCCGGCCGATCGAGCGGATCGCCGAGACGGTGCGGCAGCGCATCGCCGGGCTGCTCGATGATCGGCCCGCTGTCAGTGCTCGCGGCTAGCCTGATCCCGTGACCGTCTGGAGCCAGCTCGTGGGGCAGGAGCACGCCATCGGCGCCCTGCAGGACGCGTCGACCCCGCGCGACGGGCAGGGGCGCGAGTCGGCCGCGATGACGCACTCGTGGCTGATCACCGGGCCCCCCGGGTCCGGTCGCTCCAACCTGGCCTACGCGTTCGCCTCCGCCCTGCTCTGCCGCCGCGGCGGCTGCGGCGAGTGCCCCGACTGCCTGCAGGTCGCGGCGCGCTCGCACCCCGACCTCTCGGTGCTCACCACCGAGCGCGTCATCATCTCGATCGACGAGGTCCGCCGCCTGGTCGCGAGCTCGCAGTACTCGCCGTCGGTCTCGCGCTACCGCGTGATGGTGATCGAGGACGCCGACCGCATGGCCGAGCGCACCTCCAACGTCCTGCTGAAGGCGCTGGAGGAGCCGCCGGAGCGCACGGTCTGGATCCTCTGCGCCCCGAGCGAGGCCGACCTGCTGCCGACGATCCGCTCGCGGGTGCGCTCGGTGCGCCTCCGGGTGCCGAGCGTGGACGACGTGGCGGGTCTGCTCGAGCGCCGCGACGGAGTCGACGCGGCGACCGCCGAGCGCGCCGCCCGCCAGGCGCAGAGCCACATCGGCATGGCGCACCGCCTCGCGACGAACTCCGAGGCGCGGGAGCGGCGCGACGAGACCCTGCGGATCGCGCTCCGGCTGCGCGGAGTCTCGGACGCCGTGCTCGGGGCCGCACGGCTCGTCGAGGTGGCCACCGAGGACGCGAAGGCGATCACCCTCGAGCGCGACGAGGTCGAGCGCCAGCAGGCGCTGCGCTCGCTCGGCGTGGAGCCGGGCGGCACCGTGCCCCCGCAGCTCCGGTCGCAGCTGCGCGCCCTCGAGGAGGACCAGAAGCGCCGCGCGACGCGCAGCCTCCGCGACGGCCTCGACCGCATCCTCGTCGACCTGCTCTCGCTCTACCGCGACGTCGTCCGCCTCCAGCTCGGCGCCCCGGGCGGGGTCATCAACGAGGAGGTCCGCGCCGAGATGATCGCGCTCGCCGAGTCCACGACGCCAGAGCGGACGCTCGCGGTCCTCGACGCCGTCCAGGAGGCGCGCCAGCGGATCGACGCGAACGTCTCTCCGGTGCTCGCGCTCGAGGCGATGCTCGTCACCGCCGCGCGTCGTCCGGTGGCCGCGTGAGGCGCGCCCGGCGGGCGTCGGCCGTCGCCGTCGTCCTCGCGGCGTCCGCCCTGCTGACCGCGTGCTTCGCCCCCGGAGGCGCGTCGGCCGACCGCACCTCCACCCCCGCTCCGCAGACGGTCACCGCCGACCTCGAGCCCTACTACGGCCAGGTGCTGGTCTGGGACGACTGCGGCGACGGCGCCCAGTGCACCGACGCGACCGTCCCGCTCGACTGGAGCGATCCGTCGGCCGGCACCGCGTCGATCGCCCTGATCCGCCGGCCCGCGGCGAGCGGCACGGCGATCGGATCCCTCCTCGTGAATCCGGGCGGCCCCGGCGGCTCGGGCGTCGACCTCATCCGCGACAGCGCCGACTACGCGGTCGACGACGACCTGGCGGCCGAGTACGACGTCGTCGGGTTCGACCCGCGCGGTGTCGGGGCCTCGAGTGCCGTGTCGTGCCTCGACGCCGCGGGACTCGACTCCTACCTCTACGACATCGTCCCGGGCGAGCGCGGCAGCGACGAGTGGATCGACGCCCAGCGGGCCGGGTCCGCCGCGTTCGCCGCGGCCTGCCAGGAGCGCACCGGCGCCCTCCTCGGCGAGGTGGGCACCACGAACGCGGCGCGCGATCTCGACGTGCTCCGCGCCGCCCTCGGCGACGAGACGCTGAACTACCTCGGCTACTCGTACGGCACCTTCCTCGGCGCGACCTACGCCGGCCTCTACCCCGACCGGGTCGGGCGTCTCGTGCTCGACGGCGCGATCGATCCGGCCGCCTCCTCGCTCGACGTCGTCCGCGAGCAGTCGAAGGGCTTCGAGAGCGCGCTGCGCGCGTACCTCGCCGACTGCCTCGACTCGGAGGGCTGCCCGTTCACCGGGACCGTCGACGACGGCATGGCTCAGGTGCGCGAGATGCTCGACCGGGTCGACGCCTCTCCGATCCGCGCCGCCGACGGCCGGCAGCTCGGGTCGAGCACGCTGCTGACGGCGATCGTCTACCCGCTGTACGACGCCGCCGGCTGGAGCGCGCTCAGCGAGATGCTCGCCGACGTCCGGCGCGGCGGAGCCGAGATCGCCTTCCAGTACGCCGACGCCTACAACGGGCGCGACACCGACGGGTCGTACAGCGACAACTCGACGGAGGCCTTCCTCGCGATCAACTGCGTCGACTACGCGTACGACGGCGACACCGCCTCGATGCGCGCCGACGCCGCCGCGCTCGAGGAGGCGGCGCCGACGATCGGCTCGTACATGGCCTACGGCGACATCCTCTGCAGCGAGTGGCCGGTGGCCTTCGAGGGGTCGCGTGAGCCGATCGCCGCCGAGGGCGCCGCCCCGATCCTCGTCGTCGGCACGACCAACGACCCGGCGACGCCCTACGTCTGGGCGCAGGCGCTGGCCGGCGAGCTGGCCGACGGCCACCTCGTCACCTACACGGGCGAGGGTCACACCGCCTACAACAAGTCGAACTCGTGCGTGAACGACGCGGTCGACGCGTACCTGCTCGAGGGCGTCGTCCCCCAGGAGGATCCGAGATGCTGAGCGAACAGGGCCGACGAGCCGCGCGGACCACGATCGAAGGGGGAGCGCGGGAGCAGCCCGGCCTGCGCGAGCGCAAGCGGCTCGCCACCCGCCGGAGCATCGAGATCGCGGTCCTGCGTCTCGCGAGCGAGCGAGGACCCGATCGGGTGACGATCGAGGACGTCTCGCGGCTCGCCGACGTCTCGACCCGCACCTTCTTCAACTACTTCGCCTCGAAGGAGGACGCCCTCGTCGGCGGGCTCCCGGTGATCACCGACGAGACGGCGGCGGTGTTCCTCGCCGGCACGGGGCCCGTCCTCGACGAGCTGCAGGCGGTGTTCGTCTCCGCGATGGAGGAGCCGCTGGAGGAGGACCGCGAGCTGCACCTGCTGCGCCGCGCCCTGTTCCGCGACCACCCGCACCTCGTCGGCCTCAAGATCGCCGGCATGCGCGAGTTCGAGGTCGCCGTCGAGGGGCTCGTCGCCGAGCGCCTGCGCCGCGACGAGCCGGACCCGGAGCGGGTGCTGAGCCGGGCCCGGATGCTGACGCTCCTCGGCCTGGCCGCCATGCGGCACGCCTGGGCGGGCTGGGTCGACCACCACGGCCGAGACGCCCTGCCGGGGCTCGCGGCCCGCTCCTTCGACGAGCTGCGCGCCGCCCTCTCCTGAGGCGCGGAGGAGGCGGATCGCGGGATGCGCGCATCGGCCCGCGAGCAGGCTATGCTGTGTAATCGTGTCCGGGGCGAAGCCCCGTGTGCACGCCGCCTTAGCTCAGTCGGCAGAGCGTCTCACTCGTAATGAGAAGGTCGTGGGTTCGATTCCCACAGGCGGCTCCGTTCCCCGCACGCCGGGTCCTCCACAGCCGTGATCCGGACGGGCTCTCCCCGGTCCGGTCTCCCGCCCCAGGGTCCTCAGGACGGCCGCGGTTACCCTGAAGGGGATGACCGACACGCCTCCCCGCCGCCGGCCGTGGCTCCTCGTGGCCGCCGCCGTGCTCGCCCTCGCCCTCCTGGGTGCGGGCGCGTTCGGCGTGGGCACCGCCCTCGGGCGCGACGACTCGTCGAGCGGCACACCGACTCCGACCGCGTCGACGACGCCCTCGAGCACGCCGACGCCGACACCGTCGGTGCGGCCGACGGGGGCTGCGACGGCGCAGGCGCTGAGGACGTGCTCGGTCGCCGAGGCCGCCGCCGACACGCGGCTCGGGTCGATGCAGGCGCGCGTGGTCGACGCGGCGACCGGCGAGGTCCTCTTCGACCGCGGCGGCACGACGGCCTCGCGCACCGCCTCCGCCCTCAAGATCCTGACCGCGGCCTCGGCCCTCGCGGTCCTCGGGCCGGACACCCGCATCGCGACCACCGTCGTCCGGGGCTCCGAACCGGGGAGCATCGTGCTGGTCGGCGGGGGAGACCTCACCCTGAGCCGCCTGCCGAGCGGGCAGGAGTCGTTCTACGCCGGGGCCGCGCACCTCGACGACCTCGCGGCGCAGGTCGAGAGCTCCTGGGACGCGGACCCGGCGACGGCGGGGACGCCGATCACCTCCGTCGTCCTCGACGCCTCCCTCTTCTCGGGCGACACCTGGCAGCCCAGCTGGAACCGCAAGGAGCAGACCGACGGCTACATGCCCGAGATCACGGCGCTCCAGGTCGACGGCGACCGTGCCGATCCCACGGCCTCGACCTCGACCCGCGGCACCGACCCGGTGGGGCGGGCGGGAACGGCGTTCGCATCGGAGCTCTCGGGCGATCCGACCGTCTCCGCCGGAACGGCGCCGGCGGGCGCGACGGTGCTCGGCACGGTCGAGTCGGCGCCGGTGCGCGAGCTCGTGCAGCAGATGCTGCTCGTCTCGGACAACGCGATCGCCGAGATGCTCGCCAGACTCGTCGCGATCCGCACGGGGGCGGGCACCGACTTCGCCGCCGAGCAGGCCGGCGTGCTGCAGGGCCTCGCCGGCTACGGAGTCGACACCGCCGGCATCACGATCGCCGACGGCTCCGGGCTGAGCGACGACAACGCGGTGGCCCCCGCCTACTTCACCTCGCTCCTCCGCAAGATCCAGGCGCGGGAGGGCGAGCTCGGCATCGTCCTCGACGGCCTGCCGGTGTCGGGGCGGACCGGCTCGCTCTCCTACGCCGACCGCTTCGCGGGGGACAACGCCGTCGCCGACGGCGCGGTGCTCGCCAAGACCGGCTGGATCGACACCGGCTACACCCTCGCCGGCGTCGTGACCGCGCAGGACGGCACGGTGCTGACCTTCGCCGTCTACGCGCTCGGCGACGTCTCCGACTCGGCGAAGACCGCGATCGACACGCTGGTCACGGGCTTCTACCGCTGCGGCGGCTCGCTCTCCGACTCCTGACGACCCGACCCGACCCGCTCCCGACCCGATCCCGACCGAGAGGACCCCGATGACCACGGCACTGCTGATCGTCGACGTGCAGAACGACTTCACCGAGGAGGGGGCGCTCGCGGTCGCGGGCGGATCCCGGGTCGCGTCGGGTGTGAACGCGCACCTCATCGCCCACGGCGACCGCTACGACACGGTGCTCGCCTCGCGCGACTGGCACGACGGGGGCGACTCCGACAACGGGGGCCACTTCGCCGAGACCCCCGACTTCGTCGACACCTGGCCGGTGCACTGCGTCGCGGGTACCGCGGGGGCGGAGTACCACCCGAGCCTCGAGCTCGACGCGATCGACATCCACATCCGCAAGGGCCAGGGCCGCCCCTCGTACTCGGCGTTCGAGGGCACGACGACCGACGGCGAGGCCGTGCCGGCGCTGCTGAGCCGTCTCGGAGTGACGCGGCTGGACGTCGTCGGGCTCGCCACCGACTACTGCGTGCGCGCCTCGGCTCTCGACGCCTGGAGCGCCGGGCTCGAGGTGCACGTGCTCGACGATCTCGTCGCGGGCGTCTCACCGGAGGCGAGCGCGGCGGCCCTCCGCGAGCTCGCCGAGGCGGGCGTCGTCGTCGAGCCGTCGGCCTGACGAGGGCCGCCGTAGACTGAGGTCCCCTCCCGCGCGGTCCCGATCCGCGCGCGACTGCCCCCCGAGTCCCGCAGAGAAAGAGCGATACCGTGCCCGCTTCCGTCGAGGCCTCAGAGGCCGCCCTCCTCGCCCGCGTCCCCTCGCAGCTGTTCATCGGCGGAGCCTGGGTGGACGCGGCAGGCGGCGGCACGATCGACGTCGAGGACCCCGCGACCGGCGCGACCCTGCTCACCATCGCCGACGCGACCCCGGAGGACGGACTGCGGGCGCTGGACGCCGCGGTCGCGGCAGGGGAGGCGTGGGCCGCGACGGCGCCCCGGAAGCGCGGCGAGATCCTCCGCCGGGCGTTCGACCTGCTGCAGGAGCGCAAGGACGACTTCGCCCTGCTGATGACCCTCGAGATGGGCAAGCCGTTCGCCGAGGCGCTCGGCGAGGTGGCCTACGGAGGCGAGTTCCTCCGCTGGTTCAGCGAGGAGGCCGTGCGGATCCAGGGGCGCTACGGCGTGAACCCCGAGGGCACCGGCCGGATGATCGTCTCGCAGCACCCCGTCGGGCCCTGCTACCTCATCACGCCGTGGAACTTCCCGCTCGCGATGGCGACGCGCAAGATCGCCCCGGCGCTCGCCGCCGGCTGCACCGTCGTCGTGAAGCCCGCGGAGCTCACTCCGCTGACCACCCTGGCCCTGGCCGCCCTGCTCGCCGAGGCCGGCGTGCCCGACGGAGTCGTCAACGTGGTCACCACCTCGTCGGCCGCCGCGCTGTCGGAGCCGATCATGACCGACCCGCGACTGCGGAAGGTCTCGTTCACCGGATCGACCCCGGTCGGGCAGAAGCTGCTGCAGCAGGCCTCCGCGAACGTGCTGCGGACCTCGATGGAGCTCGGCGGCAACGCCCCGTTCGTCGTCTTCGAGGACGCCGACCTCGACAGGGCCGTGGACGGCGCGATGCTCGCGAAGTTCCGCAACATCGGCCAGGCCTGCACCGCGGCGAACCGCTTCTTCGTCCACGAGTCGATCGCCGAGGAGTTCGCGACCCGCCTCACGGAGCGGGTCGCCGCGCTCCGCGTCGGCCGCGGCACCGAGGACGGCGTGACCATCGGCCCGCTGATCGACGACCGCGCGGTCGAGAAGGCCGGCTCCCTCGTCGAGGACGCCGTCGGCCGCGGAGCGCGGGTCCGCATCGGCGGGCACGGCATCGAGCGCAGCGGTCACTTCTACGAGCCGACGGTGCTCTCGGACGTCGACGGCGCCAGCGAGATCCTGCGCACCGAGATCTTCGGCCCGGTGGTGGCGATCGTGCCGTTCCGCGACGAGGACGAGGCGGTCGCGCTCGCCAACGACACCGAGTTCGGCCTGGTCTCGTACGTGTTCACCCGCGATCTGGCCCGCGGGCAGCGGATGATCGAGCGCCTGGCCACCGGGATGATGGGGCTGAACGTCGGCGTCGTCTCGAACGCCGCGGCACCGTTCGGCGGAGTGAAGCAGTCGGGTCTCGGACGCGAGGGCGGACTCGAGGGCATCCACGAGTACCTCAGCACGAAGTACACGCTGACCCCCGACCCGTTCGCCTGATCCGGTGAACCCGACCGAGGTCCGCTCCCTCGAGGACCCCAGGCTCCGCGACTACGCCCACGCGACCGACGTCGCGCTGAAGAACGCGCGCGGCCCGCACGGGATCTACATCGCGGAGTCGGCGCTCGTGCTCGAGCGCGCGCTCGCCGCCGGCCACCGGCCGCGCTCGGTCCTCGCGCTCGGCGGCTCGGCGGCCGAGGCCGCACGCCTCGTCGACGGGTTCGACGCCCCCGTCTTCACCGGACCCGCCGAGATGCTGGCCGAGCTGACCGGCTGCACCCTGCACCGCGGCCTCATCGCGGCGATGGAGCGACCGCCGCTGCCCGACCCCGCCGAGCTCCTGGCCGGCGCGCGGCGGATCGTGGTGCTCGAGAACGTCGTCGACCCGACCAACGTCGGCGCGATCTTCCGTTCGGTCGGCGCGATCGGAGCCGATGCCGTGCTGGTCACGCCGCGCTGCTCCGACCCGTTCTACCGCCGCGCGATCCGGGTCAGCATGGGGACGGTGCTCCAGGTGCCGTGGACCCGCGTCGACGGCTGGGACGCCACGGCGGCCCTCCTGCACGCGGCGGGCTTCACGATCGCCGCGATGGCGCTCACCCCGGAGGCGGTGCCGCTGCGCGAGTTCGCGGCCTCGGCGCCCGAGCGGGTCGCCCTGGTCCTCGGCACGGAGGGAGAGGGACTGACCGCCGAGGCGCTCGCGGCCGCGGACGTCGCCGTGCAGATCCCGATGCGGCACGGCATCGACTCGCTCAACGTCGCGGCGGCCAGCGCCGTGGCGATGTGGGCTCTGGCGGCCCCCTCCTAGACGGGGTGCGCCGGATCGCGCCCGGCGGCCGCGGGGGACACGCCCTGCGGTACGCTCTCAGCCAATCCTGTCGGCGTCGAATCGAGCGAGGTCCCCGTGCTTGATCGAACCCGCGCACTCCTCGCGTCGTCACTCCTCGTGGCGGTCCTCGCGCTGACGGCCTGCGCCGCGCAGCCCGCGGACGTCCCCGACGACGCCGCGCCGACCACGGGGACGTCCGTACCGCGCGCCACCGTCGGGCCGACCGGCGGGGTGGTCCTCGAGGGCGACGATCTGACGCAGCGGATCACGCTCTGCCTCGCCCGCTACGGCCTCGGCGAACGCCCGTCGCTGCCGGCCGAGACAGCGAGCGCGGACGAGCAGATGTCGGCTCAGCAGGAGATCGACGCGTACGACGCGACCCTGACGAACTGCACGGCCGAGGCGATGGGCACGACCGTGCCGACCACCACTCCCTCCTCCTGACCATGCGGATCGACGGCTGCTCCGCGCTGGTCGCCGGCGGCGCCTCCGGGCTCGGCGCGGCCACGGCGATCGCGCTGCTCGACGCCGGGGCGCGCGTGACGGTGCTGGACCTCCCGGAGGCGGTCGCCTCGGCGACCCTCCCCGGCTCCGTCGCGCTGGTCGCGGGCGACGTGCTCGACTCCGAGGCCGTCGCGCGCGCGATCGAGGCGGCGGGGGAGCTGCGGGTCGCGGTCGTCTGCGCCGGCATCGCGACTCCCGGGCGCCTCCTCGGCCGCGACGGCCCGCTCGCGCTCGAGGCGTTCGAGCGGGTACTGCGGGTGAACACCGTCGGCACGCTGAACGTGCTGCGGCTCGCGGCCGCCTCGATCGCCGAGCGGGAGCCCGTGGACGGCGAGCGCGGCGTGCTCGTCACCACCTCGTCGGTCACGGCGTTCGAGGGGCAGATCGGGCAGGCGGCCTACGCGGCGTCGAAGGGCGCGGTCGCCGCGCTCACCCTGCCGCTCGCACGGGAACTGGCCGAGCGGCTGATCCGCGTCGTCTCGATCGCGCCGGGGACGTTCGACACCCCGCTGCTGGCCGGTCTCCCGGAGCGGGCCCGGACGGCGCTCGGGTCGGCGACGCCGCACCCGGCCCGCCTCGGCCGCCCGGAGGAGTTCGCCTCCCTCGTGCGTCACGTGGTCGAGAACCCGATGCTCAACGGCGAGGTCGTGCGGCTGGACGGCGCTCTGAGGCTGCCTCCGCGCTGACCCCGAACCGCTCAGACCAGGAGCTGGTGCTTCGCGAGATCGCGGTACAGCGGCGTCGACTCGACGAGCTCGGAGTGGGTGCCGACTCCGACGACCTCGCCCTTGCTGAGCACGATGATCCGGTCGGAGTCGACGACCGTCGAGAGTCGGTGGGCGATGACGAGCAGGGTGCGGTTCTCGGCGACGGCGTCGATCGCGAGGCGCAGGCGCTGCTCGTTCAGACCGTCGAGGCTCGAGGTCGACTCGTCCAGCAACAGGATGGGCGGCGCGGCCAGCAGCGCGCGTCCGATCGCGAGGCGCTGGCGCTCGCCTCCCGAGAGCATGACGCCGCTCTCGCCCACCGGGGCGTCGAGGCCGAGCGGGTCGCGCTCGAGCACGTCGGTGAGGTTCACGGCCTCGAGCACGCGGCGGCAGTCGGCGTCGTCGGCGTCGGGCCGGCCGAGGACGAGGTTCTCGCGGATCGTGCCGGCGAGGACGGGCGCGTCCTGCTCGACGTAGCCGATCTGCGCGCGGAGGGCGTCGCGGTCGATCGCGGTGATGTCGACTCCCCCCAGGCGGACGACGCCCGCCTCCGGGTCGTAGAAGCGTTCGATGAGGGCGAGGATCGTGCTCTTGCCGGCCCCGGACGGGCCGACCAGCGCCGTGCGCTTGCCGCGCGGAACGGTGAACGACACACCGTGCAGCACCGTGCGGTCGCCGTCGTGCTCGGTCGGCTCGGCGACGGCGCGGGGGTCGTAGGAGAAGACCACGTCGTCGAACTCGATCGCGTCGGCGGCCACTCCGGCTCCGAGACCGCCCGTGGACGCGTCGCCGTCGCCCTCGATGGGGAGGTCGATGATCTCCTGGATGCGTCCGAGCGCACCGAGGGCCGAGTTGACGGAGGTGATCGCCCCGATGAAGTTGCCCAGCGGCATCACCATCATGAAGAGGAACAGGATGAACGAGACCAGCTGGGCGATGTCGATGGCGCCGGAGGCGACCCGGTAGCCGCCGACTCCGAGGACCGCGAGGAACGCGACCTGCAGGGCGATGCCCGCGACGGGGACGACGAGCGCGGAGACGTGGGCGACGCGGAGGCCGAGGCGGTACGCCTCCGTCGCGTGGCCGTCGACCACGGCGATCTCGCGGTCGGTGGCGCCGGCGGCGCGGATGGTGCGGACGGCGCTGATGGCGCGCTCGACCGAGGCGGCGAGATCGCCGACCTTCTCCTGCGCCTGGCGGCTCGCGGTGCGGATGCCGCGGCCGAGGGTGAGGGCGAGGGTCAGGGCCGCGGCGACGACCGCGACGATGATGAGCAGGAGGACCCAGTCGATGATCGCCATGGCGATGATGGCGCCCACGAAGACGAGCGAGCCGGCGATCGAGTCGACGAGCCCCTGGGTGAGCACGGCGCGCAGGAGGGTCGAGTCGGAGCCGACGCGCGAGACGAGGTCGCCGGTGCGGCGGGCGTCGAACTCGCGGATGGGCAGGCGGAGGAGCCGTGCCACGATCCGGCGCCGGCTCGAGAGCACGATGCCCTCGCCGGTGCGCTGGAGGAGGTAGTGCGCGAAGCCCGAGATGAGTCCGGAGGCGACCACCAGGGCGACGAGGGCCCAGACGAGCGGCCCGAGGTCGAGTCCGCTCTGCACGCGGGTGATGACCTGGCCGACGATCAGCGGCTGCGCGAGGCTCGCCGCGGCGCCGATCAGGCTGAGGACGACGACGACGGACAGGATGCGCTTGTGCTCGAGCAGGTAGGGGACGAGCTGCGAGAAGGAGGCGCGCGGGCCGTCGTCCTTCTTCGGGCGGCCGGACCGCCTCGGGGTGGTGGTGCTCATCGCTCGTCCGTCCTCGCTCGTCGTGCCGTCGTCCATTCTGCCCGCTGATCGCTGCGAGACGGCGGGGTGCGCTCGTGCGGTGGCTCAGACTCGTCGTGCCCCGGAGACGGGTCCGGCCCTCCGGGTGCACCGACGGGCCGGACCGGCAGGAGCGGGTGCCTACGACACGTTGTCGTGGTACGCCGTGTGCTGGGTCTCCTTCGAGAGCAGCAGCGCGATCAGCGTCAGCACGCCGGCGCCGCTGAGGTAGAGGCCGACCAGCACGGGGCTGCCGCCGGCCGACTGCCAGAGCGCGACGGCGATGATCGGCGCGAGCGCCGCTCCGAGGATCGACGCCAGGTTGTAGGCCATCGCCGAGCCGGTGTAGCGGACGTTGGTCGGGAACAGCTCGGGCAGCACGGCGCCCATCGGCCCGAAGGTCAGGCCCATCAGCGTGAAGCCGAGGATGAGCACCGCCATGACGCCGACGAAGCCGCCGCCGAACAGCGGCACGAACAGGAGGCCGAAGACGATGATCGCGGCGGTCACCGTGAGCAGCGTCTTGCGGCGGCCGTACTTCTCCGCGAGCGGACCCGACACCAGCGTGAAGATGCCGAAGAAGACGACACCGACGATGAGCATGATCAGGAAGTCGTTGCGGGTGTAGCCGAGGCCCGGGGTGGGGCCGTCGGTCGCGGCCGTGCCGTAGGTCAGCGTGAACGTGGTCATCAGGTAGAAGAGCACGTAGGTCGCGAGCATGATGAACGTGCCCAGGATGAGCGGACGCCAGCTGGAGACGAAGACGCGGGCGAGGGGCAGCTTGGCCACCTCTCCGCTGTCGACGACCTTCTGGAACGCGGGGGTCTCGACCAGCTTGAAGCGGACGTAGAGGCCGATGATCACGAGCACGGCGCTCGCGAGGAACGGCACGCGCCAGCCCCACGCGGCGAAGGTCTCGTCGTCCATCGTGCTGGCGAGCACGAGGAAGAGCACGTTGGCGACGATGAAGCCGATCGGGGCGCCGAGCTGCGGGAAGGTGCCGTAGATGGCGCGCTTGCCGGCCGGCGCGTTCTCGGTCGCGAGCAGCGCGGCTCCCGACCACTCTCCGCCGAGGCCGAGGCCCTGGCAGAAGCGCATGACGACGAGCAGGAACGGGGCGAGGAACTCCCAGCCCGGCGTCAGCGCGGTCGGCAGGCAGCCGATCAGGAAGGTCGCGACGCCCATCGTGAGCAGGGAGGCGACCAGAGTGCCCTTGCGTCCGACGCGGTCGCCGAAGTGGCCGAAGATGATCGATCCGATCGGGCGCGCGATGAACGCGACTCCGAAGACGGCGAAGGAGGCGAGGAGCGCGACGGCCGGGTCCTCGTTCACGAAGAAGAGGGTCGGGAAGACCAGGACGGCGGCGGTCGCGTACGCGTAGAAGTCGTAGAACTCGATCGACGTGCCGATGAGGCTCGCGAGGATCACGCGTCCCCGGGAGTTCTGCGGGGCGGAGGGAGCGTCGGCTGTGGTGGATGAGGAAGACATGGAAGGCAGGGTGCTCCGGATGACGGGGGCTCCCCTGAACCGGCGGGCGAGGCGTCGATCGGGCGTCGCGGACCGCGGGGGTCGAGGGGGAGGAAGAGTAGAGCCGCTCGTGACGACCCGCCCACTTTACTCCGTGATCTCCCAGCTTGGGGCGGCGACGGCCCTACGAAGGGGGCCGCCGCCGCGGCGGGATCAGCCGCGCAGGTCGCGGAGGAGCAGCGCGGTGGCGACGGCGGCCTCCGCCGCCTCGCGGCCCTTGTCCTCCTTGGAGCCGGGGAGCCCGGCCCGGTCGATGCCCTGCTGCTCGGTGTCGAGGGTCAGCACGCCGAAGCCGACCGGCTTGCCGGTCTGGATCGAGACGTTCGTGAGGCCCGAGGTCGCCGCGTCCGACACGTACTCGAAGTGCGGGGTGCCGCCGCGGATGATCACGCCGAGGGCGACCACCGCGTCGGCGCCCGCCTCGAGCGCGACCTTCGAGGCGACCGGCAGCTCGAACGACCCGGGCACTCGCACGAGCGACCAGGAGGCCCCCGACTCGTCGAGCGCGCGGCTCGCGCCCGCGATCAGCCCGTTCGAGATCTGCTCGTGCCAGGTGCCGGCGATGACGACGATCCGCAGGCCGGAGCCGTCGACGGGGGAGGTGGTGGGTGCGCCGCTACCGGCCATGCTGCTGCTCCTTCGTGGTGGCGCCGGCGATCCCGGCGTCGAGGTGGTCGAGGTGGTCGATCGTGAAGTCGTGGCCCATCCGGTCGCGCTTGGTCGCGAGGTAGTCCTCGTTGAACGCGCCGACGCCGACGACGAGCGGGACGCGCTCGGAGACGGTGATGCCGCGGTCGGTGAGCTGGCGCACCTTCTCGGGGTTGTTCGTCAGCAGGCGGACGTCCGAGACCCCCAGATCCTCGAGGATGCCGACGGCGGCCCCGTAGTCGCGGGCGTCGGCGGGCAGGCCGAGCGCGAGGTTGGCGTCGAGCGTGTCGAGGCCGTCCTCCTGCAGGCGGTAGGCGCGCAGCTTGTTGATCAGGCCGATGCCCCGGCCCTCGTGCCCGCGGAGGTAGACGACGACTCCGCCGTCGCGCTGCACGGTGTCGAGGGCCGCATCGAGCTGCGGACCGCACTCGCACTTGAGCGAGCCGAAGGCCTCGCCGGTGAGGCACTCGGAGTGCACGCGGACGAGCGTCGGGCGCTCGCCGCCGACGGTGCCCGCCACGACGGCGACGTGGTCGGCGCCCGTCTGCCGGTCGCGGTAGGCGCGCACCCGGAACGGGCCGTGCGTGGTCGGCACCGTGGTCTCGACCTCGAAGCTCACCCGCGCGCTCTCGGGCACCGGCACCGCGAGGGGGACGTCGGTGTCGCAGTGGAACTCCTGCAGGTACGCGATCAGCGCGGCGACCGTGGTCACGGGGACCCCCTCGCGCTCGCCGAGGGCGATCAGGCCCGGGAGGCGCATCATCTCGCCGTCCTCCGCCACGATCTCCGAGATGGCGCCGACGGGGTAGAGGCCGGCGAGCTTCATCAGGTCGACCGCGGCCTCCGTGTGCCCGTCGCGCTCGCGGACGCCGCCCTCGACGGCGCGCAGCGGCAGGATGTGGCCGGGGCGGTGCAGTCGTGACGGCGTCGCGTCCGGATCGGCGAGGACCCGGAGCGTGTGCGCGCGGTCGGAGGCGCTGATGCCGGTCGAGAGGCGGTCGGCGGCGTCGACCGAGAGCGTGTACGCGGTGCCGCGCGGATCCTCGTTGTCGACGACCATCAGCGGCAGCTCGAGGCGGTCGGCGATCTCGTTGGTCATCGGCGCGCAGATGAAGCCGGAGGAGTTGCGCACCATCCAGGCGATCGTCTCCTGGCTCGCGAGCTGCGCCGAGACGATGACGTCGCCCTCGTTCTCACGTCCCTCGTCGTCGGCGACGATGACCGGCCGGCCGGCGCGGAGCGCCTCGACGGCCTCGGGGATGCTGGAGAGAGTCATTTCCCACCTCCGGGAAGAGTGACGGCGTGCAGGGCGAGCATCCGCTCGACGTGGCGGGCCAGGATGTCGGTCTCGATGTTGACCCGCTCGCCGACGGCGCGGGCGCCGAGGGTGGTGGCCGCGAGGGTCTCGGGGATGAGCGAGACCTCGAACCACTGGTCGGCCTCGGACGCGGGGCTGATCGCCGAGACGGTCAGCGAGACTCCGTCGACCGCGATCGAGCCCTTGTCGGTGACGAGGGGAGCCGCCTCGGGAGGCAGCGAGAAGCGCAGCACGCGCCACGCGTCTCCAGGGGTGATCGACAGCAGCGTCGCGGTGCCGTCGATGTGGCCCTGCACGATGTGGCCGCCGAGGCGGTCGCCGACCAGGGCGGCGCGCTCCAGGTTCACGGAGTCGCCGACCGTCACGCCGTCGAGCGTCGACATCCGCAGGGTCTGCGCCATGACATCGGCGGTGAAGCCGTCCGCCGACTGGTCGACCACGGTGAGGCAGACGCCCGACACCGCGATGGAGTCGCCGTGCCGCGCCCCCTCGACCGCGAGCGGACCGCGCACCGTCAGCCGGATGGCGTCGGGCCCCGTCTCGATCGCGGTGACGACGCCGATCTCCTCGATGATTCCGGTGAACATCAGGACTCCTTCTGCAGGACGGACTTGGGGCGGGCGGTGACCAGGAGGTCGTCGCCGAGGGTCTCCACGGAGCGCAGCGCGAGGCGGTGAGCGCCGCCGATGCTCTCCACGCCGAGATCGTCGAGCGCCAGGCGCGGGCCGCCGAGCAGCGCCGGCGCGAGGTAGACGAGGAACTCGTCGACGAACCCGCCGGCGACGAGGGCGGAGGCGAGGGTCGGGCCGCCCTCGACGTAGACGTGGCGCACCTCGGCGTCGTACAGGCGGTCGAGGACGGCGGAGAGGTCGCGGGTGCGCTCGAGGACCGGGCGGCGCGGGTGATCGAGCACGCGGGCGCCGGCGGGGATCGCGCGGGTGCCGACGACCACCGGGACGGGCTGATCGGCGAGCAGCTCGCCTCCGTCGCCCCTCGCGGTCAGGCTCGGATCGTCGGCGAGCACGGTGCCGGTGCCGACGAGGATCGCGTCGGCGGTGGCGCGCTGCTCGTGCACCCGCTGCCGGGCGGCGGTGCCCGTGATCCAGCGGCTGCTGCCGTCGGCGGCGGCGGTGCGGCCGTCGAGCGTCGACGCCCACTTGAGCGTCACCCAGGGGCGGCGCCGGCGGGTCGCGGCGAGCCAGACGTGCAGGAACTCCTCGGCCTCCTCGGCGAGGACGCCCTCGACGACCTCGACGCCGGCCGCGCGGAGGGTGTCGGCGCCTCCCGAGGACCGATCGCCCGGATCTCCCACGGCGTAGACGACGCGGGTGATGCCGGCGTCGATCAGGGCCCGGCTGCAGGGGCCGGTGCGGCCGGTGTGGTTGCAGGGTTCGAGCGAGACCACGGCAGTGGCGCCGTCGGCGGCTCCCGGGGCGAGCGCGGACAGGGCGTCGACCTCGGCGTGCGCGGTGCCGGCGCCGTGGTGCCAGCCCTCGGCGAGGGTGCTGCCGTCGGGCGCGAGGACGACGCAGCCGACGCGCGGATTCACTCCGCGGGCGGGCCCGTGCTCGGCGAGGGCGAGCGCCCTGCGCATCGCGTGCTCGAAGTCGATCGTCATTCCCGGTCTTCCGTTCGTCGCCGAACTCCGGGGGTGCGATCGGCGGTGCGCGGGCACCGTCGTTCGGCGCCGCGCTCGCGCGTGACGCTCGTGCTGCCTCCCATCCGGACTTTCACCGTCGGTCCCGGAGTTCCACCAGGTCAACCGCCTCCCACCGAAGTGGTCAGCGGCTCGCGGACTGTCACCGCCGGTTCGGACTCTCACCGACCCCGGAGCACGTTCTTTCGCGTTCAGCCTAGTCAACGCGCCTGGGAGCCCCGTATTCCGGCGTCATCGCGCCGTGCGGCGAGGGTCAGGGGTGGGCGCTACCCTCGGCCAGGTGGATGAGGACAGGTACGGGCGGGACGTGCTCGCGGGCGACTGGCGGGCGAGGAACAAGGTCGAGGTCGCGGTGGTCGAGGCCGTGCGCGATCTCGTGGTCGAGGAGGTCGCCTCCGGGTTCGTGGGCGCCGTGGTGGGCGTCGAGCTGCGGATGGTGAAGCTCGAGGACCGCTTCGGCAAGGTCCGCGTGTTCCCGATCGGCCCCGGGTTCCTCATCGACGGCAAGCCGGTGTCGCTGAAGGCGCCCGGCCTCAAGCGCGACGCGAACCTCGGACGCGCGCGCTCCGCCTCCGGGTCGTTCCACGTCGCCGAGGCGAAGGCGCGCGTCGCCCTGCCGAGCCGCATCTACGTCGAGGGCCGGCACGACGCCGAGCTCGTCGAGAAGGTCTGGGGCCACGACCTGCGCATCGAGGGCGTCGTGGTCGAGTACATCGAGGGCGTGGACAACCTCGACGAGCTGGTGCGCGCGTTCCGCCCCGGCCCCGGGCGCCGCATCGGCGTTCTCGTCGACCACCTCGTCCGCGGCTCGAAGGAGTCGCGCATCGCCGACGCCGTCGCGGCCGGGCCGCACGGCGCGCACGTCCTCGTCGTCGGGCACCCCTACGTCGACGTGTGGCAGGCGGTGAAGCCGGCGCGGGTCGGACTCGAGCGCTGGCCCGAGATCCCGCGCTCGGTCGAGTGGAAGCACGGCATCTGCCAGGCGCTCGGCTGGCCGCACGAGGAGCAGGCCGACATCGCTCGCGCCTGGCAGCGGATCCTCGGGCAGGTCCGCACCTTCCAGGACCTCGAGCCGGCGCTGCTCGGCCGGGTGGAGCAGCTCATCGACTTCGTCACGGAGCCGGCGTGAGCCGCCGGGCACGGCTCGGGCTCGGGCTCGACGTCGTGCTCGTGCTCGTCTTCGTGCTGATCGGGCGGCGGAGCCACGACGAGGGCTCCGAGGTCGCCGGGCTTCTCGTGACCCTCTGGCCGTTCCTCGTCGCGCTGCTCGCGGGCTGGCTGCTCTCGCGCTCGTGGCGCTCGCCCGACCGGCTGGTCCCCTCCGGGATCGTGGTCTGGGCGACGACGGTGATCGGCGGGATGCTGCTGCGGATCGCCTCCGGTCAGGGGGTGCAGTGGAGCTTCGTGGTCGTGACGACGCTCGTGCTTGCGCTGTTCCTGCTCGGGCGGCGGGCGCTCACGCGGCTCGTCGGACGGCGCTGAGGCTCAGCCCAGCACCCGGACCCCGAAGTGCTGCGCGAACAGCGGCAGCATGAGTCCGAGCTGCAGCTCGGTGAGCGCGGCCCCCCGCAGCCCGTCGAGCCCGCCGAGCACGTGCAGCTCGGCTCCGCGCAGGTCGAGGTCGTCGATCCGTGCGCCCGGCAGATCGAGCGAGCGGACGTCGCAGTCGACGAACGCCACCCGCGATCCGCTCGCACCGCCGAGGTCGAGCTCGTCGATGGTGCAGCGCTCGAACACGACATCGCGCAGGGTCGCGCCGCGCAGGTTCACGTAGCCGAGCTTGCAGTCGGCGAGGCGCACCTGCTCGAAGGTGCTCTCGTAGAGCTCGGCCGAGCCCAGGCGGGAGGCGAGCAGCTCGACCGAGCGCCAGCGACTCCGCGGTGCCGAGAGCCCCGGCACGTCGAGGCGCTCGAGGCGCGACTCGACGACGGAGGCGGCGCGCAGCTGGGCCCGGTCGAGCAGCGCGCCCTCGAGCACGCACTCGCTGAAGGAGGAGGCGGTCAGATCGACCCCCGAGAGGTCGACGTCGGTGAAGCGCAGCCCCTCCGCGTGCTCGCGGGCGCCGGTGTCGCCCGCGTACCCCTCGGCGAGGTCGTCGAGGACGAGCGGATCGAGTCGGGGAGCGGGGATCGCGGCGCGCACCCGGGGAGCCTACGCGCCTCGCGGGTCCGAGCGGTGGCACGATGTGGGGATGCCCCGACTCCTCGCCGTGTGCCGCGTCGACCGCCTGCTGCCGGACCCCGGCAGCGTGGGGGTGACCGCGATCGACAAGCGCCCCGTCGAGGGCCCCGTGGTCGTCCGCGATCTCGGTCTCTACGCGGATGTGCAGGCCGACCGCGCCCACCACGGCGGCGAGGCCAAGGCGCTCTACGCCTACGCGGCGGAGGATGCGCAGTGGTGGGGCGAGCGCCTCGGCCGTGACACGCCTCCGGGGTTCTTCGGCGAGAACCTGCGCACCGAGGGCATCGACCTCTCGGCTGCCGTGATCGGCGAGCGCTGGCGCATCGGCGAGCGCGTCGAGGTCGAGGTGACGATGCCCCGGACGCCGTGCGCCACCTTCCAGCGGCACCTCGACGAACCGCAGTGGGTGAAGCGCTTCGCCGAGGCGGGCCGCACCGGCGCGTACCTGCGGGTGCTGCACCGCGGCTCCGTCGAGGCGGGCGACCCCGTCGAGGTGCTCTCGGTCCCGTCGCGGGGCGTCGCGCTCCGCCGCTGGTTCGTCGAGCGCCGCGCCGACGACGCGCAGACCCTCCTCGACGCGGAGGCCGCGGGCGAACTGCGCCTCGCCGACGACCTGCGCCCGTACCTGCACCGCGCGCTGGCCTGACGCGCGATCCGACACGACTGGTCGTCGTCGGTCGGGTACGGCGACCATCCGTGACGGATCGGACTGCGCGGCCGGCCTGTGGAGAACGGCGGGGTCTGTGGAGAACGGTCCTCGGTGGCGCTGCTGGGGCACTGTGTCGGCATGCAGCAGCCTTCGCTCCTCCCGCACGGCCTCCGGGGGCGTCCCTTCACGGTCGCGGAGGCGTCGCGCGCGGGCGTCGCCCGCGGCCGGCTCCGCAGCGGAGACCTCCGTGCGCCCTTCCGCGGGGTGCGCACCGACGTCCTCGAGCAGGGTCTCGAGATCCGCGCGGAGGCGCTCCTCGCCGTCCTCGGGCCGGGTGCGGTCCTCAGCCATCTGACAGCGGCTCGGTTGTGGCAGCTCCCGGTGCCGCAGCCGCTCGGGTCCGAACTGCTCCACGTCAGCGTGCGATCGCCGGCACGGGCTCCCCGGCAGCCGGGGGTCGTCGGGCACGCGATCTCGGATCCGCGAGTGCGGCGCGTCCTCCGGCACGGGCTGCCGATCACCGATGGGGCGTCGGTGTTCTGCCACCTGGGCACGCTGCTCGACCTCGACGATCTCGTCGCGGTGGGTGATGCCCTGGTCCTCACGCCGGCGCGCGGCGATCCGCCGGATCCGCGCCCCTGGGTGCCCCTGGTCGAGCTCCAGGAGCGGGTCGCGTGCTTCCGGGGGCGTGGTTCCGCGCGACTCCGCGAGGCGATCGCGCTGGTCCGCGACGGGGCGGAGTCGCGTCAGGAGACGCGTTTCCGGCTCGCGTCGGTACGGGCGGGGCTGCCTGAGCCGCTGCTCCAGGTGCCGCTGTTCACACCGGCCGGAGTCTTCGTCGGGCGCCCGGACGGCTGGTACCCGCGGGAGCGGGTCTCGTGGGAGTACGAGGGCGACGGCCACCGGTCGAGCAACCGGCAGTTCGCCCGTGACGTCGGTCGCTACGACGACTTCCTGGCGAGCGGCGTGCATCCGGTCCGCATCGTCGCCGCCGAGTTCCTCCCGCACCCCGAGCGCTCCGTGGAGCGCCTCCGCCGCGCCCTCGCCGACCGATCCGTCACGAACGGCTCCCTGGAGTGATCCGAGACGACCATCCGTGACGAGTCGCCGCCGCGGAAGCGGGACGCGGCCGTGCTGACGAGCCGACCGCGCGGAGGGCCGGCGGGGACGCCCCTCCGAGGAAACTCCGGGAGGATGGAGGGATGACCCCGACGCTGCTCGAACGGATGCCGACGCCCGACGCCGACGGGCGCGTCGACGACGACGCGGTGTACCTGGCGTTCACCGAGTGGGCCGAGGCGCGCGGGCTGCCGCTGTACCCGGCGCAGGACGAGTCGATGATCGAGATCGCGTCGGGAGCGAACCTGATCCTGTCGACGCCGACCGGGACGGGCAAGTCGCTGGTCGCGATCGGGGCGCACGCGGCGGCGCTCGCGAACGGGAGGCGGAGCTACTACACGGCGCCGATCAAGGCGCTCGTGTCCGAGAAGTTCTTCGCGCTGGTCGACGTCTTCGGGGCCTCGAACGTCGGGATGGTGACGGGCGACTCCTCCGTGAACCCCGATGCGCCGATCATCTGCTGCACGGCCGAGATCCTCGCGAACCTGGCGCTCCGGCACGGGGCCGACACGGACGTCGACCAGGTCGTCATGGACGAGTTCCACTTCTACGCCGACCCCTCGCGCGGCTGGGCGTGGCAGGTGCCGCTGCTGACGCTGCCGCACGTGCAGTTCGTGCTGATGTCGGCGACGCTCGGCGACGTGACGGCGCTCGCCGCCGACCTCAGTCGGCGCACGGGGCGCGAGACGGCGACGGTCACCGGAGTCGAGCGCCCGGTGCCGCTGCACTTCTTCTACGAGATCGCGCCGATCCACGACTCGATCGAGGAGCTGCTGTCGACGAACCAGTCGCCGGTGTACGTCGTGCACTTCTCGCAGGCGGCGGCGCTGGAGCGCGCGCAGGCGCTGACGAGTGCGAACATCGCCAGCCGCGAGCACCGCGACCGCATCGCGGAGGTGATCGGAGGCTTCCGCTTCACCACCGCGTTCGGCAAGACCCTCTCGCGGCTGCTGCGACTGGGCATCGGCGTGCACCACGCGGGGATGCTGCCCAAGTACCGCCGCCTGGTCGAGCAGCTCGCGCAGCAGGGGATGCTGCGGGTCATCTGCGGCACCGACACCCTCGGCGTGGGCATCAACGTTCCGATCCGCACGGTGCTGCTCACGGCGCTGACGAAGTACGACGGCACCCGGATGCGCCAGCTCTCGGCGCGCGAGTTCCACCAGATCGCGGGGCGCGCCGGTCGCGCGGGCTACGACACCGCGGGGACCGTGGTCGTCCAGGCGCCCGAGCACGAGTCGGAGAACCGGAAGGCCCTCGACAAGATGGGCGACGACCCCAAGAAGCGGCGCAAGTGGGTCGCGAAGCGGGCGCCGCAGGGCTTCGTCAGCTGGGGCGAGCCGAGCTTCCGCAAGCTCGTGGACGCGGAGCCCGAGACGCTCACCTCGCACATGACGATCACCTCGGCGATGCTGCTGAACGTGATCGCGCGCGGAGGCGACGCCTACGCGCACGTGCACTCCCTCGTCTTCGACAACCACGAGCCGTGGCGGAGGCAGCTCCAGCTCGCGCGGCGGGCCCTCGGCATCTACCGCACGCTGCGCGAGGCGGGCGTGGTCGAGCAGAGCGTCGGCGAGGACGGCGTGGTGCGGATCCGCCTCACCGTCGACCTGCAGCCGAACTTCGCGCTCAACCAGCCGCTCTCACCCTTCGCGCTCGCGGTCTTCGACGTCCTCGACCCCGAGTCGCCGAGCTTCGCCCTCGACGTGATCTCGGTGCTCGAGGCGACGCTGGACGACCCGCGGCCGATCCTCGGCGCGCAGCAGTTCCAGGCGCGGGGCGAGGCGGTCGCCGCGATGAAGTCGGAGGGGATCGAGTACGACGAGCGGATGGAGCTGCTCGAGAGCGTCACCCACCCCAAGCCGCTCGAGGAGCTGCTCGAGGCGACCTTCGAGACGTACACGGCGGCGCAGCCGTGGGTGCGCGACTTCGAGCTCTCGCCCAAGTCGGTCGTGCGCGACATGTACGAGCGGGCGATGTCGTTCGGCGAGTACACCGCCTTCTACAAGCTCTCGCGGTCGGAGGGGCTCGTCCTGCGCTATCTGTCCGACGCGTTCCGCGCGGCCCGGCAGACCATCCCCGACGAGCTCAAGAACGAGGAGCTGCACGACCTGATCGAGTGGCTCGGCGAGCTCGTCCGGCAGGTCGACTCGTCGCTCGTCGACGAGTGGGAGGAGCTGATCAACCCGACGCTGCACGCGGCCGACCAGTCGATCGTGCCGCCGGCACCGCGCCGCCTCACCGCGAACCACCGCGCGTTCCGGGTGCTCGTGCGCAACGAGCTGTTCCGCCGGGTGACGCTCGCCGCCCTCGACGACCACGAGGCCCTCGGCGAGCTCGACCCCGGCTTCGGGGCCGACGCGTGGGGCGCCGCGCTCGACGACTACTACGACGAGCACGCTTCGATCGGCACCGACTCCGACGCCCGCGGCCCCTCGATGCTGCTGGTGACGGAGGAGCCGACCCGGTGGCGGGTCCGCCAGATCTTCGCCGACCCGGCGGGAGACCACGACTGGGGGATCTCGGCCGTCGTCGACCTCGCGGAGTCGGACGAGGCGGGCGCGGCGGTCGTCGTCGTCACCTCGGTCGGGCGACTGGACGGCGCGGTCTGAGCGCCCAGGCCCCCCGCCGGGGTGAATTCCTCCCTGGGCGAGGTGCCCCCATACTGGGCACCGTGGTCGGGGAAGCGGAGCAGGTGGCGGGAGCGCGCGAGCGTCTCGCCTGGGTCGACACCACCCGCGGACTCGGCGTCGTCGCGGTCGTCCTGTTCCACGTCCTGATCTGGAACTACGCCGGCCTCGTCGACGGCACCTCGGCCGTGGCCGCCGCCTGGGACCAGGTCGGCAGCTCGCTCGGCCGCATCCGGATGCCGATCCTGTTCGCCCTCTCGGGTCTCCTCGCGCACCGCGGACTCCTCCTCGGCTGGCGGGCCGGCACGGCGCGGCTGCGGCTGGTGTCGAACGCGTACCTCTACGTGGTGTGGGTCGTGCTGTACGGGGTCTTCTTCGCACTGCTCGCGCGCCCGGACTTCCCGCACTCGATCGACACGCTCGCGCAGTTCGCGCTGCAGCTCGTGTTCCCCACGACGACGCTGTGGTTCATCTTCGCGCTCGCGGTCTACCCGCTCGTCCTCGTCGGGCTCCGCGCGCTGCGGGTGCCGGACTGGGCGATCCTGCTGATCGGCGCCGCGGCGTGGTTCGTCGCCGCGAACCTCCGGGTGATCCTCTTCGGCGACGCGCTGCTGCAGAACTTCGTCTTCTTCGCCCTCGGCGTGCTGGGGGCGGAGCAGCTGCGCCGGTTCTCGCGCCCCGGGGTCGTGGTGCTCCTGGCTCCGCTGGGCGTCTTCCTGCTCGCGGTCCTCGGCGGGCACCTGGTCGACGGCTCGGCGGCCGACGTGTTCGGCTTCGTCGCGAGCACCGGAGCGATCCCGCTCGCGGTCGCGTCGGCCGCGCTCCTGTGCCGCTGGGCTCCGGCGGCCCGCCTCGGGTCGGCGATCGGCCGACGCACCCTGCCGATCTACCTCCTGCAGGTGCCGCTGCTCGGGCTGTGGTCGCTCCTCGCGGATCCGGAGGCGGAGTGGCTCGTCGCGCTGCTCCGGAACCCGCTCGCCGAGCTCGCCTACCCGCCGCTGGTCACCGCGGCGATCGTCGCGCTCTCGCTCGGGATCCGCAGCCTGCTCGCGAGGATCCCCTCCGATCCGCTGTTCTCGGTCCCCCGGGCGATCACCGCGCTGGCCCGCCCGACGCGGCGCGGCCGGCACGCCTAGGCGCGAGCGGCCCCGCTCGTCACACCCAGATGCTCGCCAGGTACTCGTCGGTGACCTGGGGGCTGCGCTCGTGCACCTCGTCGGCGCCCCACTCGAGGATGGACGGGTCGACCGTCCACTCGCCCGCGTCGGGGGCCGACGTGCCCTCGTAGCCGACCGTCGAGTCGGTGACCTCGGACCAGCTGGACGCGCCGATCGCTCCGATGAAGATGCTGTCGACGGCCGAGCAGCCCTGATCGGCACCGGGACCGTTCGAGGCGGCGAAGTTGCCCCCGGTGTCCGCTCCGTCCGGGAGCGGGAACACGCGGTGCACCACGTCGCCGCCGACGACCAGGCAGTGCTCGTAGCGCACGTTCGGCGCGGAGCCGATCTGGAAGGCCGTGTTGGTCGAGGCGAAGTCGATGCAGTCGACGCTGGTGAAGTCGCCGTAGTAGTTGTCGCCCTGACCCGAGAACTGGATCGTGTCGGTGTGGGCGTTGGAGTTCTTCTCCTTGTACCCGGGAGCGGTGTAGCAGGCCACGCGCCGCACGTAGCGCAGGCCGCCGTCGCCCTTCGTGGGGGTGCGGAGGCTCGTCACGTCCTCGTCGCGCAGCTGGGCCGCGGGGACCACGACCTCGACGACCTCGACGTTCTCGGTGTACGCGACGCCGTCGGCGCCGTGCACGTTGTAGGCGGCGTCCACCTTGATCCGGGCGAACGCGGATCCCGAGCAGCCGGACACGAGGAAGCCGCCGGTGGTGACGAGTCCGGCGATCGTGACGCCGTTGACGCGCAGCATGCGCCAGGAGTTGTCGGTCGTGACCGTCCCGTAGCCGTCGCGCGGGTAGACGAGGATGCGGTTCTCGCGGTCGAGCGATCCGACGTCCTGCATCACGGGGGTGGAGCTCGCGCCGGCGCCGCCGCCGGAGAGCGCGCCGGGCGCGACCAGGATGCGGATGGTGTCGGCGGGGCCGGCCGTCGTCAGGGCGGTCGTGATCGCCTCGGCGATGGCCGTCCACGAGCAGTCCACCTCGATCTCGGTGTCGACGTCGCCGGTGATCCACGGGGTGCCGGAGGGCCAGTGGGTGCCGTTCGGCCCGAACGACTGCACGGGCTGCGGGACGCCGGGGAGCAGATCGAGCTCCAGGGGCGGAGCGCCGGAGTCGCCCGGCACGCTGGGGGAGTCGTCGGGGCGGAACGCCTGGTAGGCGGTGTAGCCGGCTCCGCCGAGAGCGGCGACTCCCAGACCGGCGCCGACCGCTCCGAGGATCACGGCTCGCCGGCTCGGCCGCTTCCGCGGCGGCACTTCGTCGAAATCGAAAGGGGGCTGGGTGGAGTCGGCCAAAGGTGTCCAAACCGTCAGTGGGCGGTGCCGGAGGCGGAACGCCGCGGGTCCGGCGCGCCACGCTGTGCCGTGAGCGCCGCCGTCGGGTCGCCGGAGCGCTCCTCGGGAGACTAGCAGGCGCTCTCGGCGGTCCCCTGGGACCGGTCGGACTAGTGGCCGCGCAGCTCCCGCTTGCGCATCTCGGCGGCGATGTCGGCCTCGGTGATGTCCTTCTTCATCGGGCCCCAGGTGGACGCGGCCTGGCCGACCACTCCGATGCCGATGCCGATCATCGGCCAGATCGGCCAGAAGTAGCCGTCCGCGCCTCCTGCGACCCAGATGCCGGTGGTGATCGCCGAGACGCTGGCCCACCCGCCGAGGGTGCTGAAGAAGTCGCGGCGCTGCTTGAGGTGCCGGACGGCCTGCGCCCTCTCCGTGTCCTCGACGCGCGCCGGGCTGTCGGCCGTGCGCTCCGACGGCGCCGCCGCTCCGGCGGGCTCGACCTCTCTCCGGGCAGCGGGATCGGGGGATCCCCACACGTCGCTCATCCGGTTCCTCCGCCTGTCGTCGTGGTCAGCCTACGCAGGGGGAGACGGGTTCGCATCGGCGGACGAGCGCTCGTCAGGGTGCGGGCTGGCAGTGCGGGCACCACCAGGTGCGCCGGCGCTCGGGGTCGTCGGGGACCTCGGCCCGCACGAGCACCGTCGTGCCGCAGCGTCGGCAGGGGCGCCCCGCGCGCCCGACCACCCAGTGCCGCTCGCCCCGGCGGGTGTCGCCGGTCGTGGTCTGGAACATGCCGGGCACCGTGACGGAGGCGCGGAGGGCGCGCGCGGCGGTCGCGGTGAGCGCGCGGACGTCGAGCGAGCCGACCGGCCGCCACGGCCACGCACCGCGGAGGTAGCAGACCTCGTTCGCCCACAGGTTGCCCAGCCCCGCGATCAGGCGCTGATCGAGGAGGGCGGCGATCACGGGGCGCTCGGGCGTGAGGGAGAGGCGGCGGACCGCCTCCTCGGCGTCCCAGTCGGAGCGCAGCGGGTCGGGACCGAGGTGGCCGATCGCCCGGTGCTCCTCGCGGGTGGGCAGCAGCTCGACCACGGGGAGGTCGAGGCCCCAGACGGTCGTGTCGTCGTCGAGCCGGAGACGGACGCGGACGTCCTTCTGCAGGTGGCGGGGGACGGCGCGGCCGGGGGCCGTCACCGTCCAGGAGCCCTGCATCCGCAGGTGGGTGTGCAGGGTCGCGCCGCCGTCGAGGCGGGTCAGCAGGTGCTTGCCGTGGGTGACGTGCTCGAGGACCCGGAGGCCGGCGAGGTCGGTGCCCGCCGCGTCGCCCGAGCGCAGCTCGCCCGCGACGATCGTCCGCCCGTCCGCCGCCCGCCTGAGGCGGGCGGCGAGACGGTGGACGCTGTCTCCCTCGGGCATGTCCGCACTCTAGGAGGCGTGCCCGAGGGAGGGGCAGGGGTCGCGCAGGGCTCAGCGGGCGCTGTACGCCTGCTCGTAGGTGCGCTCGGTGCCGTCCTTCGCGGTGACCTCGATCGTGGCGACTCCGGCCTTGATCGGGCGCAGCAGCGTGACGTACGTGGTCGAGAACGACTGGCCGGGCTTCACCGAGCTCTTCGTCCTCGTGCCGTAGGGCGTCGCGATCTCGACGGCGACGGCCTCGGGTCCGTTGTTCACGGCGGTCACCGTCAGCGAGCGCAGGAGGCCGAGGCGCTTGGTCTGCGCACTCGTGGCGACGTCGATCACCGTCGCGGGCGCCGCCTCGGGCAGGTCGAGCCCGACGACGACCGGGTCGTGGTCGCTCGAGCGGAAGGCCGACGTGTCGTAGAAGATCGTCGCGTTGTAGTCGTAGCGGCTGTACTCGAGCGCCACCGACTCCCCGCTGTTGATGTTCCAGGTGTCGACCCCGGTCACCGTCGCGTCGGCGGCGGGGGAGGCGAAGACGTGGTCGAGCGAGCCGACCGCCCCGTCGAAGGCGTAGGAGTACTCGCCGTCCTTGGATCCCTGGTCGACGAAGCCGGCGTCGGTGATGACCGTCACCGGGTCCTCCTTCGAGTAGGCGTTGAAGTCGCCGAGGAGGTAGACGAGATCGGTCGCCTTCTCGGTCTCGAGGCGGTCGGCGAAGGCGACGAGCGCGGTGGCCTGCGCCACGCGCGAGGCGTTGGAGGCTCCCTGGCCGTCGCCCTGGTCGGCATCGGCGCCCTCTCCCGAGCCCTTCGACTTGAAGTGGTTGACGATCGCGACGAACTCGCTCTCGGCGTCGCCGATCAGGCGGAACTCCTGGGCGAGCGGCTTGCGCGCGTTCGAGAAGGCGGTGGAGTCGAGCAGGATCTCGGACTCGCCGACGGGCTCGATGACCGCCTTCTTGTAGATGAACGCGGTGCGGATGACGTCCTCGTCGGCGAGGGCCGGGAGGGCGGCGGGGGAGGGCACGTACGCCCAGACCTCCGAGCCGGCGGCGCTGTTGAGCGCGGCGGTCAGCGTGGCGAGGGCCTCGTCGCGCGGCTTGCCGAACTTCGCCGAGTTCTCGATCTCCTCGAGCGAGACGACTCCGGCGCCGAGGGTGTTGATCGCGGTGACGATCTTGGCCTGCTGGCGCTCGAGGTCGTCGGCGTTCGCCGCTCCGCGGGCGTCGCAGCCGGAGTTCACCGTGACGGGGTCGCCGTCGCGGTCGGTGTAGAAGGTGCAGCCGGTGATCGAGTCGCCCGTGGTGGAGAAGTAGTTGAGCACGTTGAAGGAGGCGATCGAGAAGTCGCCGCCGACGGCCTCGGGGGCCGCCTCGCGGGTGTCCGCGAAGGTCGCGGGCTGCACGGAGTCGGCGTTCTCGACGGTCAGCTGCGTCGTCGGCTGGAGGGCCCAGGCGCTGTTGCGGAAGTCGAGGACGACCGGCCGGGTGAACGTCGCGGGCGCTCCGACCCGGATCGGCTCGGTCGGGGTGAGGTAGGGCAGCGGGATCGCCTTGTTCGCGGCCGAGCCCAGGAAGTTGATCGAGGCTCCGTCGTCGAGCGTGATCGCGCGGGCGGCGTTGTCGGCGACGACGGCGGCCAGCTCGGGCGTGCCGGGGCGCGCGACCTCGGTCGGCGTGAGCAGCGGGGAGTCGCCGGCGGCCAGGCCGATCGAGCCGTAGCTGTTGAGGTCGTAGGTGTCGGTGACCGTGAAGGCGCCCTGGGGCGCGATCAGCATGCTCTCGAGCGTCTCGCGCTCCTCGGCGGTGCGGGGCAGACCGACGGCGGCGGGGACGGGCGCGGCGGCCGGGGAGTCGAGCGTGACGACGGTCGCCGCCGAGGTCGGCGTGAGCTCGGTGAGGCCGTTGAACTCGCTGACGGCGCCGGTGATCTGCAGGTGGTCGCCGATCGCGACCGAGCCGACCGAGGCGGAGGAGTAGACGAAGACGGCGTCGGAGGAGGTGCGGCCCTCGCCCTGCGCGCCCGTGCCGGCGGTCTGGACGACGTAGCCGTTGTAGCCGCCGGAGGGGTAGCGGGCGGTGACCACGCCGGTCGTGGTGACGGTCTGCCCGACGAGCGGGGAGGCGGCTCCGGTGCCCTGGATCTCGGCGATCGTCACCGTCGGCGCGCTCGTCGGGGGAGCGGTCGGGGTCGGGGTGGGGGTCGGGGTGGCCGTCGGGGTCGGCTCGGGCGCGGTGGCGCCTCCGCTGGACTCGGGGGTCATCGCGCCGACGCTGAAGTCGGCGGCGTTGGAGTCGGTGTCGCCGGTGGGCGTGTCGGCGCGCGCGATCGACTCGGTGAGCGTGGGCGCCGTCGCCGCGGCCGACTCGAAGGTGTTCGACGTGCCGTAGCCGAGGAGGTCGAGGACGGCGTCGGGCTGCGCCGCGGCTCCGGTCGGCGGTGCGACGAGGGTCGAGGTGCCCTCGACGAGGAAGAGGGTGCCGCCCGCAGCGGCGATGTTGAGGCCGTTCGCGGTCTGATCGGCTGCGGGGAGCGCGGCGCCGTTGCTGCCGTTGCTGGCGCCCTGGATCAGGAAGTGGCCGTCGGCCGGCACGGTGCCGGACAGCGCGACCGTCGTGGTCGGGTTCGCGGTGCCGGTCGCCGAGCGGTACTGCAGCGAGAGGCCCGAGAGGGCGATGTCGGCCCCGGTCGGGTTGAAGAGCTCGACGAAGCGGTGGGTGTACGCGGCGCCGGCGGACCCGCCGCGGGCGAAGACCTCGCTGATGACCAGCTCGTCGCCACCCGGTGCCGCGGTCGCGGGCGTGGCGACCAGCGGGGCGGCGGCGAGCGAGAGCCCGGCGAGGAGCGCCAGACCGAGACCGCGCCTCGGGCGGTGTCGCGTCGGTGCGGGGGCTGTCGACGCGGGTGCTGTCGACGCGGGGGCGTCCGGCATGGATGGTCCTCTCGATCGCCGCGCCCCGAAAGGGGCACGGAATAGCCACGCTAAGCAGTGCGGGTGCCCGGCACGTGAACCGGGTGTTTCATGAACGTAAACTCACCCACCGACATCGGCCCCGCCGATCGCTTCGCGGCCGACACCCGGGAAGGCGCGCGAGACTCGCAGGATGATCTCCTCCGAGCTGGCCAGGGCCCTGCGGACCGCGGGTGTGCGCTGGACGCCCGTCACCGGCGACCGCTTCCGCATCGAGCGCGAGGGGTTCGACGGCGACGTCTTCACCGTCAGCGACATGACCATCGAGGCGCACGAGTACCCCAGCGGCACGGTGCTCGGCTTCAACGGCACGACGGAGTGGGCGCTCGACTCCGTCTCGGTCGAGGACTCGCTGTGGCTGCCGCGGGAGGACCAGCTCCGCGAGCTGCTCCGGGGCACGTTCCGCTCGCTCCGCCGCACGGCCGGGGCCCGGTTCGAGGTCGAGGTCGAGCTCGGCGGGCGGCCCCGCGTGTTCGAGGACGACGCCGCCGAGAACGCCTACGCGGAGGCGCTGCTCGCGCTGGTCAGCTCGGTCGCGGTCGATCTCGACGACGTCGTCTGACGGGTACCTCTCCCCTCGGGCAGACGTGCCCATTCTTCGGAACCCGGCCGTTCTCCACGATCGGACTCGTCGGAACAGACACCCCGAGTCGAGGAGAACCCCATGCGAGACCTGCAGCAATCCACCCTCCGGCGCACCACCGGACTGATCGGCTCCGGCGGCGTCCCCGTCCCCGGATCCGAGACCGCCTACCGCCGCTTCCTCGAGCTCCGGCGCGAGGTCTACGTCGACGAGAACGGCTTCCTCCCCGCGGCGCGAGCGGCCGACGGGGGCGAGACCGACGCCGACGACGTGCGCTCGCTCGCCTTCGCGGTGGTCGAGGAGTCGGCGGGCGAGGTGCGGATCGTCGCCGCACTCCGCCTGATCGTCAAGGGCCGGGTCATCCGCTCGGTGCCGGACGACCGCCTCCCGGTCGAGCGCTACTGGCCGGAGGTCTTCGGCCCCCGGCCGGCGCCGCAGCCCTCGGTCGAGGTCTCGCGGCTCATCGCCCGCCACGAGGACCGCGCCCACCAGCACGAGAGCGTCCTGGAGCTGTACGCGGCGGTGCTCGCGTTCCTCGACGAGGCCGGGCTCCGCTCCGCCTACGGGCTGGTCGACCCGGTGCTCGAGCGGCTGCTCCGCCCCTCGCTCACCGCGACGAGGATCGGTGAGCGCCGCTGGATCGAGGCCTACCGGAGCGTCAACGTCGCGATCGTGATCGACGTCCCGCCGATCCGTCGGCTCAGCCGCTGGCTCCCCGGCCGCTACCTCACGGCGCGCGACATCCTGGTCGGGCTCGACGGCGATCAGGAGCTGGCGGCGTGAGCGTCGACGTCACGGCACCGAGGTACGCCCGGAACCTCGGCTTCTGGAGCGAGGCGGAGCAGATCGCCCTGTGCTCGGCGAGGGTCGCGCTCGCCGGCGTCGGCGGCGACGGCTTCCAGCTCGGCCTCAAGCTCGCGCAGATGGGAGTGCGATCGTTCTCGGTCGCCGACCCGGAGGTCTTCGAACCCGAGAACGCGAACCGGGTGCCCGGGGCCACGCGGGCGGCGGTGGGACGGAACAAGGCCGAGGTGTTCCGCGAGTCGGTGCTGGCGCTCGACCCGGACGCGACCGTCGACGTCTTCCCCGAGGGGGTCCTCCCGGACACGGCGCTCGAGTTCGCCCACGGCGCGGACCTGGTGATCGACGAGACCGAGGTGACGACCCCCGAGGTGGGCGTCCTGCTGGCGCGCACCGCCCGCGGGCTCGACCTGCCGGTGCTGTGGGTGATGAACGTCGGCTGGGCCGCGCAGGCGACCTCGTTCCACCCGCGCTCGCGGCGCACCGTCGAGCGGATGCTCGGCTTCACCGAGGAGCTGCCGCTCGACGAGATCGCGCGACGCCCGGCCGCGCTCGGCAGGACGCTGCCCGTGATCCCGCCCTACACCGACCTGCGGGTGCTGCGAGCCGTGACGTCGACGACTCCCGCGCCGCTGCCCTCGATCGCGCCCGGCGTCGACGCGGCCTCGGCGCTCGGCTCGGTCCAGGCGTTCCTGCACCTCACCGCCGGCGTCCGCAACCGCCGGCCGCGACCGACCTGGGCACCCGCGTTCGCGCACGTCGACGTCTACGGGCGGACCGCGGGCACCGTGCGTCGGCCCCGGCTGTCGGCGGCGCTCAGCCTCGCCCGGGCGGCGACCCGGGACGCGCTCGCGCTGAACCCCCGGGCCGAGTACACGGACGCGGATCGAGAGCGGCGGCTCGCGGCCTAGACCACCTCGAGGTGCAGGCCCGGCTCGGTGTCGGCCACGATGGTGGCGACCGTGCCGCGGCCGGGGGGCAGGAGCCGGACGGTGACCCGGCCGTAGCCGACCTCCTCGAAGGCGCGCGCGGCGGTGGCGGCGACGCGGTCGAGCGTGGGCTCGTCGAGATCGCCGTCCGAGTCGTCGAGGAGGACCACCTCGACGCCGCGCAGACGCGCCGCCCGGACGCTCGAGGCCAGCGGATCGCGCACGAGACCGAAGGCGCGCAGCCCGTCGCGGATCCCCGCCTCGACGTTCGCCGCGTCGCGGGCGAGGGCGGGGGAGTACGGCTCGCCGGCGGCCACTCTCGCCAGGAGCGGCTCGGCGAGATCCGCGACCAGGCGCACGCGCTTCTCCCGCTCGACGAAGCGCCCGTCGGCCTCGGCCGTGCGGGAGGCGAGGCGCTCGCGCTCGGCCCGCACCTCGCCCATCCTGGTGATCGCGTAGCGCAGGCCGAGCCGGAACAGGATCCCGCAGACGAGCAGGATCGAGTACCTCGACACCGACTCGACACCGACGAGCGCGCTGTGGCCGCCCGTGGGCATCCAGGCGAGGGTCACGGTGCCGACCGCGAGGTGCCCGAGGAGCGCCGCGAGGATCCGGCCGCGGAGGCAGAGGGCGAAGAGCGGGAAGGCGGTCCCGCCGAGGAACCAGGTGGCGAAGCTCCCCTCCCAGCCCCGGGGCTCGAGCGCCCACCAGCCGAGCGCGGTGGCGGCCGGCGCTCCGACCGCGATCACCAGGGTGCTCGGCAGTGGGAGGGGATCGCGGGGTCGGTGGACGACCAGCGCGACGAGGAGGGCGACGATCACCACGGCGGCGAGGGTGCCGGCCGGGCGGCGGGACCAGTCGAGGTTGAGGGCGGCGAGGAGGAGGTTGGCCCCGACGAAGAACACGCCGATCACGCGGACGTGGCCGCCGCCGAAGCCGAGCAGGTCGGAGACGTCGGTGCTCTGCTCGAGGCGCCGCCGGCGGGTCATCGGCGCCACTCCAGCCGGACGACGGTGCCCGCCTCGGCCGCGATCTGCGCGGTCGCACCGGCGATCTGCGCGACGCGGGCGAGGATGCTCGTGGTCAGTCCCATGCGGTCGTGCGGGACCGCGGCGACCACGAACCCTCCTCCGTCGTCGCTGACCTCGATCGAGAGACCGCGGTCGTCGACGACGATCGACGCGCGGACGGCGGCCGGGGCGCCCTCCGCGGAGCGGGCGTGCTGCACGGCGTTGCGCGCGGCCTGGACGGTCGCGTCGATGAGGGCGTCGGCCACGGGGGAGGGGACGGCGGTGGCGCCCGACTCGACGCGCGTGCTGATGGTCGCCAGCGGCGCGGCCTCCGTGACGCGGACTCCGGCGGCACGGACGAACTCGCCCGCGGTCAGCACGGCCCGGCTCGGCGTCGGGCCCGACGGGTCGGTCAGTCGGAGCTCGGCGAGGTGCGCGAGGGCGACCCGCGCCGCCGAGCGGGAGAGCTCGGCCGACTGGCTGATCCGCTCCACGTTGAGCAGGAACGACAGGATCTCGTCGTGCACGAGCGCCCCGACCCGGATGCGCTCGCTGCGCCGCCCGGATCGCCCGGCGGCGCGGGCGGCCGAGAGCACCGACTCCCGTGTCGCCCGCTCGAGCGAGCGACCGGCACCGAGGATCGCCTGGGCGAGCCCCGCGAACACCGTGCCGACCATCGCCATGTCGATCGCCTCCTCGATGGCCACGACGGGCGACCCCGACGTGGCGGCGCGGACGCCGAAGAGCAGCAGGCAGACGGCGGCCACGGCGAGCGGTACGACACGGGCGGGGAACGCGACAGCCGCGGCGGTCATCGCCACCGGGACCGCGTCGATGAGCCAGGACGTGACCGCGCTACCGCTCCCGCGCGGCACGGCGGGGACGAGCGCGAGGACGACGACGGCGAAGAGGACGACGTGCGCGCGGAGCACGATCCGCACGGCGCCGAGCGACCCGCGGGTGGCGACGATCAGGGTCACCAGCGGAGCCGGCAGCACCAGGACGGCGGCGGCGAGGGCCCAGAGCGGCGAGACGGCGCCGCCGTCCTCGGCGAACCCCAGCGCTGCGACGGCGTGGAACGCGATGCCGCCGATGCTGAAGGCGACGACGAAGATCCGCTCGAACCGGTCGCCGATGCCGTAGCTCGGCGCGTCCTCCGGCGCGGCGGCGCCCCGGCTCACAGCGGGCCTTCGAGCAGGCCGTCCTCGATCGCGCGGATGTAGAGCTCGACCTTCGTGCCCGCATGACGGCCGACCCGCGCGTACTTGGCGCGGATCCGCCCGACGTAGTGGGTGACCGTGTCGCGCGACAGCCCGGTGAGGTAGGCGACGCGCTGGGCCTTCTCGCCCGCCGCGTAGAGGGCGAGCACCTCGCGCTCGCGAGCGCTGAGGCCGGCGTCGGCGAGCTCGACGTCGGCGTCGAGCGCGGCGGCCCAGTCGGTCGAGGCGACCGCGACGCCTTGCGCCGCCGAGCGGACGGCGTCGAGGAGCACGGAGTCGTCCTCGGACTTGCGCACCATCCCCAGGGCGCCGGCCCGGGCGGCGGAGCGGACCGAGTCGGGATCGTCGCCGGCCGAGAAGATCAGGACGCGCGTGCCGCGGCGCATCAGCCGCGAGACGTTCTCGCCAGCCTCGCTGCCGTCGCCGAGCCGGAGGTCGAGGATGACGAGATCGAACGCGGCGGCGTCCTCCTCGATCTCGGCGACGGTGGAGGCGACCGCATCGGCCCGCAGATCGGCGGTGCCGCGCAGCAGCTCGGCGATCCCCGACCGCACGATGGCGTGATCGTCGATCACGCAGATCGAGCGCACGGGGTCGTCGGGGAGGGGCGGTGCTGATTCGGGGCTGCGGAGAAGGGTGCTCACGGCGGCGGGCATCGGTGTCCTGGGTCGTCAGGGGAGGGCGGGCCGTCGGGTGGTCGGCATCGGGTGGCCACAGTGTGCGTCTCGCGCCAATTCGTCACAAGGCGGAGAGACACGGCGTCTCATGTCGGGTCCGCGGTGCCTGCGGTGGTATGGGTCCCGCTGAACCGCGGGGGTGGTGCGGGTGGGCGTCCGGGGAGCGCGGGTGGCCGGGTGGTGGCGCGGCGGCCGGTGGGGGTGGTCCACTCCGCGGTCCCGTCGGGGTGGAGTCGGTAGGTCCAGCGGTCGCCGTGCCGGACGTGGTGGTGGGCGGTGCAGAGCGACGCGAGGTTCTCGAGGGAGGTGTGGCCGCCGTTGCGCCATTCGAGGGTGTGGTCGGCCTCGGCGGTGGACGCTCGTCGGGTGCACCCGGGGAAGCGGCAGGTCTGATCGCGCAGCTGGAGGGCGAGGCGCATCTGCGCGGGCGGGACGCGGTGGGTGCGGCCGACCGAGACGACGGCGCCGGTGCCGGGGTCGGTGAGGACGCGGGTGAACGTGGCGGCGACTCCCGCGAGTTCTCGGGCGACGGTCGCGGGGATCGCGCCGTACCCGTCGAGGTCGGCGGGGGCGTCGTCGACCCCGGAGGCGGTGCTCGCGGGAAGCGTCACTCGCACCTCGGCGCGCACTCCGGGGACGAACGTCGGCGAGGCCGTCGGGCCGTCGCCGGCCGGAGTGGTGCCGGCGATGTCGCCGTCGCAGAGCAGGTCGGTGAGGGCGTCGGCGCGCAGCTGGGCGAGCGTGCGCTCGTCGCCGGTGCGGCCGCCGTCGGCGACAGCGCCGTGCTCGTCGCCGCGGAGGGTCCGAGCGATGCGGTCGAGGCGGTGATACGCGCCGAGGGCGAGCGGCGCCGGCAGGTGCGCGGAGAGCGTCGCCATCCCGTCGATCTCGGGAGTGAGCCACACCGCGCGGTCCTGGCGGGCGCGTGCGTGCCGTTCGGCGAGGGGCGTCTCGTGCAGCTCGTCCCGCAGCCGCGCCAGGAGGCGTCGCAGCTGGGCGGGGGTCCTGGTCAGTGCCGCGTCGGCCGCGCGAGCGTCGAACTCGGCGAGGGACTCCTGGGGCAGGGTCGCCGCGACGGAGCAGATGACGATGCCGGTCGTCCACCGCATCCGCGCTTCGGCGAGGGCCGCCCGGGTGGCCGGGAGGTCCTCGACCAGCAGGTGCGCGCGCTCGAGGTCGTGGGCCACATCGCGTTCGGACACTCCGGACCCGACCGCCAGCTCCGCCCGGATCGACCGCTCCACGAGATGGTTCGACTCACGATTCGACAGGCCGCCGCGCGCGAACGAGAGCGGGATCGAGAGCGCAGCCCGGTACACCTGGTACAGGCGGATGTCGGAGGCGAGCAGTGACGGCGACGCCTCGCGGGCGAGCCGGCCGACCTCGTCGGCGCCCTCGCGGATCGCGTCGAGTGTCGCCTCCGCGGGTCTGATCTCTGCTGCTGATGCCATGCGGAGATCGAATCAGCGAGCACCGACACGGGACCGCCCTTCGCGCCACGATCGGACGACTCGTGCCCCGAGAGGACCTGCCGAGGAACGCTGCGATGTTGAGAGCCGCCCGAGGGCTCGGCGTCCGCGCGCCGCATCTGCGGGCGCTCGTGGGTCTCGATACGCCGCCTGCGGCGGCTACTCGACCAGCAGGCGTGCGGGTCGGTGTCTCCTTCTGCCCTCACCGCTGGGACCCGAGCGGCTTCTCCGCGCGACCGGCAGGGGTGACGGGAGCGCGTTCGCGCAGGCGCCCTCCTCCTCGTGGCGGGCTGGAGGGCGTGGCCCCTGGATGGGTGCCGCGAGAAGTGACGGATGGTGGTCGTCGGGGGCGGCGGTCACGATGAGCACGCTCCACCGGACGGTCCGATCCCGGCCCGGCCGACTCTGCTCCACTGCCCCGAGAGGACCGGTCCGAGCGTGTTCTCACGGCTGTCCCGCCGCACCCGTTCCGTCGCGTCCGTCGCGTCGGTGACCGCCGCAGCGCTCGTCGTCTCGACGATGGCCGTGCTCTACCAGGGCGTGACGACCCAGGACGTCGACCTCAACGACGCGGGCGTCTGGGTGACCAAGCCGACCTCACTGCTCGCGGGACGGCTGAACTACCCCTCCGAGGTCCTCGACGCGGGCCTGCGCACCCAGGGGACGAGCTTCGACGTCGCGCAGGAGGGGGGAACCGTCGTCATCCACGACGAGAGCAACGCCACGGCGTCGGTCGTGAACACCTCCTCGGTCACGCTCGGCGAGCCCGTGCCGGTGCCGGCCGACTCGTCCGTCACGCTCGGCGGCGGCGTCCTCGCGATCCTCGACGCGGCCACGGGAGCGCTCTGGGTGCGGGCCGCCGACGCGCTCTCCTCCTTCAGCGCGGAGTCGGACGATCCGACGGCCGAGCTCGGCGCCGATGCGACGGCCACGGTCGCGACCGACGGCACGGTCTTCGCGTACTCGCCCGCCGACGAGGAGCTCGTCACGGTCCGCCGCGACGGCGCCCCGTCGACCTCCACCGTCTCGGGGTTCGCCGACGGAGCCACCCCGGCGATCACCGCCGTCGGCTCGACCCCCGTCCTCCTCGACGCGCGCACCGGCGCGGTCTCGATCGGCGGCGCCGACCCCGTCCAGCTGGGCGCCACCGACGGCCTGACCCTCCAGCAGCCGAGCGCCGGAGGCGAGGACGTCGCGATCGCGACCAGCGGCGCCCTGCGCCTGCAGCCCCTCGACGGCTCGGCCGCGCGCTCCGTGGAGTCGGGCGGCACCGGGACCGCCGTCGCGCCGGTGCGGGTGAACGGCTGCACCTACGCCGCCTGGACCGGATCGGGGCGCTACGTGCGCGACTGCGGCGGGAGCGCGGACGACGTCGCACGAGACGTCCCGAACCTCGCCGGGGACCGGCAGGCCGTGTTCCGCGTGAACCGCAGCGCCGTCGTGCTGAACGAGCTGACCCAGGGCGTCGTCTGGCTGGTCAATCGAGACATGAAGGAGGTCTCGGACTGGGAGGACGTCACCCCTCCCGACGACGAGTCGGAGGAGGAGAACGAGAGCGACAGCAGCACCGAGCAGGTGCAGAACACCACCCCCGAGCGCTCCGCCGAGAACACGCCCCCGGTCGCCGAGGACGACGGGTTCGGCGTCCGGGCCGGGCGCAGCGTCATCCTGCCGGTGCTCGACAACGACACCGACCCCGACGGCGACGTGCTCACCGCCTCCGTCGTCGGCGCGATGCCCTCGATCGGCACCGTCGAGCCGATCTACGGCGGCGGCGCCCTGCAGATCACGGTGCCCGCGGAGGCGAGCGGGACCGCCTCCTTCGCCTACACGGCCGACGACGGCCGCGGCAGGACCGACGACGCCGTGGTCACGCTGACGGTGAAGCCGGCGGGCAGCAACGAGGCTCCCGAGCAGAACCGCGAGGGGCGGATCCTGCTCGAGCAGGGGGCGTCGGTCTCGTACAACGTTCTCCCCGACTGGATCGACCCCGACGGCGACGACCTCTTCCTCCGGTCCGCGACACCGACCAGCGACGACCAGGTCCGCTCGACGGCGGACGGACTCGTCACCTTCGACGCGATCGGCGCCGAGCTCGGCCGCAAGGACGTCGTCCTGATCGTCTCGGACGGCACCGACGACGTCGAGGGCGTGCTGCACATCGACGTCCGCGCGCCCGGGTCGACCGTGCCCGTGACCAACCCCGACCACGTCACGACGCTCGCCGACCGGACCGCGACCGTCGCGCCCCTCGGCAACGACCTGAGCCCGACCGGAGCGCCGCTGATGCTGGCCGACGTCGAGCAGCCCGCCGGCGCGACCGTCACGCCCGACTACACGGCCGGCACCTTCACCTTCTCGTCGCCGACGCCCGGCTCCTACTATCTGCAGTACCTCGCGAGCGACGGACCGAGCTCGACCCCGGGACTCGTCCGGGTCGACGTGCTCCCGGCCTCCAGCGAGGCCAGGGCCCCGGTCGCCGTCCGCGATGTCGCGCTCCTGCCCGCGGGCGGCACGGCCCTCGTCGACGTGCTGCAGAACGACTCCGACCCCAACGGCGGGCTGCTGGTCGTGTCGTCGGTGACGGTCGAGCCGGGAACGGGGGTCGCCGTGGCGATCCTCGAGCACGAGGTCCTGCGCGTCACCGACCAGCCGGGGATCACCGAGCCCGTCACCTTCACCTACACGGTCTCGAACGGCACCGGGACCTCGTTCGGCGAGGTGCTCGTCGTGCCGACTCCGGCCCCGGCGACCCTCCAGCCGCCGGTCGCGACCGATGACTCCGCGGCGGTGCGCGTCGGCGACACGGTCACGATCGACGTGCTCGCCAACGACGTCTCGCCCAGCGGCGACACTCTGACGGTGGTGCCGGAGCTCGTCGCACCCCTGCCCGAGGCCGTCGACGGAGTCGTGTTCGTCTCGGAGGACCGCGTGCGGTTCCGGGCGGGCGACACCGCGAAGACGGTGTACGTCACCTACGAGGCGATCGACAGCTCGGGGCAGAAGGACGCCGGGTACGTCAGCATCCAGATCCTGCCGATGAACCGCGAGGCGAACTCGCCGCCGCGACCCGAGAACCTCGAGGCGCGCACGCTCTCGGGCTCGACCATCTCGATCCCGATCCCGCTCGACGGCATCGACCCCGACGGCGACAGCGTGACGCTGGTCGGCCAGGCGAGCGCGCCGGGCAAGGGGCGGATCGAGGAGGTCGGCGCCGACTTCCTGACCTACACCGCCTTCGACGCCTCCGTGGGCACCGACTCGTTCCGCTACGAGGTCAGCGACTCGCTCGGTGCGCGGGCCACCGCGACGATCCAGGTCGGCATCGCGCCTCCGTCGACGCAGAACCAGGCGCCCGACGCGGTCAAGGACGTCGTGACGGCGCAGCCCGGTCGCAGCATCGCGGTCGACGTGCTCGCCAACGACACCGATCCCGACGGCGACACGCTCTCGCTCGTGGCCGACGGGGTCACGGCCCCCGAGGGCGTGACCGCCCGGCTCTCCGCGGGCCGCGTGCTCGTGACAACTCCGGAGGCGGAGGGCGACTACGCGATCCAGTACACGGTCGGCGACACCCGCGGCGCGACCGCGATCGGCAGCCTGCTGGTGACCGTGGCCGAGGAGGCGGCGCTGCTCGCCCCGATCGCCCGCGACGACTCGGTGACGACCGCGCAGATCACGACGGCCGAGACCGTCGAGGTGCCCGTGCTGAAGAACGACGAGGACCCCGACGGGGTCGCGAGCGAGCTCGAGGTGGCGCTGCTCGGCGAGCCGGCGGGCGCCACCGTCGGCACCGGCGGCGTGGTCACCGTGGTCCCCGGGGACCAGGCGCAGATCATCACGTACACCGCGACCGACGCCGACGGACTCGTCGGCACCGCGTTCCTCCGGGTGCCGGCGCTCAGTGCCACCGGCCCCGCGCTCAAGCCCGGAGTCGCCCCGCTCGAGGTGAAGGCGGGCGAGCAGGCGACCATCCCGCTGAGCGACTGGGTCATCGCCCCCGAGGGCAGGACCGCGCGGCTGACCCAGTCCGACCGGGTGTCGGCGCTGCACTCGGCCGACGGGGTCTTCGTGAAGGACGAGTCGACCCTCCTCTACACGGCGGCGCCCGACTACTTCGGCTCGGACGCGCTGACCTTCGAGGTCACCGACGGCGCGGGGCCCGACGATCCCGCGGGAGTGAAGGCGACGCTGAGCATCCCGATCACGGTGCTGCCGCCCGAGAACCAGCCGCCGACATTCGCCGGGGGATCGATGGAGGTGGCCCCCGGAGAGGAGCCGTCGACCCTCGATCTGCGCACGCTCTCGAGCGATCCCGACAAGGGCGACCTGGAGAAGCTGACGTACAGCGTCTCGGGCGCGCCGAGCGGGATCACGGCGACGGTCTCGGGATCGGTGCTGTCGGTCGCGGCCGACGAGTCGGTCGCGAAGGGCACGCAGGCCTCGCTCGACGTGACGGTGAGCGACGGCACGACGCCGCCCGTGCAGGGCTCGGTGTCGGTGCGGGTGACGGCCTCGACCAGGCCGCTGACGGTGGCGAACGACGACGTCGTCGCGAAGGCACCGCAGGGGAGGCCGACCACGGTCGACGTGCTCTCGAACGACGTGAACCCTTTCCCGGAGACGCCGCTGACGCTCGTCGGCGCGCCGATCGTGGACTCGGGAGCGGGCTCGGCGAGCGTCCAGGGCGACTCCGTCGTGGTCACTCCCGATGCGGACTTCGTGGGGACCATGACGGTGCGCTACCAGGTGGGCGACGCGACCGGAGACGTGGAGCGCCGGGTCTTCGGCACGATCCGGCTCACGGTGCAGGGCACGCCCGCCGCCCCCGGCACGCCGTCGGTCAGCTCGGTGCAGGACCGGACGGTGGTGCTCAGCTGGTCGGACGGCACGAACAACGGCGCCGAGATCACGACCCACACGGTGAAGTGGAGCGGAGGCAGCCAGGACTGCCCGGCGACCACCTGCACGATCACGGGGCTCACCAACGACCGCGAGTACACCTTCACGGTGACCGCGACCAACGAGATCGGCGAGTCGGACCCGTCGCCCGCCTCGGCGGTGGCCCGGCCGGACGCGCGCCCCGGCGCGCCGACGATCACGAGCCTCGACTACGGCGACGGCTCGCTCACGGTGACGTGGGAGGACGGGGCGAACCCGGGCTCGGCGGTGACCGGCTACACGATCCAGCTCAGCGGAGCCGGCAACGGCCAGGTCGAGGTGCCGGGCGGAACGCGCACCAAGCAGCTCACCGGGCTGACCAACGGCGCCAACTACACGGTAGCGGTACGGGCGTCGAACCGCTCGCCGGAGCCGTCGGACTGGTCGGGCCCGATGTCGATGAGCCCGGCGGGCTCGCCGAGCGCCCCGGGAGCGCCCAATGTCGGAGGGTCCGTCCAGCTGGGCACCCAGACGCAGCTCCCGGTGAATTGGAGCCCGCCCGAGACGGTGAACGCGGAGGCGCTGACGGGGTACACCCTGCTCGTGAAGCGGGGCGGTTCGATCGTCTCGACGAATGAGCTCGGAGCGAACGAGACGTCGCAGAACATCACGCTCGACAACTCCGAGTCGGGCTACACGTTCTCGGTGGCCGCGAAGAACAAGTCGACGGACGCAGGGAAGACGGATCCGCAGTTCAGCGCTGATTCCGCAGCACGGCGGGCGGTCGGCAATCCGGGCGCACCGACGATCGTCCTCGCCACCGAGGGGGACAACGCGATCACCGACTTCGAATGGTCGGCCGGTCCGGGCAACGGCGCCGCCGAAGGAGAAGTCGCCTACTTCTACGATCTCAACGGCGACGGAGTCGATCGACCGGCCTCGCCCGTGCTGACTCAGGGCATCTCGAACAACAACACCTACACCGTCCGGCTCCGTTCCATCGCGACCGTCGAGGGAAACGCGTATCCGAGCGAGTGGAGTGCTCCGACGGATCCTCTGGCGCCTTACGGCCGAGTCCAGACGCCGACGGTGTCGGCGGTGGGAGGCGCGAAGAACGTCACCTTCAGCTGGTCGCCTCCGGGACCCAATGGGCGAGCGATCACGAAGATGGTCATCAGCGTCGACGGTGGTGCCTGGGAGGAGCGTCCGGCGGCTTCGGAGTCCCGCTCGGTCGGCGATGCCTACAACCAGGCGCACTCCATCCGGGTCAAGGCGATCGATGCGAACGGCGACGAGAGCGCGGAGGCGTCGGCTCAGGCGACCAGCGGGCCGCAGCCTCCGCCGGTCGTCAGCGCGTCCTGGGGCGGGAGTGCGACTCCGGCCCAGGGCTGCTCCTCCAACAACTGCCCCTTCGTGAACGTGGACGTGGGCAACGCGACCCCCGGCCAGACCTATGACGTCGTCTGGCGCTGCGGTGCCGCGGCACCGGCAGCGAACTGCGGTTCCGGCAACGAGTTCCACAGGGAGTCGAGGACCGCGGACGGTGCGGGCAACTTCTCGATCTACAACAAGGCGTTCTTCGGCTACACCGGCCAGGTCTGGGTCACCATCTACGGCGACCGCGGGCCGGTCCAGTCCAACACTCTCTCCCGCTGACCCTCCGACCCCCTCCAGGAGAAACGACACCATGACCATGACACCCGACCAGGCCGCCTGGTTCGCCGCCACGTTCGACAAGCTCGTGCAGAACGTCGGGCAGGCCGTGCTCGGCAAGTCCGAGGTCGTCTCCCTCGTGCTCACGGCCATGCTCGCCGAGGGTCACGTGCTGCTCGAGGACGCGCCGGGGACCGGGAAGACGAGCCTCGCGAAGGCGATCGCGGCGACCGTGCAGGGCACCAGCAACCGCATCCAGTTCACGCCCGACCTGCTGCCCAGCGATGTCACCGGAGTGACGATCTACGACCAGAAGTCGGGGCGCTTCGACTTCCACCGCGGCCCGATCTTCGCGTCGATCGTGCTGGCCGACGAGATCAACCGCGCGTCGCCCAAGACGCAGTCGGCGCTGCTCGAGGTGATGGAGGAGTCGCGGGTCACGGTCGACGGCGTCAGCCACGAGGTCGGGCGCCCGTTCCTCGTGATCGCGACGCAGAACCCGATCGAGCAGGCCGGCACCTACCGCCTGCCCGAGGCGCAGCTCGACCGCTTCCTCGTGAAGACGTCGATCGGCTACCCCGACACCGCCTCGGCCGAGCGGATCCTCGCCGGGTCCGGCGAGCGCAATCCCTCCGCCGGGCTGCGCGCGATCATCACGACGCAGGCGGTCTCGGACATGGCCGATCTCGCGGCGACCGTGCACGTCGACCCGGCCGTCCTGCGCTACGTCGTCGAGCTGGCGGAGGCGACCCGCGCGGCGACCGAGACCCGCATCGGCGTCTCGGTCCGCGGCTCCATGGCGCTGATCCGCGCGTGCAAGGTGTGGGCCGCGGCCTCCGGCCGGCACTACGTGCTGCCCGACGACGTCAAGCAGCTCGTCGCGCCCGTCTGGCTGCACCGCTTCGTGCTCGATCCCGAGGCCGAGTTCGCGGGAGCCACGGCCGAGGCGGTGCTGGGCCGGATCCTCGCGCAGGTCGCCGCCCCGCAGTCGCGTCAAGCGGCATGAGCGTCGTCGGAGGGCTCCCGCGGGCGGAGCTGGCACGGCGGCTCGGCGCTGCCGTCGAGCGGTCGCGGCACGCGGTCGAGACGGCCGGTGTGCTTCTCGCCCCCGTGCGGGCCCGCGCTCTGCCCGTCGTCTCGGTGGCGAGCTCGTTCGCCTGGGTGCTCCTCGCTCTGGCCGGGGTGGCCTGGATCGTCGGCGCGACGCAGGGCTGGAGCGAGCTGGTGCTGATCGCGCTGCTCGCCCTCGCGGTGCTGGCGCTCGCCGCGCCGTTCATGATCGGCCGCTCCTCCTACTCCGTCGATCTCGATCTCGCCGCCACCCGCGTGGTCGCCGGTGAGCGGGCCGTCGGCCGGGTCGAGGTGCGCAACGCCTCCGCCCGCTCGCTGCTGCCCGCGCGGGTCGAGCTGCCGGTGGGCGGAGGTCTGGCCGTGTTCCCCCTCCCGCGGCTGGAGGCGTCGGCCGCGCACGAGGAGCTGTTCACCATCCCGACCGCGCGGCGCGGCGTCATCCGCGTCGGACCGGTCCGCTCGGTCCGCGGAGACGGACTCGGGCTCTTCCGCCGCGTCGTCCCGCACACCGTCCCGGGCGATCTCTTCGTGCACCCGCGGACCGTCGCCGTCGGCGGCTCCTCCTCCGGATTCCTCAAGGACCTCGAGGGCCGGCCCGCGCCGGAGCTCTCGAACAACGACGTCTCGTTCCACGCCCTGCGCGGCTACGCGCCCGGCGACGACCGCCGCTACGTCCACTGGAAGACCACCGCGCGCACCGGCACGCTGATGGTGCGACAGTTCGAGGAGACGCGGCGCTCGCACCTCGCCATCGGCCTGTCGCTGGACCCCGCCGACTACCGCGACGAGGAGCAGTTCGAGCTCGCCGTGTCGAGCTGCGCCTCCCTCGGCCTGCAGGCACTGCGCGACGGGCAGCAGCTGAGCGTGCTCGTCCAGGGCCGGACGCTGCACGCCGGCATCGGGAAGCGTCTGCTCGACGATCTCGCCGGGGTGGAGCTGGGCGGCGGGCGCGGCGACCTGGTCGGGCTCTCGCGCTCGCTCGCCCGGTCGGTGCCGCAGGCCTCGGTCGTGATCCTCGTCGTCGGGTCGGAGGCGACCGCGCCGCGGTTCCGCTCGGCGGCCCGGCAGCTGCCGCCGGACGCCCGCGTCATCGGGCTCAGCTGCGACGAGGCGCGGCCCGCGGGCCGCCGGAGCATCGGCGAGCTCGCGCTGCTCAGCATCGCGGACCTCGCCGAGCTGCCGGCGGCCGTGAGGCGGGGTGCCGCGTGAGGGGCCGCGCTCCGGCGGCCGTCGCCGTCGATCTGCTGGCCCTCGCGGTGCTGCTCGGTGTCGGAGTGGTCGGCTTCGGCCGGGTCTTCGCCGGCACGGACCACCTCGTCGCGGGCGGCCTGGGGATCGCGGCCGGACTCGCCGTCGGCGCCGTCGCCGCCCGGTACGGCTGGGGGCTGCTGGCCACGACCGGCGCGAGCGCCCTCGTCTACCTCCTCGTCGGCACCGCGGCGGCGTTCCGCTCGGTCGGACTCCTCGGAGTGATCCCGACCCTCGAGACCCTCCTCGGCCTGGCGAGCGCCCTCGTGACCTCGTGGAAGAGCCTGCTCACCGTCGAGCCGCCCGCGAACGGCTTCCCGGAGCTGCTGGTCGTGCCGTTCTGCGCCGCGCTGGTCTGCGCGGTGGTGGCGTCGACCGTGGCGCTGCGGGCGTCCCGGCCGGTCTGGGCGATCCTGCCCGCCGCCGTGCTGCTGCTCGTGTCGATCCTCTTCGGGACCGCGGAGGCCGTCGCTCCGCTCGCGCAGGCACTCGCCTTCGGCGTCGTCGCCCTGGCCTGGGCGGCCTGGCGCCGGCAGTCGGCCCGGACCTCGATCGCGGGTGACGGCGGCACGGCCGACCCGTCTGCGGTGCGCCAGCTGCGGCTGCGCCGGGTCGGCTCGGGAGCGCTCGTGCTGGCCCTCGCGGCGGCGGTCGTGGGCGTCTCGGCGGGCTCCGTCGCTCCGGAGGCCTCGCGCTCGACGCTCCGCGAGGACATCGTGCCGCCGTTCGACCTCGACGACTATCCCACTCCGCTCGCCTCGTTCCGCAAGACCGTCCGCGACCAGAAGGACGCGACCCTCTTCACCGTGTCGGGTCTGCAGGAGGGGATGCGCGTGCGCCTCGCGACGATGGACGCCTACGACGGCACGGTCTACAACGTGTCGGGAGGCGGCGGCGGGTCGGGCAGCTTCGCCCGCGTCGGCAGCACCATCGCCGGCGAGCACGAGGGCAGCAGCGCCACCCTCCGCTTCACCGCGGCCGACCTGGGCGGTGTCTGGCTGCCCGACGCGGGCCACCCGTCGTCGGTCGAGTTCGCCGGCCCCCGCGCCGACGCGCTGAGCGGCTCGCTGCACTACAACGACGAGACGCAGGTCGCGGTCGTGACCTCCCGGCTCGCGGCCGGGGACTCCTACACGCTGACCACCACCCTCCCGCCCGTGCCGAGCGACGAGGAGCTCGCCGACGCCGTCGCGGCTCCCGTCACCGTCCCGGCTCCGGTCGACGTGCCGGAGGCGCTGTCCGACGCGACGCTCACCGCGGTCGGCGAGGCGACGACCGTGCTCGCCCAGGTGCGGGCGATCGCGACCACGCTCTCGACGCAGGGGTTCTTCAGCCACGGCCTCGAGGGCGAGGCCCCCTCGCGGCCCGGCCACGGGTCGGAGCGCCTGCAGCTCCTGCTCTCGGCCGAGGAGGGCATGGTCGGCGACGACGAGCAGTACGCGACGGCGATGGCGCTGATGGTCGACGAGCTCGGACTCCCCGCCCGCGTGGTGATGGGCTACTACCCGGCGGCGGGAGCGGATCTCTCGGGAGACGTCGCCATCACCGGCGACGACGTGCACGCGTGGGTCGAGGTCGCTTTCGCGCAGCACGGCTGGGTCGCCTTCGACCCCACGCCGCCGGAGGACCAGATCCTGCAGGACCAGCGGCCCGAGCCGGCCTCGCAGCCGAAGGCGCAGGTCCTCCAGCCGCCGCCTCCTCCGCAGGAGCCGGCCGTGGTGCCGCCCGACGTCGTCCAGGAGGACGAGACCGAGGACGACTCCGGGATCGATCTGGCCTGGCTGGGCGCGGTGCTCGCGGTCGCGGGAGGGGTGCTCGGCATCGCCGCGGTGCTCTTCGGGCCCGCGCTGCTGATCGCGTTCCTCAAGCGGAGGCGCCGCCGGGCCCGAGCGGGCGCCGAGCGCCCGGTCGACCGCATCAGCGGTGGCTGGGACGAGGTGCTGGACCGCGCGGCCGACCTCGGGACCGTCGTCCCCACAGGGTCGACCCGCCGGGAGGACGCCGAACGGCTGCACTCCGAGTACCCCGGCGCGGGCGTCACCGTGCTGGCGCGCCGGGCCGACGCGGCGGTCTTCGGGCCGCGGGATCCGGCCGAGGCCGAGGTCGCCGCGTTCTGGGAGCAGACCGACGCCCTCATCGCCGAGCTGCACGCGTCCGTCTCTCCCTGGCAGCGCCTGCGGGCGCGCCTGTCCCTGCGCTCACTGCGGCCCGCGTGGCTCGCCCGCGCCTCCGCCGCCGCGACCCGCGGCTCCCGAACGAGAACGACGGGGCGACCCGCGAGGAACGAGGATCCCGATGCCTGACACGACGACCGCAGGCTGGGTCTGCACTCGGTGCTCGACGAGCATGGAGGCGAGCGCGGCGTTCTGCCGGGGGTGCGGGGCGCCCGCCGCGAGCGGCGCGGCGCAGGCGGCGCGGGCGCGGATCGGCGTCCCGGCGACGCTCGGTCGCCGCTTCGGTGCCTACCTGATCGACATGGGGATCGCGACGGCGATCGGGCTCCTCGTGGGCTCCGTGATCGCGCTCGTGGCCGGCTCGATGCTCGCGGGAGCCGCGTACGACGCCTACTACAGCGTCATCGTGTACGGCTCGATCGCTCAGAACGTGGTCGCCCTGGGCTACGGCATCTACTACGTCGCGTCGGTCGGCGGTCGCGGATCTCCCGGGATGCGGCTCCTGGGACTGCGACTGGTGATGTACACGACGGAGGAGGCTCCGGGCTTCTGGCGCGTGGTCGCGCGCAACATCGTGCTCTCGCTGACCGCCCTCATCATCGTCGGTCCGTTCTCGCCGCTGTTCGACAAGACCGGTCGGAACCGCGGCTGGCACGACCAGGCCACCGACACGTGGATGCTCGACATCCGCTCGGCAGGGGGTGCCCGGCCCGCCTCGACGGTCCGCGAGGCTCCTGCACCGACCTCCTCCGTCGCGGTGGTCGCCTCCGAGCTCGAGGCGCCGGCTCTCCCGCACACTCCGGGATCACCGGCCCTTCCGCACACCCCGCCAGCACCGGGCGGGCACTCAGCGCCCGCGGTCGCCGCCGCGAGCTTCACCGCCCCGCCTGCCGCCGGCGTGATCTCGGCCGTCCCCGGGTCGGCGGCCCCGGCTCGCGCGCACGAGCCCGAGGACCTCGAGCTCACCCGCATGAGCGTCGGAGCCCCCGCGCCGCAGCGGACGAGAGCCGTGCGGCTCCGCTTCGACGACGGCACCGTCGTCGTCGTCTCGGACACCGCCCTCGTCGGCCGCAACCCCGCGCCGCGCACCGGTGAGGCGGCCGGCGAGCTGGTGGCGCTCGCCGACACGACCCGCTCGATCTCGAAGACCCACGCTCGTCTGGAGTTCACCGGGGACGAGCTCTCGGTCATCGACCGGCACTCGACCAACGGGACCGCCGTGGTCGTCGACGGGACGGCGACGCCGGTGCCGCCCGGCGGGCGCGCCCCGGTCCCGGTCGGGGCGACGCTGACCTTCGGGGACCGCACAGCGACGGTGGAGTGGGCATGAGCGCGCCGGGGAGTCCGATCGTCGTCCAGTGGGGCAGCGCAACCGACCGCGGGCTGAAGCGGGCGATCAACGAGGACTCGCACGTCGCGGCGCCTCCGGTGTTCGTCGTCGCCGACGGGATGGGCGGGCACGACGCGGGCGAGATCGCCAGCGCCATCGCCGTCGACGCCTTCCGAGCCCTGGTCGGACACGACACGGTGCGCGTCTCCGAGATCGAGGACTGCTTCGCCGGCGCCCACACGCGCATCGCCGAGCTGTCGCTCAGCACGGAGCGCAGCGCCGGGACGACGGTCAGCGGTCTCGCGATCGCCGAGGTCGAGGACCTGGGCTACTGGCTCGTGTTCAACCTGGGCGACTCCCGCACCTACCGGATGGCGCGCGGCGCCCTCGAGCAGGTCAGCGTCGACCACTCGGTGGTGCAGGAACTCGTCGAGGCGGGCGAGCTGGAGGCCTCGGGCATGCAGTCGCATCCGCAGCGCAACGTGATCACCCGGGCGCTGGGCGCGGGGACCGTCGCCGCCCCCGACTTCTGGCTGCTCCCCGCCGCGGCGGGCGACCGGATGCTCGTCTGCTCCGACGGCCTCACCACCGAGCTCGACGACGCCCGCATCGCCCTGGTGCTGCGCGACGAGGCAGACCCGCAGGCCGCCGCGACCCGCCTGCTGCACGAGTCGCTCCTGCACGGCGGCCGCGACAACCTCACCGTGCTGGTCATCGACGCGACGGCGGTCACCGCCCCCTCCGATCTCGACCGCACCATCCCGAGCGACCGCCTGCCGCTCGCCACCGCCGTGAGCGACGACACCGTGCCGCGCGACATCGTGGCGGCGCCTCCCGCCGACGGCGCTCCCGACACCGAGGAGGCTCGCGCATGACCGGGATCCGCTACCGACCGGGCCGCTGGTTCGGCGTCGTCTCCGAGCACGGGATGGCGCTGCTGCCCGACGTGCTGGGGGAGGAGGGCGTCAAGCAGGTCTCGGAGGCGTTCGCCGAGGGCCGCGGCCTCGCGGGCGTCCTCGAGACGCTCACCGGGGTCTTCGGGGCGAGCCTCGTGGCGCTGCCGCCCTTCGCCGTCGTCGCGCTCGAGGGCGGGCTCTCGCGGGTCGCGGTCCGCGGCGACCTCCTGGTCGAGGTGGTCGAGGAGCTCGACGAGAGCGCCCCCGTCCTCGTCCTCTCCGGGGAGGGGGTCACCACCTGGAACGAGCGGATGATCTCCGCTCCCGTCTCGATCAGCCTCCGCGTGAAGGCGGGTCGGCGCGGTGCCGCGCTGAGCCTGCCCATCGGCAGTGGAGTCGTGCTGTGCTCGCGGCTGACCGCGACCTTCCGGGGGGCGACCCTCGAGGCGCAGCCGGTCGGGGCGGAGGCGCCGGAGGCGAGCGAGGAGGGGCCCGACGAGGAGGCGCCGGTGACCGGGGTCGAGGAGGCGCCGTCCGCGCAGCCGGCCGTCGGCGCGGCTCCGGAGTCGCTGCCGCCGGTTCCCGAGCCGCCCGTCGTGCCGTCGTCCGCGGCGCCGCTGCCGGTCGCGCCGCTGCTCGCCGAGCCGCTGCTCGCTGCCGCACCCGCCGCGCCGGCGCCCGCCGCGCCCGCACCGGTCGAGCGTGCTCCCGAGCCCGCCGCCGCCGAGACGGGCGAGCTCGACGAGTGGGGCTACGTCCGGCTCCCGGACGACGTCCCCCTGGTCGAGTCCGCCCGGGAGGCGGCACCCGAGATCCTCCGGCCGGCCCCCGGCCACGACGAGACCCGCGTGCCCGTCTCCGAGACGGTCCGCGCGGCCGACGACGAGTACGACCACCTCTTCGGCGAGACCGTCGCCCGTGTGGTCGAGGACGCCGCGGTCCGCGAGGCGGGGGAGGAGCCCGGGCTGATCGATCTCGTCCCGGTCGCATCGCCGGCCGCGGAGCCGAAGGACGGCGACCACGACGGGCACACCGTCTCGATCGCCGAGCTGCGCGCCCTCGCCTCGGCCCCTCCTGCTCCCGCACCGCCGCCCTCGGGCGCGATCGCGCGGCTCGAGCTCTCCACCGGCGACGTCGTCGAGCTCGACCGCCCCGTCGTGATCGGCCGCCGGCCCTCCGCCGGCCGCGCCGCCGCGCACGAGCTGCCGCACCTCGTCACGGTGCCGAGCCCGCTCCAGGACATCTCGCGCAGCCACGTCGAGGTGCGGGCGGAGGGCCGGTTCGTGGTGGTCCGCGACCTCGCCTCGGTGAACGGCACCGTCCTGCTCCGCTCCGGCCAGGCGCCGGTGCGCCTCACCGGGTCCGAGTCGATGGTGCTCGCCGGTGGCGACGTGCTCGATCTCGGCGACGGCGTCACCGTGACGGTCCGGGAGCGGGCATGAGCGCGCCCCGGTCGTCGCCGCCTCCCGCGATCAGCGGCTTCGAGTACCGCAGCCCGCTCGGCTCCGGCGGCTTCGCCGACGTGTTCCTCTACGAGCAGGCGAGGCCGCGGCGCACCGTCGCGGTCAAGGTGCTGCGCGCCGGGCTGACCACGGATCGCGAGCGCGACGCGTTCGAGGACGAGGCGAACCTCATGGCGTCTCTGTCGACGCATCCGTCGATCGTCACGATCTACCAGGCCGACATCGCCGCCGACGGCCGGCCCTACCTGGCGATGGAGTACTGCCCGAACCCGAACCTCGCGCTGCGGTTGAAGAGCGGCCGGCTGGCCGTGGCCGACGCGCTGCGGATCGGCATCCAGGTGGCGGGAGCGGTCGAGACCGTGCACCGCGCGGGGATCCTGCACCGCGACATCAAGCCCGCGAACGTCCTGGTCACCGCCTACGACCGCCCGGCCCTGACCGACTTCGGCATCGCGGGGGCGCTCCTGGACGGCTCCGCCGATCTCGCCGGTCTCTCGATCCCGTGGTCGCCGCCGGAGGCGTTCGGTGCCGAGATCCCGAACGACGTCGCCCTCGACGTCTACGCGCTCGGAGCGACCGTCTACTCGCTGCTCGCCGGACGCTCGCCGTTCGAGCTCCCCGGCCGCTCGATCAACTCGCACGAGCTGATCGAGCGCATCCGCTCGGCCCCCCTGCCTCCGCTCGACCGGGCCGACGCCCCGGCGTCGCTGGACCGCGTGCTCGCCGTCAGCATGGCCAAGGCGCCGCAGAACCGCTTCTCGACGGCCCTCGAGTTCGGCCGGGCGCTGCAGCGGATCCAGGTCGAGCTCTCCCTCGCCGTGACCACGGCCGACGTGCTCGACGACGCCGTGCCGCAGGAGCGGGTGGAGGAGGAGGACGACGGCAACACGCGCATCCGCGGCATCGTGAGCATCGACCCCGTGCCTCGCCCGATCGCGCCGCGGGCGGCGGCGGCTGCGCCCGCCGAGATCTCCGGAGTCCCGGCCTTCGACGTGGAGCGGACCGTGATGCGCGGGTCCGCCGCCGCCTTCGTCGCCCCCGCCCCGCGGTCGGGGCCGCTCCCTCCGAGCTACGAGGCGCCGCTGCCGCCGAGTGCTCCGGCTCCCGAGCGCCGTCGCCGGCCGTTCGTCCTCGCCGGGATCGCGGTGCTCGTCGCCGCCTCCGTCGCCGGCGGAGCCGCCCTGGTCGCCGGACTGCCGGCCTCGACCGAGGACCCCCGGCGCACCGCTCCGGCGGATGCGCCCGCCGACCCGATCGGGCAGGACGCCGTCCCGCCCGTCACCGGTCTCACCGGCGCGGCCGGGGCCGACGGCGTCACGTTCACCTGGACCAATCCGCAGCCGGAGGCCGGGGACCGGTTCCTCTGGGCCGTCGCCTCGACCGGTTCGATCCCCGATCCGCGAGCACAGGAGGAGAGCACCGTGACCGTCCCCGCCGACCCCTCCGGGACGACCTGCATCGAGGTGACCCTGCTCCGTCTCGACGGGCGGGCCTCGACCGAGACCACGGGGTGCGCGCCGTGAGCGGCACCGTGCCGATGCCGGTCGTCGCCGACGCCGAGCTGAGCGTGGAGTTCTGCGGCGAGTGGTTCCCCCTCGGCGACGAGCCCTTCGAGATCGGCCGCGAGGGCGCCCTGGATCTCGACGACAACCCGTTCCTGCACCGCCGGTTCCTCCAGATCGTGCGCGCCGAGGGACTGTGGTGGCTGTGCAACGTCGGGAGCCGGCTGTCGGCCACGGTCACCGACGGGTCGGGCGGGATCCAGGCGTGGCTCTCACCCGGCAGCCGCCTCCCCATCGTGTTCGGCACCACGATGGTCGTGTTCACGGCCGGCCCGACCACCTACGAGCTGACGCTGTACTCGAGCAGGCCGACCTTCGACTCCGTGCTGGCGCCGCGCGCCCTCACCGGCGCGACCACGATCGGCGTCACTCCGTTCACTGCGTCGCAGCGGCTCCTGGTCATCGCGCTGTGCGAGCCGATGCTGCGCCGGGAGGGCACGGGCACGAGCGTCATCCCGAGCTCGTCGAAGGCGGCCGCGCGGCTCGGCTGGACCCAGACCCGGTTCAACCGCAAGCTCGACAACGTCTGCGAGAAGCTCGCCCGCGTCGGGGTCCAGGGCGTGCGCGGCGAGACCGGTTCGCTCGCCACCCACCGGCGCGCCCGCCTGGTCGAGTACGCGGTCACGAGCCGCCTCGTGACCCGCGCCGACCTCCCGCTCCTCGACGCCCCGCAGGACGAGCCGGACGAGGACGGGACCGACTGATGCGCCTCAAGCTGACCCTCCGCCGTGCCTCCGGGACGGCCACGGACGTCGTCGTGACGGTGGACGCGACCGTCTCGGTCGGCGCGGTGGCCGCCGCCCTGCGGGACGCGGATCCCGAGCGCGCCGCCGGGGCCGACGCGACGCCCGTGACGCTCGACGTGCTCGGCGCGGGTGGCCTCGACCGTCCGCGCTCGATCCACCCCGACCTCGCGATCGTCGAGGCAGGGATCCGCTCCGGCGGGACGGTGCAGCTCTCGCGGGCGGCCCCGCCGGCCGCCGGCGAGGGCCGGGACCGCGGCCCAGCGGTGGCCGTCCTCCGGGTGCTGTCCGGTCCCGACGAGGGCCGCGAGTTCCCGCTGCCCGCCGGTGCCAGCCATCTGGGTCGCGAGCGCGGTGTCGACGTGCGGCTGTCCGACCCCCTGATCTCGAAGCGGCACGCCAGGGTGAGCATCGGCGAGACGGTCGAGATCGTCGACACGAACTCGGCGAACGGCCTCACCATGGGAGGCAGGCTCGTCCAGCGGGCGACGCTCACCCCCGCCGATGTCGTCGTGATCGGCGACAGCGCCGTGAGCGTCGTGCCCCTCGCCCGTCTCGGCGGCGCCCCGCCCAGCACGCCCGTGGTCGAGTTCACCCGCTCCCCGCGGGTCGTCGTGCGGTTCGCGGAGCGAGTGCTCGCCGCGCCCACGCCGCCGCAGCGGCCGTCGCCCCAGCGGTTCCCGCTGCTCGCGCTCGTCGCTCCGCTCGTGATGGGCGCCGTGCTGTACGTCGTCACGCAGCAGCTGCTGAGCGTGATCTTCGTCGCGCTCAGCCCGCTGCTGGCCATCGGCACCTGGATCGACCACACCGTCACCGCGCGCCGCACCAGAAAGGCGCAGATCGCGGTCTTCACGCGCTCACTCGACGCGCTCGAGGAGGACGTCCGCGCCGCGCAGGCCGTGGAGCGCGCCGTGCGCCTCGCCGAGCAGCCGTCGGCGGCGGACGCCGTCGCCGCGATCGCGCAGCGCGGAGAGGACCTGTGGACCCACCGCCCGGAGCACCGCGGCTTCCTCGCTGTACGGCTCGGGGTCGGCTCGCTCCCGTCGCGCTGCCGGATCGAGCTCGCCGGCGGCAACGACACCGAGCCCGAGTTCGTCCGCGAGCTCGCGGCGACCCTCGAGCGGCACCGCCTCGTGCACGGCGTGCCCGTGGTCGCCGAGCTGCGCAGCAGCGGCGCCCTCGGGATCGCCGGACCCGCCGCCGTGCGCGCCGACGTCGCCCGGGCGCTGGCCGTGCAGCTGGTCGGGACGCACTCGCCGGCCGAGCTCGCCGTCGCGGCCCTCACCTCGCCCGCCTCCCGCTCGAGATGGTCGTGGCTCGAGTGGCTGCCGCACACCGGCTCGGTGCACTCGCCGCTCGCGGGGGAGCACCTCGCCGACAACCCGGGATCCGGCGCGTCGCTGCTGTCGCGGCTCGAGGAGCTCGTCGAGCGGCGGTCGGAGGAGGGACCGGTCCTGCGCGGATCCGTCCGCGCCGACGAGCCCGATCGCCTCCCCGACCCCGTGACCCCGTCGCTGATCGTGATCGTCGAGGACGACGCCCCCGTCGACCGGGCCCGGCTGATCCGGCTCGCCGAGCGCGGGCCCGACGCGGGAGTCCACCTGCTCTGGTGCTCGGCGAGCATCGCCGAGCTCCCCGCCGCCGCCCGCAGCTTCCTGCTCGTCGCCGACCCGGGCTCGCCCGCGACGACGGGGCAGGTCAGGCTCGGCGAGCACTCGCACCCCGTGGTCTTCGAGACGGTCGACGCGAGCACGGCCCTCGCCCTGGCGCGCTCCCTCTCGCCCGTGGTCGACGGCGGAGTCCCGGTCGAGGACTCCTCCGATCTGCCCCGCGAGGTCGCCTACGCGGCGCTCGCCGGGCCCGAGATCATCGCGCAGTCCGGCGCGGTCATCGACCGCTGGCGCGAGAGCAACTCCATCACCGTGCGCGACGGGTCCGCGCCGGTGCGGCGCCGTTCCGCGGGCTCGCTGCGGGCTCTCGTCGGCTCGGCCGGCACCGAGCCGTTCTACCTCGACCTGCGCAGCCAGGGGCCGCACGCGCTCGTCGGCGGCACCACCGGCGCGGGCAAGTCCGAGTTCCTGCAGTCGTGGGTGCTCGGCATGGCCGCCGCCTACAGCCCCGACCGCGTCGCCTTCCTCTTCGTCGACTACAAGGGCGGCGCCGCCTTCGCCGACTGCGTGCAGCTGCCGCACACGGTCGGCCTGGTCACCGACCTCTCTCCGCACCTCGTCCGGCGGGCGCTGACGAGCCTCCGGGCCGAGCTGCGGTACCGCGAGCACCTGCTCAACCGCAAGAAGGCCAAGGACCTCGTCTCGCTCGAGAAGACGGGCGACCCCGAGACGCCCCCGAGCCTCCTGATCGTCGTCGACGAGTTCGCGGCGCTGGTGAACGAGGTCCCGGAGTTCGTGGACGGAGTGGTCGACGTCGCCCAGCGCGGCCGCTCGCTCGGTCTGCACCTGATCCTGGCGACCCAGCGGCCGGCGGGCGTGATCAAGGACAACCTGCGCGCGAACACCAACCTCCGCATCGCGCTGCGGATGGCCGACGGCGACGACTCCACCGACATCCTCGGCACGCCGATGGCGGCGTCGTTCGACCCGGCGATCCCGGGGCGGGGCGCCGCCAAGACGGGCCCCGGCCGGATCGCCGGCTTCCAGACCGGCTACGCGGGCGGACGGACCACCGGCGAGGCCCCGCCTCCGCGGATCGACATCGAGGAGATGGCGTTCGGCTCCGGCGTCGCGTGGGAGCAGAGCCGGGCCGAGGCCGAGGAGACCGGCGATCCGGGCCCGACCGACATCGCGCGCATGGTCGCGACCATCGGGCGGGCGGCGACCGAGGCCCGCGTCCCCGCGCCCCGGAAGCCCTGGCTCGACGAGCTGGCCCCCGCCTACGACTTCTCGCGGCTGCCGCACCCGCGCACCGACGACCGCCTCCTGCTCGGGGTCATCGACAGCCCGGAGACGCAGAGCCAGCCGACCGTGTTCTACGAGCCCGACCGCGACGGCAACATGGCCGTCTTCGGCACCGGAGGCTCCGGCAAGTCGACGGCCCTGCGCTCGATCGCGGTCGCGGCGGCCGTCACTCCGCGCGGAGGACCCGTGCACGTGTACGGGCTCGACTTCGGCGCGAACGGCCTGCAGATGCTCGAGGAGCTGCCGCACGTGGGCGCCGTCGTCCGCGGGGACGACGACGAGCGGGTCGTCCGCCTCCTGCGCATGATCCGCGACCTCGTCGACGATCGCGCCGCGCGCTTCGGGGCGGTGAAGGCGTCGACGATCGGGGAGTACCGCGAGCTCGCCGGCCGCCCGGACGAACCGCGCATCCTCCTGCTGGTCGACGGCATCGGCGCCTTCCGCGAGGCCTACGAGTACGCGGGGACCAACGCCTGGTTCAGCGTGTTCACCCAGATCGCGACCGACGGACGCCAGCTCGGGATCCACGTCGTCGTCGCCGGGGACCGGCCCAACTCGGTGCCGACCTCGCTCAACTCGACCATCCAGCGCCGCGTGGTGCTGCGCCTGGCGAGCGAGGACGACTACCTGCTCCTCGGCGTCCCCAAGGACGTGCTCTCGGCGACCTCGCCTCCCGGGCGCGGTGTGAGCGAGGGCAACGAGGTGCAGATCGCCGTCCTCGGCGGCGACGCGAACGTGGCGATCCAGGCCCGCAAGATCGCCAGCCTCGCCGAGGCGATGCGACGGCAGGGCGCCGCGCCCGCCCCCGGCGTCGGCCGGCTGGGCGACGTCGTGCCGCTCGCGGAGCTGCCGGCGACGACGCCCTCGGGAGTGTGCATCGGCCTCGCCGACGAGGACCTCGCGCCGATCGGCCTCGAGGCCGCCGGAGCGTTCCTCGTCGCAGGATCGCCGGGCGGCGGCCGCACGACGGCGCTCGCGACTCTCGCCGCGGCGCTGCGCCGCTCCCAGCGGGGAGCGCGCATCGTCCATCTCGCGGCGAGGCGGACGGGGCTCGGAGCCCGACCCGCCTGGAGCGCGAGCGTCGTGGGCGTCGCCGAGGTCGCCAGGGCGGCCGAGGGGCTCACCGGCGAGGTCGAGCTCGGGCGCTTCGGGCCACCGGGCAGCGCGATCGTGATCGAGGGCCTGACCGACTTCACGGGCACGGAGGCCGAGATGCCGACGGACCGCCTCGTGCGGGCGGCGGTGCGGGCCGGCGTGCTCGTCGTCGGCGAGGGCGAGTCGTCGACGTGGGGCCAGTCGTACACACTCGCGCAGCCCTTCAAGGCGGGCAGGAGGGGACTGCTCGTCGTCCCGGGCGAGATGGACGGCGACACCCTGCTGGGCACCTCGCTCGGCCGGATGCGCCGCGCGGATCTGCCTCCCGGCCGGGGATTCCTCGTCGGCCGAGGCCGCGCGATCAAGCTGCAGGTCGCCACCGATGCCGGCTGAACGGGGCGGCAGGAAGCGGTGGGCAGTGGTGCCCATCGACCCCCTGCACAGCCCTCGATAACTTCTCCACAGGTCGATCGGACCCCCGGGATCCGGGGGTCGGACGGCCGGGGAATCGTGACTCCGGACGCTCCGGAGCACTGACGAAAGGAAGAACACCATGGCCGTTTGGGGACTCGACGTCGAGCAGGTCCGCCAGCTCTCGAGCAAGCTCAACCAGGAGGCGACGGCGATCCAGCAGGTCCTGTCGACCCTCACGAACCAGCTCGGCAACACGCAGTGGACCGGTCCCGACGCGGAGCAGTTCCGCAACGACTGGTCGGGCACGCACACCGCGGCCCTGAACCGCGTCATCAACGCCCTCCAGGAGGCGTCGCAGAAGGCGTCGCAGAACGCCTCCGCACAGGAGAGCGTCTCGAACGGTTGACCTCGCGGGGGCGGGTGCGATCAGGCACCCGCCCCCGGTGGTCGTCCGCGGGAACCGAGGAGGAGAGAGCGATGAGCAGTGGGATGTACGGCGCCGACGTGGCGCAGCTGCGCGATCTGGCGCGACAGCTCCAGTCGGCGAGCGACCGTCTGAACGGAGCGAGGCAGCGCATCGGGAGCGGGATCCGCATCGCCGCCTGGGTCGGCCCGGTCGCCGTCCGCTTCAGGATGCTGTGGGACAGCGAGTACAGCAGGCAGGTGCAGGGGGCGTCCGACGCGCTCGAGCGGATCGCGCGCGAGATCCTGCGCAACGCGGATGAGCAGGAGCGGGCGAGCGCGCGCGACGGCGGGGCGGGGGGCCTCGGCGGAGGACCGTCGGGCCGGACCGCGGGTGGCGGGGTCTCGGTGGCGGACCTCTATGCGGCGATCAAGGCGCTCCTCGGAGTGCAGGGGCTCGTGTCCGACAGCGCCGACTATCTCGAGGCGATACGCAAGATCGGTCCTGGAGTGAGTGGAATCAAGTCGGTCGACGAAGTGCTCGCCGGCTTCAAATCGCTCGGCGGCGTCGCCAGTGCTGTCGGTTTCCTCTTCAACGCGTGGGATTTCGGTACCGCGCTCCGGGAGGGGGACACCGGCGGACAAGTGGAATCCGTCCTCGACGCGGCCGCCGGCGTCGCCGGCCTGTTCATCCCGGGTGCAGGTCTTGCCTGGGAGGGCGGCAAGTTCATCGGCACTGAGCTCTACGAGGGCGTGAACACCTTCTACGACAGCCCGGGAGGCGCTCTGAGCCAGGGTGCTCGTTTCATGTTCGGCGAGGACGCCCGACTGGACACCCTGACTCCGGAGCAGCACATCCAGCTCGCCGAGCGCTACGAGGGCATCGGCGGGTTCGGGCTGTCGATCGTCGACGGAGTGGCGGGGATGACGAACGACTTCTTCTACGCGATGGGGACGGGACGATGAAGACGATCAGTGCACTGTTCGTGCCGGAGCTCCTGTTCCTGGCCGAAGCCGAGGATCGGCGCGAGATTCTCGCTCCGGTGTTCACCAGCGGGCTTTTCGGCAGCGATCGGCTCGCCGCGCAAGCGGTCTCCGACGTGGGCGGGGCGTCACTCGACGCACGCAGTGCGCTCGGAGCGACAGTGGAGGACGCGGCGCTCATCGACGTGCGCTCGGCCCTCCGCGCCCTCCCCGACGCTCCCGATCGACTCCGGGTCGCGCGGGTGCTGGCGAAGTCCGGGACGCGCTCGACCATCCTCATCGGCCTCTCCTCGCGGGACGTTCCCGGCTGCCTCCTGCTCTTCTCGATGCGCCCGGACGGAGCCGTCGACGTCGTGCTCCCCGAGCCGGGCTCGGCCATCGCCTGGTCGACGATCTTCGCTCGATTCGAGAACCCGGAACTCGTCGTGCTCGAGCGCGCCGCGGGCAGGAGCTCCGACGCGTTCGCCTGGGCGAGCGGCATCGTCGGGCAACGCCGGTCCGGCGGCGACTGGGAGGAGAAGGGTCGCGGCGTCTCTCTGTCGAGCTACACCGAGCGCGCGATGTCACTGCTGGGCGAAGCGCGTGCCTGAGCTCGCACGATCGTCGGCCTGACATGGCCGGACGCGCCGTCGCTATCGGGCTCACCGCCGCAGTCGTCGCCCTCGTCGTGGCCGCCGGTGCCTGGGCGGCGATCTCGACGCCCTGGGGCAGCGCGGTCGTGCGCGATGTCGCCTCCGGAGTCGCGCCGGCGAGCCCGGCCGCCCTCACTGGCGACGAGACCTACCTCGCCTCGGAACTGGAGTCGCTCGTGGTCGGCGGAAGCGTGCTCGGCGTCGGAACGGCGGACGGCGAGCTGGGGATCGAGAGGACGACGGACTACCTGACGCCGAGGATCACTCCCGAGGGATGCGAGGCGCTGCTCGACGCCGCGCCGGTCTACCCGTCGGGGTACCGCTCCCGCACCGGGCCCGGCTTCGAGAGCGAGCTGCTCCTCCTGCCCACGGTGTCGGACGCCGCCGATCGGTACGGCGACCTGCTGCGCGCCTCCGGGCGGTGCTTCAGGATCGAGGAGAGATCACAGGCCGACGACCTCGTCCGGACGACCGTCTACACCGAGACGGCGACGGGCTCCGCACCAGTCGAGGGGACAGGAGGTGCGGTCCACTGGTTCGCCGGTGTCCGCACCGACGACGCCGGAGCCGAGACCGCCCTGGTCGTCGCGACCACGGGCAACGTGGTGCAGACCGTCCGCGTCGCGCAGCCGGCGGATGTCCCCGCCCTCGGCCCGGCGGTGGCCGAGCGTCTCGCCGCCTCGGCGCTCCGAACTCTGCAGGAGCGGGCCGACGGTGCGCTCGCCGAGGGCTACGCCTCAGGCACGCCGGTCGCGCCGGACCCGGAGCCCACGAGCCTCTGGGCGCTCGCGCGCGACGGCCTCTCCGACGCGCCTGCGGCCGCGCTCGCGCCCGGCTTCTTCTCTTCCGCTCCCGTGCCGGCGCTCTGCGACTTCGAGGCGGGGACGCTCGTCGACGGCGTGCTGCCGATCACGACGGGAGAGCCGGGCGGCGTGTACCTCCACGACGAGGGCGTGTCGACGGGTGCCCACTTCGCGATCGAGCCGGCGCCGACGGCCTCCGATGCCGCGGGCGTCTCGGTGATCGGCTGCAACCACGGCGGCGTCAACTGGCCCGACTCGCTCGTCTTCTACTCCGCGCACGGCCGCGTCCTCGACGCGATCGGCGTGCCCGAGATCGTCCCCGCCGGCTACCGCGATCAGGTCACCGATCTGACCGCGGTCGACGGCGGCTACCGCGTGGCCTGGTACTGGGAGGACCTCGACGGATCTCAGGCCACGCGTCCCGTCACCGCATCGATGCGCTGGGACGGCACCCGGCTCGTGATCAGCGACGTGCTGATCGGTGAGCGCACGTCATGAACCGAGCCCGATCCGGCCCGAACCCGAGGACACTCCGATGACCCCACGCTCCTCCGGCCCGAAGGCCTGGATGCTCGCGAGCGCCGCCGGCGCGCTCGTTCTTGCGACGATCACGACGGTCGCGGTCGTGACGGTCGTGCCGCTGCTCGGCGACGGCGCCCTCCCCTCGCTCGGCGCGGCGGTCGAGCCGTCGGTCGAGACGACTCCCGGGGCTCCGTCGGCCGACGATGTCCCGACCAGCGCCGCCGCCCCCGTCGCGGCCCCCGACCCCGGCGGCGTGCCGACCATGCTCATCCTCGACGCCTCCGGCTCGATGGTCCGCGACGTCCCGACCGGCGGGACGCGGATGGACGCCGCCCGCGCCGCCGCGACGACACTCGTCCAGGGGCTCGACCCGGCGACCGAGCTCGGGCTGACGGTCTTCGGCACGGGCACGGGCAACTCCGACGCGGAGCGCGCGGCGGGCTGCTCCGACGTCACCACGCTGCAGCCGGTCGGGCCCGTCGACGCGGCCGTGTTCTCGGCGGCGATCGCGGGCATCGCCGAGTCGGGCTTCACTCCGATCGGCCCGGCGCTGCGCTCCGCGGCCGATCAGCTGCCGGCCGACGAGCCCGCGACGATCGTCCTCGTCAGCGACGGCGTCGACACCTGCTCGCCGCCGTCGTCGTGCGAGGTCGCCGGAGTCGTGCTCGACGAGCATCCGCTGCTCTCGATCGAGGTGATCGGCTTCGCGGTCGACGCCGACGAGCAGGCGCAGTCGCAGCTGCAGTGCATCGCGACGCTCGGCTCCGGCAGCTACGTGGACGCCGCCGACGCCGATCAGCTCGCCGCGAGGCTGCGGGCGGCGACCGCGTCCGGCGACGTCGTGACGGCGGAGGGCTACGGCGCGGCGCGGCTCGGCATGACCCTCGAGCAGGCGCGCTTCGCGCTGGACGGCTTCGCGATCACCGAGCAGACGACCGAGATCGTGTACGTCGACTGCACCGACGCGACCCTCGAGTTCCGCTCGGGCGTCCTCACCCTGATCACCCCGAAGGCGACGACGTCGACCGCCGACGGGATCACGGAGGGAGTGGACGTCTCGGTCGCGACCGCGGTCTACGGGACGCCCTCCGCCCCGACCCGCGTCGACGACGGCTGGTCGGTCGACTACGCGTCGGCCCCGGGCAGCGCGACCGGTTACCGCATCGTCTACGACGGCCCCTCCGACAGCACGGTGTCCGGACGCATCCTGCGCATCGTCGTCTGCACCTGCGGGCCCGACGCCTCCGAGGCCAGCCTCACCAGCTCGCTGGTCTCGTCGTGGCAGGTGACGCTCGACGCCGTCGGCCCGATCCGGCTGGGCGAGTCCTTCGACGAGATCGGAGCCGAGATCCCGCTGCTCTCGGAGGGGCTGCCCGAGTACTGCACGTGGGCCCGCTACCTCGACACGGGGACGGACGCGGTGTCGGTCGATCTCGTCGCACGAGGCGACTCCACCGAGAACCGCGTTCTCATGATCGTGATCCAGGGCCCCTCCGCGTCCGCTCCCGCGCCGCGGAGCTGGCGGGACATCGGTTTCGGCTCGTCGCTCCCGCAGCTGCTCGCGGCACATCCGGACGCCTCGGTCATCCGCGACGAGAAGTACGGCGACTACGCGGTGGTGAGCGGTCCTTCCGGGAGCTCCCTGTTCTTCCACCTCGAGCAGGACTACGTCGACGGCATCACTCTCGCCGAGGGGTCGGAGCCGCCCTACGAGTGGTGCGTCTGACGCCGGCCGGGCGCGCAGCTCACGACGCGGCCTTCTTCTCCTCCACGGACTCCGACGCCGCCGCGGCGGGCTTCTTCGCCGACTTCTTCGCCGCCGGCTTCTTCTTCGGCGCGGCCTTCTCCGAAGGAGCCGCCTTCGCCGCAGAAGCGGCCTTCTTCGCGGGAGCCGCCTTCTTCTTCGGCGCCGGCGCCGCCTCCGCCGCCCCCGCCTTCGCCCCGCGGCTGCGCTCCACCGAGCGCTTCAGCGCCTCCATCAGGTCGAGCACCTCGCCGCCGCCCTCCTCCTCGGGCGCCTCGCCGAACGTGGCGGCCGTGTCGAGGGCGTCGCCCTGCTCGATCTTCGCGTCGATGAGGGTGCGCAGCTGCACCTGGTAGGCGTCGGTGAACTTCGCCGCGTCGAAGTCCTCCGAGTAGGAGTCCACGAGGTGCGACGACATCTCGAGCTCGCGCGCGGCGATGCGCGTCGTGCCCTCGAGGGAGGGGAACTCGACCTCGCGGACCTCGTCGGCCCAGAGCAGCGTCTGCAGCATCAGCAGCTTGCCGCGCACGCGCAGCGCCGCGAGCCGGGTCTTCTGCCGGAGGGCGAACTCGACGATCGCGGTGCGGTCCGTCTCCTCGAGCGTGCGCCGCAGCAGCACGTAGGCCTTGGGGGAGGAGGAGTCGGGCTCGAGGATGTAGGCGCGGTCGAACATGATCGGGTCGACCTGGTCGCTCGGCACGAACTGCACGACGTCGATCTCGCGGTCGCGCTCCTCCGGCAGCGCCTTGAGCTCGTCCTTGGAGAGCACCACGGTGCGCTCGCCGTCGTCGTAGGCCTTGTCGATGTGGTCGAAGCTCACGACCTCGCCGCAGATCTCGCACTTGCGCTGGTACCGGATCCGCCCGCCGTCGGCGTCGTGCACCTGGTGCAGGGCGATGTCGTGGTCCTCGGTCGCGCTGTAGATCTTCACCGGCACGTTGACCAGGCCGAAGGTGATCGCGCCCTTCCAGATGGCTCGCATGGGTTCAGTGAACACCGTGCGCCGTGGCGGCGGGAACCCCACCCGCGCCCGCACTCGACGTCCTCACGGCGGGCGGGTGTCGAATGGGTTCCCATGAGCGACGAGAACCGGCCCTCCGACAGGCTCCGCGCGGCCCTGGGCGCCCCCGACGCGTCCTCGAGACTGCAGGCGGCGATGAGCGCCGGCACCCGGCCCGCGGACGAGTACGCCGCGGTGCTGGTCGCGCAGTGCGCCGTCGAGACCGACTTCGGGGTCCGCGAGATGCTGACCTGGGCGCTCACCCGGCACGACCCGGCGGTCACCGTCGAGCTGCTCCTGCCCGAGCTCGAGTCGGAGTCGCCGCAGGCCCGCAGCCAGTCGCTGCACACGCTGTCGAAGGTGGGGGATCCGCGGGCCTGGCCGGCGATCACGCCGGCGCTGCTGCACGACGAGCACCCCGAGGTCGCCCGCGCGGCCTGGCGCACGGCCGCGCGGCTCGCACCCGAGAGCGAGCGGCCGGCACTCGCCCGGCAGCTCGCCGAGCACCTCGGCGAGGGCGACCGGCCGGAGCAGCGGAGCCTGACCCGCGCGCTGCTGATGCTCGGCGATGCGGCAGCCGAACCCCTCGAGGCTGCCGCGCACTCCCCGGAGCAGGCCCGGCGGTTCCACGCCCTCGCGACCCTCCGCCTCCTGGCCGACCCCGACGAGGACGTCGAGGAGGCGTTCGCCCTCGCCCGTCGTCCCTGACGACCCCGCACGAGGGAACCCCGGACCGTCGAGGCGACCAGCTGTAGCCGGCGGCCTCGACGGTCCGGGGTTCCTTCAGGCTGCGGGGCGTCAGCCGATCGGAGTCGGGTTCACCGGGTCCGGAGGCACCGGCAGCGATCCGTTGATGCGGTTCTGCGCCTGGCACTGGCTGGTGCAGTCGGTGGCGCCCTGCGAGAGCTCGATCGCGTCCTCGCCGAGCACGCCGCCGAGGCGGCCGCCGGGCGAGACGGTCCACGTGGTGACGGTGCCGCTCTGGGACGTCTTGGTGGCGACCTGCGGGCTGTCCTTGCCGAGCAGCATCTGGTGGTAGCCCGTCGCGCTCTGCGCGGGGGTCACCGCGTCGACTCCGTTGCCGAAGTTGACCTTGCCGGTGAAGCTGTTCACGAAGTAGAAGAGGCCGGGGCCGAGCGTGTGCACGAGCTCGACATCGCCGGCGAACTCCGGCTCCATCTGGAAGATGCCGCCCTGGGCGCCGTCCTTGGCCTGCACCTTGAGCTTGCCCGCGGCGGTGGTCAGGATCACGACGACACTGCCGTCCTTCACCTCGAGCGAGCTCAGTCGCGCGCCCGAGAGCTGCGCGGCGGTGAGCGTGGGCACCTTCGAGGCGAAGACGACGGTCGGGCTGGTGACCATGCGCTGCGTGTCCGGCGCGCCGGTCAGCGTGTAGTCGTAGACGCCGAGGGTCGAGGGGCGGATGTCGAAGCGGTTGTTCACACCGCGCACGGCGATCGTGCCCGAGACCGCGACGTCCTTGAGCTTCACGTCCTTGCCGGCGGCGGGGTTGTAGGTCGTGCCGTTGACGGTGACGGAGTAGTCGCCGCCGGCCGAGGTGGTCTTGGCCTGGGCGGGCGAGGCGACGAGGCCTGCCAGGAGCAGCGCCGCGGCGGCGACCGCCACGGTGCGGGCAGTGGTGCGGAGGGGGGACATCGGTGACCTTCCTGGTCGGGCGCGAATGCGGAGCGCCGGGGATGTGCCCACTCTCGACCGCGGCCGGGAGGCCGGCAATCGGACCTTGGTACTAGTACCCCGCGAGGTGGTCGCGCACCCAGAGCGCCGCGCTCGTCCGGTCGCGCACGCCGATCCGCGTGAACGCGTGCCCGACGTGCACCTTCACCGTCCGCTCGGCGATGCCGAGCCGCTGCGCGATGGCGCGGTTCGACGCTCCGGAGGCGATCAGCCGCAGCACCTGCTCCTCCCGCGTGCTCAGGGCGGGCAGCGAGGCCGCCTCCGCCCCGGGCAGAAGGGCCCGCGCCGCTCTCGGGTCGAGCGGAGCGTCCCCCGCGGCGGCCGAGCGGACGGCGTCGAGCACGGCGGCCGGGTCGGCGTCCTTCAGCTGGTAGCCCTGCGCCCCCGCGCGCAGCGCCGCCAGCACGCGAGCGCGGTCGTCGAACGAGGTGAGCACCACCACGCGGGTCTCGGGCCGCAGCGCCTTCAGCCGCGCGGTCGCCTCGATCCCGTCCATGCCGGGCATCGAGAGGTCCATCAGCACCACGTCGGGCTCGAGCGCCGGAGCGAGCTCCAGAGCCTCTTCGCCGCTCCCGGCCTGCCCCACCACCTCGAGGTCGGCGCTCGCCGCGACGAGGCCTGCCAGTCCGGCGCGGACCAGCGGGTGGTCGTCGACGATCAGCACGCGGATCATCCCTGCACCACCAGCTGCCAGTGCGTCCCCGCGCCCGGGGCTGTGAGCAGGCGCAGCTCGGCGCCGTGCTCGAGGGCGAGGTCGCGCAGGATCCGGAGGCCGAGGTGCCCCTCCTCCGGCTCGGCGAGGATCCGCGCCGCGTCGAAGCCCGCGCCGTCGTCCACGACGTCGAGGACGACGCGCTGCCCCGTGCGGTCGCGGAGGCGCCGCAGTCGGACGACCGCGCTCGAGGCCTCCGCGTGCTTCACCACATTGGCCAGCGCCTCGTGGGCCACGCGGAAGAGCAGGCGCTCGCCCTCCTGGTCGAGGCCGGTGGCGGCGGGGGCGTCGATCTCGACGGCGACGCCCCGGGCGCGGGTGGTCGCGGCCAGGTCCTGCAGCGCCGCGGCGAGCCCGGCGTCGGCGAGGCTCGGCGGGTAGATGTCGACGAGGAGCGAGCGGAGGCCGCCCAGCCCCGCGCGGATGGTGGCGGCGACGGTGCGCAGATCGTCGGCGAGCGCGGCGTCGCCGTCGGCAGCGGCCCGCTCGCCCCGGCCGTGCACGGCGAAGGACGCGGCCACGAGATCCTGCACGGCGCCGTCGTGCACGGTCGCGGCGATGCGCCGCCGCTCGTCAGCCGACGCGTCGAGAGCGCGCTGCAGCAGCGTCTCGCGATGGCGCCTCGACCGCCCGATGACGGCGAGCAGCCGGGCGAGCACGGGCAGCAGGAGGAGCACCAGCAGCACGGTGCTCGCGAGCGAGACCGCGGCGAAGCTGCGCCAGAGCTCGGTGCTGCGGTCGACGACCTCGTCGTAGCGGAAGTAGCTCTCGAAGAGCAGCGGCGTCCCCGACGGTGTCCTGACCGAGCGGTACGCCTCGAGCAGGCGCTCGCTGTCGCGCTCGTACACGTTCTCGGGCGCCTGCAGATCCGACACCTCGGCGTGCACGTCCTCGTCCTCGAAGGCCTCGAGATCCTCCTCGTCGAGCGCGAACGAACGGCCGGTCAGCCGGGGGTCGTCGGAGTAGAGGATGCGGCCGCTCGCGTCCCACAGCTTCACGCGCACCAGCGAGTCGTCGAGCACGTGGGCTCGGATCTCCCTGTCGACGGCGTCGATCGCGGCGGGATCGCCGGTCAGGATCCCGTCGGTGATCGCCGGCTGCACGATCACCTCGGCGAGCAGGTCGGCGGTGTCGGAGGCGTCGGCCACCGCCTCGGTCTCGGCGAGACCTCGGGCGGCCTGCACCTCGAGCGCACCGAGGGCGACCACGATCACGAGCGCGACGGCGATCACTCCCGCGAACAGCCGCCGGGGCCGGAACTCGGGCTCGCTCGTCCGCCCGCCCGGGGCGGCCACGACGATCCAGGGGGCATCCATCCATCGCGAGGCTATCAACGCCGCCGCGCCACCGGGTTCGCCGGGGTTGATGGACGGAGCCGCCCGCCCGTCGAGAGGATCGACGAGCGGGCGGCTCCGGTGCAGTGCTGCGGATCAGGCGCGGTCGCGCGCCTCCGAGCGCTGACGGCGGACCGTGGCGAGCAGGAGCCCGCCGATGCCGCCCGCGATCAGCAGGCCGCCGATGCCCAGCGGGAGGCCGGTCTCGGCACCCGTCGCGGCGAGGGTCGGCTTCGTGGGCTTCGCCGGAGCGTGCCCCGCGCCCGCGGTGGGCGTCGTGGTCGGGACGGGCGCGGCGGTCGGGGCCGTGGTGGGCTCCGTCGTCGGCTCGGCCGTCGGCTCCGCGGTGGGCTCCGCGGTCGGCTCGGCCGTCGGGGCGACGGTCGGCTCGGCGGTCGGCGTCGGAGTGGGCTCCGGCGTCGTCGGGTTCTTCTCGGCGTCGATGGCCGAGGTGTCCTCGGCGAACGAGGCGGTCACGAACGCGATGGCCTTCGAGGTGATGCCGAGCGCCTCCTGGTTGATGTTGGCGATGTCGTCACCGGCCGAGTGGTAGTTCGGGTCGTGCGTGATGCCGGCGGTTCCGCCGAACAGCGCGGCCTCCTCCTCGGTCTTGACGTCGTCGGCTCCGGTGAAGAGGCCGGACGCGGGGATACCGGCCGAGATGAAGCCGTCGTAGTCGCTGCGTCCGTCGAACGCGGTGTCGATCCACGGCTGGTCGATCGAGTCGAAGTAGTCGGTGAACGCCTTCTCGGTCGCGATCGAGCCCGCGGGGACCTCGACCGGAGCCTCGTAGGTGGACTCGTTCGCGTCGTAGACCGAGATCACGTAGTTGGGGGAGGCGACCATGTCGAAGTTCAGGTAGGTCGCGATCTTGTCCGCGTCCTCCTCCGTCAGCGAGTCGACGTAGGTGTACGAGCCGACGAGTCCGACCTCCTCGGCGCCCCACCAGGCGAAGCGCACCGCGTTGGTGGTCTCGCCCGCGTCGGCGAGCTGGACGGCGGTCTCGAGGAGCGTCGCCGATCCCGAGCCGTTGTCGTTGATGCCGGGGCCCTCGGGAACACCGTCGAGGTGCGCGCCGAGCATCACGACGTTGTCGTGGTCGCCGCCCGGGGTCTCGGTGATGATGTTGAAGGTGTCGGTGTCGGTCGTCGTCTGCTCGAGGACGAGCGTCGCCGTCGTCGGCAGCGCCGCGATCAGCGCCTGGCCCTCTTCGAGGGTGACGCCGACGGAGGGGATGTAGCTGTCGTCGGGCGCGCCCAGGGTCCCGTTGAGGGGCTCCGCGGCGACGTTGTTGTAGACGATGATCGCGGAGGCGCCGGCGGCTCCCGCGGCCGCGCTCTTCTCCGAGAAGCTGCAGGTGCCGCGGCTGACGAGGGCGACCTTGCCGGTCGCGTCCAGCCCGGCCCAGGCGTCGGCGTCGCAGCCCAGCGGGTCGATCGGCTGGATCAGCTCGCCGGTCACGCCGCCCTCGGGAGTGGAGGGGGTGAACGACATCGGGATGCCCTCGACCGCGGGGGTCGTGGTCAGCGAGAACTCGTCGATGGTCTGCGTCGTGGTGGTGAAGTCCTGACGCTCGGTGGTGTAGCCGGCCTCCTTCAGCACCGACTCGACGTACTGCCCGCTGAGCTCGTAGCCCTCGGTGCCGATGGCGCGGTTGCCGTCGTTGGCGTCCGCGATCGCCTGGAACGCCTCCAGGTGGGTCATGATGCCGTCGACCGTGACGGTCTCGGCGAAGTCGACCGGCTCGACGGCGCTCGCCGTCGGAGCGAAGGCGAAGCCGGCGACGATCGCGCCGGCTCCGATCATCGCGCTCGAGCCGATCAGTGAGCGTCGGCGCCGAGCGCCTCCGGCTCCGTGGGTGGTGTCCGCCACAGGTGGTCCCTTTCGTCGATGACAGGGGCCGTCGGATCGACGACCGGCGCCCTCCCGATCCTGGGATCGAGCCGCGCCCTTTGCGAGGCTATTCACAGGATCGGCGGAAGCACACCCTTTCGGGGCAGATTTCACAGGTCGGAAACACCCGGGGACCGCGGCTCAGCCCGTCGCCTCGCTCTCCGCCCACTCGCGGAGCATCGCGATCGTCTCGGCCGGGCGGTCGCGGTGCGGGCTGTGCCCCGAACCGGACACCACCGCGTAGCGGGTCCGCGGGTTGGCCCGGAGCACCTCGGCGGCGAGGCTCGGCGGGAGGAAGGTGAAGACCTCGGGGTCTCCGGCGAGCACGAGCACCGGCGCCCGCAGCGCGGGGACGTCGGCCAGCAGGTCCCACGGGTCGTTCTCGTCCACCGTCGCGGCGACGGCCGCCGGGTCGGCCGCGCGGGCCGCGGCGAGCTTCTCGGCGCGATCGCGCTCGTCCCAGTGCGGCAGCGTCTCGGCGAGCCGCTCAGCGGTCGTGCCGAGATCGGCGAGCTCGCCCTCGCGCACCTCCGCCCGCTGCGCCTGCCCGAGGCGGAGCACCGGATCGAGCAGCGCCAGCCGCTCGGCCCAGCCGGAGTCGCGCGCGGCGGCCCGCACCGCGATCGCCCCGCCGAGCGAGTGCCCGACGACGAGCCCCCACGCCCCGTCGTCGGGCCGCAGCGCGAGCGCGTCGTCGGCGTACGCGTCGTGACGGGAGGAGCCGCCGCGGGGTCCGGCGCCGTGGCCGCGCAGATCCGGGGCGCTCACCCGCCAACCGGCGGTGCGCAGCTCGTCGGCGAGCCGCCACCAGGTTCCGGAGGCGCCGCCGAGGCCGTGCAGGAGGAGAGCGTCGCGGTTCGTCATGCCGCCACGCTAGGGCGCCTCAGTCGAACCGCGGGTCGCGACCGGTGCGCTCTCCGGTCGCGAGAGCGCTGATTCCTGCCAGATCGTCGTCGTCGAGGGTGAAGCCGAGCACGTCGAGGTTCTCGACGATGCGCGCGGGCGTCACCGACTTGGGGATCACGACCACGCCGAGCTGCAGGTGCCAGCGGAGGACGACCTGCGCGGGCGAGACTCCGTGCTTGCCGGCGATCCCTGCGAGCACCGGCTCGTCGAGCAGCCGGCCGCGGGCGAGCGGCGACCACGCCTCGGTGACGATGCCGTGCGCCGCGTCGAAGGCGCGCAGCTCCTCCTGCGGGAGCCTCGGGTGCAGCTCGACCTGGTTGATCGCGGGCACGACCCCGGCCTCGCCGAGGAGCCGCTCGAGGTGCTCGATCGCGAAGTTCGACACCCCGATCGACCGCGCGCGCCCCTCCTGCTGGATGCGCTCGAGGGCGCGGTAGGTGTCGACGTAGCGGTCGCGGGAGGGGATCGGCCAGTGCACGAGGTAGAGGTCGACGTAGTCGGTGCCGAGCAGCTCGAGGCTCCGGTCGAAGGCGGCGAGGGTCTCGTCGAAGCCGTGGTCGTCGTTCCAGACCTTCGTCGTCACGAACACCTGCTCGCGGGGCACGCCGCTCGCACGGATCCCCTCGCCGACGCCGCGCTCGTTGCCGTAGAGCGTGGCGGTGTCGACGTGGCGGTAGCCCGCCTCGAGGGCGGTCGCGACGGTGCGGGCCGCCTCCTCGTCGCCGATCTTGTAGACGCCGAGCCCGATCTGCGGGATCGCGCGGCCGTCGTTGAGGGGGATCAGCGGAGTGCTCATGCCTCCATGCTGACACGCGGCACCGACGTCAGAGACTCCAGTCGAGCTCTCCGTGCGGCCCCACCCGAACCGTGTCCTCGATCAGCGCGGCGAGCCCGGCGACTCCGAACAGGAGGCGGCGCTCGGCCCGCGCCGCGCCGTCGCGCTCGGTGAGGTTCCGCACCGCGAAGTAGGAGTCGTGCCCCGGCTGGAGTCCCTCGACCGGGCCGTGGTCGCCGAGACCGAGGAGTCCGCGCGCGGGCCGACGCCCCGGCCCGGCGCCGAACCACAGCGATCCCGTCTCGAGGACGACCACGGTCGTCGACTCCGTGCCGCCCCCGGCGGTCTCGCGGTGCGCCGTGAGCTGCCAGCCGAAGCCGAGGTGGTGCAGCCGCACCGGGTGCGGTCCGCGCCACGCGTGCGCCGGGTCCTCGGCCCGGAAGTAGACGGGACTCGGGCGGAACGACCCCTCCCACAGGGCGGCCGCCAGCTCGCTGCACCACTCGGGCGTCTCGGGGTCCGCCCACGGCACGAGCACGTGAGCATCGGCCGCGGCGCGCTGATGCCGCCGGACGAGATCCTCCGCCTCTGCGCGCAGTCTCGTCATGCGCACCTCCGGCTCCCCCGTCATGGGGCCAACCCTAGAACGGTGCCCGGGGCCGGGCAACGGCGCGGCGGATCAGGTCGGCAGGTTCACGGGTTCGGTGTCGGGGAGGGGGCTCGCGTCGCGTCCGCGCAGGTCGGGGTGGTAGCGGCGGCCGAGGGCGGGCACGACGAAGCCGACGAAGGCGAAGGCCGCCGCGACGGCGATCGCGGCCGTCGGACCGGACTGGTCGATCTGCACTCCGGCGATCGCCGAGCCGAGCGCGGCGCCGATCAGCTGGCCCGTGCCGACCCAGCCGTACGCCTCCGCCGTGTCCGAGAAGCGCACGCTCGCGGCGGTGATCGTGAACAGGGCGGCGAGGGCCGGAGCGATGCCGACTCCGGCGAGGAACAGGGTCGCCGAGAGCCACCAGAAGTCGCTCGAGAACGCCGCGAGGCCCATGCCGACGGTCACGATCAGCATGCGCCGCGCGGTCGCCCAGCGGCTGATCGGGATGTGCCCGAGCGTCAGGCCCCCCACCAGCGAGCCGGCCGCGAAGATCGCCAGGACCACTCCGGACTCGACGCCGCCCTCGCCGAACACCGCGACGACTCCCGCCTCCACCGCCGCGCAGGCGCCGACGAGCAGGAAGCCGACGACGGTCGCCAGCAGCACCGGCGGCTTCGAGAGCACGACGCCGAGCTTGCGCTTGGAGCGCGGGATGCGCACGCGGCCGACTTCGGGCGACGCGATGAACCAGATGCCGCCCCCGATCAGGAACGCGGCGGCCGTGAGGATGCCGGCGACCGTCGAGATCTGGATCGACACGAACGTGGTCAGCACCGGGCCGAGGACCCAGATGATCTCCTGCGCCGAGGCGTCGAGCGAGAAGAGCGGCGTGAGCTGCGAGCTGGTGACCATCTTGGGGTAGATGGTGCGGACGGCCGGCTGGACGGGCGGCATGCTGAGGCCCGCGATCAGGGCGATGACCACGAACTGCCAGATCTCGAGGTCGAGCAGCGCCATGGCGATGATCGCCGCGGCGCAGACGATCAGGGTGAGGGTGAGCACCCGGCGCATGCCGAGGCGCCCCATCAGCCTGCTCGTCAGAGGGCCGGCGATCGCCTGGCCGATCGACATCGAGCCGAGCACCAGACCGGCCGCCGCGTACGAGTCGTGCACGCGCTCGACGTGGAGCAGGAACGCGAGCGAGAGCATCCCGAACGGGAAGCGCGCCGTGAGCTGTGCCGCGATGATGCGCCCCACGCCGGGGGTCTTCAGGAGTTCGGTGTAGCTGCCCACCGGACGACACTAGCGGCCCGCCCCGGCTCGGTGGACCTCAGCCCGCGAGCACCTTGCGGATGCGCTGCAGCGACACGCTCTCGGCCGTGCCGAGCCCCTGCGCGAAGAAGCTGACCCGCAGCTCCTCGATCATCCAGCGGGCGCGCGCGAGGTTCTCGGGCGCGTGCGGCGGCAGCGGGCGCACGCCGCCGGCCATGCGGTAGAGCTCCTGAGCCGCCTGCACCTCGTTGAGCCACACGCGGTCGCGGCCGACGTTCTCGCCGATCTTGCCGAAGCGCTCGGTGATCGCCGCGAGGTAGCGGGGCAGGTGGCGGAGGCGCTCGACGCCGGTCGCCGACACGAAGCCCGGGTAGACGAGGCCCGAGAGCTGCTCCCGCGCGTCGGTCAGCGCCGGCAGCAGGGCCATGCTCGAGGACGCCTTCAGCGCCTTCTCGACGCCGCGGGCGGTCGTCAGGATCGTGGTGACCGTCTTCACGGTCTCGAACATCGAGTCCATCACGCTCGCCGAGACGCGGTCGCGCACGGCGTCGAACTCGGCGCGGAGGAACAGCATCCCGTCGGGCTTCATCCGCCAGAGCACCGCGTCGACGCAGGCGAGCAGGCAGTCGGTGAACAGCGCCGTGGTGTTCTGGTACGGGCTCTGCGCGAGCACGAGCTTCTCGTGCGAGGTGAGGTGCTGCTGCACGTAGGCGACCGGGCTCGGCGTCGCGAGCAGCAGGAGGCGGCGGACGCCCCGCGGGTGCTCGCGCGCCTGGTCCTCGGCGGTCGCCAGCAGGCGGATCGACACCGAGTCGCCGTCGTCGATGAGCGCCGGGTAGGCGCGGATGGTGTTGCCGCCCTGCCGGGTGTCGGTCGTGCGGGGGAGCTCGGGCATGTCCCAGGTCTTCAGGCCCCGGCGCTCGAGCGCGTCGGGCACGCGCGCCTCGACGACGCGGGCGACCTCGTCGCGGACCCGGCCGCGCAGGCGCTCGGCCAGCGGCGCGAGCTCCTTGCCGGCGGCGAGGGTCCGCCCGCGCTCGTCCGCGATCGCGAAGGTCACCCGGAGGTGCGTGGGGATCCGCTCGAGGTCGAAGTCGGAGGCCTTCACCACGACGCCCGCCTCGCGCTGGATGGCGGCGGCGAGGGTCGCGGCGAACGACTCCGTCGGAGGGTTCGGGACGTCGTGGGGGAGCGCGGCCGTCAGCCGGCGGGCCCAGTCGTTCGCCGGGACGACGTTGCGGCGCAGGTGCTTGGGCAGCGCCTTGATCATGGCGGCCACCAGCTCGTCGCGGAGCCCGGGGACCAGCCAGTCGAAGCCCAGCGGCGAGACGCGGGGCAGGAGGGCGAGGGGCACGTGCACCGTGACGCCGTCCTCCTCGGTGCCCGGCTCGAACCGGTACGAGAGGCGCAGGCGCTGGTCGGCCTGGCGCCACTGGGTCGGGAACGCGGTCTCGTCGATCTCCTCCGCGTCCTCGGGCAGCAGGGTCTGCTGGGTCATCGTCAGCAGGTCGGGCTCGTCGTGCTGCGCCGTCCGCCACCAGGAGTCGAACGAGCGCACCGAGTGGATGTCGCGGGGGAGGCGGCGGTCGTAGAAGTCGAAGACGGCCTCGTCGTCGACGAGGAGGTCGCGGCGCCGGGTGCGCTCCTCGAGCCGTTCGAGCTCGGCGCGCAGGGCGCGGTTCTTGCGGTCGAACGCGTGACGCGACTCCCACTCGCCCTCCACCAGGGCGTGCCGGATGAACAGCTCGCGGGCGTAGGAGGGGTCGATCCGCGAGAACTGCACGCGCCGGCGGGCGATGATCGGCACCCCGAAGAGGGTGACCTTCTCGTACGCGACGGCGGCGCCCTGCGACTTCTCCCAGTGCGGCTCGCTGAACTGCCGCTTCACGAGGTCGCCCGCGATCGCCTCCGCCCACGCCGGATCGATCGCGGCGTTGGAGCGCGCGAACAGGCGACTGGTCTCGACCAGCTCGGCGCTCATCACGGCATCGGGCAGCTTCTTGGCGAGCGCGCTGCCCGGGAAGATCGAGAACTTGGCGTTGCGCGCGCCGACGTACTGCACACTCTGGCGCTCGCGGCTCTTCGCGGCACGCTGAGCCTGCTGCGAGGTGGTGTCCTTGATGCCGAGGTGCGAGAGCAGCCCCGCGAGCAGCGAGCGGTGGATCCCGTCGGGGTCGACCCTGGGCTCGCCGATCTCGAGCTTCAGCGGCCGGGCGAGCTGGCGCAGCTGCCGGAACACGTCCTGCCACTCGCGCACGCGCAGGTAGTTGAGGTACTCGGCCTTGCAGAGCCGGCGGAACGCGCTGGAGGAGAGCTCCTGCTGCTTCTCCTCCAGGTGGTTCCAGAGGTTCAGCAGGGTGAGGAAGTCGCTGGTCGGGTCGACGAAGCGCGCGTGCTGCTGGTCGGCCTGCGCGCGGCGCTCGAGGGGGCGCTCGCGGACGTCCTGGATCGTCAGCCCCGCGACGATCGCCATCACCTCGCGGCTGACGCCGTGCTTGCGCGACTCGATCACCATCCGCCCGAAGCGCGGGTCGATCGGCAGCCGCGCGAGGTCGCGGCCGATGCGGGTCAGCTGCGGCGCCGCGGGCGCGGTGCGCGTGCTCGACTCGCCCTGGGCGCGGATCGCGCCGAGCTCGGTGAGAAGGTCGAGGCCGTCCTTGATGCCTCGCGAGTCCGGAGGCGTCAGGAACGGGAAGGAGGCGATGTCGCCGAGCCCGAGCGAGATCATCTGCAGGATGACCGCGGCCAGACCCGTGCGGAGGATCTCGGGATCGGTGTACTCCGGGCGGCGGAGGTAGTCCTCCTCCGAGTACAGCCGGATCGCGATGCCCGCGCTGGTGCGGCCCGAGCGGCCGGACCGCTGGTTCGCCGACGCCTGCGAGACCGCCTCGATGGGGAGGCGCTGCACCTTGGAGCGCGCGCTGTAGCGCGAGATGCGGGCCGTGCCTCCGTCGATCACGTAGCGGATGCCGGGCACCGTGAGGCTCGTCTCGGCGACGTTCGTGGCCAGCACGACGCGCCGGCGGACGCCCGGGGTGCGCGAGCGCTCGAAGACGCGGTGCTGGTCGGCGGCCGACAGCCGGCCGTAGAGGGGGAGGACCTCGGTGCCCGGCAGGTTCCGGCCGCGGATCGCGTCCTCCGCGTCGCGGATCTCGTTCTCGCCCGAGAGGAAGACGAGCACGTCGCCCGCGTCCTCGCGGGCCAGTTCGGCGAGGGCATCGGCGATGCCCGTCATCAGATCGCGGCTGCCCGCGGTCGCGTCGGGAGTGTCGGTGTCGTCGTCCTCCTCCGGCTCCTCGGCCACCAGGGGGCGGTAGCGGATCTCGACGGGGTAGGTGCGGCCGGAGACCTCGATGACCGGAGCCGGCTTCCCCTCCGCATCGGCGAAGTGCTTCGCGAAGCTCGCGGGGTCGATCGTCGCCGAGGTGATCACGAGCTTCAGCTCCGGCCGCTGCGGCAGCAGGCGGTGCAGGTAGCCGAGCAGGAAGTCGATGTTGAGGCTGCGCTCGTGCGCCTCGTCGATGATGATCGCGTCGTACCGGCTGAGCATCCGGTCGTGGTTCATCTCGTTGAGCAGGATGCCGTCGGTCATCAGCTTGATCCGCGTCGAGGCGCTCGCCTTGTCGGTGAAGCGGACCTGGTAGCCCACGATCCCGCCGACCTCGTCGTCGAGCTCCTCCGCGATGCGCTCGGCGATCGTGCGCGCGGCGATGCGGCGCGGCTGCGTGTGAGCGATGCTGCCGAGGCCGAGCTCGAGCAGGATCTTGGGCAGCTGCGTCGTCTTGCCCGATCCGGTCGCTCCGGCGACGATCACGACCTGGTTGTCGCGGATCGCTGCCGCGATGTCGTCGCGTCGCGCCGACACGGGCAGTTCGGGCGGATAGCGGATGCTGAGGACGTCTGACATGAGCCCTCCATCCTACGGCCGCGTGCGAGAATGCTCCGGCCCACGATCAGAACGGACGACCCGCATGAACCCGCAGTCCCTGCTCGTGGTGCTCAACATCGTGCTGCTGCTGTTCGCGATCTCGGGAGTGCTCTCGAACCAGCGGCTGTCGAAGGTCGCGAAGGTGTCGTGGGTCGCGTTCATCGTGATCGCGCCGTTCCTCGGCAGCATCGCCTACCTCGTGCTCGGGAGGCGCGGCGGGCGCGGCGCGGGCGGCGGGGCCTCCGCGGGCCCGAGCCGCCCCAGCGGCTGGTTCTTCGAGCGCTGATCCACCCCTGTCTCAGGAGAGAACCGTGTCCCGCACTCCTCGCCCCTGGCTGATGCTCTCGCTCGGCGTCGGCGCCCAGGCCGCCACCACCGTCTTCGTCTCGGTGCCGCCGTTCCTGATCCCGCTGCTGCACACCGAGTACGGCTACTCGCTGGCGCAGGCGGGGCTGCTCGCCTCCGCGCCCAACGTCGGTCTGGTGCTGACCCTGGTCGCGTGGGGAGCGCTGGCCGACCGGTACGGCGAGCGCCTGGTGATCGCGATCGGAGTCGGCGCCACCGCGCTCGCGGCCGTCGCGGCGATGCTCACGGGCGATCTGATCGCGCTCGGTGCGTTCCTCCTGCTCGGAGGGATGGCCTCGGGCAGCGTCAACGCGGCCAGCGGGCGCGTGGTGATCGGCTGGTTCCCCCGCCACCGCCGCGGGCTGGCGATGGGCATCCGGCAGATGAGCCAGCCGCTCGGCGTGGCGGTCGCCTCGCTGTCGATCCCGCCGCTCGCCGCGGCCGCCGGCATCCCCGCCGCACTCGCGCTGCCGGCCGTGCTGCTCGCCGTGCTCGCGGTCGCGTGCGGCCTCGGCATCGTCGACCCGCCCCGGCCCGCGCGCGGAGAGGGCGCCCCGGCGGCCGTGAACCCCTACCGGGCGAACGGCGCGCTCTGGCGCATCCACGGCGTCTCGGCCCTGCTGGTGCTGCCGCAGTTCACGCTATCGACGTTCGGCCTGGTCTGGCTCATCGCCGACCAGAGCTGGGATCCGGTCGCCGCCGGCGTGCTCGTCGCGCTCGCCCAGTTCGCCGGGGCGTTCGGCAGGATCGCGGTGGGCGTGCTCAGCGACCGCGTCGGCTCGCGGCTGCGCCCGCTGCGGTGGGTCTCCGCGGTCGGCATCGTCGCCCTGCTGCTGCTCGCCGGCACCAGCGCGGTGCACGCGGGTGTCGCGGTCGCGGCGGTCCTCTTCATCGCCGCGACGACGATCTCGGTCGCCGACAACGGGCTCGCCTTCACCTCGGTCGCAGAGATCGCGGGACCCTCGTGGTCGGGGCGCGCGCTCGGCGCGCAGAACACCGGGCAGTTCGCGGCCGCGGCGATCGCCGCACCGGCCGTGGGGGCGCTGATCGGCCTGGTCGGCTACCCGCTGGCGTTCGCGGCGGTCGCCCTGGCCCCGGCGATCGCCCTCCCGCTGGTCCCGTCCCCGTCGCGCGAGGAGTCGCTGCAGAACGTCGGCTGAGGGCGCTCGTCGCGCGCGAGGGTGCCCGCGGCGCGGTCCCGGCCGGCGTTCTGCGCGCGGGCAAGCCCCTCGGCGCCGCCGACGACCCGGTCTAGCGTGGAGGAATGGCCGAACGACTGCGCTCGAGTGTCAGCCCCTACCTCCGCTCGCACGCGGACAATCCCGTCGACTGGTTCCCCTGGGGCGAGGAGGCGTTCGCCGAGGCGGTGCGCCGCGATGTGCCCGTGCTCGTCTCGATCGGCTACGCGACCTGCCACTGGTGCCACGTGATGGCCCGCGAGTCCTTCTCGGACCCGGTGCTCGCCGCACGGCTGAACTCCGGCTTCGTCGCCGTGAAGGTCGACCGCGAGGAGCACCCCGACGTCGACACGGCCTACCTCACCGCCGCGAGCGCGTTCACGCGCCACCTCGGCTGGCCGCTCACCGTCTTCACCACGCCCGGCGGCGAGGCGTTCTACGCGGGCACCTACTTCCCGCCGCGCGCGGTCGGCGGCACGCCCGCCTTCTCGGACGTCCTCGACGCCGTGTCCGAGGCGTGGCGCCTGCGCCGCGACGAGGTGCACGCGACCGCCGGCTCGCTGGCCACCGCCCTCCGCGAGGCCACCGCCGAGCGCCCCGCCTCGCCCGGCCTCCCCGACGACGCGGCGCTCGACGCCGCCGTCCGGTGGCTCGCGGAGGAGGAGGACCGCGAGCACGGCGGCTTCGGCGGCGCCCCCAAGTTCCCCGTCGCGCCGGTGCTCGGCTTCCTCGCCTCGCGGCCCTCGGGCGCCGCGCTGGCCGAGCGCACCCTCCTCACCCTCGCCCGCTCGCCGCTGCGCGATCGCGACGGCGGCTTCTTCCGCTACGCCACCCGCGCCGACTGGAGTGACCCGCACTACGAGCGGATGCTCTACGACAACGCGCTGCTCCTGGACGTCGCCGCCGTGCTGCTCGGCCGCGACGGCACCGACACCGCCGCGCTGACAGGGGTCGCGGAGGGGATCGCCTCCTTCCTGCTCACCACGCTCCGGCGACCGGGTGGCGGCTTCGCCAGCGCGCAGGACTCCGAGAGCCTCGTCGACGGGCAGCGCTCCGAGGGCGGCTACTACCTCGCGGAGGATCGCGACGGACTCGAGCCGCCGGCGCTCGACGAGAAGGTGGTCACCGGCTGGAACGGCCTCGCGATCCAGGCGCTGGCCCGCGCCGGCCGGGCGCTCGGCCGCGAGGAGTGGATCGACGCGGCCCGGGGTGCGGCCGACTTCCTCCTCGACCGGCACCTGGTCGACGGCGAGCTCGTCGTCCGCGCCTCCCTCGGCGACGCGGTGTCGGCCGCACGCCCCGCGCTCGAGGATCTGGGGATGCTCGCCGGCGGACTCCTGCGCCTCGCCGTCGCCGAGGGGTCGCCCCGCTACGCCTGCGCGGCGCGCACGCTCGTCGACGGCGCGCTCGAGGCGGCGGACTCGTGGCCGCCGTTCGCGCTGCCGGGCGGGGGCGATCCCGCGCTCACCGCGCGCGGCCTGCTGCTGGCGGCCGACCCGTCGGAGGGGGCGTACCCCTCCGGTCTCTCGGCCGCGGCCGATGCCGCCCACGAGCTGTACCTGCTGACGGGCGGGCTGCGCTACCGCGAGGCGGCGGAGGCGGTCGTCGCCGCGGTCGCGCCGGGGGCCGTCGCGCAGCCGATGGGCTTCGGAGCGGTGCTCGCGCTGGCGACACGGCTGGCGCGGCCCGTGACGCAGCTGGTGCTGGTCGCTCCGGGGGAGGCGGCCGGGCTGCTGACGGGCGCGCGTACCGCGGACCTCGGCATCGCGGTCGCCGTGTCGGACGAGGCCGCCGCCGCGTGGGCGGAGGCGGGTTTCGAGCTGTTCGAGGGCCGGGTGTCCCGCGACGCCCTGCCGACCGCCTACGCGTGCGACGCGTTCGTCTGCGCGCTGCCGACGACGAGCCTCCCCTCGGTGCTCAGGCCGCGGTGACCACGAGCGGCGCCTCGGGGTCGGCCGCCCACTCGTTGAGCGAGCCGTCGTAGATCACGACGTCGTCCCGCCCGAGCAGGCTCAGCGCGAGAGCGTCGGCGGCCGCGGCGACCCCGCCGCCGCAGTAGAGGACGATCCGCTCGGCGCCGAGCACATCGGCGAAGAGCTCGCGGAGGCGCGCGGCCGGCAGGATCGTGTTCGCCGTGCGGTCGACGAGGCGCGCCGCGGGCACGCTGACCGAGCCGGGGAGATGCCCCCGGCGCGGCCGCTGGCCGGCCTCGCCGGTGAACTCCTTGGGCGGCACCGCGCAGACGAGGGTGCCGGGCTCGTCGCCCTGCACGATCCGCTCGACGCCGGCCTTGTCGATCCAGAGCGGGCGCTCCTCGCGGACCGTGATGCCCGAGGACGGCGTCGGAGCGACGTGCCCCGTCTCGATCGGCCGCGACTCCTGCCGCCAGGCGGTGAGCCCGCCGTCGAGGACGGCGACGGAGTCGTGACCCGCGGCGCGCAGCAGCCACCAGAGCCGCGACGCCCACTGCCCCACGGCCGAGTCGTAGACCACGACGACCGCGTCGTCGTCGATGCCCAGCGCGCCGAGCGCCGCCGCGAAGCGCTCGGGGGCGAGGCGGCTGAACGGGTACGCCGCCTCGGCGTCCGAGAGGTGCTCGATCAGGTCGGCGAAGACGGCTCCGGGCACGTGGCCCTCGACGAGGTACTGGTCCTCACCGCTGAGGTAGCGGTAGCGGCCGTCGAAGCCGGGCACGAACAGCACGCTGGCGTCGATGACGACGAGGTGCTCGCGCCCCAGCTGGTCGGCCAGCCACTGCGTCGAGACGATCGGCCGGGTCAGGTAGGGCGAGCTGCTCATGCCCTCACGGTAGGCCGCACCCCCGACACCCGCACCCCGGCGCGTAACCCCGCTTCACGCACCGCCCCGCGCCCGCCGACGAGGTGCCGCGTTTCTGCCGAGACGCCGCTCTCGCAGTGGTGTCTCGGCGGCGAGCACGGCGCCTCGACACTTCGAGAGGCGCATGCCGTCGTGCCTCCACAGGTTCACGCCGTCCACAGCCTGCTGATCCGTGCTCCGGGCGCGCGGCAGCGGCGTCAGCATCGGTGCATGACCGAGCTGCCGCTGTTCTTCGTCCGTGATCTGCGTGCTCGTGGCGCCTCGACTGTGCTTGCAGACGCGGGGTGCTTCACGGCGATCCGGCGAGGTGTGCGGGTGCCTGCGGCGGCGTGGCAGGAGGCGGATGAGCGCGCTCGGCAGCACGCGCGCGCTCGAGCGGCGGTGGGGCTCAGACAGGAAGGCGTTCTCGTCGGCGAGTCGGCGGCCCTCCTGCACGGGATCCCCCTGATCGACGGACTCGACTCGCGAGTCCACGTGCTCGCTCGAGCAGGCGTGGGCAGCAGAAGCCGGAACGCCGTCCGGGAGCGCGAGTTCGCGATCGCGCCGGAGGAGGTGCTGGTGGACGGCGTCGTGGTGTCGTCGATCATCGACACGGTGGTCGATGTGGCCCGGTGCTCCGGGTTCCGGCGCGGCGTGGTCGCGGTGGACGACGTGCTGCACCGCGAAGCGCTCGCCGCTCGCGATCCCGAGGTGATGCGCGACCGCCTGACCGAACGTCTGTCGAGGTTCGGGTCGGCGCGCGGTGTCCGGAAGGCGAGAGAGGTGATCGCGTTCGCGGACGCGCGGGCCGAATCTCCGCTGGAGTCCGTCAGCAGGGTGGAGATGGCCGTCGCAGGTCTTCCCGCCCCGCGACTCCAGCATGTCTGGACACTCCCCGGAGGAGGGCGGGCCGTGACCGATTTCGACTGGCCTGAGCACGGCCTCGTCGGAGAAGCGGCCGGACGGGCGAAGTACTCGCTCGGGGCATCGGGGGTCACTGAGGCGATCTTCCGCGAGAAGCGCCGTGAGAACGCGCTGCGCCTGCTCGGCCCGCGCGTGGTCCGGTGGGAGTGGAAGGACGCGATCGCCGGAGCACCCCTGATCGCGCTGCTCCTCGCGGCCGGGCTGCCTCGGGAGCGATGACGGGTGCTCGAGACACCTGCTTCTTCAGCGAGGCGTCCCGGTCATCGTGGCGGCTCGGCGAGAACTGGCCGGTTCGGCGACAGGGTGACCGATCGTCAGCACTCGATGACGTTGACCGCCAGGCCGCCCTCGCTGGTCTCCTTGTACTTCGAGGACATGTCGATGCCGGTCTGCCGCATCGTCTCGATCACCGTGTCGAGCGAGACGCGGTGGATGCCGTCGCCGTGCAGCGCGAGGCGCGCGGCGCTGACCGCGGTCGACGCCGCGATCGCGTTGCGCTCGATGCACGGGATCTGCACGAGCCCGCCGACCGGATCGCAGGTGAGGCCGAGGTGGTGCTCCATCGCGATCTCGGCGGCGTTCTCGACCTGCCGCGGCGTGCCTCCGAGGACCGCGCAGAGCGCACCGGCGGCCATCGCGCACGCCGAGCCGACCTCGCCCTGGCACCCCGCCTCCGCCCCCGAGATCGACGCGTTCGTCTTGCACAGCGAGCCGATCGCCGTCGCGGTCAGGAGGAACCTCCGGACCCCAGCGCGATCTGCGCCCGGCACGAAGCGGAGGTAGTAGTGCGCGACGGCGGGGATGATCCCCGCCGCGCCGTTGGTCGGTGCCGTCACCACGCGCCCGCCCGCGGCGTTCTCCTCGTTCACGGCGAGGGCGAAGGCGTGCAGCCACTCCACCGAGGTGGCGCGGGCGCGGTCGAGCGGGTCGACCTCGAACGCCTCGAGCCGCTCGCGCATCAGCGACGCCCGCCGGCGCACCTCGAGCCCGCCGGGGAGCACGCCGTCGGTCGCGAGGCCGTGCTCGACGCAGGCGGCCATCGCGTCCCAGATGGCGTCCAGGCGCGCGTCGATGTCCTGGTCGGGATGCAGCGCCCGCTCGTTCGCGGCGGCGATCTCGTCGATGCTCGACCGGGTCCGGTCGCAGATCGCGAGCAGATCCACGGCCGAGACGAAGGGGTACGGATGCGCGGCCAGCGCCGCGAGGTCGGCGCGCTCTCCCGCGCGGCGGATGAAGCCGCCGCCGATCGAGTAGTACGTCTCCTCCCACGCCGGCAGCGCCTCGTCGCCCAGCCAGACGCTGAAGGTGAGCGCGTTCGGGTGCTCCGGGAGGCGGGTCCGCGGCTCGAAGGCGACGTCGTCGCGGGTCATCGGCAGCCGCTGCTCGCCGGCCAGCAGGATCTCGGCGTCCTCGTCGAGCCTCCGCCAGGCGCCGCGCACGGCGTCGGGGTCGCAGGTCTCGGGTGCGAGGCCCGACAGCCCGGCGACGACGGCGTCGGGGGTTCCATGGCCGATCCCGGTCGACCCGAGCGAGCCGTACAGCGTGCAGCCGACTCGTGTGACCGTGCCGAGCAGCCCCGCCGCGCGCAGGCGCTCAGCCAGCGCCAGCGCCGCGCGCATCGGGCCGACGGTGTGCGAGCTCGAGGGTCCGATCCCGACGCTGAACAGGTCGAGGACGGAGACGTAGGCACTCATGTCCCGAGACTACGCCGCCGCGCAGAAGGGGTCGTCGACGAGGTCGGACCGCCTCAGCGCAGCGTCTTGCGCGCCGTGATCTGCCCGGTGTCGAAGCCCAGCAGGTGCAGTCCGCCGTGGAACCGCGCGTGCTCGACCTTGATGCAGCGGTCCATCACGACCGTCAGGCCCTTCGACTCGCCGTACTCGGCCGCCTCCTGGTTCCAGATGCCGAGCTGCACCCAGACGGTAGGCGCGCCGATCGCGACGACGTCGTCGATCACCGAGGGGATGTCGCTCGCCTTGCGGAACACGTCGACGATGTCGGGGACGACGGGGAGATCCGCCAGGCTCCTGTAGACCGGCTGCCCGAGGATCTCGGTCGCGTTCGGGTTCACGAAGAACAGCTCGTAGTCGCTCGACTGCTGCAGGTAGGTCGAGACGAAGTACGACGAGCGCGCCGGGTTGGGCGACGCTCCGACGATCGCGACCGTCTTGGCGCGGCGGAGGATGTCGAGGCGCTGCTTCGCGTCGGGGCCGACCCAGGTGCGCTGCGACTTCAGCAGCTTCGCGAGCGGCGAGCTCGCGGGAACGGAGCAGCTCAGCCCGTTGGACAGCTGCGCGACGACGTTCTCATCGGTCGTGCTCATGCTCAGACCTCCACGGTGGGGGAGTCGATGGTGACCGAGACGTCGTCCGGCAACTCGGTGGGCGCCTCGGGGGTGCCGTGCTTCTCGACCGCGCGGGTCAGCGCCTGGTCGAGGTCGTAGATGATGTCGTCCGCGTCCTCGATGCCGACCGAGAGGCGCACGAGACCCGGGAGGACGCCCGCGTGCAGCAGCTGCTGCTCGGTGAGCTGCGCGTGGGTCGTCGAGGCGGGGTGGATGATCAGCGTCTTCGCGTCGCCGATGTTGGCGAGGTGGCTGGCGAGGTCGACCGACTCGATGAAGGTCTGCCCGACCTCTCGGCCGCCCTTCACCACGAAGCTGAAGACCGAGCCGGGGCCCTTCGGCAGGTACTTCTGCGCGCGGGCGTGGTGCGGGTGCTCGGGGAGGCCCGCCCAGTAGACGGCCTCGATCCGCTCGTCGGCGTCGAGCCACTCCGCGACGCGGCGGGTGTTGTCGACGTGGGCCTGGATCCGGTAGGGCAGCGTCTCGACGCCCTGCGCGAGCAGGAACGCCGAGTGCGGGGCGAGCACGGGGCCGATGTCGCGCAGCTGCTCGGCGCGCAGCCGCGTGAGGAAGCCGTACTCGCCGAAGTTGCCGTCCCACGACAGCCCGCCGTACGAGGCGACCGCGTCGTGCAGCAGCGGGAACTTCTCGTGCGAGTAGTGGAAGCGGCCCGACTCGACGACGACGCCGCCGAGGGTCGTGCCGTGCCCGCCGAGGAACTTGGTCGCCGAGTGGATGACGATGTCGGCGCCCCACTCGATCGGGCGCACCAGGTAGGGGGTGGCCACCGTCGAGTCGATGATGAGGGGGATGCCCGCGGCGTGCGCGACCTCGGCGAGGCCCTCGATGTCGGCGATCTCGCCGGAGGGGTTCGCGATGGTCTCGGCGTAGAGCACCTTCGTCTTGTCGGTGATCGCGGCCGCGTAGTCGGCCGGGTCGCTCGACTGCACGAAGGTGGTGTCGACTCCGAAGCGCCGCAGCGTCACGTCGAGCTGGGTGATCGAGCCGCCGTAGAGGTTGGCCGAGGAGACGACGTGGTCGCCGGCTCCGACGAGCGCCGCGAAGGTGACGAACTGCGCCGACAGGCCGGAGGCGGTGGCGACGGCGCCGAGGCCGCCCTCGAGGCTCGCGACCCGCTCCTCGAACGCCGCGACCGTCGGGTTCGACAGGCGGGAGTAGATGTTGCCGTACTTCTGCAGGGCGAAGCGGGCGGCCGCGTCGGAGGTGTCGTCGAAGACGAACGCGCTCGTCTGGTAGATCGGCAGCGCTCGCGCTCCGGTCACCGGGTCGGGGATGTTGCCCGCGTGGATCGCACGCGTCTTGAAGCCGTACTCGCGATCTGCCATGGGATCGACGTTAGCCGCCGCCACCGACACCCCGGGGCCTGCGGTGTCGCATCCCGTAACACTCACACCGAGGCGTGCACCGCCGCGAGCGCCATCGCCGCGATCGCCAGCCACGAGGCGAACGCGACGACCAGCGCGCGCCATCCCGTCGTGACGAGCGAGCGGAGCCGCACCGCGCTGCCGAGCGCGAACAGCGCGGCGGCCAGCAGCCAGGTCTGCGCGACGTCGGCGGCGTCGAGGACCCCCTGCGGCACCGGCAGGAACGACCGCACCAGCACCGCCGCGAGGAAGCCCACGACGAACAGCGGCACGACGGCGGGCCGGGGTCCTCCGCCGTCGCCCCCGCGCCGCGACACCGCCGCCGCGATCGCGACCATCGGCGCGAGCATCACGACGCGCGTCAGCTTCACGACGACCGCGATCGCGAGCGCCGAGGCTCCGGCGACCTGCGCCGTCGCGACCACCTGCCCGACGTCGTGCACCGACGCCCCCACCCAGTGCCCGAACGCGAGGTCCGAGAGCCCGAGCGGATGCTGCAACGCCGGCAGGATCGCGATCGCGAGTGTCCCGCACAGGGTCACCAGCGCGACCGGCACGGCCTGCTCCTCCTCCTTCGCGCGCGTCGCCCCGGCCATCGCACCGATCGCGGAGGCGCCGCAGATCGAGAAGCCCGCCGCGAGCAGCAGAGGCTCCCTGCCCGGCAGGCGCAGCGCCCGCCCGAGCGCATAGGTCAGGGCGAAGGTGGCCAGCACGATCGCGACGACGACGAGGATCGCGAGCCAGCCGAGTGCGGCGATGTCCACGAGCGAGAGCTTCAGCCCGAGGAGCACGATCCCGGTGCGCATCAGGGTCCGCGACGAGAACTTCAGCCCCGGGGACACTCGGCCGAGCGCGGGCCGCGCCGCCGGGACCTGCGCCACGAGGATCCCGAGGGCGACCGCCGCGGTCAGCATCGGCACCGCAGGCACGGCGGTGTGCACGGCGGACGCCAGCAGCGCGGCGAGCGCGCAGACCGCGACTCCGGGGGCGAGACGGCGGAGGGTCAGACCCACGACGGCAGCCACATGTGCGCCTGCCAGAACGCGAACGACGTCTGCTGCCCCGTCCACAGCGGGTAGAAGTAGGCCGTGAGCGCCGCGGCGGCCAGCACGAAGACGCCGACGATCACGATGCCGCGGGTGCGCCGCCTCCTCTCGTCACCGGGGGAGCCGAGCACGATCCCCGCGGTGAGGGCGAGCGCGAGCATCATGTAGGGCTCGAAGACCACGCAGTAGAACTGGAACACCGTGCGGTCGAGGTAGAGCATCCACGGCAGGTAGCCGGCGACGATCCCCATCAGCACGAACCCGGCGCGCCACTCGCGGTAGCGGGCGAAGCGGTAGAGGAGGTAGCCGAGCGCGATCACTCCGGCGTACCAGATCAGCGGATTCGCGACCGAGGTGATCGCCTCGTCGCAGCGCGCGGCCGTGCAGCCGTCCACTCCGGTCGCCTGGTCGACGAAGTACATGCTCGTCGGCCGCTGCATCAGGAGCCAGGTCAGCGGGCTGGCCTGGTAGGGGTGCGTGGCGCGCAGGTTGATCGAGTAGTCGTACATCTGCACGTGGTAGTGCCAGAGGCTCTGCGCCCAGTCCGGGACCCACGCGAGCGCGCCCGTCCAGGCGTTGCCCGGCGCCTCCGTCGCCCACTGCCTCGCCCAGCCTCCGGAGGTGCGGAGCCAGCCGAGCCACGTCGCGAGGTAGGCGACGAGCGCGATCGGGACGACGAGGAGGAAGGTGACCGGGCCCTGCTTGAGGACCGCGCCGCTGCCCCAGAACGGCACGCCCGCCCGGCGGCGCATCATCGCGTCGACGAGGACCGCGTAGAGCCCGTAGGCGCCGAGGAAGTAGATGCCCGTCCACTTCACCCCGGCGGCGAGGCCGAAGAAGACTCCGGCCGTGAGCAGCCACGGCCGCCACCACAGCACAGGACCCCAGCTCGGCAGTGCTCCGGCGGCGACCTTCTCGGCGAGCCGCAGCTCGGCCCAGCGCCGGTCGAGGAGGACCGCCGCGACACCGCAGAGGGCGACGAACATCAGGATGCCGTCGAGCAGCGACACCCGCGACATCACGATCGCGTGGCCGTCCAGCGCGAGGAAGACGCCGGCGAGCGAGGCGATGAGCGTCGAGCGGAAGAGCAGCTTCGCGATCACGATGACGAGAGCGACCGCGAGGATGCCCACGATCGCCGTCGAGATCCGCCAGCCGACGCTGTCGTCCGCACCGAGCGCGCCCATCCCGAGCCCGATGATCCACTTGCCCAGCGGCGGGTGCACCACGAACGAGGGGGCACCGGTGAACGTGTCCACGCTCCCGGCGATGAAGCCCGGGTCCGGGTCCTCGGGCCACGCGCCCTCGAAGCCGAGGTTCCAGAGCGTCCAGGCGTCCTTCACGTAGAAGGTCTCGTCGAAGACGAGCGAGCGCGGGTGGCCGAGGTTCCAGAGGCGGAGGAACGCGGCGAGCACGACGACCAGCAGCGGGAGCCCGAGGTCGTAGATCCGCCGGCGGGCCGGAGTGGCGGTGAGACGGCCGAAGACGTCGTCGAACCACGAGCCGCGGGGCACATCGGGGCGCACCCGCGGGGTCGACGCCGGAGCCTCGGCGGGAACGCGCGACTCCGATCGCGTCGATCCGGCGGAGTCGAGGAGCAGGTCGTCGAAGTCGCGCTGCGGTCGGTCCGTCACCCGGCCATGCTAACGGGGTGTCACGGCACGACGACGGCCCTTCCGCGCACGGTCCCGTCGTGCAGCCGCCGGTAGGCCTCCGGCGCCTCGTCGATCGAGAAGCGCTCGGTGTGCACCCGGACCAGGCCGGCGCGGGCGAGGTCGAGCACCTCCATCAGCTCGGTGCGGGAGCCCCAGTAGGGTGCGCGCACCGAGGCGCCCATGGGTGTCGAGAAGAAACCGGTGGGCAGGACGCCTCCGCCGATGCCCACGATCTGCACCTGGCCGTCGAGGGCGACGGCCTGCCGGGCGATCGCGAGGGTGGGCTCTGCGCCCACGAAGTCGAAGACCGCCTGAGCGCCCTCGCCGCCCGTGAGCTCGCGGATCCGGGAGAGGACGTCGGGGTCGTCGGAGCGGAGGGCCTCATCGGCGCCGACGTCGCGGGCGAGGGCGAGCTTCTCGTCCGAGAGGTCGAGCACGATCACGCGGGCGGGCGTGATCGCCTTCAGGATCTGGATGCCGACGTGACCGAGGCCGCCGCTGCCGATCACGAGCGCCGTCGAGCCGGGCACCAGCACCGAGGCACTCGAGCGGATCGCGTGGTACGGCGTCAGGCCGGCGTCGGTGAGCGACACCGACTCGACCGGGTCGAGGTCGCCGAGCGGCACCAGGTGACGCACGTCGTCGATGAGCACGTACTCGGCCATCGCGCCCGGCGCGCCCAGCCCGGGAGGGGTGATGCCGAGCTCGGCGGCGTGGGGGCAGTAGTTCTCACGTCCTGCGGCGCACGCGCGGCAGGTGCCGCAGCCCCAGGGCCCGTAGACGGCGACGGAGTCGCCCACGTCGACTCCGACGACGCCGTCGCCCAGCTCGGCGACGACTCCTGCGCCCTCGTGACCGAGGGTGAGCGGCAGGCCGTAGCTGTACTGGTCCTCGGGGAGGCCCATGACGAACGAGTCGGAGTGGCAGAGGCCCGCCGCGGTCACCCGCAGCAGCACCTGGCCCGGGCCGGGCACGGGCTTGTCGATCTCGACGACGACCGGCTCGCTGCCGATCTCGCGGTACTGCACTGCCTTCATGGCTCCCCTTCTCCCTCCGGCGACGTCGCCGGAGCCTCCAGAGTCGCCCCCGCGCCTGGACCGGAGGTGAACGCGCCGACCGCGCCGGCCCGCCCGCGGCTGGGAGGATGGCCGCATGATCATCCTCGCCGGCACGCCCATCGGAAACCTCGGCGACGCCTCGAGGCGGCTGGTGGAGGCGCTCTCGACCACGCAGCACATCGCGGCCGAGGACACCCGCGTGACGATCCAGCTGCTGCGCGCCCTCGGCATCGAGAACCGCCCGACCCTCTACGCCCTGCACGACCACAACGAGCGCGAGCGCTCCGCCGAGCTGGTCGAGCTGGCCCGGAGCGAGGACCTCCTCGTCCTCAGCGACGCCGGGATGCCCACGGTCTCGGACCCCGGCTACCACCTCGTCGAGACGGCCGTCGCCGCCGGGGTCGCCGTCACCGCGCTGCCCGGCCCGTCGGCGGTGCTGATGGCGCTCGCCGTCTCGGGCCTGCCGACGGACCGCTTCAGCTTCGAGGGCTTCCTGCCCCGCAAGCACGGCGAGCGCGTGTCGACCTTCCGGGCGCTCGTCGACGAGCGCCGCACCATGGTCTTCTTCGAGTCGCCGCATCGGATCGGCGACGCCCTCGCCGATCTCGTCGAGGTGATGGGCCCGGAGCGCCGGGTGGTCGTCTGCCGTGAGCTGACGAAGATGTTCGAGGAGGTGCGCCGCGGCCCGGCCGCCGAGCTCGCCGAGTGGGCGTCCGGCGGACTCCGGGGCGAGATCTGCCTCGTCGTCGAGGGTGCGCCGGTGCGCGAGGCGTCCCTCGAGGACGCGCTGCTCGCGGTCCTCGAGAGGGTCGCGGCCGGCGCCCGGCTCAAGGAGGCGTCGGCCGAGGTCGCCGAGCACACCGGCCTCTCGCGCCGCGCGCTCTACGAGGCGGCTCTCGCCTCGCGGCGGGGCTGAGAGCGCCCCCGGCCGCTCGGCGAGGGCTGTCCGCGCTCTCCTGAAGAAACCCTCAGAGCGCTGGACCTCGCCTCCATAGGCGTCCTATGGTCGACCCGTTGGCGTCGATGTTGACGTTAACATCGCAACGAAACCGGAGAAAACCATGCAAAGACGCAACCGTCACTCCCTTCGCTCGATCGCCCTCGCCTGCGCCGCCGCCCTGGGCCTCTCGATCGCCGCTCTCGGCGCTGCTGCTCCCGCGAGCGCCGCGCAGGGCGAGATCACCTACACGCTGCACCGCTCGGCGACGCCCACCGCCGACGAGCAGGACGCCTACAGCCGCATCACCGCGGCGATGGACGCGGCCGTCGGCCGCTACAACGCCGGCTCCGACATCACCAAGCAGATCGACGTCTACTACACGCCGGGCGTGCCCACCGCCGAGGCGAGCAACAACGGGACCCTCCGCTTCGGCGAGAACCGCAGCTACATGGTCGAGGGCACGGCCCTGCACGAGATCTCGCACACCATCGGCGTCGGCCAGAACGGCGGCTGGTACGAGCACTGCGTCAACGGTGTGTGGGACGGTGCCCAGGCGACCGCGGTCGTGCGCTCCTTCGACGGCGGCGGCGCCCAGCTCAACTGCGGCGGCTCGCACATCTGGCCCTACGGCCTGAACTACTCCAACGAGTTCTCGGACGCGGCCTTCACCCGCCACGTCGAGGTCGTCGAGGCGATGCTCGCCGACGGCATGTAGGAGGGACGGCGCCGGCGGCGGACTCGTCTCCCGCCGGCGAGGTCGGCCGCCTGCGACCGGTCCGTCACACGGGAGGAGGCGCACCGCGCGAAGAATAGGATGGTCGCCATGTCCGACGGCGCCTCCTTCTACCTCACGACCCCGATCTTCTACGTGAACGACGTCCCCCACATCGGGCACGCGTACACCGAGGTCGCGGCCGACGTGCTGACGCGCTGGCACCGCCAGGCCGGCGACGACACCTGGCTGCTGACCGGGACCGACGAGCACGGGCAGAAGATCCTCCGCACGGCGACCGCGAACGGCACCACCCCGAAGGAGTGGGCCGACCGCCTCGTGCGCACCGCCTGGCAGCCGCTGCTCGAGACCATCGACATCGCCAATGACGACTTCATCCGCACCACCGACGAGCGGCACGAGGTCAACGTGCAGCGCTTCCTCCAGAAGCTCTACGACGCCGGCGCGATCTACACCGGCGAGTACGAGGGCTACTACTGCGTCGGCTGCGAGGAGTACAAGCAGCTCTCGGACCTCGAGGAGGGGACAGGCGACTACACCGGGCAGTACGTCTGCAAGATCCACTCGAAGCCGGTCGAGCTGCTGAAGGAGAAGAACTACTTCTTCACCATGAGCGAGTACACCGAGCGCCTGCTCGCCCTGTACGAGGAGCGCCCCGACTTCATCCAGCCCGAGTCCGCGCGCAACGAGGTCGTCAGCTTCGTGCGGCAGGGGCTCGCCGACCTGTCCATCTCGCGCTCGAGCTTCGACTGGGGCGTGAAGGTGCCGTGGGACGACTCGCACGTCGTCTACGTCTGGTTCGACGCGCTGCTCAACTACATCACGGCGGTCGGTTACGGACAGGACGAGGCGGAGTTCGAGCGCCGCTGGCCCGCCACGCACATCGTGGGCAAGGACATCCTCCGCTTCCACGCGGTGATCTGGCCCGCCATGCTGATGGCCGCCGGGCTCGAGGTGCCCCGGCAGGTGTTCGGCCACGGCTGGCTGCTCGTCGGCGGCGAGAAGATGTCGAAGTCGAAGCTGACCGGCATCGCGCCCGAGCAGATCACCGACACCTTCGGCTCGGACGCGTTCCGCTACTACTTCATGCGCGCGATCACCTTCGGCCAGGACGGCTCGTTCTCGTGGGAGGACCTGTCGGCCCGCTACCAGGCCGAGCTGGCGAACGGATTCGGCAACCTCGCCTCCCGCGTGATCGCGATGCTGCACCGCTACTACGAGGGCGACGTGCCCGAGCCGGGTGCGCCGAGCGAGGCCGAGGAGCGCGTCCGGCGCACCGTCGCGGAGGCGGCGGCCGCGGCCGACCGCTCCATAGACGCCCTCGCGATCCACGACGCCATCACGGCGGTCTGGACGATCGTCGACGAGCTCAACGGCTACATCACCGAGCAGGAGCCGTGGGCCCTGGCGAAGGCGGGCGACCGCGAGCGCCTCGGCACCGTGCTCTACACGGCGTCCGAGGGCCTGCGCGCCCTCGCCGTGCTGCTCTCGCCGGTCGTGCCCCGCGCGACCACCCTGCTCTGGGAGGCGCTCGGCGTCGAGGAGTCGCTCGGCTCCCTCACCGCGCAGCGCCTCCGCGAGGCGGGGGAGTGGGGCCGCCTCCCCGTCGGGACGACGGTCGGCACCCTCGCCCCCCTCTTCCCCCGCATCGAGGCCCCGGTCGCCTGATCGCCGGGAGTCCAGCCCCGGCGGCCTGTCGGGCGCTCCCGCTAGCCTGGAGCGCATGACCGACAGCCAGCACGTCCGCGCCCGCGAGAACACCTCCGGTCGCGACCTGACGTACCCGCCGCTGCCCGAAGCGCTCGTGGTCCCCGTCTACGACAACCACACCCACCTCGAGATCGCGGACGGCCTCGAGCCTCTCGACTACCGCGAGCAGCTCGACCGCGCCTCCACCGTCGGGGTGCGCGGAGTCGTCCAGGTCGGCACCGACGTCGAGACGAGCCGCTGGTCGGCCGAGATGGCCGCCTCCGAGCCGCGCATGCTCGCCGCCGTCGCCATCCACCCCAACGAGGCGCCCGAGCTCGACGCCCGCGGCGAGCTCGACGACGCGCTCGCGGTGATCGCCGAGCTGGCGACGCAGCCCCGCGTGCGCGCCGTCGGCGAGACCGGGCTCGACTTCTTCCGCACGGGCGAGAGCGGCCGGGCCGCCCAGTACCGCTCGTTCGAGGAGCACATCCGCATCGCGAAGGAGACCGGGACGGCGCTGCAGATCCACGACCGCGACGCGCATCGCGAGGTCATGGACACGCTCCGCCGCGTCGGCGCCCCCGAGCGCACCGTCTTCCACTGCTTCTCGGGCGACGCCGAGATGGCGCGGATGTGCGCCGAGGAGGGCTGGTACCTCTCCTTCGCCGGCAACGTGACGTTCAAGAACGCGGAGCCGCTGCGCGAGGCGCTCGCCGCCACTCCGCGGCACCTGATCCTCGTCGAGACCGACGCGCCGTTCCTCACCCCGAGCCCGTTCCGCGGCCGGCCCAACGCGCCGTACCTCCTCCCGCACACCGTGCGGGCGATGGCGGCCTGCCTCGAGACCGATGTCGGCCACCTGGCCGCGACGATCGCCTCCAACACCGAGCAGGTCTACGGCGAGTGGGGCGGCGAGGTCGGCTCGGAGCCGACGGAGCCGGTCGGTCCGCTCGCATGAGCGGGCGCCACGCGGCCGAGCCGGCGCCCGTCGCGATCCCGCGGCTGCTCGGCCCGGCCGAGATCCGCGACCTCGCGCAGATCCTCGACGTCACGCCGACCAAGAAGCTCGGGCAGAACTTCGTCCACGACGCCAACACCGTGCGCCGCATCGTCAAGCTGGCCGGCGTGCAGGCCGGCGAGACGGTGGTCGAGATCGGTCCCGGTCTCGGCTCGCTGACCCTCGGTCTGCTGGAGGCCGGTGCCGGTGTGGTCGCCGTCGAGATCGACGGCCGCCTCGCCGAGCAGCTGCCCCGGACGGTCGAGCTGATGGCCCCGGGCGTCGAGCTCGAGGTGCTGCACGCCGACGCGATGCGCGTGCTCGAGCTGCCGGGAGAACCCGCACGGCTGGTCGCGAACCTCCCGTACAACATCTCGGTGCCGGTCCTCCTGCACTTCCTCGAGCACTTCGCGAGCATCCGCTCGGGCGTCGTGATGGTGCAGGCCGAGGTGGGTCACCGCCTCGCCGCCGCGCCCGGCTCGAAGGTCTACGGCGGACCGAGCGTGAAGGCGGCGTGGTTCGGCTCGTTCACCACCGGCGGCACCGTCTCGCGGCAGGTCTTCTGGCCCGTCCCCAACGTCGACAGCGTGCTCGTCGCGTTCGAGCGCGGGGAGGAGCCGGGCGACGAGACCCTGCGCCGTGCCGTGTTCGCGGTGGTCGACGCGGCCTTCGCCCAGCGGAGGAAGATGCTCCGACAGTCGCTCTCGGGCCTCTTCGGCGACAGTGCCGCCGCGATCGCCGCGCTCGAGGCCTCGGGCGTGCCGCAGACCGCTCGCGGCGAGGAGCTCGGAGTCGAGGAGTTCACCGCGCTCGGGCGCTCGCTCGACCCGTCGCGGGTGCCGGTGCGGGGCTCCTCCGCGCCCGCCGACAGCGACTCGGACGACGGCGACGAGGCCCTCCCGGGCCGGGACGAGACCCGCTCCGCCACCCTGTAGCGTGGGGGCATGGCCCCTCGCGCGACGTCGACCCGGGTCCACGCGCGGGCGCCCGGCAAGATCAACGTCTTCCTCAAGGTGGGCGCCGTCCGCGACGACGGGTACCACGAGCTCGCGACCGCGTTCCAGTCGCTGTCGCTCTACGAGGACGTCTTCGCCAGCGAGGCCCCCGACTTCTCGGTCGAGTTCTCGGGCTCCATCGACACGGCGGATCTCGTCACCGACGGCTCCAATCTCGCCATCAAGGCGGCCAGGGCCCTCGCCCGCGCGACCGGCTACCGCGGCGGAGTGCACCTCGAGATCGAGAAGAACGTGCCGATCGCCGGGGGCATGGGAGGCGGTTCCGCCGACGCCGCCGCGACCCTCCTCGCGTGCGATGCGCTCTGGGGCACCGCGTGCACCCGCGAGCAGCTGCTCGGCATCGCGTCGAGCCTCGGCGCCGACGTGCCGTTCTCGTTCACCGGAGGCACCGCGATCGGCGTCGGCCGCGGCGACGAGCTGAGCCCCGCGCTCGCCAAGGGCCGCTTCGAATGGGTGCTGGTGCTCTCGGAGGAGGGCCTGTCGACTCCCGAGGTGTACCGCGAGCTCGATCGGCACCGCGAGCGACACCTGCACGACTTCCGCCCGATCTCGGCGACCCCGAGCATCGACCCCAACGTGCTGCAGGCGCTGCGAGCGGGCGACGCGGCGATGCTGGCCGACGCGATGCACAACGACCTGCAGGCGCCGGCTCTGCACCTGCAGCCGGGTCTCGCGCGGATCCTCGAGCTGGGGGAGGGGCGCGGCGCGCTCGGCGGGCTCGTCTCCGGATCCGGGCCGACGGTGGCGTTCCTCGCCGCGGACGCCGACGCCGCCGAGGATCTGCACCGCGAGCTGAGCGGCGCGCGCCTGCGCTCCGTCCGGGTGACGGGTCCCGTGCACGGCGCCCGCATCATCTCCGGCTAGGCGAGCCGCCGGCACGATCCGCCGCCCCGCAGTCAAGGCCCGGACTCGTGGCCTAGAGTGCCGCTCATGCCCCCCAGACGAGCCGCACTCCTCGCGATCCTGTCCGGGATCGTCGCCGCCGCAGTCGCCCTCGCGAGCGCCGAGCTCGTCGCCGTGTTCACCGGCGCGGGAGGCAGCCCGCTCGTGGCCGTCGGCGGCTTCGTCATCGACATCGTCCCGCCCGGGGTGAAGGACGCCGTCATCTCTCTGTTCGGCACGGGCGACAAGGTCGTGCTCCTCGTCTCGGTCGGCTTCGGCGTCGCCCTCCTCGCGGTCGCCGCCGGACTGCTCGAGTTCCGCAGGCCTCCGCTCGGAGTGCTCGTGCTCGCGGTCGTCGCGGGCCTCGGTGCCCTGGCCGCCGTCACCCGCGAGGGTGCGCCCGGCCTCGCCGCCGCGCCGAGCGTCGTCGGGATGGTCGCGGGCGCGGCCCTCCTGCGCGCCGCAGCCGCGCGCCTCCGCGGCTGGGAGGAGGAGCCCGCGCGCGGGGCGACCGACCGCCGCTCGTTCCTCCGCCTCGTCGGGATCGCCGGGGCTGCGGCCGTCGTGGTCGGCGTGGGCGCCCGCGTGGTGACCGCCGCCTCCGCCGCCGTCACCGCCGTCCGCGAGGCCGTGAAGCTGCCGGCCCCGGCGAGCACCGCGCCCCCTGTCCCCGCCTCCGCGGTCCTCGACGACATCGAGGGCATCACGCCGTTCCGCACCTCGAACGCCGACTTCTACCGGATCGACACCGCACTGTCGGTGCCGTCCGTCGATCCGGCCGACTGGTCGCTCCGCATCACGGGCATGGTCGAGGAGGAGGTGACGATCACCTGGGACGAGCTGCTCGCGCTCCCGCTCGAGGAGCACCTCGTGACGCTCTCGTGCGTCTCGAACGAGGTCGGCGGCGATCTGATCGGCACCGCGCTCTGGCTCGGCTACCCGATCCGCGATCTCCTCGCCCGGGCCCGGCCGCTCGCGGGGGCCGACATGGTGCTCTCACGCAGCGTCGACGGCTTCACGGCGTCGAGCCCGCTCGAGGTCCTGCAGGACGAGGGCCGGCCGAGCATCGTCGCCGTCGGGATGAACGGCGAGCCGCTGCCCGTCGAGCACGGATTCCCCGCGCGCCTGGTCGTTCCCGGGCTCTACGGCTACGTGTCGGCGACCAAGTGGGTCACCGAGCTGAAGGTGACGACCTTCGCCGACGACGTCGCCTACTGGTCGACGCGCGGCTGGACCGAGCGCGGGCCGATCAAGATCGAGTCGCGGATCGACGTGCCGCGGCAGGGCCAGGCGATCGCCGCGGGCACGGTCGCGGTCGCCGGAGTCGCCTGGGCGCCGCACACGGGCATCGCGGCCGTCGAGGTGCAGGTCGACGGCGGCGCCTGGCAGCCCGCTCGGCTCGCCGAGGCGGTCACCGCCGACACCTGGATCCAGTGGGTCTACGAGTGGGAGGCGATCGCGGGCGACCACGTCCTCGTCGTGCGCGCCACCGACTCCGAGGGTCTCGTGCAGACCTCGGAGGAGGCGCCCCCGGCACCCGACGGCGCCTCCGGCCACCACCTCCGCACGGTCACCGTGGCCTGAGCGACCTCTCCCGCGCTCGTCCCGGCGGCCCGCACCGAGACTCCAGGAGTTGTCGCACCGGGGCGCCGAGTGCGACAACTCCTGAACACTCGCCGCGCACCCGCAGTGGTGGACCGGGTCGAGACTCCAGGAGTTGTCGCACTGGGGCGTCGAGTGCGACAACTCCTGGACACTCGGCGGGGCGAGCCCGGGCGCCGCGACCGCCGCCGCGACGCGAGCGCCTAGGCTGGATCCCTATGGCACATCTGCTGGGCGCCGAGGCGCTCCGACTCGAGTACCCCACGCGGGTCATCTTCGACGACGTCTCCCTGGGCATCGAGGAGGGCGACCGGATCGGGATCGTCGGACGCAACGGCGACGGCAAGTCGACGCTGCTCCGCCTCCTCGCGCAGCGCATCGACCCCGACAGCGGCCGCGTCACGCACCGCCGCGGCGTGACCCTCGGCATGCTCGACCAGGCCGACACCGTCGACGAGGAGCTGACCGTCGCGCAGGCGGTGGTCGGCGGACTCGAGGAGCACGAGTGGGCCGGAGACGCGCGCACCCGCGACGTGATCGCCGGACTGCTGCGCGACGTGCCGTGGGACGGCATCGTCGGATCCCTCTCCGGAGGCCAGCGCCGCCGGGTCGCGCTGGCGAAGCTGCTCGTCGGCGACTGGGACGTCGTGTTCCTCGACGAGCCCACGAACCACCTCGACGTCGAGGGCATCGCCTGGCTCGCCGAGCACCTGAAGCGCCGCTGGGCCGCCTCGTCCGGCGGGCTCGCGGTCGTCACCCACGACCGGTGGTTCCTCGACGAGATCTGCACCGCGACCTGGGAGGTGCACGACCGCATCGTCGAGCCCTTCGAGGGCGGCTACGCGGCCTACATCCTGCAGCGCGTCGAGCGCGACCGGATGGCGTCCACGATGGAGGCCAAGCGCCAGAACCTGATGAAGAAGGAGCTCGCGTGGCTCCGTCGGGGCGCTCCCGCCCGCACCGCGAAGCCCAAGTTCCGCATCGACGCGGCGAACCAGCTGATCGAGGATGAGCCTCCGGTGCGCGACTCGGTCTCGCTCTCGCAGCTCGCCGTCTCGCGCCTGGGCAAGGACGTCGTGGACCTCCTCGACGTCACCGTCCGCTACGGCGAGCGGACCGTGCTGAACCGCATCGAGTGGCGGATCGCCCCGGGCGAGCGCACCGGCATCCTCGGCGTGAACGGCGCCGGCAAGTCGACGCTCCTCGGGCTGGTGGCGGGCACCGTCGAGCCGACGGGCGGCAAGGTCAAGCGCGGCACGACGGTCAGGGTCGCGATCCTCGACCAGCAGCTGCGCGAGCTCACCGAGGTGCAGCACCAGCCGGTCCGCGAGATCATCGCCGAGCAGCGCACCAGCTACTCGATCGGCGGCAAGGAGATGACGCCGGGCCAGCTCCTCGAGCGCCTCGGCTTCTCCAGCGCCCAGCTCTCGACGCCGGTCAAGGACCTCTCGGGCGGGCAGCGCCGACGCCTCCAGCTGCTGCTCATCCTGCTCAGCGAGCCGAACGTGCTGATCCTCGACGAGCCGACCAACGACCTCGACACCGACATGCTGGCCGCGATCGAGGACCTCCTCGACTCCTGGCCCGGCACGCTGCTCGTCGTCTCGCACGACCGGTACCTGCTCGAGCGCGTCACCGACCAGCAGTACGCGGTGATGGACGGCGCGTTCCGGCATCTGCCGGGCGGAGTCGAGCAGTACCTCGAGCTGCGCCGCGCGCTCGAGAAGGGGGCGCCGGCGGCGTCCTCGGGAGGCGCACCCGCCGCCGCTCCGGGTCTCGCGGGGGCCGAGCGCCGCACCGCGACCAAGGAGGTGTCGGCGATCGACCGCCGCCTCTCGAAGCTCACGCAGCTGACGGCCCAGGTGCACGAGAAGATGGCGACGCACGACCAGGACGACTACGACGGCATCCTCGCGCTGAACGCGACGCTCCGCTCCTACGAGGACGAGACCGCCGAGCTCGAGCTGCGCTGGCTTGAGCTCTCGGAGCAGCTCGAGGCCTGAGGCCCGCGCAACATCAGCTGAGAGAGAGGTCCCTCGTCCGACAGAGGAGGGACCCCCCTCTCAGCTGATGTCGTGTGCCGCGCTCAGCCGAAGTCGAGGGAGAGCTTGCGGAGCAGCTGCGCGAGACGCTCCTGCTGCGCGTGCGTGAGCGCGCCGAGCAGCTCCTGCTCCGCATCGACCAGCCGGGTGATGGCCGCGTCCACACGCGCGAGACCGGACGGCGTCATCTGCACGAGCACGCCGCGGCCGTCGTTCGGATCGTCGAGGCGCTCGACGAGGTCGCGCTCGACCAGGCGGTCGATGCGGTTGGTCATGGTGCCGCTGGTGACCATGGTCGCCTGAAGCAGCTGCTTCGGGCTGAGCCGGTAGGGCGCACCCGCCCGGCGCAGCGCCGAGAGCACGTCGAACTCCCACGTCTCGAGCTCCGACCGGCCGAACGCGCTGCCCCGGGCGCGCTCGAGCTGCTTGGCGAGCCTGCGCATGCGCGAGAAGACCTGCAGGGGGGTGAAGTCGAGGTCGGGACGCTCGCGCACCCAGGCGTCGACGATCCCGTCGACCTCGTCATTCGCACTCACCCGTCCATTCTGACGGGTGGCGGGCCGGGAGGCGGCAGAGTGCGGAGCGGGGCGCGGTCGGATGGCAGGATGGACGGCGCGCACGAGCGCGGTCCGCCATGGTGTAACGGCAGCACGGCAGCCTTTGGAGCTGTCCGGTCCAGGTTCGAATCCTGGTGGCGGAGCAGGGGCCACCCACGCGGCGGGCCTCGGAGGAGGACGAGACATGGTCGACAGCACACTCGCGGTGGTGATCCTGGCCGCCGGTCAGGGCACCCGGATGAAGTCCCGCACCCCGAAGGTCCTGCACCGGCTGGCCGGCCGGCCGCTGCTCGGGCACGTCCTCGACACGGCGTCGTCCCTCGACGCCGCGCACGTCGTCACCGTGGTCCGCCACGAGCGGGAGCGGGTCGCGGAGGCGGTCCTCGAGCACAGCCCGGCGGCCCTCGTGGTCGACCAGGACGAGGTGCCCGGCACCGGCCGCGCCGTCGAGCTCGGCCTCGCCGCCCTCCCGGACGACTTCGTCGGCACCGTCGTGGTGCTCAGCGCCGACGTGCCGCTCCTGGACGCGCCGACCCTCCGGCGCCTCGTGGACGAGCACCTCGCCGCCGCGAACGCGCTCACGATGCTGTCGTGCGTGCTCGAGGACCCGACCGGCTTCGGCCGCATCGTCCGCGGCGGCGACGGCGGCTTCGCCTCCATCGTCGAGCAGAAGGACGCGAGCGACGCCGAGCTCGCCCTCACCGAGACCAACGCCGGCGTCTACGCGTTCGACGCCGCCGCCCTCCGCTCGGTGATCGGCGCGATCGGCACCGACAACGCCCAGCGCGAGAAGTACCTGACCGATGCGGCCGCCGCCCTCAAGGCCGCCGGCCGTGCGATCGAGGCGGTCCCCGTGCAGGACCGCTGGCTCGTCGCCGGCATCAACGACCGCGCGCAGCTCGCCGACGCGGCGCTCGAGCTCAACGCCCGCATCGTGCGGCGCTGGCAGCTCGAGGGCGTCACGATCCAGGATCCGGCGACCACCTGGATCGACGTGGACGCCGTCCTCGCGCCCGACGTCGAGATCCTCCCGGGCACCCAGATCAAGGGACCGACCGTGATCGCCTCCGGCGCGGTCATCGGCCCCGACACGACCCTCGACGCGTGCGAGATCGGCGAGGACGCCGTCGTCAAGCGCTCGGACGCGACCCTCGCCGTCATCGGCGCCCGCGCGCAGGTCGGACCCTTCTCCTACCTCCGCCCCGGCACCGTGCTCGGCGAGCGCGGCAAGATCGGCACCTACGTCGAGACCAAGAACGCGACCATCGGCGCCGGCTCCAAGGTGCCGCACCTGTCGTACGTCGGCGACGCGACGATCGGCGAGGAGTCGAACATCGGCGCCGGCTCGATCTTCGCCAACTACGACGGCGTCACCAAGGCCGCCTCGATCGTGGGGTCCCATGTGCGGGCCGGGTCGCACAACGTCTTCGTCGCCCCCGTTAGAATCGGGGACGGAGCGTACACGGGCGCCGGCACGGTCATCCGCAAGGACGTCCCCGCCGGAGCCCTCGGGATCACCGTCGCTCCGCAGCGCAACATGGCCGGATGGGTGCAGACCCACCGTCAGGGCACCGCGTCGGCCACCGCCGCCGAGGCAGCCCTTGCATCGGAACCCACGGGCACCGAGCCGGCCACCGGAGGAAGCGGAGCACAGTGACGGGCATCACCGCCAGCAACAAGAAGAGCCTGGTCCTCGTCTCGGGGAGGGCGCATCCGGCACTGGCGGAGGCGGTCGCCGCCGAACTCGGCACCGAGCTCGTCAACACCGAGGGACGCACCTTCGCCAACGGCGAGCTGTACGTCCGCTACGGCGACAGCGTCCGCGGAGGCGACGTCTTCGTGATGCAGTCGCACACCTCGCCGATCAACGAGTGGCTCATGGAGCAGCTCATCATGGTCGACGCTCTCAAGCGCGCCTCGGCGAAGCGGATCACCGTGGTCGCGCCGTTCTACCCCTACGCCCGCCAGGACAAGAAGGGCCGCGGCCGCGAGCCGATCTCGGCCCGCCTGGTCGCCGACCTCTTCAAGGCCGCCGGCGCCGACCGCATCATGTCGGTCGACCTGCACGCCGCGCAGATCCAGGGCTTCTTCGACGGCCCCGTCGACCACCTCTTCGCGATGCCCGTCCTCCTCGAGCACTTCCGTGAGAAGCTCGACCCGTCGACCCTGACCATCGTCTCGCCCGACATGGGCCGCGTCCGCGTCGCCGACATCTGGAGCGACAAGCTCGGCGTGCCGCTCGCGATCATCCACAAGCGCCGCGACCCCAAGGTCGCCAACCAGGTCTCCGTCCACGAGATCGTCGGAGAGGTCGCCGGCCGCGTCTGCCTCCTCGTCGACGACCTCATCGACACCGGCCGCACCATCGCCAAGGCGGCCGAAGCGCTCAAGAACGCCGGCGCCATCGGCGTCGTCGTCGCCGCCACCCACGCGGTCTTCTCCGACCCCGCCTGCGAACTCCTCAGCTCCGAGTTCATCGACTCGGTCGTCGTCACCGACACCCTCCCGCTCCCGGAGGAGAAGCGCTGGGACCGCCTGACGATCCTCCCGATCGCCCCGCTGCTCGCGCGGGCCATCCACGAGGTCTTCGATGACGGCTCCGTCACCTCCATGTTCGACGGCGACGCCTGAGCCCACCTCGGGACGGCCGCTCGCGGCGTTGTCCTCGGTTGCGATACCTCCGGTATCGCGCCCTCGTCCGCCTTGCGAGCGACCGCCCCGAGGCGCGCTCAGGAGTGCTGGTGGGGCTGCCGCTGCCTGCTGGTGAGGCTGCCGCTGGCTGCTGGGGAGGGCTGCCGCTGAGTGGTGGTGGGGCTGCCGCCGCCTTCGAGCGGGGAGCTACTGCATGCTGATCGAGTAGCCCTCGCAGAGGGCGTATCGAGATCGACCGTCGTCTGGAGAGGTGGGCCGAAGAGCGCTCGTGCTGGGGTCGGTGGGGTCTCGATGCGCCCTGCGGGCGACTCGACCAGCGGGCACACGGCGGTGGCCCCGTCCTCGTGGAGTTCGACGTGCATGCTGATCGAGTAGCCCGCGGAGCGGGCGTATCGAGATCGACCGTCGTCTGGAGAGGTGGGCCGAAGAGCGCTCGTGCTGGGGTCGGTGGGGTCTCGATGCGCCCTGCGGGCGACTCGACCAGCGGGCACACGGCGGTGGCCCCGTCCTCGTGGAGTTCGACGTGCATGCTGATCGAGTAGCCCGCGGAGCGGGCGTATCGAGATCGACCGTCGTCTGGAGAGGTGGCTCGAAGAGCGCTCGTGCTGGGGTCGGTGAGGTCTCGATACGCCCTGCGGGCTACTCGACCAGCGGGCACACGGCGGTGGCCCCGTCCTCGTGGAGTTCGACGTGCCTGCTGATCGAGTAGCCCGCGGAGCGGGCGTATCGAGATCGACCGTCGTCGGGAGAGGTGGCCCGAAGAGCGCTCCTGCTGGGGTCCGTGGGGTCTCGATACGCCCTGCGGGCTACTCGACCAGCGGGCACGCGGCGGTGGCCCCGTCCTCGTGGAGTTCGACCTGCATGCTGATCGAGTAGCCCTCGCAGAGGGCGTATCGAGATCCCGCTCGGAAGGGCGGGTGCCTCGACGGTGCGAGGTTCACTCGGTGCTGCGGTCGGCGAGGGCGAGGGTCGGGGGACCTACAGTGTGCGAGTGGCTGTAGGAGCGGATGAGACCCGGACGGGGGGTGCTGCGCGCGCGTCCGGCGAGCCGGTGTGGGCGGTGGGGCTCGCCGGGCTGTTCCTGGTGTGGGCGCCGGCCGCGCTCGAGGCCGGGTGGTGGCTGCTCCTCGGGCTGGGGATCGCGGTGGCGGCGGCCGCCCTCGGGATCGTCGCCGACGCGGGGCGCGAGGTGCGGGACGGGCCGACGGGGGAGTGGCTGGGACTCGCCGGGCGGGCCCTCGCCTCCGCTGCCGTCGCCCTGACCGCCGCGGAGTCGGTGCTCGGCGCGACCGCGCGGCCCGTGGCGTTCCTCCTCCTGCTCGCGGTGACGCTCTTCGTGGTCCGCGGCGGAGTCCTCCGCCCGCGCCTCGCCGTGACGCTCGGCGCTCTCGTCGGGCTGCTGCTCGCCGCGGCGGTCGTCGTCGTGCTGCTCTCGCCCCCTGCCCCCGCCTCGACCGACCTGATCCTCGGCGGTCCGGAGGGGTCCGTCACCGCCGCCGCCTACCTGCTGTTCCTCGTCGCCCCGCCCTCGGGCGGGCCGACGTCGACCCGCCGCTCCCTGGTCCGCCTCGCCGTCACCGGAGTCGTCGCCGCCCTGGTCGGCACCGGGCTGCTGCTGCTCGTCGGGCCGGAGGCGCTCGCGGCCGCCGCCACCCCGCTCCGCGCCGCCGTGACGGGCACCCCCGCCGCCGTTCCGGTCGCGATCGCAGCGGTCCTCGCCTCCGTGCTGGCGCTCGTCGTGCTGGCCGGGCGCGACGCCTCCGCCCTGGTCCGCCTCGCCGACGAGGGTGAGATCCCCGAGCCGCTCGCGCGCCGCAACCGCCGGACGGGGGCGCCGTCGGCGGCGCAGCTCGTCGTCTGCCTCGTCTCGGTGCTCGCCGTGGTGATCCTCGACGCGGAGGCACTGCTCGCGTTCGCCGTCGGCGCGGCGCTGGTCGCGTCGATCGTGCGCCGGCTCGAGCGGGGAGCCGCCGGTGCGCGCTGGCCGGCGATCGCCGCGGCGGCGGTGGCGCTGCTCCTCCTGCTGGCGCTGCCGTCGGCGACGGCGGCCGCGGTGGCGATCGTGCTGGCGGGCCTGCTGATCGTGCGCGCGTTCCGGCGCTGACCGGGCTCAGGCTCCGGCGGCCGTCACTTCGTCGAGAGCGCGGCCCGGGAGCCGCAGGGCGAGCGGATCGGCGCGCACCCGGTCGAGGCCCGAGCGCACGGCTCCGAGGGCGACGGCCTGGTCTCCGAGGGTCGAGGGGAGGATCCGGGGCGCCGGAGCGTGCACCCGCCCGACGAGCCGCTCCGCCACCTCGGCGAGCAGCGGCCCGGCGGAGGCGGCGAGCGCGCCACCGACGACGATGAGCGAGACGTCGAGCAGGTTCGCCAGGGTCGCCGCCACGTTGGTGAGGCGCTCGGCGAGCCGGTCGACGATGTCGCGGGCGAGCGCATCGCCCGCCTCGGCGGCCGCGAAGACCTGTTCGGCCCCGGGGGCGCCGCTGTGGTCGAGGAGGGTCGCCGGGTGCCCCGGGACGGCCAGCGCCTCGTGCGCCCAGAGCCGGGCGAGCGCCGCGATGCCCTCGGCCGAGCCGACGCCCTCGACGAGGTCGAGGTAGCGCATCTCGCCGGTGAGTCCGCGGGCGCCGCGCAGCAGCCGCCCGCCGAGCACGACGCCTCCGCCGAGGCGCTCGCCCGAGAGCAGGGCGACGTAGTCGTCCGAGGCGACGGCCGCGCCGCGCCAGCCCTCGGCGAGCGCGGCGAGATTCGCGTCGTTGTCGACGACCGCCTGCCAGCCCCGGTCCGCGAAGCGGTCGGCGAGCCCGGGGTTCATCACGCCCCAGAAGTCGTTGTCGCCCTGGGGCGACCGGCCGAGGGCGTCGACCGGAGCGGGGACGCCGAACGTGATGGCGAGGACTCCCGAGTCGGCGATCCCCGCCTCGGCCAGGGTGCGGTCGAGGACCCGCTCGATGTCGGCGAGGCGGCTCCGGCGCGTGACGTCCTCATGGGCGACGTGCTCCGTGCGCCGGGCGAGGGTCTCGCCGAGCAGATCGGCGACGAAGACGCCGACGCTGTGCTGACCCGCGTCGACGCCCACCACCACTCCGGCGTCGCGGCGGAGCGCGTAGCGGCGCGCGGGGCGTCCCTTGACGTAGTCGCCGGCCGCGCGCTGGTTCTCGAGCTCCTGGATCCAGCCGAGCTCGATCAGGTCGTCGCAGACGGCGATCACGGTCGAGCGGGTGAGTCCCGTGCGCTCGATCAGATCGGAGGCGGTGAGGGGCGATCCGCTCCAGGCCTGCCCGAGGACCTCGAGGGCGTTGCGGCGCCTCTGGAACGAGAACGAGGTGCCCTCGGACATCCGCTCCACCTCCCTCTTGACCCCGGACGGATCGGCTGCAACAGTACATCGCGTACTAGATTTTCTCATTAGATTTAGTCCGTTCAACAACTTATCCACGATCCACGGGAGACGACGACGTGCCCCTTGCACCCCCTACCGCCGGCGGACTCAGCCGGCGCGCCCTCCTCGCAGCGGCAGGAGCCGGCGCCGCCGCGCTCGGTCTGTCGGCCTGCGCCTCGCCCTCGGCCTCCGGTGGCGTGACCGAGATCACCTTCTTCCAGTCCAAGCCCGAGGTCATCGGCTACTTCGGCGACGTGATCGAGCGCTTCCACGCGTCGCAGTCGCGGATCCGCGTGGTGCACGACTTCTCCTCGAACCTCTCGGCCGGCTTCGTGCGGAGCAACCCGCCGGACCTCGGCTGCCTGAACTACAACTTCGAGGTGGCGCGCTTCGTCGAGCGTGGGGCGCTCAGCGACCTCTCCGATCTGCCGGAGGCGAAGCGGATCAACCCCGCGATCCAGCCGCTCATCGAGCAGACGGCGTCCTACCCCGATCGCACGAGCGTGCTCCCGTACTCGCTGATGATGGCCGCGGTGCTCTACAACCGCGACATCTTCGCCGCGCAGGGCCTGGAGGTGCCGACGACCTGGACCGAGTTTTTGGCGGTCTGCGACGCCCTCACCGCCGCGGGCATCACTCCGATCTACAGCACCTACAAGGATCCGTGGACGGTCGCGCAGGGCCTGTTCGACTACTCCGTCGGCGGCACCGTCGACCTCGACTCCTTCTTCACGCAGCTGAAGGAGCAGGGAGCCGACGTCGGAGCCTCCTCGCCCGTGTCGTTCGAGAAGGACTTCGCCGCCCCGGTCGACCAGATGCTGCAGGTCGCCGCCTACTCGAACCCCAACGCGGCCAGCCGCGGCTACGGCGACGGCAACCTGGCGTTCTCGAACGGCGAGGCCGCGATGCTCCTCCAGGGCCCGTGGGCGCTCAGCGAGATCGCGAAGACCGCGCCCGACCTCTCGATCGGCGCGTTCCCCCTGCCGATGACCGACGACCCGGACGACCGCCGGGTGCGGGTCAACGTCGACCTCGCGCTCTGGATCCCCGAGGCCTCCGACAAGAAGGAGGCGGCGCGCGAGTTCCTGGCCTTCCTGATGCAGCCGGAGATCATCGACGCCTACAACGCCGACAACAACGCGTTCGGAGTCACGACCGACGCTCCCGCGGTCACCCAGCCGACGCTGGTCGAGCTGCAGGAGTTCTACGACCGGGCCGCCTTCAGCCTCGGCGCCTCGCAGCTCGTGCCGCAGAACATCCCGCTGCAGAACTACCTCCAGGGCATCGTGCTCGGCTCCGACCCCGCGTCGACGCTGCGCACCATCGACGCCGACTGGGCGCGCATCGCGTTCCGCTCCTGACCCTCCCCGCTTTCCAGAACCTCCCCGCTTTCCAGAACCTCTCAGAGACGAGACACTCATGGCACTCTCGACACCCACCCGAGCGGAGGCGCGCCCCACCGAGGCGCCCCGCCCGGCCGCCCCGCACCGGCGCAGGCCGCGCACGGACAGGACCTTCCTCCTGTACCTGCTCCCTGCGCTCGTGCTCTTCACGCTTGCGATCACCCTGCCCGCGCTGATGGGCATCTTCTTCAGCTTCACCGACTCGATCGGCTTCGGCGAGTGGTCCTTCATCGGGTTCACGAACTACGTGGCGCTGTTCTCGGATCCGGCGATCGCCGCCTCCTACGGCTTCACGGTCCTGCTCGCCCTGGTCACCGTCCTGGCGGTGAACGTCGTCGCGTTCCTGCTCGCGATCGCTCTCACCTCGCAGATCCGCGGCAAGGTGGCCCTCCGCGCGGTGTTCGTGCTGCCGATGGTCGTCTCGGGCATCATCATCGCGTTCGTCTTCAACTTCCTCTTCTCGAACTCGCTGCCCGCCTTCGCCGAGTCGATCGCCTTCACCCCGCTCGCGAGCAGCATGCTCGCCGACCCGAACCTGGCCTGGCTCGCGATCGTGATCGTGACCGCGTGGCAGGCGGTCCCCTCCGCGCTGCTGATCTACATCGCCGGGGTGCTCTCCATCCCCGGCGACGTCTACGAGGCCGCCTCGCTCGACGGCGCCTCCAGCTGGGGCCAGCTGCGCTCGATCACGCTCCCGCTCGTCGCGGGCTACGTCGTGATCAACCTCGTGATCGGCTTCAAGAACTTCCTCAACTCGTACGACATCATCGTCGGCCTCACCGACGGCGGCCCCGGAACCTCGACCCGCAGCGTCGCGATGACGATCTTCACGGGCTTCACCAGCGGCGACTACGCCTACCAGATGGCCAACGCCACGATCTTCTTCCTCATCGCGCTCGTGATCGCGCTCGTGCAACTGCGCATCTCGCGCGGAAAGGCGGCCTTCTGATGACCAGCCAGGTCCCCCTCGCCCCGTCCCTGCCCGGCACCCGGGCGGCGGTCGACGCCGACGCCCGCCGCGGCTCCCGACGCACGCGCTCGAGCCTGATCCTCACGCTCGTGCTCGCGATCTGCGCCCTCTCGGTGATCGGCCCGCTGTGGGTCACGCTCACGATGGCGTTCAAGACCACCGCGCAAGCGGTCGACGGCAACGCCTTCTCGATCCCGCTGCCGTTCTCGGTCGACGGCTTCGTGCAGGCGTGGAACCTCACCGACTTCCCCCGCGGCTTCGCGATCTCGGTCCTCGTCTCGGCCATCACGGTCGGCGGCACGATCGTGCTCAGCGCCCTCGCCGCGTTCGCCATCTCGCGCAACTGGAGCAAGCGCTTCTACCGCTGGTCGTTCTTCTACCTGCTGGCGGCGATGTTCCTGCCGTTCCCGGTGCTCGCGCTCTCGCAGGTGTCGCTCACCGGCCTCGTCGGCCTCGACAACCCGATCGGCGTCGCGATCCTGCACGTGATGTTCCAGCTCTCGTTCAGCGTGATGCTGTTCACCGCGTTCCTCCGCTCGCTGCCGGAGGAGCTCGAGGAGAGCGCCCGCCTCGACGGAGCGACGACGAACCAGGTCTTCTGGCGGCTGGTGTTCCCGCTGCTCGCCCCGATGAGCGCGACCGTCGGCATCTTCGCCTTCCTCGCCTCCTGGAACGACTTCATGATGCCGTCGCTGATCACCTCCGACCCGTCGCTGCAGACGCTGCCCGTGCTGCAGAAGATCTTCCAGACGCAGTTCAGCAACGACTACAACGTGGCCTTCGCGTCCTACCTCATGGCGATGGCACCGGCGATCATCGTCTACCTCTTCACCCAACGCTGGGTCATGTCCGGCGTTACGCAAGGCGCGATCAAGTAAGGCTCGCGGGCCTCGGGGCGGCCATCTGCGGCGTTGTCGTCGGTCGCCGTAGCTCCGCTACGACTCCCTCCTCCGCCTTGCAGCTGACCACCCCGAGACCCGCGGGCTCGGCTCCGGGCGGGGGAGCAGGCCGCGCTGCGCGCGAGCCGGCGGGGGAGGGGGGCCGCGCTGCGCGCGAGCGGGCGGGGAGGGGGGGCCGCGCTGCGCGCGAGCGGGCGGGGGAGCAGGCCGCGCTGCGCGCGAGCCGGCGGGGGGAGCGGGGCGCCGCCTGCTGATCGAGGAGGCCGCGCGGCGGGCGTATCGAGATCGACCGGGTTCAGGACGGGCCTCAGGAGCCCGCCCCCCCACAAGACCAACCACACGAACGAGAATCAACGGAAGGAAACACGTGACCGAGACGGTGCTCAGCAGGAGCGGGACGAAGGACGACGCGCTGTGGTGGCGGCAGGCGGCGGTGTACCAGATCTATCCGCGGAGCTTCGCGGACGCGAACGGGGACGGGATCGGCGATCTGGCCGGGATCATCCAGCGCATCTCCTACCTCCGGGAGCTCGGGATCGACGCGGTGTGGCTCAGCCCGTTCTATCCGTCGGCGCTGGCCGACGGCGGGTACGACGTGGCCGACTACCGCGACGTCGACCCGCGGATCGGCACGCTCGCCGAGTTCGACGAGATGACGGCGCTGCTGCACGACGCCGGGATCCGCGTGATCGTCGACATCGTGCCGAACCACTCCTCCGATCTGCACCCGTGGTTCCAGGAGGCGCTCGCCGCGCCGAAGGGATCGCCCGAGCGGGAGCGCTACGTGTTCCGCGACGGCCGCGGCGAGTCGGGGGAGCTGCCGCCGAGCGACTGGGAGTCGGTCTTCGGCGGACCCGCGTGGGAGGCGGTCGGCGACGGCCAGTGGTACCTCCACCTGTTCGCGAAGGAGCAGCCCGACTGGAACTGGGACAACCGCGAGATCCGCGACGACTTCCTCGAGACCCTCCGCTTCTGGTCGGACCGCGGCGTCGACGGGTTCCGCATCGACGTCGCACACTCGCTGGTGAAGGACCTGACGGAGCCGCTCGCCGCCTCCGCCGACCTCGTCGAGCAGCGCCTCGACGGCAGCCACCCCTTCTGGGACCGCGACGCGGTGCACGAGGTGTACGCCGAGTGGCGCGCCCTCTTCGACTCGTACGACCCGCCGCGCACCGCGGTGGCGGAGGCGTGGGTCGACGCGTCCCGGCGCGCCCGCTACGCGAGCCCCGAGGGGCTCGGCCAGGCGTTCAACTTCGACCTGCTCGAGGCCGACCTCGACGCCGACACCTTCCGCCGCCTGATCTCGTTCAACCTCGAGCTGGCCGCGGAGTCGGGCTCGTCGACGACCTGGGTGCTCTCGAACCACGACGTGGTCCGGCACGCGACCCGCTACGGGCTGCCGTCGCAGGGCGGCGCTCCGGTGGCGCCCGCGAAGCAGTGGCTGCTGAGCGGAGGCGAGGAGCCGGCCCTCGACCGCGAGAAGGGACTGCGTCGCGCTCGCGCCGCCACCCTCCTGCTGCTCGCGCTGCCGGGATCGGCGTACCTCTACCAGGGCGAGGAGCTCGGCCTGCACGAGGTCGCCGGCATCCCCGACGCCGAGCGCCAGGACCCGACGTTCTTCCGCAGCGGTGGCAGCGACGTCGGCCGCGACGGCTGCCGTGTGCCGCTGCCGTGGGAGTCGACGGGCACGTCCTTCGGCTTCGGGCCGGGCGGCGCCCACCTGCCCCAGCCCGCCTGGTTCGCCGACGCCTCGGTCGCGGCCGAGGAGCTGCGGGAGGAGTCGACCCTGTCGCTCTACCGCCGCGCGCTCGCCCTGCGGCACGCGCTGCAGACCGAGGAGCAGCTGGAGTGGCGCGACAGCGAGGAGGGCGTGCTGGACTTCGCGCGCCCGAACGGCTGGCGCTCGGTGACCAACCTCGGCGGGACCGACGCCGCCCTGCCCGCGGGGGAGATCCTGCTGGCGAGCGGACCGGTCGACGGCGTGCTGCCTCCGGACACCACGGTCTGGCTGCACTGACCCGGACGACGAAGGCGCCCCCGCACCTGCGTGCGGGGGCGCCTTCGTCGTCGGTGGCGGCTAGTGGGTCGAGGGGTCCTGCTCGACCTCGGTGCGGTCGCCCGACCACAGCGTGTGGAAGGTGCCCTCCTTGTCGACGCGCTGGTAGGTGTGCGCGCCGAAGAAGTCGCGCTGGCCCTGCACGAGCGCGGCGGGGAGTCGCTTCGAGGCGAGCGAGTCGTAGTACGACAGCGCCGCACCGAAACCGGGGATCGGGACGCCCGAGAGCGCGGCGGTCGAGACGATACGGCGCCAGGCCGCCTCGCCGTTCGCGACGGCTTCGGCGAAGTACGGGTCCTCGAGGAGCGTGGTGATGCCCGCGTCCTCGGCGTACGCGTCGACGATCCGGTTGAGGAACTGGGCGCGGATGATGCAGCCCGCGCGCCAGATCTTGGCGACGGCGCCCTTGTCGATCTCCCAGCCGTACTTCTCGGCGCCGGCGATGATCGCGTCGAAGCCCTGCGAGTAGGCGACGACCTTCGAGGCGTAGAGGGCCGCACGGACGTCGTCCTCGAAGCCGTCGTAGAGGGCGACCGGGGTCGGGCGCGAGGTGACGCGCTTCTGCACCGCGGCGCGCTGCTCGGGCTTCGACGAGACGGCGCGGGCGAACACGGCCTCGGCGATGCCGCCGACGGGCACGCCCAGGTCGAGCGCGTTCTGCACGGTCCACACCCCGGTGCCCTTCGAGCCGGCCTGGTCGAGCACGACGTCGATGAAGGGGTTGCCGGTGTCGGCGTCGACCTGGCGGAGGACCTCGGCGGTGATCTCGATCAGGTACGACTCGAGGTCGCCCTTGTTCCAGGCGTCGAAGACCTCGGCGATGGCAGCGGGCTCGTGGCCGCCGACCGTGCGCAGCAGGTCGTAGGCCTCGGCGATGAGCTGCATGTCGGCGTACTCGATGCCGTTGTGGATCATCTTGACGAAGTGGCCGGCACCGTCGGTGCCGATGTGGGTGACGCAGGGCTCGCCCTCGGCGACGGCGGCGATCGACGAGAGGATCGGGCCGAGGGTCTTGTACGACTCGACGGAGCCGCCGGGCATGATCGAGGGGCCCTTGAGCGCGCCCTCCTCGCCGCCCGAGATGCCGGTGCCGACGAAGTGGATGCCGGTCTCGCGGACCGCCTTCTCGCGACGGATGGTGTCGGTGAAGAGGGCGTTGCCTCCGTCGACGATGATGTCGCCGGGCTCGAACACCTTCGTGAGCTGCTCGATCACGGCGTCGGTGCCGCGGCCGGCCTGCACCATGATGATCGCGGTGCGCGGGGTCTGCAGCGACGCGGCGAAGTCCTCGATCGTCTCCGAGGCGACGAAGCCGGCCTCGGGGTGCTCGGTGATCAGCGTCTCGGTGCGGCCGTAGGAGCGGTTGAAGACGGCGACGGTGTTGCCCTCGCGGCTGGCGAGGTTGCGGGCGAGGTTCGAGCCCATCACCGCCAGACCGACGACTCCGATGTTGGCGGTGGCGGTGGGCTTGTCAGACACGGTTCTCCTCGACGTACGCGTTCAGGGTCGGATTCAGGGTATCGCCGGGGTCCGCCGCGGAGCCCGCACGTCCGTCGCGAGCGGGTCGCACGGCTGTGCGCGCTGAGGGAACCCCGGACCGTCGAGGGAGCCCGCCTCGAGCGGCGGCCTCGACGGTCCGGGGTTCCCTCGGCGTCAGGCGCCGTGTCCGGCGGGCACGCGCTCCGAGGGGATCGGGGGCGGCGGAGGAGTGCCGTCGCCGAACGGGCGCCCGCCCAGCTCCTCGCGGCCCGAGGGCACGAGCCAGCCCGACAGGTCGGGGCCCTTGGGCACCACCCCGGTCGGATTGATGTCGCGCTGCACCTCGTAGTAGTGCGACTTGATGTGGGTGAAGTCGATGGTGTCGCCGAAACCCGGAGTCGCGAAGAGGTCGCGCGCGTAGCCCCAGAGCGCGGGCATCGCCGAGAGCAGGTTCCGGTTCGCCTTGAAGTGGCTGTAGTAGACGGCGTCGAAGCGCGCGAGGGTCGTGAAGAGTCGCACATCGGCCTCGGTGATCGTGTCGCCGACCAGGTAGCGCCGGGTCGACAGGCGCTCCTCGAGCCAGTCGAGCCGGGCCCAGAGGCGGTCGTAGGCCCGCTCGTACGACTTCTGCGAGCCGGCGAAGCCGCACTTGTAGACGCCGTTGTTCACGTCGTGGAAGACCAGCTCGGCCACCTCGTCGATCTCGTCGCGGTGCTCCTCGGGGTAGAGGTCCGGTGCACCGTCGCGATGGAACGCGGTCCACTCCGTCGAGAAGTCGAGCGTCATCACCGGGTAGTCGTTGGTGACGACCTCGCCGGTCGGGATGTCGACGATCGCCGGCACGGTGATGCCGCGCGGGTAGTCGGGGAACCGCTTGAGGAACGCGTCCTGCAGGCGGGGGATCCCGAGCACCGGATCCACTCCGCCGGGATCGAGGTCGAAGGTCCAGCTGCGCTTGTCGTGCGTGGGCCCGCAGATGCCCATCGAGAGGGCGTCCTCGAGTCCGAGCAGGCGGCGCACGATCACGGCGCGGTTCGCCCAGGGGCAGGCGCGCGAGACCACGAGCCGGTACCGGCCCGCCTCCACCGGGAAGCCGTCGCGGCCGTCGGCGGTGATGCGCGTGGGGATGTAGTTGGTGTCGCGGTGGAAGCCGTTCTTCTCCACGTACGAGCCGAAGTCGTCAGTCGTCATGCCCGCACGCTAGCCAGGCCGGCTGGGTGCGCGGCCCGAGCTGGCGGCGGGAGGCGATCGACGGTAGTGTCGGCAGCTGAACTTCGGCGAGGGATGCGCGAGTGCATCCGTGATCGACGCGGTGGAAGCAGGCGAAGCGCCCCGAGAGGGTCGCCCCGGACTTTTCCTCACGCTGACATGCGTTCGAGTCGAAACCCCGTCCGTGGCCGTCGGCCACGACCCGATCAGGCGGCGCGCTGCGCCGTCGAGGAGAACATCATGGCTGAACTGACCAACAAGGTCGTCGTCGAGGTCCGCACCTCGTTCGGCAAGGGAGCGGCCCGCAAGATCCGCGCCCAGAACAAGATCCCCGCCGTCCTCTACGGCCACGGCACCGAGCCGCAGCACGTCACGCTGCCCGGTCACCAGATCCTCCTGCTGACCCGCAAGGCGAACGCGATCCTCGAGCTCGACATCGACGGCGTCGCGCAGACCACCCTGGTCAAGGACATCCAGCGCGACCCGGTGCGCCAGATCATCGAGCACATCGACCTGGTCGTCATCCAGCTCGGCGAGAAGGTCACCGTCGACATCCCCGTGCACGTCGAGGGAGACGCCGCCCCCGGCACCCTCGTCTCGCTCGAGGCGAACACCCTCTCGCTCGAGGTCGACGCCACCAAGATCCCGCAGAACATCGTGGTCTCGGTCGAGGGCCTCGAGGAGGGGACCCAGATCCTCGCGAAGGACATCGAGCTCCTCGACAACGCGACGCTGCTCACCGACCCCGACGCGCTCGTGGTCAACGTGACCGCCGAGGTCGAGCAGGACCTGGGCGAGGGCGAGGACGAGGCGCCCGCCACCGGCGACGTCGTCGCCGAGACCGCCGAGTAGTCTCCAGCACTCACACCCGGACGGGCCCGCCGCGATCGCGAGCGGGCCCGTTCCGCGTCCGGGCTCCGGGCGCCACCACGAGAGCTCTGCTCACGAGAGGAACGACATGGGTGACACCTGGCTGGTCGTCGGTCTGGGCAATCCGGGCGCGCAGTACGCCCGCAACCGGCACAACGTCGGCCAGATGGTGCTCGACGAGCTCGCGACGCGGATCGGCGGCTCGTTCCGGCGGCACAACCGCGCGAACGCCGTGGTCGCCGAGGGCTTCCTCCGCCCCGGTGGTCCGAAGCTGGTGCTGGGCAAGCCGAACAGCTTCATGAACCTCTCGGGCGGACCGACGGCGCAGCTGCTCGACTTCTACTCGCTCGAGCCCGCGCGCCTGATCGTCGTCCACGACGAGCTCGACATCCCCTTCGACACCCTCCGGCTCAAGCAGGGCGGCGGGCACGGCGGGCACAACGGCATCCGCGACATCCTCGCGTCGACCGGCGGAGCCGACTTCCTCCGCGTGCGCGTGGGCATCGGCCGCCCACCCGGCCGCCAGAGCGCCGCCGACTTCGTCCTGAAGGACTTCGCCGGCCCCGAGCGCGACACGCTGCCGATCCTCGTCGCCGACGCGGCGGACGCGGTCGAGCTGATCGCCGAGTCGGGAATCGCCGCCGCGCAGCTGAAGTTCCACACGGCGTGACTGCGGGGAGCGCGGAGCGCTCCCCGTCTGCGCCGGTCCCAGCGCAGCGCAGCGCAGTCGGCCCGGTCGCGGTGTGCGTTCCGCAGGGCGGGTCGCGTCGGCTGCTCCGAATCGCTTCGCACGCGATTCGGAGTCGCGCCTCTTCCTCGGGCCGTGGCTGCACATCCCGCTTCACCCGTCCGGGAGAGGAAGCGTTCTCGCGCGCCGGGATCGCCTGCGCCGGTCGAGGTCGGTACCGTGGCCGGAGATCGAGGGGGTCGGGATGAGCGAGTCGTTCTTCCGGGAGGTCGAGCCGCGTCCGTACGACGAGGACGATCACCTTCCCGCGTTCGACATGCCCGCCTGGATCGGCCCGCCCTGGCACCGCGCACCGGGGATCAAGCTCCTCGACCACGAGCTCGGCCGCTCCGCCACGACCGTCGTCGCGCTCGAGTCCGCGCGCTGCTTCGATGAGGGCGTGCTGCTGCGGCTGACCGTGCGCGTCGCCGACACTGGTCGCCGCGCCCGGCAGCGCGTCGTCGAGTACCTCGAGCGCGCGCACGGCCGGGGGCAGCTGGACGAGCGCTTCGCCCCCGACGGCCTGCGCTGGGGAGTCGCGTTCGCCGACGGCCGCACCGTCACGACCCAGGACGAGTCGCCGTGGGCCGGGGCCGAGGACATCCACGACACCCGGATCGCGGGGCCCGTCCTCGAGGGCGGCGGCCGACCCTCCGTCTTCATGGACACGTGGTCGCGCGACGTCTGGCTCTGGCCCCTGCCGCCCCTCCCGACCCTCCGCGTCGCCGTCGAGTGGCCTGCCCGCGGTGTCGAGGAGACGGTCACCTCCCTCGAGGTCGCGCCCCTGCTCGAGGCCTCCGCCCGCTGCCGCCCCCTCTGGCCCGTGCCACCCGCCTGACCCGTGCGTCCTCGGACGAGTCACCCTGCGCGGGCGGTCACTCCGTCCCTCGCTGATCGAGTAGCCCGCGGAGCGGGTGTACCGAGATCCACCAGCTCCGCAGGGCGGGGTCGGACGGTATCCGTGCTGAAGTCGGTCGGTCTCGATACGCCCCTGCGGGGCTACTCGACCAGCGGGTGGGGGAACGGGCCCCGTCCTTTCCCCACCACGGAAACGACGTCGTCCGCCTCCGAGCCGACTCCGCACGTGAGGCTGCAACCCGACCGGCCCACCGAGAGGCGGGGTCGGAATCGCGTGCCGAGCGATTCGGAGCAGCCGACGCACCCCGCTCTGCGGAACGCACCACGCGCTCGAGCCGACTGCGCTGCGCCGGGCGGGGACCGGCGCGGACGACAGGCAGAGGCGCGACTCCGAATCGCGTGCCAAGCGATTCGGAGCAGCCGACGCACCCCGCTCTGCGGAACGCACCACGCGCTCGAGCCGACTGCGCTGCGCCGGGCGGGGACCGGCGCGGACGACAGGCAGAGGCGCGACTCCGAATCGCGTGCCGAGCGATTCGGAGCAGCCGACGCACCCCGCTCTGCGGAACGCACCACGCGCTCGAGCCGACTGCGCTGCGCCGGGCGGGGACCGGCGCAGACGGACCAGCGCAGCTGGTCCGCAGAAGCAATATCAGAGGTCCGCAGTACCATCGCACCGTGCCCCTCAACGAGATCATCTCGGCGCTTGCGCGCGCCTCCACGTTCGACGACGCTCTCGCGTACTCGGTGCGCGATGCCGATTTCTCCGTGGCCGACGGGCTCCGCGTGCCGCTGCTCGCAGGCCTCCTCGAGCGGCGGGCCGAGGCCGGGCGCCCACAGGCCGCCCTGGTCGTGACCGCGACGGGCCGCGACTCCGAGAACATCCGCGCCTCCCTCGGCTGCGTGCTGCCCGAGGCCGAGGTGGTCGAGTTCCCCGCGTGGGAGACGCTGCCGCACGAGCGGCTCAGCCCGAGCGCCGAGATCGTGGGGCGCCGGCTCGACGCCCTGCGCCGGATGAAGCAGTGGACGGGGGAGCGCCCGCTGGTGGTCGTCGCCTCCGTGCGCGCCGCCCTGCAGCCGGTCGCCGACAATCTCGCCGACATCGAGCCGATCCGCCTGGTCAAGGGCACCCGCGGCTACGATCTCGGCCGGATCGCCGCCGAGCTGGTCGATCTCGCGTACGCGCGCGTCGACATGGTGACCCGGCGGGGCGAGTTCGCCGTCCGCGGCGGCATCCTCGACGTGTTCCCGGCGGTCGCCGAGCACCCGAGCCGCGTCGACTTCTTCGGTGACGAGGTCGACTCGATCCGGGGCTTCTCGGTCGCCGACCAGCGCTCGCTGCCGGGGGAGTCCGACTCCGTCGTCCTGCCGCCGAGCCGCGAGCTGCTGCTCGTGCCCGCCGTCCGCCAGCGCGCTCGCGAGATGCTGCACGAGTTCCCGAGCCTCTCGGGCCTGCTCGCGAAGATCGCCGAGGGCATCCCGGTCGAGGGCATGGAGTCGCTCGCGCCCGCGCTCCTCGAGCGCCTCGTCCCGATCTCGCACTACCTCCCCGAGGGGGCGGCGGTCGCCGTCCTCGCCCCCGAGCGCGTCGCGACCCGCGCCATCAGCCTCGCCGAGACGAACCGGGAGTTCCTGCAGGCCGCGTGGAGCGCCGCGACCGCCGGCGCCGAGGCTCCGATCGACCTCGCCTCGGGCGAGTTCATCTCACTCGGCGCCCTGCGCGACGCCGTGAAGTTCAGCGCCCCCGGCGCCGCGGCCCCCGACCACCCGTGGTGGACCATGAGCACGTTCCGCCAGGGGCCGGCCGCGGGCGAGGCCGAGGTGCTCCCGGAGGATCTGGGGATCGACGAGATCCTCGCCGTCCGCGTCGAGGGCGAGCCCGTGCCCGGCTTCGGCGGCAACGTCGAGGGCGCGCTCGCGCACGTCCGCGCCCGCCTCGCCGACGGCTGGACCGTCGTCCTCACCGCGCCGGGACCCGGCACCGTCGAGCGCACCGATCAGGTGCTCGCCGAGCACGAGGTCGCCGCCCGCATCGTCGCCGACCTGCCCGGCACGCTCGACTCCGGTCTCGCCTACGTGCTGCAGGCGTCGGTCGATCACGGCTTCGAGGTCGCGGAGGCGAAGCTCGCCCTGCTCACGGACACCGAGTTCTACGGCCGCACGGTCGGCTACGACTCGCGCGCCGTCAAGAAGCTCGCGTCGCGGCGCAAGAACGTCGTCGATCCGCTGCAGCTCACGCCCGGCGACCACGTCGTGCACGCCACGCACGGCATCGGCAGGTTCGTCGAGCTCTCGCAGCGCGAGGTGTCCAGCGGCGGGCGCAACGCCGTCAAGACGCGCCGCGAGTACCTCGTGCTCGAGTACGCGCCCAGCAAGCGCGGCTTCCCGGGCGACAAGCTCCTCGTCCCCACCGACCAGCTCGACCTCCTCTCCCGCTACGTCGGAGGCGAGGCGCCGGCCCTCAGCAAGATGGGCGGCAGCGACTGGGCGCAGGCCAAGAGCAAGGCGCGCCGCGCGGTCCGCGACATCGCCGTCGAGCTCGTGAAGCTCTACTCCGCTCGGATGGCGTCGCGCGGGCACGCGTTCCCGCCGGACACCCCGTGGCAGCGCGAGCTCGAAGAGGCGTTCCCGTTCGCCGAGACCCCCGACCAGCTCACGGTGATCGACGAGGTGAAGGCCGACATGGAGCGGCCGATCCCGATGGACCGCCTCCTCTCGGGCGACGTCGGCTTCGGCAAGACCGAGGTCGCCGTCCGCGCCGCCTTCAAGGCGATCCAGGACGGCAAGCAGGTCGCGATGCTCGTGCCCACGACCCTGCTCGTGCGTCAGCACCTCGAGACGTTCCAGGAGCGCTTCGCCGGGTTCCCGGTGCATCTGCGCGCGCTGAGCCGCTTCCAGAGCGCGAAGGAGTCGAAGGAGACGATCGACGGCCTCGCCGACGGCACGGTCGACATGGTCATCGCGACGCACCGCCTCCTCTCGGACAGCATCGTCTTCAAGGACCTCGGCCTGCTCGTGATCGACGAGGAGCAGCGCTTCGGCGTCGAGCACAAGGAGAAGCTGAAGGCGCTGAAGAAGGACGTCGACATCCTCTCGATGAGCGCGACGCCGATCCCGCGCACGCTCGAGATGGCGGTCACGGGCATCCGCGAGATGTCGACGCTGGCCACGCCGCCCGAGGAGCGCCACCCGATCCTCACCTTCGTCGGCCCGTACTCCGAGAAGCAGATCTCGGCCGCGATCCGCCGCGAGCTGCTGCGCGAGGGCCAGGTGTTCTTCGTGCACAACCGCGTCTCGACGATCAACCGGGTCGCCTCGCAGCTGGCCGAGCTGGTTCCGGAGGCGCGCATCGCGGTCGCGCACGGCAAGCTCAGCGAGGCGCAGCTCGAGCGCATCATCGTCGACTTCTGGGAGCGCAAGTTCGACGTGCTCGTCTCGACGACGATCGTCGAGACCGGACTCGACATCCCCAACGCGAACACCCTGATCGTCGACCGCGCCGACAAGTACGGCCTCTCGCAGCTGCACCAGCTTCGCGGCCGGGTCGGTCGCGGGCGCGAGCGCGCCTACGCCTACCTGCTCTACGACGAGATGAAGCCGCTCAGCGAGACGGCGCACGACCGCCTGCAGACGCTCGCCGCCAACTCCGATCTCGGCGGCGGCATGCAGATCGCGCTGAAGGACCTCGAGATCCGCGGAGCCGGCAACCTGCTCGGCGGCGAGCAGTCGGGTCACATCCAGGGCGTCGGCTTCGACCTCTACCTGCGGATGATCGGCGAGGCCGTCGACACGTTCCGCGGCGATGTGGCGGAGGGGCAGACGGAGCTCCGGCTCGAGCTGCCGGTCGACGCGCGGATCCCGGAGGAGTACGTCGACAGCGAGCGGCTGCGCCTCGAGGCGTACCAGAAGCTGTCGGCCGCGACCTCGCCGAACGCGAAGGAGGGCAGCGTCGACCTCGTGGTCGAGGAGCTCACCGACCGCTACGGCGAGCTCCCGGAGGCGGTGGAGAACCTGATCCTGGTGTCGCGCCTCCGCATGCGCGCGCAGGCCGCCGGGCTCAGCGACGTCGTCGCGATGGGCTCCAACGTGCGGGTCGCCCCGGCGCACCTCGCCGACTCGATCCAGGTGCGCCTGCGCCGGATGTACCCGAGCGCGAAGTACCTCCAGCAGGCCAACGCGGTCGTCGTGCCGATGCCCGTGATCGACGGCGCGCCGCTGGGCGATCGCGCGCTGATCGAGTGGGTGCGCACGCTCCTCGACGCGCTGTTCCCGGAGCCGGCCACGGTCGCGAGCTGATCGCGCGGAGCCCGCTCGGGGGCGGTGCGGGCCTACTCTGAGCGGACCGCCGACCGAAGGACCAGCCATGCCGACTCCCGACGAGACCCCCGCACCGCACGTCCCCGCGCCCGACGAGCCGAGCATCCCGGAGATCGAGGTCGACGAGACGATCGCCCCGCGCCCCGAGGAGGAGGTCGCCGACATCGCCCGCGCCGAGCCCGACCTCGAGGACCGCACCCCCGACGCCTGATCGCTCCGGTGGGCCTGCGCCGCGTCGACGCAGGCCCACGGGAGTGGTGCCCGAGGGCCCTCAGTGCCCGAAGTGCGCCCGCACCTCCGCCTTCCAGCGGTCGCGGTCGGTCTCCGAGATGAACGCCGCGTCGAACGAGTTCAGCGCGAGCGTCTCGAGCTGAGCGTCGTCCATCCCGAGCTCCTCGACCAGAGCGCGGTAGTTCGCGTCGACGTAGCCGCCGAAGTACGGCGGGTCGTCGCTCGACACCGTCGCGATCAGCCCGGCCTCGAGCATCGCGGGCAGCGGGTGGTCCTTCATCGTGTCGACGGCGCGGAGCGCGACGTTCGAGAGCGGGCACACCGTCACGGGGATCCCCTCGACGCGGAGCATCGTCACGACCGCCGGATCCTCCATCGCCCGGATCCCGTGGTCGATCCGCTCGACCTTGAGCAGCTCGAGCGTCTGGGCGACCGTCTCGGGCCCGCCCTCCTCGCCGGCGTGCGCGACCAGGTGCAGCCCCTCCGCCGCGGCGCGCGCGTACACGTCGACGAACAGCTCCGGGCCGAAGCCGACCTCGTTCGAGTCGAGCCCGACTCCGATGATGTGCTCGCGGTAGGGGAGGATCGCGGTCAGCATCTCGTCGGCGGCCTCGGCTCCGAGGTCGCGCAGGAAGCACATGATGAGGTCGGTCGAGATCCCGTGGGTCTCCTCGCTCCGCCCGAGTGCGCGGGTGAGCCCGGCCATCACGACCTCGAGCGCCGTCCCGTTGCCGAGGTGCGTCTGCGGATCGAAGAAGATCTCGGCCCGGCGCACGTTGGCGAGCTTCGCGCGATCGAGGTAGCCGGTGGCGAGCTCGAAGAAGTCGCGCTCCGTCTTGAGCACGGTGAGGTTCGAGTAGTGCAGATCGAGGAACGAGCCCAGATCGGTGAAGGAGTAGCGCGCGCGCAGGGCCTCGAGGTCCTCCGTCGGCAGCGAGACGCCGTTGCGGCGCGCCATCTCGACGATGTGCTCGGGCTCGATGGTGCCCTCGATGTGGATGTGCAGTTCGGCACTCGGGGGTGCGCCCCGCTCGGAAGAAATGGTGTCGGGCACGGTGATCCTGTTCCTGGGCGCACGGCGCACCCGCCGACACGCTAGCGCTGCCGTGTTACGCGCCGATGACCGACGGGTGTCGCCCGCCGCGCGAGCACCGGTGGTGCCGCGACCGCGGACGTGGCCGAGGATGGTGGACATGCCCCCGCTCCTCGCCGCCCGCCGTCCGGCTCCGGTCCCGCCCGCCGGCGCTCCGCCGATCGACCTCCGGGAGGTCGAGGTGCGGACTGCCGAGAGCGTCCTGCTCGCCCCGGTCTCGCTGCGGGTCGAGCCGGGCGAGGTCGTCGCCGTGACGGGGGCGAACGGCAGCGGCAAGACGACGCTGCTCCGGGTGATCGCCGGGCTCGTCGCCCCGAGTGCGGGCACCGCGCTGATCGCCGGGCGCCCCGCCGACGAGCGCAGCGCCGCGCACCGCCGCACGGTCGCGGCGCTGGTGCAGACGCCTCCGCTCGAGCGCGACCTGACCCTCGAGGAGCACCTCGCGATGGTCGCCGTGTCGTGGGGCGCGAGGGTCCCGGAGGCGCGCGAGCAGGCCGTCGCCGCCCTCGCCGCCCTCGACCTCGCCCCGCTCGCCCGCCGCTTCCCGCACGAGCTCTCCTCCGGCCAGCGGCAGTCGTTCTCGCTCGCGCTGGTGCTCGCCCGCCCCTCCGACGTGCTGCTGCTCGACGAGCCCGAGCAGCGGCTCGACGCCGATCGGGTGCCGCTCGTCGTCGAGGTGCTCCGGGAGGCGGTGGCGGGGCGGGCCGTCGTCGTCGCGACCCACAGCCCCGTGATCACCGAGGGCCTCGCCACCCGCGTCCTCCGGCTGGGAGCGTCGTGACGATCGCCGCCGTCCGCTCGGCCCACCGCTCGCGGGCCGGCCGCCGTCGCGCGGGGGCCTACTCCGGCTACCTGGCCGCCATGCTCCTGCTCGTCGTCGTCCTGCCGACGGCACGGGCGGTCGCGATCGCCCTCGTCGACCCGGCGGTCGGCCGAGCCGTCGCGGCGGTCGACCTCGCCCCGCTCCTCTCCCTCACGCTGCCGGCCGCCGTCCTGCTCGGGCGCGCCCGGGGACCGGCCGTCGACGAGCCCCACCCGACGGCGCTGCTCCTCGCCTCGGCGGCGCGGCGCTGGCACGTCCTGCGGCGCGCGGTGGTCGTCTCGGGGGCCGTGGCCGCGGGAGCGGGCAGCCTCGCCGCCGCGGCACTGGCGCTGGCGTCCGGTTCGGACCTCGGCCCGGCGCTGACGGCCGGTGCCGCCGTCGGCGTCCTCCTCACGGTCGCCGCTCTGGCCGGTCAGTGCCTCCCTCCGTCACGGTCGGCGGCGCTCGCCGCCCTGCTCGCCCTCCCCGTGCTGCTCGTCGCCGTGCTCCCGGTGATCGCGCCGTTCACCCCCGGCGGCCTCGTCGCCCTCGCCGTCGCGGGCGCGCCGTCGGCGGCTCTCGCCCTCGTCGCGCTCGCGGTGCTCGTCACGCCCTTCGCGCCGAGGCTGCTCGACTCGGCGTCCGGTCCGTCGCTCCTGGCGCAGTCGCAGCGCTGGCGGTCCGCCGTGGCCGGCGCCGCCACCGGCGACGTCGCGGACGCCCTCTCGGGCTACCGCTCGCTCCCGCACCGCAACCGGAGGGTTCACGCGGTCCGGGTCGGCCCGTTCCCGGTGACGGTGCCGATCCGCGACGCCGTCGGCGCCCTGCGCACGCCCGGCCGCTCCGCCGCGGCGGGCCTCGCCCTCGTCGCCGCTGGAGTCGCGGTGGCCCTCGCGGCCGTCGCTCCGCCCTCGCTCCTCGCGATCCCGGCCGCCGCCGCCGGCGTCCTCGCCTATCTCGGCGCCGGAGTGTGGAGCGACGGCTTCCGCCACGCCGCCGAGACCGCGGGGCAGGCCGCGTTCGTCGCGCCGCCTCCGTTCGAGCTGCTCCTGCTGCACGGAGTGCTGCCGCTCGTGCTGGCGGTCGCCCTGATGACGGCGGGCGCGCTCCTCCTCCCGGCGGGCGCGCTCGCTCCCGCAGCCGCGGTGGCGCTCGTCGCCGTCGCCGCCCGGGCGATGGACGCCACCCGCGGCGCCCTGCCGCCGGCGCTCCTCTCGCCGATCCCGCTGCCGATCGGCGACGGAGCCGGTGCGGCCGTGCTGCTCTGGAACCTCGCCGCGCCCCTCGTCAGCGCGGGAGCGGCCGTCGCGGTCGTCGCCGCGCCGGCGCTCCTCGCGTCGGCTCCGCTCGTCGCCCTCGTCTGCCTCCTGGTCGCCCGTCACCGCCTCGCGAGCGCCTGACCGGCCTCCGAGGAGCGGATGCGAGGATGTCCCGGTGACCGCCCACCCCCGGCTCGACGAGCTCATCCGCACCGTCCACGTCCTCCGCGCTCCGGGCGGCTGCCCGTGGGACGCCGAGCAGACCCACGAGTCGCTCGTGCGCTACCTGATCGAGGAGTCGCACGAGCTGGTCGACGCGATCGAGGCGGGCGACCGCGCCGATCTCGTCGAGGAGCTCGGCGACGTGCTCTACCAGGTGCTGTTCCACGCCGATCTCGCCGCCGACGGCCCGGAGCCGTTCACCATCGAGGACGTCGCCGCGCACATGAACGCCAAGATGATCGGCCGCCACCCGCACGTCTTCGGCGACGCGACCGCCGAGACCGCCGACGACGTCATCGCCGTCTGGGACGAGCTGAAGAAGGTCGAGAAGCCGCACCGCACGAGCGTCCTCGACGGGATCCCGCAGGGCATGCCCGCCCTCGCCCTGGCCGACAAGGTGATCGGCAAGGCCACGACCCTCGGCATCGTCGACGCGGGGGAGGGGCCGCTCCCGATCGACTCCGAGGACGACCTCGGTCCGCTCCTGCTGGCGATCGTGGCCTCCTCCCGCGCCCGCGGACTCGACGCCGAGCGCGCCCTCCGCACCGCCGTCCGCGACCTGCAGGACGAGATCCGCGCGGTCGAGCAGGAGCGCCGCGAGGAGTGATCGCGCACGACGTCAGCTGAGCGGGGTCCTCGCGCGCGATCGTGCGTGAGCCGGCTTCTCAGCTGACGTTGCGCAGTGCTCAGGCGACCCGCCGCCCGCGGGGCAGGCGCGCGGCCGGCGTCGCCGTGCGCCGGATCGCGCGGAGGATCAGCGCGACCGCCAGCACCACCTGCAGCGCCAGCCCGACGAACCACGACGGCAGCGTCTCGTCGAACACCTCGGCGGGAGTGAGCGTCTGGGAGGAGGAGTAGTCGCTGCAGTCGATCTCGACGACGTCCTGCGGCGCGACCTGCGCCTGGCGCACGAGGAGCGAGATCCCCCCGAAGAGGTCCTCCGGCTCCCCGTACTCGCCGAACTCGGCGGGAACGGCGTCGGCCAGGACGACGAACGGGTTCACGGCGAGCAGACCCCAGTACCGGTCCGGCCGGGCGACCTGCGTCTCGTAGTCCTGCCCGCAGTAGCCCTCGTCACCCACCGTCGCCCCGAGGAACACGGTCCGCTGGGTCGTCGTGGTCACCGCGGTCAGCAGCCCGAACGAGATCAGCGACCCGACGCTCAGGGCCGCCACGACCAGGTAGGTCGTGACCACCGACATCAGCGGCCGGTCGAGGATCCCGCTCAGCCCCACGCCGATCGCTGCGACGACCCCCAGCTGCACCGAGAGGACGAGCACCGACACCACGGCCGAGACGGGCGACACCCCGCCGACCAGCACCGCGATCAGGAGGAACGGCACCGTGCTCGCGAGGAAGGCCAGCGCGACGAGCCACGCCGAGACGAGCTTGCCGATCACCAGCTGCCCCGTGGTGACGAGCGTCACCTGCGTCGTGGCGAGCGTGCCGGCATCGCGGTCGCCGTTGATCGCCGTGCCCGAGAGCGCGGGAGTCACCAGGCTGCCGAGCAGCAGCACGAAGTACATCAGGATCGAGTAGATCCAGCCGCCGACGCTCGCCCCGCTGCCGGTCAGCACCCCGGTCGCGACGATCAGCAGCGCGGTCACGGCGCCGACGAGCACGAAGAACAGCGCGAGCAGCACGAACGACGAGGTGCCGCGCACCCGCTGCGCGAGCTCGAGCCCCAGGACGATCCGCACCCCGCGCAGGAACGGCAGCGGGCGGGCGGTCGTGGCGCTCATCGCCCCTCCTCCGGGCTCGTGGATCGCGTCAGATCCGAGAACGTGTGCTCGAGCTCCCCGACGGCCGGGGCGAAGCGGCTCACCGCGACTCCGGCGGCGACCAGCCGGCCGAGCAGGAGCGCGGCGGCCGCGTCGTCGACGACCGGCACGAGCACGGCGTCGCGCTCGATCTGCACCTCCACTCCCGTCAGCTGCTCGACGGAGGCGGCCAGCTCGGCCCCGCGCGGCGAGACCGCGTCGATCCGCCAGGCGCGGAGCGACCGGGCCGCCCGGGCGACCGCCTCGCTCGTGGCCGTCGCTCCGGCGTCGAGGTAGACCGCCGCCGTCGCCATCTCGTCGAGCTCGGCGAGCACGTGGCTCGACACCAGCACGGTGCGCCCCTCGTCGGCGAGCCGGAGGACGAGGTCGCGCAGCGCGATCCGCGCGCCGGGATCGAGCCCGGACGCCGGCTCGTCGAGCACGAGCACCGACGGGTCGTGCACGAGAGCGCGGGCGAGGCTCAGCCGCTGCTTCTGCCCGCGCGACAGCACGCGGGTCGGGCGGTCGGCGAACTCGCCGAGATCGACGTCGGCGAGCAGCTGCAGCGCCCGCGCCTCCGCGTCGTCGCGCGAGAGCCCGTAGAGCAGCCCCGTCGTCCGCAGCGTCGCCCGCGCCGTGAGCGACGCCCACGAGCCCAGGACGTCCGGCATCCAGCCCAGGGTCGCCCGCACCGCAGCCGGATCCTCGACGGGATCGTGCCCCGCGACCCGCAGCACCCCGGCATCGGGGCGCAGCAGCGTCGCCAGCAGGAGCATCAGCGTCGTCTTGCCGGCCCCGTTCGGGCCGATCAGCGCGGTCACCTCGCCGGGTCGCGCCTCGAAGCTCGCGTCCCGCACCGCGTGGACGGAGCCGAACGCGCGCGAGACCCCCTCCGCCACGATCCCCTCGTGTGTCTGCCGAACAGCCATCGGACCCTCCCCGTCCGCCCCCGCGAACCCCTGACCGCGCGAGCGCCGCGAGCCTAGCCGACCCCTCCGACAGGGAGTCGGCGCGCAGCGGTCTGGAAGAATCGCAGGCATGGCCTCCCCGATCACCCCGCCCCGCGGCATGCGCGACTTCCTCCCCGCCGACAAGGCGAAGCGCGAGCACGCGCTCGGAGTCATCCGCCGCGTCTACTCCGCGCACGGCTTCGACGAGATCGAGACCCCGGTCGTCGAGGACTTCGAGCGCCTGCACTCCGGCCTCGGCGGCGACAACGAGAAGCTGGCGTTCAGCGTCCTGCGGCGCGGACTCTCGCACGACGACCTCGCGGCGGCCGCCGATGCCGACGACGCCTCCGCCCTCGCCGACCTCGGACTGCGCTTCGACCTCACGGTGCCGCTCGCCCGCTTCTACGCGACGCACCGCTCCGAGCTGCCGACGGTGTTCCGCTCGGTGCAGATCGCCCCGGTCTGGCGGGCCGAGCGCCCGCAGAAGGGCCGCTACCGCCAGTTCGTGCAGTGCGACATCGACATCATCGGCGAGCCCGGGCAGCTGGCCGAGGTCGAGCTGATCACCGCGACCGCCGCCGCGCTCGACACCCTGGGCCTGCGCGACTGCACGATCCGCATCAACGACCGGCGCATCCTCACCGGGATCCTCGAGTACTGCGGGTTCGCCCCCGAGCGCTTCGCTCCGGCCCTCATCTCGATCGACAAGCTCGACAAGATCGGCGCCTCCGGAGTCGTCGGCGAGCTCGAGGCCGACGGTGCGGACGCGGCCGCGGTCCTCGGCGGCTACCTCGCCCGCATCGAGGAGGCGGTGGCCGCCGGGGGAGTCCCGCTCGAGGAGTCGGCGATCCTCGGCGTCCTGCCCGAGGGCATCGACCAGGAGGCGGTGCTCGCGCTCGTGACGCTCGCCCGGTCGCTCCGCTCTCTGCCCGCCGGCATCTCCCTCCGCTTCGACCCCACCCTCGTGCGTGGCATGGGCTACTACACGGGCACGATCTTCGAGATCGCGCACCCCTCCAGCGGCTCCTCGGTCGGCGGAGGAGGCCGTTACGACGGCATGATCGGCCGTTTCCTCGGGCAGGACGTCCCCGCCTGCGGCTTCTCGATCGGCTTCGAGCGCATCGTCGAGCTGATCGACGTGCCCGCCGACGAGCGCCAGGACGCGGTGGTCCTCGTCCACGAGCGCGACGCGGCTCCCGAGACGCTGCTGGCCCTGAAGCAGGAGCTGATCGCCCAGGGCTCCCGCGTGCGGCTCGAGCGCCGGTCGAAGAACCTGACTCCGCTGCTCGACCGAGCCGCCGCCGCGGGCTTCACGAGGTTCGCCCTCGTGCCGCGCGACGCCGCCGCCCTCGACGCGCTGACGTTCAAGGCCCTGGGCTGAGCCCCGCCGCCGACTGAGAGGCGTCTCACCCGATCCGCCGGTCGCGAGCGGCGGATCGGCGTTCGGGTTGTCGGATCCGTGAGAGCCTTAATACCCGCGAAATCTGCGGACACACCTGAGAAATCTCCCGAGGATAGCGTCGAGGCACCCGATCGGCGCGACTTGGCGCGCCTGAACGGGCACCGCGATCCGCGACCCGCACTCCAGCACCCGCATCACAGCAGCATCACCGCAGCAGCGCTGACGCACCTACCCGAGGAGTCCCCTTGACCCTGTCGCCCTTCCGCACGCCGAACTTCGATCGCCGCAGCCTTCTCCGCATGGCCGGCGTGGCGGGTCTCGCCATCGGCGGCGCCTCCGTGCTCGCCTCCTGCTCCTCCGACGCCTCGGCCGGCGGCTCCGCCGACGGCGCCGACCTCGGCACCCTCAAGGTCCAGCTCTCCTGGATCAAGAACGAGGAGTTCTCGGGCGAGTTCTTCGCCGACTCGAAGGGCTACTACACCGACGCCGGCTTCTCGAGCGTCACGCTCACCGCAGGTCCCTCGACCGGCACCGCCGAGCTGCTCTCCGGTTCGGCCGATGTCGCGCTGAGCGACGCCGTCTCGGTCGGCACCGTGATCGCGCAGCAGGAGGCGCCGCTCAAGATCATCGGCGCGACCTACCAGAAGAACCCCTTCACGGTCCTCTCGATCGCGACCGCCGGCAACATCGCCACCCCCGCCGACCTCAAGGGCAAGAAGATCGGCGTCCAGGCGTCCAACACCTCGCTGTTCCAGGCGCTGCTCGCCGCGAACGACCTCTCCGAGTCCGACCTCACCGTCGTGCCGGTCGAGTACGACCCCTCCGTCCTCATCAACGGCACGGTCGACGGCTTCATCGCCTACCTGACCAACGAGGCGATCACCGTCGCGAACGAGGGCTACGAGGTCGTCAACCTGCCCTTCGCCGACAACGGCCTCCCCTTCGTGGCCGAGACCTTCACCGTCACCGACCAGTCGATCTCCGACAAGCGCGACGCCCTCAAGGCGTTCCTGCTCGCCGAGATCAAGGGCTGGACCGACGCGGTCAAGGACCCGGAGGCGGGCGCCATGCTCGCGATCGAGACCTACGGCAAGGACCTGGGCCTCGACGAGGCCGCCTCGAAGCAGGGCGCGACGATCCAGGCCGAGGAGCTCGTCGTCTCGGACGACACCGCCTCCAACGGGCTGTTCACCATCTCGGAGGACCTCCAGGCCGAGACGGTCGCCTCCCTCGCGGGAGCAGGCATCGACATCGAGGCCTCCGACCTGTTCGACATGTCCCTCCTCGCCGAGGTCTACGAGGAGAACCCCGACCTCGTCGACTACACCGCCTGATCCTCCCGCGGCTACCGCCCGGTTCCGCCGGGCACCTGATCCACCTCCACGAAGGGCACCACTCGTGACCGAGACGACCGACGCCGGCACCCTGAGCGATCAGGGTGCCGGCGGCACCGGCATCCAGATCCACGGCCTGTCGAAGACGTTCCGGATGGGCGCCCGCAGCGTGACCGCGCTGCAGGACACCGATCTGCACACCGATCAGGGCAGCTTCCTCGCGCTCCTCGGCCCTTCGGGCTGCGGCAAGTCGACGATCCTCCGCATCCTCGCGGGGCTGGAGGAGCCCACCTCGGGCTCCATCCGGGTCGACGGCCGCACCCCGAAGGAGCTGCGGCGCGACAACAAGCTCGGCATCGCGTTCCAGGACCACGCCCTGCTGCCCTGGCGCAGCGTGATGTCGAACATCCGCCTCCCGTTCGAGATCGCGGGCAAGCCGGTCGACCAGTCGTACATCGACGAGCTGATCGACCTGGTGGGCCTGCGGGGCTTCGAGAAGGCGAAGCCGGCGCAGCTGTCCGGAGGCATGCGCCAGCGCGTCTCGATCGCCCGCTGCCTCATCCTCAAGCCCGAGGTCCTGCTGCTCGACGAGCCGTTCGGCGCGCTCGACGACATGACCCGGCAGAAGCTCAACCTCGAGCTGCTGCGCATCTGGACGGAGAAGCCGGCCACCACGCTGCTCGTCACGCACGGCATCTCGGAGGCGATCTTCCTCTCCGACCGCGTCGCCGTGATGAGCCCGCGTCCCGGCCGGGTCAAGGAGATCATCGAGATCGACCTGCCCCGCCCGCGCACTCCCGAGATGCAGCGCACCCCCGAGTTCCACGCCTACGTCGACCAGGCCTCCGAGCTGCTCTTCGGCTCGGGCGGCGCGGCCGCGGACGACCACTGATGGCGGTCGCGACGAGCGCGACGCCGACCGCGCGGCGCTCCTTCTCCCTCCCGCCGTGGGCCTCCGGCCTCCTCGGCGTCGTCGGCATCGTCGTCGTCTGGTGGGTCATCGCCCTCGTGACGGCGCCGGCGGCCGGCACCACCTACGCGGCCGTCCCGACCCCTCCGCAGGTCGTGCAGGTCGCGATCGAGGACGGCTTCGGCTTCTACTGGCGCAACTTCTCGGTCACCATCGGCGAGGCGGCGGTCGGCTACTTCTGGGGCAACCTCATCGCCCTTGTGCTGTCGGCCCTCGTGCTCGTCGTGCCGTGGCTCGAGGGAGTCGTCTCGCAGCTCGCCGTCGTCACCTACTGCGTCCCGATCGTCGCGATCGGCACGCTCGTCCTGCTGATCCTCGGCGGTGCCGACGCGCCCGGTCAGCCGAGCGCCACCGCGATCTTCCTCGCCGGTCTGTCGGTGTTCTTCACCACCGTGGTCGGCAGCCTGCTCGGCCTCAAGGCCGCCGACAAGGCGTCGCTCGACGTCGTCACGGTCTACGGAGGCACCCGCCTCACGCAGCTGCGCAAGGTCCGCCTGATCGCGGCGCTGCCGAACATCCTCTCGGCCCTGCAGATCGCCGTCCCCGCGGCCTTCCTCGGCGCGATCCTGGGCGAGTACTTCGGCAAGATCGAGACCGGGGTCGGCCCGATCCTGGTCGCCGCCCAGGTCTCGCTCAACTCGCCCCGCGTGTGGGCGCTCTTCCTCCTCTGCGCGGGCGTCGCGCTGCTGGGCTATGCGATCGTCGGACTCATCGGACGCGTCGTCGCCCCCTGGTCCTCCGGCAAGGGAGCCTGATCATGACCACCACCGCCGGTGACCGCACCGCCCAGTCCACTGAGACGTCGATCCTCGCGGTCGACGAGCTGCGCCGTCAGCTGCGCAACGCGGCCCTCGGAGCCACGCTCAAGAGCCTGCGCAAGAGCGCGCTGATCGCACTGTCGACCGTCGTCATCGTCCTGGTGATCTGGATCGGCATCATCCTCTTCAGCGGCGTCTCGCCGTACGTCATCAAGGGCCCGTGGGACGTCTGGGAGCACCTCGTCACCGACGAGAGCGCCGCCGCGCACCGCGCCGAGCTGGGCGGGCTCTTCGCCGTGACGATGGGCGACTCCTTCATCGGCTTCGCCGCGGGCCTCGTGGCGGCCATCGTCGTCGCGATCCTCTTCCGCCTCTCCAAGGGCATCGAGCACGCGCTGATGCCGTTCGCGCTCCTGCTGCGCTCGGTCCCGCTGATCGCGATGGCGCCCCTGATCATCCTGGTCTTCGGCCAGGGCACGGTCGCGTCGGTGGCCGTGGTCGGCGGCATCGTCGTGCTGTTCCCCGCGCTGGTCACGATCGCCTTCGGCCTCAACAACGCGTCGCCGCAGATGCTCGACGTCGTGTCGGTCTACGGAGGCTCGACCTTCACCGCGATCCGCAAGGTCGCCATCCCCGGCGCCCTGCCGTCCCTCTTCGCCGCGATCCGCATCTCGGTCCCCGGCGCCATCACGGGCGCGCTGCTGGCCGAGTGGCTCTCGACCGGGAACGGGATCGGCGGCACCATCTCGGCCTGGTCCGCGCAGGCGAAGTTCGACGACGTCTGGTCGGCGGTCGTGCTCGTGACCGGCGTCTCGCTGATCCTCTACATGGTCGTCCAGGTCGTCGAGACCTTCGTCCTCTCGCGGATGTCCCTCTCGCTGTCCTGACGACCCCAGTCCCTCGGGCGGAGCGCATCATCCGACTCCTTGACTGTCGGGCGCTTGTACCTGGTGCAACCGCGCGCGCTGTTGCACACTGTGACCGAGATCATTCCGAGGGGGCGACCACCCATGGCCGAGATCGACGGATACGTCGGGGAAGCCCCGGACGGTCGCGCGCGGGTGTTCTTCGCTGCTGATCCGCATCTCTTCGCAGACATCCCTACCGACCGGATCATCTCGGCACGAGCTCACGGAGATGAGCGCGCCCGCCTGCTGCTGACGATCGACGACGCCGTCGACGTCTCGGAGGGTGTGCTCGACGACGAGGGCTTCACCGCGCTGTTCACCGGCGCGCACCAGCCGCAGGCTTATTCGTCCTTCTACCACGAGACGAAGTTCTGGCACTGCGCGTACAGCAAGACGACGTGCTGAGCCGAGGAGGCAGGGGCGATGAAGCTCTACATCGGACGACTCGAGAATCCCACGGAGGACAGATTCCGGCTGCTCATCGGGCGTGAGGGCGACTTCGTCGAATTCGGGCGTGACGACCGCATCGGATGGGATCGCATCGACGACGACGAGAATCCCGGCCGGTGGGTGTACGCGGTCCGCGACGACGCCGATGTCACCACGGGACGGATCCCACCGGAGGAGTGGGAGGCGCTGTTCGTGCACCAGGAGAGCGGGGCGCGGGCCGCCGTCAGCACTCAACGGTTCTCCACCTGCATGTGCGACACCCGCGGCATCTCGCACGGGGTGTGCTGCGACTAGTGCGGATCGAACAGGCCCGGGACGGGCCCGATCTGCTCCGTTGGCTCGTCGATCGCGGGCTCGTCGACCGTGTCGACTGCCTCGCCGCAGACTTCTCACTGGAGGAGCGCTCCGGGCGCAATCTCCTGGTGGTGGTTCGCACGCGGTCCGAGACTCTGACGATCAAGTTCTTCGATCGCCCGGCCGCGCGAATCCGCGAAGAGAACGCGCTCGATGAGCTGGCAGCGACGGGGCTCGCCTTCGGCGTGCCGACGGTCGTCGAGACTACCGAGACCTCTCTGATCTGCCGCACCGTCGGAGGGCTGCTGTCCGTGACGGAGCGCTGGCCTACCGCGCTGGGCCCTCGCTTCGCTTCTCGTCTCGGTGCCGCGCTCGCCTCCCTCCATGCGATCGACCCGGCCGCTCTCGCTCCTGCGCCGCAACTGCCGCTGGTCGGCCGTCCCGGAGTCGAGGCGATCGAGTTCGGAGCAGCTCTCCGCGAGGTGATCGGGCTTCTCCAGGCCGACGGGACCGCGGAGGTGATGGACGAGGTCGCGGCGGAGCTGGCGGAGGAGGACGAGGTGTTCTCGCACGGTGACATCCGTGGTCGCAACATCCTCGTGCTCCCTGGGCGAGGCGGCGGCGTGCATCTCATCGACTGGGAGACCTCCGGACGCTGCTCCCGATGGTTCGATCTCGGCGCTGGTCTCGCCTTGTTCATCGAGACGGCGCTCCTCGCCGGGCGAGGTGCTCCGTCGGGCGCCACCCTCCTGACCTATCTGGCCGCCTACTCTCGCTCGTCCGGTCACCAGATCGATGTCGCCCTGACGGTGCAGTGCGCCGGGGTCCGTCTGATCCAAAGCGCGATGGAGTCGACAAGAGAGGGGGCGGAGAGGTCCCTCGTCGCCGAGAGGCTTCTCACCGTCGGCGGTCTCGCGCTCCGGAGTCCCCTTCAGGTCGCTCGCCGTCTGGAGGTCCTCCGGTGAGCGACGCGCAGGCGATGCTGCGGCCGATCGGTCTCAGGAGGCGGGCGGTCCGCTCCGTCACCTGGTTCGGCGAGGCGATCGTCGATGTCGCCGACCCGGCGGCCGACGCCAGCCTCGCCGCGGTGCTCTACGAGCACGCCTACGCGCGCGGCATCCCGAGGCCGATCGAGCGGGTGGGGGCGGGATGGATCGATCCGGGGTGGCGCGGTGTCGTCGCCGACGCTCGTCTGTCAGCTGAGTGGAGCGGATGGCGACCCTCCGGCCCGGGCCTGGTGCAGGTGCCGGGAGAACCGCGGCTCCGCCTCGACGTGGATGAGGGGCGGAGCGATCCTCTCGTCCTCCCGCTCCGGCCGCTCTCCTTCGACGCCCTTCCCGGGTGGCTCCTCCTCCGGCACGGCGATGCTCGTCGAGCGCATGCATGCGTCCGTGTGTACGCCAATACCGAGGCCACTGCAGTCCGGGGCGCGATCCCCTCCTTGATCGCGATCCTCCGCGACTCGGGGATGGACTCGTTCTCCCTGAAGTTCCTCCTGTCCGGCGAGCACCTCGATCGCGCCGATTCGACGGTGATCTACCTCCCCGAGCGTCCCTCCCGAGCGCTGCTGAGCGACCTCGCCCTAGCGCTCGACACGGCGACCGCTGCGCGGTCGGTACCGATGTTCACGCTGCGTCTCGCTCCGGGCCTGGCGATCGCGGCGAGCCCCTCCGGCGGTCGGAGCTTCGGACTGCTGCGCTGCTCTCAGCTCGCGACCGCGGTCCTCCACCGTTTCCGCACTGGCTCGACCGCCCCGCCCGTCTTCGCGTTCGACGAGACCGCGCCCTGGGACGATCCCGATCGGCCGCGCCTCACGGCACCGCGTCTCGCGTCTCGACCGAGGACGACGCTCGACAGGACTCCCGTGGAGGGCCTGCACGACGTCGCGGCCGACCTGATGAGCGCGGCTCTTGTCGCCAACGGCGCTGCGGCGTGGTTGGTGAGAGATCGGATGACGGGTCGGTGGCGGTCGAGCGACGCGTCCGTGTACTCGGGCGCCATCGGCGCCCTGCTCGTCTTCGCCCAGGCGGACCGTCTTGATGGCGGCGACCGCTACCGCCGCATCCTCCGCGCGACCGCGCAGGGCATCCTCGGGAGGCTCGGTGACCTGTCGTCACAGGGCTTCCACAGCGGAATCGCCGGCACGGCCGCTGTTCTCGCGGAAGCGGCAGCGATATCGGGAGACGCGATGGTCGACGACAGCGCACGAACGGCGTTCTCGGCGGCGATCAGGCGGACCTGTGCCGTGCCCGCCCGCGCCCAGGCCTGGGACGTCATCTCCGGAGACGCAGGCACGCTCCTCGGCCTGATCGGGGCAGCGGGCGTGCTGGGCGAGCAGATACCGGAAGGAGTCCCGATGATCGCGGCAACTCTTGCAGCGCAGCACGAGGCCGATGTCCGATCGGGCGGGGTGCGGTGGCGTACCCGGATCGGTCGGAGGAGCGTCGCTCTGGCGGGCCTCGCTCACGGATCCTCCGGAGCCGCGCTGGCACTCGCCCGCGCCGGCACGGGAGATCCCCTCGTCCGCCGGGCTCTGATGTTCGAAGACGACTCCTGCAGCGCACCGATCGGGTGGGCCGACCGGCGGAACACCGTCGCCTCCCATGATGCCGCGGCGTGGTGCCACGGTTCCGGCGGCATCGGCGTCGCCACCGCCGCTCTCTCGACGCGCGTCCCCTCGCCGGCGATGGAGGATCGTCTCGCACGGGCGATCACCTCGCTGAGCGCCGACCTCGTCCTCGGTCCTCAGGACCGCGGGCTCTGCCACGGTGCTGCAGGCCGGGCCCTGGCCCTCGCGATCTGCGCGGCGATCGGCGGCGACGCCGCGCATCTCGAGGAGGCGCGGAGCAGCATCGAACAGATCCCCCTCGCGGCCGACCGGAGTGATGTGACCCTCATGAAGGGCGAGACCGGGGTCGCGCTCGCGCGCCTGGCGATCGCCGGCCTGAGTACGGCGCCGCTCGCCTTCACTCTCGATTCAGCGCTCGACGACTGCATCGTCGCCTGCTCGGCCAGCGCGTCAGGGACGACGTCTCTGCGGTGAGGAGCGCAGCGACTGCTGACAGAGGACGAGGGTCCCGCAGGCCGCTCCGGCGCCGCACCACACGGCAGCGCGCAGGAGGTGCTCCCCGGGCGATCGCTCCTCGGTCGTCGGTGCGACCTCGACCGTGGCGGCGCTCGCGTCAGACGGTGACGATCGCGTCGACGCGGCGGTCGGCCAGGAGGTCGCGGCCGCCGAGGCCGTCGAGCTCCATCACCACGGCGATGCCCTCGAGGCTCCAGCCGGCCCGCTCGATCAGGCGGCAGCTCGCATCGAGGGTGCCGCCGGTGGCGAGGATGTCGTCGACGAGGAGCAGCCGGGAGCCCGCGGGCACCGCGTCCTCGTGCACCTCGAGGGTCGTGGTCGCGTACTCGAGCGTCGCCTCCTCGCGCAGCACCGTGCGCGGCAGCTTGCCGGGCTTCCTGATCGTCACCACTCCGAGCCCCGCGGAGTAGGCGGCGGCCGCGGCGAGAAGGAAGCCCCGCGCCTCCACTCCGGCGATCGCGTCGATCCGCCCGAGGTAGGGCTCGATCAGCGCATCGGCCACCGCGCGCAGCGCCGGGCCGTCGCCGAAGACGGGGGTGAGGTCGCGGAAGAGGATGCCCGGCTTCGGGAAGTCGGGGACGACCTCGGTGAGGCTCTCGACGAGGGCGGCGGCGGTCGTGGTCACGGGATCCTCCGGTCGGCTGGCGCGGTACGGCCCTGGGAGTCTACGGGCGCTCCCGGTTCCACGTTCCGTGTTCCTCCGGTGGTCGGAGGCGGTCAGTAGACTCCTTCCCGACCGCTCCCGCCCTCCTGGGAGCCCACCCGTCAAGAGGAGATAGTTGTGGCCCTTATCGAGGCAGTCGTCGCCCGAGAAATTCTGGACTCCCGTGGCAACCCCACGGTCGAGGTCGAGGTCCTGCTCGAGGACGGCGCGTCCTCGCGAGCGGCCGTCCCCTCCGGCGCCTCGACCGGTGCCTTCGAGGCCTACGAGCTGCGCGACGGCGACGCCGGCCGCTACCTCGGCAAGGGCGTGCAGAAGGCCGTCGACGCGGTCATCGACGAGATCGGCCCCGCGATCGAGGGCTTCGACGCCACCGACCAGCGCCTCGTCGACGCCGAGCTCATCGAGCTCGACGGCACCGAGAACAAGTCGCGCCTGGGCGCGAACGCGATCCTCGGCGTGAGCCTCGCGGTCGCCAAGGCCGCCGCGCAGTCGGCCGACCTCGACCTCTTCCGCTACGTCGGCGGCCCCAACGCCCACACCCTGCCCGTCCCGCTGATGAACATCATCAACGGAGGTGCGCACGCCGACACCGGCGTCGACATCCAGGAGTTCATGGCCGTCCCGCTGGGCGCCGAGTCCTTCTCCGAGGGCCTGCGCTGGGGCGTCGAGATCTACCACGCGCTCAAGTCGCAGCTGAAGAAGGCCGGCTTCGCCACCGGTCTCGGCGACGAGGGCGGCTTCGCCCCCGACCTGCCCACCAACCGCGAGGCGCTCGACTTCATCCTCAAGGCCGTCGAGGCCGCCGGCTTCACGCCCGGCACCGACATCGGCCTCGCGCTCGACGTGGCCTCCTCGGAGTTCTACCAGGACGGCGCGTACACGTTCGAGGGCAAGAAGCTGACCGCGGAGGAGCTCTCGGCGTACTACGCCGACCTCGTCGCGAACTACCCGCTGGTCTCGATCGAGGACCCGCTGGACGAGGACGACTGGGCCGGCTGGACCCACCTCACCGCCGAGATCGGCGACAAGGTGCAGCTCGTCGGAGACGACCTCTACGTCACCAACCCGACCCGTCTCGCCCGGGGCATCGCCGAGAAGGCGGGCAACTCGATCCTCGTCAAGGTCAACCAGATCGGCACGCTCACCGAGACCCTCGACGCCGTGGCCCTCGCCCAGCGCAGCGGCATGACCGCGATCCTCTCGCACCGCTCCGGCGAGACCGAGGACACGACCATCGCCGACCTCGCGGTCGCGGTGGACGGCGGCCAGATCAAGACCGGTGCGCCCGCGCGCTCCGACCGCGTCGCGAAGTACAACCAGCTGCTGCGCATCGAGGAGATCCTGGGAGGCGCGGCCACGTACGCGGGTCGCTCCGCCTTCCCGCGCTTCACCGCGTAGTCTCTCCCCGCCGGAGCGGCCCCGGAGCCCCTGCACTCGCGTGCGGGCACCGGGGCCGCTCCCGTTCCCGCTCCGCCGCCGGTCCCCAGAGGAGGCATCCGCCATGGCCCGTCCGCCCCGCCGCCCCGCCGCACCGGGCAGCGCCCCGCGTCCGAGCACTCCTGAGGCGGAGCCGTCCACAGCGGCGTCCTCGAAGACGAAGGCCTCGAGCGCGAAGTCGTCGAAGCCGGCGACCTCGAAGCAGGGGACCTCGAAGCCGGCGTCCACCCGCCCGTCGAAGACCGGCGCCCGCCCCTCCTCCTCGCGCCCCGCCCCCGGAGGCTCTCGCCCGGCCCGCCCGAAGCAGCCGCCCGCCGCGCCCTCCTCGGCCTGGCTCGCCGGCGTCCGCGGCTCCGGCTTCACGCTGCTGGTGATGGGCATCATGATCCTGGCGGTCGTGGTCCTCGCCCCGAGCATCAAGAACTTCGTCGAGCAGCGCGCCGAGATCTCGGAGCTGCAGCGCTCCGTCGACGCGGCGAAGACCCAGTCGCAGAACCTCGACGAGGAGCGCACCCGCTGGTCCGATCCGGCCTACATCCGCGCCCAGGCCCGCGAGCGGCTCTACTTCGTGATGCCGGGCGAGGTCAGCTACCTGGTCCTCGACGACATCGCGGTCGCCCAGCAGTCGGAGCAGCCCGCGAGCGACTCGGTGCAGAAGACGGCCACCGACTGGGCCGGCTCCCTGCTCTCCTCGATCGCCGTCGCGGGTCTCGGCGACCCGACCACCGCGGAGCTCGCCCCGGCGCAGTGAGGGCCCCCGGCGTAAACTGGACCGTTCCTGCCGCACAGCCCCTGGAGTCCGCCGTGACCACGCCCCCCTTCGATCCGCCCACCGAGCGCGACATCGCCGTGGTGTCGGCCCAGCTCGGGCGCCCGGCCCGCGACGTCGTCGGCATCAGCGCCCGCTGCGTCTGCGGCAACCCCACCGTGGTCTCCACCCGACCGCGCCTGGGCGACGGCACGCCGTTCCCCACCTTCTACTACCTGACCCACCCCGCCGCGACGGCCGCGATCTCGCAGCTCGAGGCGACCCAGGTCATGGTCGAGTACAACGAGCTGCTCGCCGGCGACGAGGAGCTCCGCGAGGCGTACGCCGCCGCGCACCGCGCGTTCCTCGCCGACCGCGAGAGCGTCGGCTCCGTCCCCGAGATCGCCGGCATCTCCTCCGGCGGCATGCCCACCCGGGTCAAGTGCCTGCACGCCCTCGCCGGCCACGCGCTGGCCGCGGGGCCGGGAGTGAACCCGATCGGCGACCTCGCGCTCGCCCGCGCCGACTGGTCGCCCGAGACCTGCGAGTGCCGTCCGTTCGAGGGCTGAGCCGGGCGGCTCCTACCCGACCTGCCGATCGGCGCGCTCTTCGCTAAGCTGATTCCCAGTCGGGGTCAGTGCTGCCACCCGCGTCGAGAGCGGGCACTTCGCGTTGCGCAGGGTGATCCGCATGGTCCATTCCTCTGGAGAGTACTTTGCCCAAAATCCTGATCGTCGGAGGCGGCTACGCCGGTTTCTACACCGCGTGGAAGCTCGAGAAGTACCTGCGCCCCAACGAGGCCGAGGTCACGATCGTCGACCCGCTTCCCTACATGGCGTACCTGCCCTTCCTCCCCGAGGTCGCGGCCGGCTCGATCGAGCCGCGCCACGCGATCGTGTCGCTCCGCCGCCACCTGAAGAAGACCGCGATCCTCGCCGCCAAGGTCACCAAGATCGACCACGCGAGCAAGACCGCGACGATCACCCCGACGGTCGGCGAGCCCTACGACTTCGAGTACGACCAGATCGTCGTCACCGCCGGCTCCGTGTCGCGCACCTTCCCGATCCCGGGCGTCGCCGACAACGCGATCGGCCTCAAGACGATCGAGGAGGCGACCGCCATCCGCGACCGCATCCTCACCAACTTCGACAAGGCGGCCACGCTGCCCGCCGGCCCGGAGCGCTCGCGCCTGCTGACCGTCACGGTCGTCGGCGGCGGCTTCGCCGGCATCGAGGTCTTCGCCGAGCTGCGCTCGTTCGCGAGCGCGCTGCTCAAGCGCTACCCCGAGATCGACTTCGAGGAGACGCAGTTCCACCTCGTCGAGGCGATGGGGCGCATCATGCCCGAGGTCGCGCTCGAGACGAGCCACTGGGTGCTGAAGAACCTCGACCAGCGCGGCGCGACCGTCCACCTCGACACGCAGCTGAAGTCCGCCGAGGGCGGCGTCATCGAGCTGTCGACCGGTCAGACCTTCGAGTCCGACCTGATCATCTGGACCGCCGGCGTCATGGCGAACCCGTCGATCAAGAACTCCGACTTCCCGATCGAGGAGCGCGGCCGCCTGCGCGTGCGCGCCGACCTCCGCGTCGGCCACGACGACGTCCTCGTCGAGGGCGCCTGGGGCGCCGGCGACGCGACCGCGGTCCCCGACCTCACCGGCGGCGGAGTGGGCGGCTACTGCGTCCCCAACGCCCAGCACGCGGTCCGCCAGGGCAAGCTGATGGCGAAGAACATCGTCGCCGTGCTCCGTGGCGAGACCCCGAAGGACTACTTCCACAAGAACGCGGGAGCCGTCGCCGGTCTCGGCATCGGCGTGGGCGTCTTCCAGTCCGGCAAGATCGCGATCAAGGGCTTCCCGGCCTGGGTCATGCACCGCGGCTACCACGGCCTCGCGATGCCCTCGTGGGAGCGCAAGCTCCGCGTCGTGGGCGGCTGGGCGGCCAACCTGGTGCTCGACCGCGACATCGCCTCGATCGAGGCCCGCGAGAACCCGCGCGGCTCCTTCGAGACCTACGCGTCGCGCCCCCGCCCGGCGGCCCCCGCCGCGGCTCCGGCCGGAACCCCCGGCCCCGCCGGCGCTCCCGTCCCCGTGGGCGGCGAGCCGGCCAAGTCCTGACGTCCCCGGCGGGCGGCGCGAGCGATCGCGCCTCCCGCCGGCCGCCCCCATAGCCCAACGGCAGAGGCAGACGACTTAAAATCGTTTCAGTCTGGGTTCGAGTCCCAGTGGGGGCACTCCTCTTCACCGCGCGGAGCACGACCCGCCGGCGACGCTGCGTGCCGTGCGCTGCCGGTATCGCTCGCGACCGGCCTCGGCCGCGCTGAGGCGGCGCCGGTGACCAGCGAGAGCGGCCGGAGCCGGCCCGTCACAGGTGTTCGCGGGGGTCGGCGAGGACTCGCTCGGCCCGTCGACGAGAGCCGGCGCTGCTAGGCGGCCCGGGCGTGCGCGCTCTTCTCGAGCGGCACCGCCTCGACGAGGACCGCCCCGTCGAGCAGTGCCGCCTCGAGCACGCCGGTGAGCTCGCCCGGAGCGCATTCGGCGCACAGCACGACGAGGTCGTCGGCGTCACCCGCTCCGGAGCGGTCGAGGACGAGGGCATCGGTTCCGCAGCTTCCGCATTCGATCATGCGGGTACCGTACGTCCGACCTCCGACATCGGCGGGAGGGGGCTCGGCGGGTCGGTCGGCGGTTACCGTCCGGTCTCGGACCCGTCAATCCCCACTCCCGCCCGCCCGCCTCCCTTAGAGTCGTGACCAGGCGGTTCTCGCGCCCGTTCGGAGCGCCTGCGCTGCCGCTGCGGGGGCTCGAGCCGCCCGGATCACCGAGGGACGCGCTCGTCGAGCACGACCCTCCTCTCGTGCCCGCGGGCACCGTCACGCACCGCCCGGCGACGGGCGGCAGGAGGCCTCCATGGGGAAGCTGCTCTACGGCGCCTCGGGCGTCGAGATCGAGTTCGACGACCGAACGCTCACGCACGTGCAGATCGTGATCGCCAACAAGCTCCGGCGGCGCGAGAGCTTCTTCTTCTCGTGGCGCGACGACCCGGCAGTGGGCGACGGCCGCTCCAGCATCTGGCTGGACCCGACGGTCCCGCTCTACTTCAAGTACTTCGGCGGGCGGGTGCCCTCGATCAACCGCACCTGGATCGACCTGCTCACGGTCTCGGCGAACTCCTCGGGCGGGCTCCAGCTCGTCCAGGAGCCCGACGCCGCCCCGACTCCGCCGCCGAAGGGCGAGCAGGGCGCCTGACGCGCCCGGGCCCGCCCGTCCTGCACCGCCCGTCCCCTCACCCCCGGAAGAGCGATCATGAAGCGCGAAGTCTCGGCCCACCTCACCCTCGACGTCGCGCGGCCCGCGATGCTCGTCTTCTCCATCGCCGTCGCGTCGGCGTACGGCGCCCGGGAGACGCTGACGACGACCCTCGACGGGCGCCCCGTCGCGCCGCGCGAAGTCCTCGATCAGCACGGCACACGGCTGCACGTCCTCGAGGCGGAGCGCGGGAGTCTCGTCGTCGACTACAGCGCGAGCATCGATGGGCGGCTCGGCCCGCTCGGCGGCGAGGAGGTCGACCGGCTGCGCTACCTCCGGCCGAGCCGCTATGCCGAGTCGGACATCCTCTCGGCCACGGCCCGAGCCGAGTTCTCCGGCCTCTCGGGCCAGGACCTGCTGGGCGCCGTCAGCTCGTGGGTCGGCACCCGGCTCGCCTACGTGCCCGGCTCGAGCCTGCCGACCGACGGAGCGGAGCGCACCCTCCTCGCCCGCCGCGGGGTCTGCCGCGACTTCGCGCACCTCGTCGTCGCGCTCCTGCGCGCCCTCGACGTCCCCGCGCGGCTCGTCGCCGTCTACGCCCCCGGGCTCTCGCCGATGGACTTCCACGCCGTCGCCGAGGCGTGGGTCGACGGCGAGTGGCACGTGGTCGACGCGACCACCCTCGCCCCGCGGCCGAGCCTCGTGCGGATCGCGACAGGGCGGGACGCGGCCGACACCGCCTTCCTCAGCGTCTACGACGGCATCGCGACGCTGGGGGAGTTCGTGGTCAGCGCCGTCGCCGACGTCCTGCCCGACGACGACGTGCGCGAACTCGTCACGATCGGCTGAGCCGGCCCGCTACTCCGGATCGACGAAGCGGCGCCACGCCCAGATCGACGTGCACACGGCGCCGAACGCGACGACCACGAGCACCGCGGGTCCCGCGCCTCCGTCGGTCGACCACGCCGTGATGGTCGGGGTGAGCAGGAGGAAGAGGACGGTCGTCGACAGCAGCGTCAGCCCGAGCCAGAGCGCGGGCGACCAGCGCAGGATGCTCTGACCGGCCGGTCGGCCGACGGGGAAGAGCAGGACGACGCTCGAGCCCACGGCGAGCAGCGTGGTCGCGCTGAGCACCTCCGCGGCGAGCACGGCGGCGAAGGTCCCGTCGGGCGGTACGAGGGCGGAGACGCCCCACGCGAGCCCGCCGAGGCCGAGCAGCGCCACGACACGAGCGGTCGCGAGCTTCGCCCGGTCGACGGCCGTCGCGCCCTCGGGGAGGAGCAGCCCGACCACGACGCCGAAGAGGAACGCGGGGTCGAGTCCGGCGAAGCGCGACAGCAGCGCGGCGCCCGCGACGAGGAGGAGTGCCCGCGGTGCCACGACGATCCGCACGTCGGGGAGGCCGAGGCGGCGGCCGAGGAGCGCCGGCACTCCGGCCGCCACGGCGTTCACGAGCGCGACGGCGACGATCACCGCGATCAGGAGCCGCAGGTACGCGGGCTGCCCGTCGACGCGTCCCGAGAGCAGCACGAGGCCGGCGGCGCAGCCGATCATCCCGACCACCATCGCCCGCGGCGACGGAGCGGGGCCCTCCGGTCGGTCGTCGAACTCGACCCGGGCGCGGTTGCGACCCGTGAGCTGCCAGGTGCGCGGGGCCCGCGGTGCGCGACCCGCGACGGCCAGGCGGGCCGGAACGATCACGAGCGCCAGGGAGACCAGGGCCAGGACGAGCGAGCGCACCCAGTCGGCCATCGTCCCGATCGGAGTGCCGGAGGAGAGCGCGGTGGTCATGCCGGTCGCGGCGCTCCAGCCGCCGGGTGCCGAACCGCCGTCCGCGGGCCCGGGCGCCGCGGGGGGCGCGTCGGTCGGCGCGGCTCCGGGCGCCGGGGCGGCGGTCGCCCCGGGAGTCGACGTGCTCTGCGGCGCCGGTGAGGTCTGGCCGGGTCGAGCCGGAGTCGACGTCGCCGAGGGGCGCGGAGAGGTCGCGCCGGGAGTCGGGGACGCGGAGCCGGGGGTGCCGGACGGAGTCGCTCCCGGGCCGGCCGCGGTCGCGCTGGGCGTCGGCGCCGTGGCGGAGGGGGTGGGGCTGGTCGCGGCGGTGAAGGTGACGTCGATCCAGGGGCTCGGCGAGCTGTAGTTGCCGGCGGCGTCGCCGGCGATCGCCGAGACGCGGTGCGCGCCCGCCGTGATCGTGCCGCCCGTGCAGGTCCAGACGCCGCCGGTGACCGCGGCGTCGCAGGTGTTGACGCGGTCGACGTAGACGTAGGCGCGCGTGCCGTCGACCCCGGTGCCGGCGTACACCGCGCCGGTGAGGGGGAGGGCGGCACCCGCTCCCGGGGAGGTGACGTCCGGGGCGTCGGGCTCGACGGTGTCGACCACGAGCGTCACCGCCGCGCTCGGGGGTGACACGGCGCTTCCCGCGAAGGAGGCGGTCTGCGTCGCGGTGACGCGGTGGCTCCCGGCCGCGGGGGTCGGTGCGAGCTGGCAGAACCAGCGACCGGCCGAGTCGGCGGTGGCCAGGCAGGAGGCGCCGCCGTCGGAGGTCGCGGCGACGCTCGCGCCCGGGTAGGCGGTCCCGCTGACCGATCCCGCGGACGTGGCCGACCCGTCGACCGACTCGATCACGGGCGGGCCGAGGACGGCGATCCCGATGCTCGTCGAGGTGGTGCCGCCCGCGGCGAGCAGCTCGACGGCCGTCAGGGCGAAGCGGCCGTCCGCGAGCGTGAGCGCGCACGACCAGGTGTCGTCCGCCGCCACGGTCGTGATGCAGACCGGGTCGCCGCCGCCCTGAGTGCTGATCTGGATCTGATCGCCGGCCGTCCCGGTGCCGGTCATGGTCACCGAGCCGCTCGAGAGCACGGTGTTCGAGGCGGGCGCGGTGATCGTCAGCGGGGCCGCCGCCTGGGCGGCCGGGGCGAGCAGGCCGGCCGCGGCTCCGAGCGTCGCGAGGACGAGGGCGAGGAGGGCCCCGCGCCTCCGCGGCCCGCGGGATCGGCGGAGCGGAGCCATCGGGACGCCCGATGAACCCCCCGGCCCTGCCACGTCGACGCTCGCTATCACGTTGCGTCCATTGCACGGGGGCACGCGGGCAGTGTCAAGCGCGCCGCACCGTCGTTGCACGATGTACACCGACGGAGGGACGGGGCTCCTCCGCGGGGAGGAGCGGTGGTCGGCGCGGGAGAGCGCTTCCGCGACAATATACCCATCCCATCGAGGCTCGGAGGAAGAGATGCGCGAGGACGAGGCACGCGGGCGCGATCGGCGGCAGCTGCGCGCCGAGGCCGTGCGCTTCGAGGATCCGCGCGAGCTCGCACGCCTGCTGCCGGCGGGCCTGCGCATCGGACTCGCGCAGAGCGCCTTCCAGACCGAGGGCTCGCTCGAGGCCGGCGGCCGCGGTCGCTCGGTGTGGGACGACTTCGCCCTGCGCCGCGGGACGATCGCCGAGGAGGCGACGCCCGAGATCGCGACCGACTTCCTCCTCCGCTGGCGCGAGGACCTGGCCCTGCTGGTCGACCTCGGGATCGACGAGCTGCGGCTCTCCATCGCGTGGACGCGCCTCCAGCCCGAGGGCCGCGGCCCGATCGACCGCGCCGGCCTCGGCTTCTACGACCGGGTGCTCGACGCGCTCGCGGAGGCGGGGATCCGGGTCGCCCTGACCCTGCACCACCGCGACACGCCCTCGGCGCTCAGCGGCGGCTGGATGAACCGCGACACGGCGTTCCGCTTCGGCGACGTGGCCTTCGAGATCGGCTCCCGCCTCGGCGACCGGGTGGCCGACTGGATCACGCTCGACCAGCCGTCGACCGTGATGCTCGAGGGCTACGCCCTCACGCGGCAGGCCCCGGCCGCCGGGCGGCTGTTCAACGCCCTTCCCGCACTGCACCACCAGCTCCTCGGCCACGGGGTCGCCGTCGAGGCGCTCCGGGCCGCCGAGGTCCCGGGGCGCATCGGCCTCGTCGACGCTCTGGCCCCCGTCGAGCCGGCGACGGAGTCCGAGCAGGACGGCGCCTGGGCGGCGCTGGCCGACGTCCTCCGCAACCGGCTCGTGGCGGACGCCGTGCTCACGGGCGCGTACCCGGAGGGGCCGGGGGAGCTGCCCGCGTTCCTCGAGGCGCTGCAGCGCGTCGATCCTCGCGACCTGGAGCGGATCAGCGCGCCGCTCGACTTCTACGCCGTGGCGCCGCTCGCCCCGCTGCGCATCGCCGCCGGACGCGACCCCTCCGCTCCCGTCGGGGTGGGCGCGCCGCCGACCCTGCCCTTCCACGAGCGGCCGTGGCCGGAGCTCGACCGGACGGGCGACGGCACGCCCGTCGCACCGTGGGGGCCGGTGACCGTGCTGCGCGCGCTGGTCGAGCGCTACGGCGACACCCTTCCTCCACTGGTCGTCACCGCGCTCGGAGCGAGCTGGCCCGACAGCGTCGACCGCCAGGGCGCCATCGCCGACACCGAGCGCATCCGCTGGCTCGGCGCGCACTTGGCGGCGCTCGCCGAGGCCGTGCACGAGGGGCTGCCGCTCGAGGCGGTGCAGCTGTGGACCCTGGTCGACGCCTTCGAGTGGCAGCACGGGTACACCCGCCCGCACGGGCTCGTCGCGCTCGACCGCCACGGCGCCGATCGCGTCCCGAAGGCGTCCTTCGACTGGCTGCGACGGGTGCTCGACGCCCGCTCCTGAGAGCGCGGCGTGCGAGACTGCCGCGATGCAGAGCCTCCTCGCCCTCGCCTCGATCCTCCACGCCGAGCCGGTCGCCGTCCTCGCGGCGCTCGCCGAGGTCGTCGGCAGAGACGGAGGCGGTGCCTGGGCGAGCGCCGACGACGGGCTCGAGCGCCGGCTGCCGATCGCGGGCCTCGAGCAGTGGCGCGTGCTCCCCGACGAGGAGGGGACGCGGGTCGAGTTCGAGGTCGTCGCGTCGACCGCGTCGTCCGCCCTCGCCGGGGTCCTGGCGCGGAGGCGCCTCCGCGAGGCCCCCGAGCGGTTCCGCTCGGTCGTGACCGCCGTGGCCGACCGCGTCGAGGAGCGCTGACCGGCCCCCGTCCGGGGAATGCCTGAGCAGTTCTCGCTGTTGTCTACCGATGACGGGTCGGGGCTTCGGAGCTCCGTCCACAGGACCGCTCGGAGGAGCACGAGGCATATGGCAGGAACAGGAATCGGCAAGGCACGGGGAGCACGCGGCGGCGACGAGGAGATCGTCTACCGTCGTCACGCGAACGGACGCGGCATGGTCGCGCCCGGCTCGCGAGTGGCGGCGACGGCGTACGTCGAGACGGGCGCCTACGTGGAGCCCGGCGCGAACGTCGGCGAGCGCGCGTGGATCGGCGCCGGCAGCTGGATCGACCGCGACGCGATGATCGGGCACAGCGCCTTCATCGGCGCGAACGTCCACGTCGGGCCCGAGGCGATCGTGGGCCCCGGTGCGCGGATCGGCAGCTACTCGAGGATCGGCGGCTCCGCGGTCGTCGCGACCGGAGCGCGGGTCGACCGCGACACGTTCGTGGCGCCCGGCAGCCGTTTCGGCCTCGACGAGAGCGCGCGAGAGGCCGGCAGCCGCGCGGCGTGACCCCCTCGACGACCCTGTTCCGCAGGCTGCCAGCAGCCGCGGAATAGGGTCGTCCCATGTTCGAACTCCACCACCTCAGCGCCCAGGAGCAGTGGGACTGGCTGCAGCGCGGCGAGATCACGCCGCTCGAGCTCACCGAGCACTACCTCGCCCGCATCGAGCGGTCGAACGGAGAGCTCGGAGCCTTCACGACAGTGACCGCGGAGGCGGCGCGCGAGCGGGCGGCGTCCCTCGCCTCCGGCTCGCTGCCGCGGACCGCTGCGCTCTGGGGACTGCCGAGCGGCGACAAGGACCTGTGGCGGCGCCGTGGTGTGCGCACCACCTTCGGATCGCGGCTGCGCGCGGACTTCGTGCCCGACGCCTCCGACGAGATCGTCGACGTGCTCGACGCCGCCGGCGCCGTCAGCCTCGGCAAGACGGCCGCGCCCGAGTTCGGGATGCCCTCGTACACCGAGAGCCTGGTCGGGCCCCCGGCGGTCACGCCCTACGACACCCGGCTCGGCGCCGGCGGGTCGAGCGGAGGCGCGGCGGTCGCGGTGGCCGCGGGCCTGCTGCCGTTCGCCCCGGCGTCCGACGGCGGCGGGTCGATCCGCATCCCCGCCGCGGCCTGCGGGCTCGTCGGACTGAAGCCGTCGCGCGGCCGCGTCCCCGCTCTCTCCGGAGTCGGCGGGGTCGGCGGACTCACCGTGGCCGGCCCCATCACCCGCTCGGTCGCGGATGCGGGGCTGCTGCTCGAGGGGATGCTCGAGCGCCGGAACGGCGCGATCCCCGCCCGCTACGCGCTGACCGCTCCGGGCGACGGTGACGGCTCCTTCCTCGGTGCCGCCGTGCGCGGCGAGGGCCGGTTCCAGATCGGCGTGCTGACGCAGTCGCCCTGGGACGAGGCCTACGAGATCGGTCTGGCTCCGGAGGCGCGCGCGGCGCTCGACGAGGGCGTCGCGGCGCTCGACGCGCTCGGCCACGGACTCGAGGAGGCGTCGCTTCCGCCGAGTGCGGCGTACCCCGCCGCCTTCCGCACCCTCTGGCAGAGCGGCGCCGCCACCCTGCCGGTCGAGGGCGGGGATCTCGACCTGCTCGAGCCGCTGACCCGCTGGCTCGTGACGGAGGGCCGCCGTCGCTCCGCGCGCGAAGTGATGGAGGCCGCGGCCGTGCTCTCGGCCTACGAGCGTGCCGTGATCGCCGCCTTCTCGGGTTTCGACGCGGTGCTCACGCCGTCGATGACGATGACCCCGCGCCCGGTCGGCTGGTACTCCGCCGAGGACCCGGAGCTGAACTTCGCGCAGCAGGTGCAGTACACGCCCTACACGTCCTTCGCGAACGTCAGCGGGCTGCCGGCGATCGCCCTTCCGCTCAGCACGACCGCCGACGGGCTGCCGATGGGGATCCAGCTGATCGGGCGGCCGGGCGGTGAGGTGGTGCTGCTGTCGATCGGCGCGCAGCTCGAGCGGCGGGCGCGCTGGCAGCGCCGCCACCCGCCGCAGTGGTGACGCCCGGGAGATCGTCAGCATCCGGCCGTTGTCGCTGAGGTTAGGCATGCCTATACTTACCTCGATGTGCATGTTCGAGGGACGCGGGACGCCGGCCGGTGAGGCCGCGTCCACCGACGCCAAGCAGTTCCTGATCGCCGGTGACGAGACCGTCGTCCCGTGGATCCAGAGCATCCTCGACGACCTCCCGGCGAACGCCAGGGGCCAGGTCTTCATCGAGGTCGACGACGCCCGCGGGCTGCCGCCGCTCTCCGCTCCTGGCCGCGTCTGCGTGACCTGGCTCGGCCGGTCGACGCGCTCCGGCGCTCCCGGCACCGGCGCCCTCTGCGGCCGCGGCGAGGCGCTCGACCGCGCGGTGCGCGCCTGGGTCGGCGAGATGTCCGTGGTCGACCGCGACTACCCGTGGGCCGACGACCGCCACGACTTCTGCGCGTGGATCGGCGGGGCCGGAGTGCTCGTCGCCGAGCTGGCCGCCGACGTCGAGGCGCGACTGCGCACCTCGGCCGAGCACGCCGCGCGCTCGATCTGACTCCGTCGGGTTAGGTAAGGCTAACCTTCCGTGCGATACTGAGGCGATGCCTCCGATGACCGACGCCCCCGCCCGCCCGGCCTACCGGCCGTTCCTCGCGACCGTCGCCCGCGCGACCAGGATCGCCCCGCACTTCATCCGCGTGACGCTGACCGGCGACGAGCTCGGCGCCGTCGGCTGCACCGGACCGGACCAGCGGATCAAGCTCGTCGTCCCCACCGCGACCTCCAGCGCCGAGGACTTCATGGGGTCCGTCGCCGACGAGGGCGGGCCCGACGGGCTCGCGCCCGACTGGTACGGGCGATGGCGCGGGCTCCCCGACGAGCAGCGCAACCCGCTCCGCACATACACGATCCGGGCGACCCGGCCGGAGATGGCCGAGGTCGACGTCGACTTCGTGGCCCACGGCGACACCGGCCCGGCCTCCGCGTGGGTCGAATCGGCGGCGCCCGGCGCGCGGGTCGTCATCATCGCGCCCGACTCGCGCTCCGAAGTCCCCGGCGGAGGCGTCGAATGGCACCCCGGAGCGGCGACCACGCTGCTCCTGGCGGGCGACGAGACGGCGGTGCCGGCGATCAGCGCGATCCTCGAGAGCCTCGCTGACGACGCCACGGGAGCCGCGTTCCTCGAGGTGCCGAGCGCCGAGGACCGGCTGGCGCTGCGCCACCCGGCCGGGGTCAGCGTCACCTGGATCGACCGGTCGGCGGGAGCAGCCCCCGGCGCCGCCCTCGGCACGTCCGTGCGCGCCTGGGCCACCCGCTTCCTCACGGCGCACCACCGCGGCGTCGAGGTGTCCGACGTCGACGTCGACAGCCAGATGCTCTGGGAGGTGCCGGAGGAGAGCACCGACCCCGGCCTCTACGCCTGGATCGCGGGCGAGGCGGGCGCGATCAAGCTGATCCGCCGCTGCCTCGTCACCGAGCTCGGACTCGACCGCAAGCGCGTCGCGTTCATGGGCTACTGGCGCACCGGCCGCTCCGAATCCAACTAGGGTCGCGGGCCTCCGCACGGCCGTCTGCGGCGTTGTCGTCGGTCGCGATACCGCCGGTATCGCTCCCTCCTCCGCCTTGCAGCCGGCCGCGCGGAGACCCGCGACGGCCCGGGGCCAGGGCGGGAGTCCAGCGGACTCCGCCCCCCATGCTGATCGAGTAGCCCGCGGAGCGGGCGTATCGAGATCCATCGGCGTCAGGACTCGAGGCGTGCGGGCGGATGCTCGCTCGCGAGGTCGGGGTGAACGGGCTGGTGAGGGAACCCCGGAGCGTCGAGACCGCCCGGCAGGGCGAGCTCCCTCGACGGTCCCGGGTTCCCTCGGTCCGGGCCCCCGAGGGTCGCGTCAGAGGGCGGCCGTGACGCCCACCAGGCGGCTCGAGAGGGCCCACAGGTCGCGGCCGAGCTGACGGTCGCGGGCCTGGGCGGCGAGGGCGCCGCCCGGCTTCAGGCCGTCGAAGTAGGTGCCGCTCGCGGCGCCGACATCGGGCTCGGAGATCAGGGTGATCAGCGGCACGGCGCCCGCCTCGGCCGAGATCCCGAACGAGCCCGACGACAGGCTCGTCCCGAGCTTCATCAGGCGCGAATCGCTCCCGAAACCCGTCGCCACCACGCCGGGGTGGAACGAGTACGCGTCGACCGCCGTCGGCAGCAGGCGCTCCGCGAGCTCGCGGATGAACAGGATCGTCGCGAGCTTCGAGGTGCCGTAGGCGCGCCAGCCCCCGAGCCACGGTCCCTTCCGTCGGTCGAGATCGCCGATCCGGAGGTGCCCGAAGCGGTTCGCGAGGCTCGCCGTCGACACGACGCGCGCACCGGGGCGCTCGCGACCGGTCTCGATCAGACGCGGGAGCAGGAGCCGGGTCAGCAGGAACGGCGCGAGATGGTTGCTCTGGATCGTGCGCTCGTGACCGTCGGCCGTCTCGCCGCGCTTCGAGACGAGACCGCCCGCGTTGTTGGCGAGCACGTCGATCCCGTCGTAGCGGGCGAGCAGTGCGTCGGCGAGCGAGCGCACGTCGTCGAGCCGGTCGAAGTCGGCGAGGAACGGCTCGCCTCCGACCTCTCGGGCGACCGCGCGCGTCCGCTCGGCGTTCCGGCCGACGACGGCGACGTCGGCTCCCGCCGAGGACAGCTCGGCGGCCGCGACCCTCCCGATGCCGGAGCTCGCTCCGGTGAGCACGACGACGCGCCCCTTCATGTCAGCGACCACGGAGGTATCCGCCCTTCTCGAGACCGGCTTCGATCTCGAATCGATTGCGTAGCGGATCGCGACCCGCCACGAAGTAGGCGAACGGGAACCACATCCCGAATCGCTTCCACTGCTGCTTGTGAACGGCCTCGTGCTCGAGGACGCGGTCCGACGCGTTGTCGTCGGTGTAGTAGCTCGTGCCCACGCAGGAGCCGCCGCGCCCGAACGACCACGAGGGCATTCCGGTGAAGACGACGAGTCCGTTGCGGCGCTCGACGCGCCCGGTGCTCCAGAGCGCGCCCCAGGCCAGCCCGACCGCGCACGCGAAGAGGTAGCCGGGGCGGGTGATGGCCGGGTCGAGGGCGATCCTCGCGACGGCGCGGCGCAGCGGGACGGACGAGAGCAGGCTCACGCGCTGTCGCGCCCGTACGTCTCGAGCAGCCGGAGCCAGACCTCGCTGATCGTCGGGTACGACGGAACCGCGTGCCAGAGGCGCGAGAGCGGGACCTCGCCGACGACCGCGATCGTGGCCGAGTGCACGAGCTCGCCGACCTCCTTGCCGACGAAGGTGACCCCGAGCACGACCGACCGGTCCTCGTCGACGACCATCCGCGCGGTGCCCGTGTAGCCGACGGCGGCGAGGGAGGCGCCTGCGACCGAGCCGATCTCGTAGTCGACGACGCGGGTGCGGTAGCCCGCCTTCTCGGCGGCGGCCGCCGTGAGGCCGACGGAGGCGACCTCGGGGTCGGTGAAGACGACCTGCGGCACCGCCTCGTGGTCGGCGGTCGCGACGTGCGCGCCCCACGGGGCGTCGTGGACGGTCGCTCCGGTGCTGCGCGCGACGATCACGTCGCCGGCCGCGCGGGCCTGGTACTTGCCCTGGTGGGTGAGGAGCGCGCGGTGGTTGACGTCGCCGACTCCGTAGAGCCAGGGCGAGCCCTGGCCGACCGGAGCGCCGTCGGCGCCGAGCACGAGCATCGTGTCGTCGACGTCGAGAGAGGAGCCGGGCTCGAGGCCCACCGTCTCGAGCCCGATGTCGCGGGTGTGCGGGGCGCGACCGGTCGCGGCGAGGATCTCGTCGGCCTCGATGACGTCGCCGCCCTCGAGGGTCACCGCGACGGTACCGTCGGCGCGGCGCTCGACGGAGGCGGGGGAGCCGCCGATCCGGAGGTCGACGCCGAGGGCCCGGAGCGAGTCGCCGACGAGCTCTCCGGCGAACGGCTCGAACGGGGCGAGGAGCCCGCTGCGGGCCAGCAGCGTCACGGAGGAGCCGAGGCCCGCGTAGGCCGTGGCCATCTCGCAGGCGACGACTCCGCCGCCCACGACGACGAGGCGTGCGGGCACCGACTCGGCGCTGGTGGCCTCGCGGCTCGTCCACGGAGCCGCGTCGCGCAGGCCCGGGACGTCGGGGACGACCGCGGTGGTGCCCGTCGCGACGGCGACGGCCGACCGGGCGCGCAGGACGCGCACCGACCCGTCGGGCGCGGTCACGCTGACCTCGCGCTCGCCGCTCAGCCGGCCGTGCCCGCGGACGAGCGCGATGCCCGCGCCGTCGAGCCACTGGACCTGGCCGTGGTCGTCCCAGCCGCTCGTGACGGAGTCGCGGTGCGCCAGCACGGCCGCCACGTCGATGTCCCCGCTCACGGCCTGGGCCGCCCCGGGGAGGTCGCGGGCGGCGCGGATCGCCATCGGAGCGCGCAGGAGCGCCTTCGAGGGCATGCACGCCCAGTACGAGCACTCGCCGCCGACGAGCTCGCTCTCGACGATCGCGGCCGTCAGGCCGCCCTGCACGGCGCGGTCGGCGATGTTCTCGCCGACGGGGCCGGCTCCGATGACGATCAGGTCGAACTCGTCGACGGAGGTGGTGCTGCTGTCTGTGCTCATGGTCTCTCCTGCTTCGTCGCGGGTGCACAGGGTGCCCCGCCGGATGTGTGGCGTGCGCGCATCAGTGCGCGGGGACGATCTCGGCCCGCCAGCCGTCGTAGCGCCCGCCCTCGCTCTCGACCGCGTCGACGACCTGGCGCAGGAAGGCGGTGGTCGCCTCCTCGTCGACGGCCGCGTGATGGCTGGCCACCAGCACGTGGTGGAGCCGGAGCCGCGAGATCGCGATCTCGTAGCCGGAGGCGACGAGCGTGCGCGCGGCCCGCCGGGCCCGGCTGCGGCGGAGGAAGACGGCGAAGTGGTCGACCTCGCGCAGCTCCCAGACCTGGTCGCCGTAGCGCAGGCGGATCTCGAGCTGCTGCGCGGCGCGCTCGCGCTGAGCGTCGTACACGGAGTCGTCGGCGGGGGCGCGGGTGGTGGTCTCGTCGCTCATCGGCCGGTGAACTCCGCGCTCGTGCGGGCGAGGAACGCCTCCATGCCGATCCGCGCGTCCTCGGAGTCCGCGAGGCGCGCGAGCTCGGCCGGCAGAGCGGCCGCCGCCTCGGCGTCGCCGGACGAGACGGCGAGGCGGGCGTTCGCGAGGGCCGCCTGGACAGCGAGGGGCGCCTGGGCGGCGATGCGGGCGGCGAGAGCGTGCGCCGCCTCCGCTACCGTGCCGTCCGGGACCACCTGCTGCACGAGCCCGATGCGGTGCGCCTCCGCGGCGTCGAAGGTGTCTCCCGTGAGGATCCAGCGGAGCGCGTCACCCCAGCCCGCGGTGCGCGGGAAGCGCAGGGTGGCGCCTCCGAACGGCAGGATGCCGCGGGACACCTCGATCTGGCCGAAGCGGGTCGACTCCTCGGCGACGACGACGTCGCTCGCGAGCGCCAGCTCGATGCCGAGGGTGAGGCACGTGCCCTGGACGCCGATCACCACCGGCTTCGACACCGCGCGCGTGCGCAGCCCCCACGGATCGAGGCCGCCCTCGGGCACGAAGTCGAGCCCGCCGGAGCCGATGCGCGGGCCGATGTCGGCGAGGTCGAGGCCCGCGGTGAAGTGCTCGCCCGCGGCGAGGACGACCCCGGCCCGGAGCCCGGGATCGCGGTCGAGCTCGCCGTAGGCGGCGGCGAGCGCGCTCAGCATCGCGAGGTCGGCGGCGTTGCGCTTCTCGGGGCGGTCGAGCACGATCGCGAGGACGTGGCCGTGGCGCTCGGTGCGCACGCGCGGGGTGCCCGCACGGTCGGTGCGCACGTCGTCCGCGCTCACGCGCTCGGTGCTCGCGGTCATCGGTCCTCCGGTCGTTTCACGTCCGACCATCCTGCCGTGTGCCACCGACACGCGCTCGGCCGCGGCCGGGGATTGACGGGCGTCGCTCAGGCCCCGCGGGTCAGGGCGCCGACGATCCGGAGGATCGTGGACAGATCGTCGACCGCGGCAGCGGGGGAGGCGGGAGCGAACGACGTGACGGCGGCGCCCGCGAGCGGGAAGCGGGCCCGCAGCGCCTCGAGGCAGGCGACCAGTCGCGCCGCGGGGACGCCGAACGGCACCGGGTCGAACAGGCCGGCGAGATCGGCCGGATCGAGCACGTCGAGGTCGATGTGCACGTATACGGCACCCGCGCCGGTGGCCTCGACGGCCGCGACGAGCGACTCCGGATCGAGCGCGTCGACCGGCAGGTGCCGGGCGCCGCTGCCGAGGAGCCCCTCGAGCTCTCCCGGGTCGCTCGAGCGGACGCCGGCGAGCACGACGCGCTCGGCGGGGACGCGCTCGTCGGCCGCGGCGCTGAGCAGCCCCACGCCGTGACCGAGGGCGGCCGAGAGCACCATGCCCGAGAAGGCACCGCTGGGCGAGGTCGCGGGGGTGTTCGCATCCGGGTGCGCATCGAACCAGACGAGGGCGACGGGCTCGGCGGAGGTGCGGACCGCGTGCCCGACGGCCGCGAACGAGACGCCGCAGTCGCCTCCGATCGTGACGACGGGGCCGGTGCGGCCGAGGAGGGCCTCGCGGACCCTCTCGGCGGTCGTGGCGACCGAGGCGTAGCGGCGGACGCCCGTGTCCTGGGCGTCGCCGGCCTCGGCCGGGACGTCGACGACGATCGTGGCGGAGGAGGGCAGGTCGCCGCGGATGGCCTCGGCCCCGTCGACGAGGCGCATCGCCCGCGTCGACGCGGAGCCCTGCCACTGCGGGACAACGAGGAAGGACGCCATGGGATTCACTATGGCACGCACGATCCCGGCGTCGGCGCGTCCGAGGGCCCCCGTCCGGTCGACTCGGCTCAGCCGCGCGGGCCCAGGTCGACGAGGGCCTCGTCGAGGGCGGAGCGACCGCGGTCGACCGCGCCGCGCGCCTGCTCGAGAGCCGCGGCGGGGTCGGTGGCGGCGAGTCGCGCCGCCCCGGCGAGCCGGTCGGCGGTCTCCTCGGCGAGGATGCGCGGCGCGGCGGTGACCCGGTCGCCGTGGACGAGGCCGAGGAGCGAGGCGGAGCCGGCACCGAGCCGGGCGGCCGTCCGGGCGGCCTCGAAGAGCAGGAGCTGCCGCTCGGCCTGCGCCCTCGGCTCGCGGTAGCCGGCGACGACCGCGTCCAGCACGGCGTCGGCCTCGAGGAGGAGAGCGAGGACGGCGGCGGGATCGTGCAGCGCTCCCGCCGCCCGGGCCTCGTCGGCGTCGAGCAGCAGCGCGCTGGCCGCCGCGCAGGCCGTCGCGACATCGGCCGCCGACGCGAGCTGGGCCGTCGTCCGGACGCCGGAGAGCGTGGCCGCGCGGTCGAGGTCGTCCCTGACCGAGCGCTCAAGTCCGCTGAGCTGCGCCTCGGCCCGGGCGAGCAGGCCGGTCAGCTCGTCGACGGCGTCGAGCAGACCGGCGGACCGGCCCTCGGCGACCGCGTCGAGCGCCTCGCGCAGGGGGCGCACCAGCCGCTCGGAGGAGGTGCCCGCGAGGACGGAGACGTCGGCCCGGAGGCGCTGCAGCCGCTCCGGCGGGGACGGGGGCGGCGAGGTCACCCCGCGATCGTACGGGCCCCGTGTTACAGACCGTGTCGCCTCCGCTCGACCGTGCCGAGCGGGCACCGCAGGATGGACGCATGCCCAGGACACTCGCCATCGTGGAGGTCGCCCGTGCGCGACCCGGTCGCGAGGAGTACCACGCCTACGTGCAGATCCTGAACGGGCGCCTGCTCGCCGCCGCCCGCGAGCTCGGCTGGGAGGCGCAGCGCTTCGCGGCCGAGGACCTCGGCACGGCGGCGCTCCTCGCCGGGACGTCCGGGGCCGACGCGATCGTCCTCGCCGGCGGTGAGGACATCGCACCCGAGCGCTACGGAGTCGAGCGCGGCTACCCGGGCGAGGGTCCGCACGCCGAGCGGGCCGACGCGGCGCAGATCGCGCTCGTCCACCGGGCGATCGCCCGCCGCACGCCCCTGCTCGGGATCTGCCGCGGACTCCAGCTCGTCAACGTCGCGCTCGGGGGCACCCTCGTCCCCGATCTCGGACCGGAGGCGTCGCACGTGAACGCCGCAGCCCCCGCCCACGAGCGGATGCACCGCCACGACGTCGCCCTCGCGCCGGACACGGCCCTGGGCGGCCTGTTCGGCGCCGAGGTGATCGCCGTGCAGAGCGCGCACCACCAGGCCGTCGACGTGCTCGCCCCCGGCCTGCATGTGGCCGCCGTGGCCGAGGACGGTGTCGTCGAGGCGATCGAGCACCGCTCGGCGCCGGTGCTCGCGGTGCAGTGGCACCCGGAGGATCCCGCCGCGCCCGGCGATCAGCTCGGCACGCTGCTGCAGGGGCTCGCGGAGGCGACGGCGCGCGGATCCTTCGCTCCCGTCGCCCTCGCGGCCTGAGCCGGCGGAGCAGCCGGGGTCAGCCGGCCAGTCGCGCCATCCACTCCTCGATCGCGTCGGCGGAGCGGGGGATGCCGACCGAGAGGTTCTCGGCGCCCTCGGCGGTCACGAGCACGTCGTCCTCGATGCGGACGCCGATGCCGCGCAGCTCCTCCGGCACGGTGAGGTCGTCGGGCTGGAAGTAGAGGCCGGGCTCGATCGTGAAGACCATGCCCTCCTCGACGACGCCGTCGATGTACATCTCGCGGCGGGCCTTCGCGCAGTCGTGCACGTCGAGCCCGAGGTGGTGGCTGGTGCCGTGCACCATGTAGCGGCGGTGCTGCTGGTTGTCGGCCTCGAGCGCCTCCTCGGCGCTGACGGGCAGCAGCCCCCACTCGGCGGTGCGACGGGCGATGACGGCCATGGCCGCCGCGTGCACGTCGCGGAAGCGGATGCCGGGCCGGACGATCGCGAACGCGGCGTCGGCCGCCTCCCGCACCGTCTCGTGGACCCGGCGCTGCGCGTCCGTGTAGCGTCCGTCGACCGGGAACGTGCGGGTGATGTCGGCCGTGTAGTAGCTCTCCTGCTCGACGCCCGCGTCCAGCAGCACCAGGTCGCCCGGGCGCACGGCGCCGTCGTTGCGGGTCCAGTGCAGGATGCACGCGTGCGCTCCGGCGGCGGCGATGGTGTCGTAGCCGACCGCGTTGCCGTCGGCGCGGGCCCGGCCGTTGAAGACGCCCTCGATCAGGCGCTCGCCGCGCTCGTGCGCGACGATGCGGGGGAGGTCCGAGAGGACGTCCTCGAAGCCGCGCGCGGTCGCCGCCACCGCCGCGCGGAGCTCGGCGATCTCGTAGGCGTCCTTGACCAGGCGCAGCTCCGAGAGGTCGCGCTCGAGGGCGCCGTCGCGGTCGGAGGCGTCGGGCGCGACGCGGGCGGTGACCAGCGGGTCGGCCTCGCGCAGGAGCGCCACCGGGACGTCGTCCTCGGCGTCGAGCACGGCGTCCAGCTCGTCGATGCCCCGGGTCTCGAGCCCGAGGTCGCTCGCGACCTGCGCCAGCGAGGGCCGCGGGCCGATCCAGAACTCGCCGATCTCGGGGTTCGCGTAGAACTCGTCGGAATCGCGGCCGGCGCGCTCGCGGAAGTACAGGGTCGCGGTGTGGCCGGCGTCGCCCGGCTCGAGGACGAGCACGGCTCCCGGCTCGGAATCGGCGCCCCAGCCGGTGAGCCAGGTGAAGGCGGAGTGCGCGCGGAACGGATAGTCGGTGTCGTTCGCGCGCTGCTTCAGGCGGCCCGCCGGGACGACGACGCGGACGCCGGTGTGCAGCGCCGAGAGGCGGTCGCGGCGCCCGGCGGCGAACGCGGCCTGCTCGCGCGGCTCCGGAAGCGTCTCGGGGCGGTCGGCCCAGCCGGAGGCGATGAAGTCGCGGAAGCGGTCGGACGCCGGCGTCGTCGACCGGTTCGCCGTCGCGCGCGGCGTCGGTGCGGCGGCGGGGTCGGGCGTCGGGGTGGCGGTCTGCTGGTCCGTGTCGGTCATGACGACCATTGTCCTCCTCCTCGATCGGACCGCGGAGAGGTCCTCGACGAGCGTCAGGACGCGTCCTTGACCATCCCGCGCACCGAGAGCTGAGCGAGGACGGGACGGTGGTCGCTCCCGGCGTCGTCGTGGTCCTCGAGGACCGTGTAGCCCGACACGTCCCAGCGGCCCGAGAAGAGCACGTGGTCGATCGGGGCGCCGAGCACGGCGGGCAGCGACGTGGGCCACGTCCCCACCGCCGCGGCGTTCGCGAGGGTGCCGGAGTCGGAGCAGGCGCCGAGCGCGGCGGTGCCGGGGATCCCGCTCCAGTGGTCGACGGTGGAGTTCAGGTCGCCGAGGACCACGACGTCGTCCTCGGTGCTGCAGAGCGCGGCGAGCCGGCTGAGGTCGCTGCTCCAGTCGTCCATCACCCCGGGGATCGGCGGGACCGCGTGCACGGCCGCGATGACGGGCCGGTCGGGCGTGTCCGGCCGGGCGACGAGGGAGGCGTAGGTGCCCGTGGGGACGGTCTCGGCGTCGACCGCGTAGGTGCCGAGGGAGGCGGCGAGCAGGAGAGCGGTCCCCGCGATCCCCTCGTCGCCGGCGGCGTAGTGCACGGTCATCGGCAGCCCGGCGGCGCCGAGCGCGTCGGCGACCCCCTGCGCCGACTCCGGTGACACCTCGACGAGGGCGAGCGCGTCGACGGCGTTCTCGGCGGCGACCGCGGCGATGGTCTCGACGGGCACCGTGTCGAGCACGTTCCAGCTCAGCACCCGCAGGTCGGCGAGGCGGTGGGCCCGCGGGGGAGTGGAGTCGTACCCGCGGAACACCTGGAGCCCCGCGAGGACCAGGGCGAAGGCGAGGCCGAGCGCGCCGACGGCGAGGGCGAGACGCCGGATCGGGCGCACGAGCACGGCGATCACGACGAGGACGACCGCGACGCCGACCGCGGCGAGGGCGGTGGCCAGCCGGAACGACACGAGCTGGGCGAACGGCGTCTCGCGGACGATCCCGAAGAAACCGGGGGCCGCCGCCACGATCAGCACGATCGCCACTGCGGCTGCCACCGCGAACTTCACCAGTCTCGTCCCCATCCCGGCTCAGGTTAGGCCATCCACGCCCCGGGGGCCTGTCGGCGCGCGTCTACGATGGAGCGCATGCATGTCGCGGGAGGCCGGTTCGACCTCCACACCCACTCCCTCGTCTCGGACGGCACGGAGCCCCCCGAGGTCCTGGTGCGAGCGGCGGCCGCGGCGGGGCTCGCCGGAGTCGCCCTGACCGATCACGACTCGACGGCGGGCTGGCCGGCCGCGATCGCGGCGGCGGAGGACGCCGGCATCGAGCTGGTGCCGGGCATGGAGCTGTCCTCGCGGGCCGGCTGGGCGAGCGTGCACGTCCTCGCGTACCTCGTCGATCCGGAGGATCCGGGGCTCCTCGCCGAGACCACGCGCATCCGCTCGGAGCGGGTCCACCGCGCCGAGGCGATCGTGACCGCGATCGGCGCCGACTACGACCTGACCTGGGACGACGTGCTCGCGCAGACGAGCCCCGGCGCCACGATCGGGCGCCCGCACATCGCCGACGCCCTGGTCGCGCGCGGGCTCGCCGCCGACCGCTCCGCCGCGTTCGCGGGGATCCTCGACTGGCGCGGCGGCTACTTCCAGCCGCACTACGCCCCCGACCCGGTGGACGCCGTGCGCCTCGTCCGCGCCGCGGGCGGAGTCCCGGTGATCGCGCACCCGGCGGCCAGCTCGCGGGGGATCGCCGTCGAGCGGATGCTCCCCGAGCTCGTCGAGGCGGGGCTCTTCGGTCTCGAGGTCGAGCACCGCGAGAACACCCGCGACGGCAGGCGGAGGCTCCTCGAGCTCGCCGAGCGCTACTCGCTGGTCACCACGGGCTCGAGCGACTACCACGGCACGGGCAAGCCGAACCGGCTGGGTGAGAACACGACCGGCCGGGCGACGGTCGACGCGATCCGCGACGCCGCCGGCCGCTGACGGCGCACCGCCCCGGGGGATCCCTCGGGGCGGTGCGGTGGGTCAGACCTGGGTGTCGGGGCGCGGCGCGCGGTTGCGCGAGCGGGTGCGACGGCGCGGGGCGCTGTTGCCGTCGTGGTGCTCCTTGCTCTCGCTCGACGGGGCCGGGCCGGCCTGCGGGGCGGAGACCTCGGCGCTGCGGCGACGGGGCTCGCGCGGCTCGCGCTGACGGGTCGAGCGCTCGGGGCGCGCGTCGGCCTTCGCCTCGGCGGGGATCGGGGTCGGCTTGAGCCGGCCCTTCGTCCCGGCGGGGATGTCGAGGTCGGTGTAGAGGTGCGGCGACGACGAGTAGGTCTCGACCGGGTCCGGCTGGCCGAACTCGAGGGCGCGGTTGATGAGGGCCCACTTGTGCAGGTCCTCCCAGTCGACGAAGGTCACGGCGATGCCGGTCTTGCCGGCGCGGCCGGTGCGGCCGACGCGGTGCAGGTAGGTCTGGTCGTCGTCGGGGATCGTGTGGTTGATCACGTGGGTGACGTCGTTGACGTCGATGCCGCGCGCCGCCACATCGGTCGCGATGAGGATGTCCTTCTTGCCGGCCTTGAACGCCGCCATCGCCCGCTCGCGCTGCTCCTGGTTGAGGTCGCCGTGCACGGCCGCGGCGTTGAAGCCCCGGTCGTTCAGCTCCTCGACGATCCGGGCGGCCGCTCGCTTGGTGCGCGTGAAGATGACCGTCTTGCCGCGCCCCTCCGACTGGAGGATGCGGGCGATCACCTCGTCCTTGTCGAGCGAGTGCGCCCGGTAGACGATGTGCTTGATGTTGGCCTGCGTGATGCCCTCGTCGGGGTCGGTCGCGCGGATGTGGATGGGCCGGTTCATGAAGCGGCGCGCGAGCGCGACGATCGCGCCGGGCATCGTCGCCGAGAAGAGCATGGTGTGCCGGTTCGCCGGGGTCTGGGCGAAGAGCTTCTCGATGTCCGAGAGGAAGCCGAGGTCGAGCATCTTGTCGGCCTCGTCGAGCACCATCACCTGCACGTTCGCGAGCGACAGCAGGCGCTGACCGGCGAGGTCGAGGAGGCGGCCCGGGGTGCCGACGACGATCTGCGCGCCGGCCTTGAGCTGCTCGATCTGGCCCTCGTACGCCTTGCCGCCGTAGATCGAGACGATCTTGGTCGGCCGGTTCGAGGCGGCCAGCTCGATGTCCTCGGTGACCTGCACGGCGAGCTCGCGCGTCGGGACGACGATGAGCGCCTTGACGCCGGGCTCGGGGTCGGTGCCGAGCGCCTGGATGAGCGGGAGGCCGAACCCGAAGGTCTTGCCGGTGCCGGTCTTGGCCTGGCCGATGATGTCCTGCTTCTGCAGGGCCAGGGGGATCGTCTGCTCCTGGATGGGGAACGGCTCGAGGATGCCCTTCGAGGCGAGGGCGGCGACGATGTCGTCGTCGATGTTCAGGTCGGAGAATGTCACGGAGGTGAGCGCCTTACGTCTTGTACGGTCCACGCCCTGTACGACTCCGGGCGCTTAGGTCACCGATCCAGCGCCGGTGACGTCCCGGCGAGTCTATCCGCCCCCGCCTCCCGGGACCCGGAGGGCGCCCCCGACGCGCTCTACACTGATCGGATGGCAGCCTGGTTCCGACGTCGACGTCCCGCGGGCGACGCGCCGCGCCTCACGCCCCGCGGCGAGTCCTCGGCCAAGCGCGACCGCGTCGATCTCGCCGATCTGACCCCGGAGCTGCTGCCCTACCTCGGCCAGGTGGCCTACCTCCAGCTCGCGATCTTCGAGGCGCTCGCCCGCGCCGTCGCGTCGACGGAGGACCTCGCCGACAAGGAGGCGATCTCGGCCGCCGCCGGCACCGCGCTCGCGAAGCACCACGCCGTGGTCGCCGAGCTGCGCCGCCGCGAGGTGGAGCCGGGGGAGGCGATGGCCCCCTTCCGTCCGGCGATCGACACCTTCGAGCACCTGACGCGCGGCGCCGACCTGCACGAGACGCTGCTCTCGGCGTACATCACCGCGGGCCTGCTCGACGACTTCTTCATCCGGCTGACCGGCGGGCTGCCGAACGACGTCGGCCCGCGGATCGCGCAGACCCTCGGAGCCGACACCGGCGTCGACGGCCTGATCGCGATCCTCCGCCGCGAGATCGCCGCCGACGACCGGCTCGGCTCGCGACTGGCCGTCTGGGGCCGCCGTCTCGTCGGCGACACCCTGCTGGTCGCGCGCTCCGCGCTGATGGGCTCGGGCAACCACGATTCCGACGAGTCGCGGATCGAGCCGGTGTTCACCGAGCTGATCGCCTCGCACACCCGTCGGATGGACGCGCTCGGCCTGACCGCCTGACGCGGCCGCGCCGCACCGTCGGACGGCGGACCGGACCGGCTAGGGCGCGACCCGGCCCGCGAGCATCGCCTCGAGCGAGGCGTCGTCGCGCCGGGCGCGAGCGCGGCCGAGGCGCACGTCGACCAGGAGCACGACGACCGCGGCGACCACCAGGGTGATCGCCCAGATCAGCCCGCCGTCCCACGCGAGGCCCGCCCAGGTCAGCCCGACCCACACGGCCGCCGCGACGATCCCGCCGATCGCGGGGACCAGGACGGAGCCGTGCAGGTGGCGGTGCGGGAGCGAGTACCGCGCGGCGAGGCCGAGGAGCACACCGCCGAGGGTGATGAAGAGGAGTTCCATGGCTCGCCCCGGTGCGAGGGTCTAGGCGACGAAGCCGACGCGGCGCGACTCCTCGGAGCCGACCTCGACGAAGGCGATGGTCTCGGTCGGGATGATGTAGATCTTCCCCTTCTCGTCGCGCAGGCGGAGGACCTTGGTGCCGGCCTCGAGAGCGGTGGTCACCGTCTTCTCGACCTCGCTGACGGACATCGAGGACTCGAAGTTGAGCTCGCGCGGGGTGTTGACGATTCCGATACGGATTTCCACCAGCAGTGCCTTTCGGGAGGGGATGTGCTGTCACGATACGGCACCGTGCGACGGCGCCGAGGCGGGTTTCGCGCTGAGCGGACCCCGGCGTCGGGACGGGATCCGCGCGGAGCCGACCGCCCGTCGCGCAGAGCGCGAGGAGTGTCGGAGGTCTTCGTTAGCGTGGTCGCGTGACTGCTCCCGGAACTCCGATCGCCCCCACCGCGAAGGCCCCCGCGGGCCCGGCGCAGGGGCTGCTCGACGCGTCGCAGCGCGCGGTGCTCGAGCTGCCGGAGGGGCGCAGCGCCGCGGTCCTCGGGGCGCCGGGGTCGGGCAAGACCACCACGATCGTCGAGCTGGTGGCCGAGCGGGTGCTCGAGCGCGGCTACGCTCCGGAGTCGATCGTCGTGCTCGCGGCCAGCCGCACCGCCGCGACGGCCCTGCGCGACGTGCTGGCGCTGCGCCTCGACGTGCCGACCAGGGGCCCGCTGGCGCGGACCGCGACGTCCCTGGCGTTCGAGGCGGTGACCGCCTCCGCGAAGGAGCGCGGGGTCGAGCGGCCGACGCTGCTCACCGGCGGCGAGCAGGACGCGCTGCTCTCCGAGCTGATCGAGGGGCACCTGGTCGAGGGCACGGGCCCCCGCTGGCCCGACGAGTTCAGCCCGGAGGTCCTCCGGCTGCGCACCTTCCGCACCGAGCTCCGCGAGTTCGGGATGCGGGCGACCGAGCACGGCCTCGACTCCACCGCCGTCCGCAGGCTCGCCGTCGACGCCGACCGCGGCGAGTGGGCGGCCGCGGCGAGCGTGCTCGACGAGCTCCGCGACGTCGTCGACTGGATGGCGCCCGAGGCGGGCACCCGCCTCGATGCGGCCGAGTTCGCGGCGTTCGCGGCCGAGGCGATCCGCTCCGGCGGCGGGGGCGAGCGCATCACGGCGCTGCGCCTCGTCGTCGTCGACGATCTGCAGGAGGCGAGCGAGTCGACCGTCGTGCTGCTGCGCGCCCTCGCCGAGCGCGGAGTGGCGGTGATCGCGTTCGGCGATCCCGACGTGGCGACGAGCGCGTACCGCGGCGCCGCCTCCGACACCCTCGGCCGGTTCGCGAGCAGCATCGGCGTGCGCGACGCCGAGACGCTGGTGCTCGGCCGCGTGCACCGGCACACGGCGGCGCTGCGCTCGCTCGTGACCGGAGCGACCCAGCGGATCGGCACCGCGGCGGCAGGGCGGCAGCGCGCGGCGGTGGCCGAGCCGGACGCCGAGGGGGCGCCGGCGCCGGTCCTCGTGCTGCACGCGCCGACGCCGGCGCGCGAGGCGGCGACGATCGCGAGGCTCCTGCGCGAGCGGCGGCTGCGCGACGCGGTGCCGTGGCGGCGGATGGCGGTGGTCGTCCGCTCCGGCGCCGCGGTGCAGCCGCTCGTCAAGGCGCTCGCCGTCGCCGAGGTCCCCACCCGCTCGGTGCTGGCCGGTCGCGCGCTCCGAGACGACCACGCCGCTCGCTCGCTCCTGGTGCTGGTGGGCGTCGCGATCGGCGAGCGCCCGCTCGACGCCGAGCTGGCGGCCGAGCTGCTGCTCGGGCCCTTCGGCGGCGTCGACCGGCTCGGGCTCCGCCGGCTCCGGCTCGCGCTCCGCGCCGAGGAGCTCGCGGGCGACGGGATCCGCGCGAGCGACCCGCTCCTGGTCGAGGCGCTGTCGGCGCCCGGTCGCTTCGCCACCATCGACTCCGCGCCGGCCCGGCAGGCCGAGCGCCTGGCCGTCTCGATCGACCGGGTGCGCCGCCTCCACGACGAGGGGGGATCGATCGAGGAGCTGCTGTGGTCGGCCTGGGAGTCCAGCAGGGTCGCGTCGTCGTGGCGCGAACTCTCGCTCGGCACGGGGCTGACCGCCGCCGAGGCGAACCGCAACCTCGACGGAGTCGTGGCACTCTTCAGCGCCGCACGGCGCTTCGTCGAGCGCGCCGCCGGCGACTCGGCCGCCGGATTCGTCACCGAGATCCTCGAGGCCGAGGTCCCCGAGGACTCCCTGGCGCCCCGCTCGCTCGAGGACGCGGTGCTGATCGGCACGCCCTCCTCCGTCGTCGGGCTCGAGTTCGACGTGGTCGTGATCGCGCGGCTCCAGGACGGCGTCTGGCCGAACCTCCGCCAGCGCGGCTCGCTCCTCGACCCCGACGGCCTGATCCTGGCCTCCCGCGGCGAGGGCGGTCTGCCACTCGACGCCCGCAAGGCCACGCTCGACGACGAGCTGCGGATGTTCGCCCTCGCCGCCTCCCGCGCGAGGCGCCAGCTGGTGCTCAGCGCCGTCGCCGGCGAGGACGAGACGCCGTCCCTCTTCTTCCGGCTCACGCCACCCGACGCGCCGCGACTGGACGCGGCCTCCGCCGTGCCGCTGACCCTCCGCGGCGCCGTCGCGGGCCTCCGCCGAACGTCGACGACGCCGAACGCGTCCGACGCCCCCGCGGCGATCCGCGGGCTCCGCGCCCTCGCGCTCGCCGAGGTCGCCGGGGCCGACCCGTCCTCCTGGTACGGCGTGCTCGAGCCGTCGACGAGCGAGCCGCTGTTCGACCTCGGCGACCCCGAGCGGCCCGTCTCGGTCTCGCCGAGCCGCCTCGAGGCCTTCGAGAAGTCACCGCTCGACTGGTTCGTCGACGCCGTCTCGGGATCGACGACGAGCACCGCGATGGGCGTCGGCACCCTCGTGCACTGGGTGCTCGAGAACGCCGACGAGCCCGACACCGAGGCGCTCTGGTCGGCGCTGGAGGCGCGCTGGCCCGAGCTGGTGTTCGAGTCGCCGTGGCTGGGGGAGCGGCAGAAGCGCCTCACCCGCCGCCTCGTGGAGGGGCTCGCCGACTACCTCCGCGACTTCGAGCGCGCCGGCGGCCAGGTGCTCGGCCGCGAGCAGCAGTTCGAGATCGATCTGCCGCCCGCGCGGGTGCGCGGCTCGATCGACCGGGTCGAGCGCGACCGCGACGGAGCGGTGACGATCGTCGACCTCAAGACCGGTCGCAGCATCCCTCGACAGGCCGACATCGCCGAGCACGCGCAGCTCGGCAGCTACCAGCTGGCGGTCGCGAGCGGCGCGATCGAGGCGGCCGGATCGGCGGCCGAGGGCGGGGCCAAGCTGCTCTTCGTCGCCAAGGGGGTGCGCGGGAGGAGCTACCGCGAGGTCGAGCAGCCGCGCTTCGGCGAGGAGGAGCTCGCCCGGCTGCGCGAGCGGGTCGTTGAGGCCGCGACCGGGATGGCGGCGGCCGAGTTCTCGGGGCTGCTCGACGCCGTGCCCTTCTCTCCCGGCGACGCCCTGCGCTACCGGATCCACGCCGTGCCGGAGGTGTCGGGGGACGGCCTGCTGCGCGTCGACGAGCCAGAGGACGATGCGACAGCAGAAGAGGACGAGGAGGAGAAGCCGTGATCGACGCCCTCACCATCGCCGAGCGCCTCGACCTGCGCCCGCCCACCGCCGAGCAGCGGGCCGTCATCGAGGCTCCGCTCGAGCCGGCCCTCGTGGTCGCGGGAGCGGGCAGCGGCAAGACCGAGACGATGGCGAACCGGGTGCTGTGGCTCCTGGCCAACGGGCTCGCGGCTCCGTCCGACGTCCTCGGGCTGACCTTCACCAGGAAGGCCGCCGCCGAGCTCGGCGAGCGCATCGGCCGCCGCATCGATCAGCTCGGAGCGGCGGGACTGCTGCCGCTCGCGCCCGGGCAGTCCGAGCCCGATCCGTTCGAGGCGGCGACCGTCTCGACCTACAACGCCTTCGCCAACACGATCTTCCGCGACAACGCGGCGCTCATCGGGCGCGAGGGCGATGCGACCGTCCTGTCCGAGGCGTCGGCCTGGCACCTGGCCCGCGGCGTCGTCGCCGACACGGTCGACCCGCGGATCCTCGAGGTCGAGGCGAGCCTCGACCGGCTCACCGACCTGGTCGTGTCCCTCGCGCACGACCTCGCCGACAACCTCGCCGACCCGGTCGCCGTCGCCGCCTTCGCCGAGGACTTCCTCCGGCTCGGCGAGCTGCCCCGCGGCTCGAGCGGCAGCGGGATGTACCGCGAGCTCGAGCGGGCGCTCCAGGCGGTCGGGGCGCTGCCGATCCTGACGTCGCTCGCCGAGCGGTTCCAGGAGGCGAAGGCCGATCGCGGCTTCGTCGAGTTCTCGGACCAGGTCGCGCTCGCGCTGCGCATCACCGAGCGCGTGCCGCGGATCGTCGACGAGCACCGAGCCCGCTACCGCGTCGTGCTCCTCGACGAGTACCAGGACACCTCCGTCCTCCAGACGCGGCTGCTCGCCCGGCTCTTCGCCGAGCAGGGCGTGATGGCCGTGGGCGACCCGCACCAGTCGATCTACGGCTGGCGGGGCGCGAGCGCCGAGGGACTCGGGCGCTTCGCGGTCGACTTCGGCTCGGCGCACCGCTTCTCCCTCTCGACGAGCTGGCGCAACGGCCACGGGGTCCTCGCCGCGGCGAACGCGATCGTCGCGCCCCTCGCGGTCGGCAGCGCCGTCCCCGTCGACCGGCTCGCCGCCGGCCCCGGAGCGAGCGGGCACCCCGTCGAGCTGACCTTCCCCGAGACGATCGACGAGGAGGCCGACGACGTCGCCCGCTGGTTCGCCGGGCGGCTGGCCGAGACCCCGGAGCCGCCCTCGGCGGCGGCGCTGTTCCGCGTCCGCGCCCACATGGACCGCTTCGCCGCGGCTCTGTCGCGGCACGGCGTCCGGTATCACATCCTCGGGATCGGCGGCCTGCTGCGGCAGCCCGAGATCGCCGACCTGGTCGCCGCGCTGACGGTCGTCGAGGATCCGGCAGCCGGCAGCGAGCTCGTGCGCCTGCTCGCCGGCGCGCGCTGGCGGCTCGGCGTGCGCGACCTCAAGGCGCTGCGCGACCTCGCCTCCTGGCTCGCCTCGCGCGATCACGCGCACCGCCTGCTGCCGGAGGAGGTCCGCGAGCGGATGCGCGCCTCCGTCACCGAGGGCGAGGGCGGCTCGATCGTCGAGGCTCTCGACTTCATCGCCTCGCGCCGCCCGGGGGAGGACGGCCTGCTCGACCACTCCGCCCTCGGCGCGTTCAGCGAGGAGGGGCTGCGGCGCCTGCACGACGCGGGCACGCTGTTCGCCCGCCTCCGAAGCCGCGCCGGGCTCGACCTGCTCGACTTCGTGACCCTCGTCGAGCAGGAGCTAGGCCTCGACATCGAGGTGGAGGCCAACGAGACCCGTGGCGACGGCCGCGCCAACCTCGAGGCGTTCCGCGAGGCGGCGGCGGGATACCTGCAGACCGACGACCGCGGGGCGGGCACCGGATCCTCGCTCCGCGGCTTCCTCCGCTGGCTCGTCCTCGCCGACAAGCGCGACGGCCTCGCCCCGCGTCCGGAGGACCCGGAGCCGGGCACCGTGCAGCTGCTCACGATCCACGGCTCGAAGGGCCTCGAGTGGGATCTCGTCGCGGTGCCCCGGCTCGTCGACGGCGAGCTCCCGGGCACGCCGATCGAGGGCTTCCGCGGCTGGGTGCGACTCGGGGCGATGCCCTACGCCTTCCGCGGCGACGCGGCCGAGCTGCCCGACCTCGCCTGGCAGGGCTGCACGACGCAGAAGGAGGTCGTCGACGCGATGACCGCGTTCGGCGACACCCTGCGCGAGCGCAACGAGTCGGAGGAGCGCCGCCTCGCGTACGTCGCCGTCACCCGCGCCCGGCACCACCTGCTCCTCAGCGGCTCGTGGTGGGCCGGTCAGTCCAAGCCCCGGGGGCCGGGGGTGTTCCTCCGCGATCTGGAGGCCGCCGACACCATCCCGGAGCTGCCGGCCGAGCCTCAGAACCTCGAGAACCCGCTCGAGCAGGCGCCGCGCACCTTCCGCTGGCCGCACGACCCCCTGGGCGCCCGCGGCGACCGGGTCCGCGCCGCCGCCGAGCGGGTCCGGGTCGCCGAGCCCGCGCTCCTCGGCGCGCGCGGCGACGACATCCGGCTCCTGCTCGCCGAGCGGGCGGTGCGCCTGGGCGGAGGAGAGCGCGTCGCCCTCCCCACCCGCATCCCCGCCTCGCGCTTCAAGGACATCGTGAGCAGCCCCGCCGAGGTCACCGCCCAGCTGCGCCGGCCGATGCCCGAGCGGCCCTACCGGCAGACCCGGCTCGGCACGACCTTCCACTCCTGGGTCGAGAACCGCTTCGGCATCCAGGGCGGAGCCGAGGCCGTCGACACCTTCCCCGACGAGATCGACGACGCGGGCGAGACGAGTGTCGAGCAGGAGCGGTTGTCCGCGCTGATCGCGACCTTCGAGCGCTCGGAGTGGGCCGACCGCCGGCCGGAGGCCGTCGAGATCGAGATCCACCTGCAGCTCGCCGGGCACGTCGTCGTCTGCAAGCTCGACGCCGTCTACCCGACCGCGGAGGGGTACCAGATCGTCGACTGGAAGACCGGCCGCGCACCTCGGGACGCGGCCGATCTCGAGCTCAAGCAGTTCCAGCTCGCGCTCTACCGCCTGGCCTTCTCCCGCTGGCGCGGGGTCCCGCTCGAGAGCGTCGACGCCGTGTTCTACTTCGTCGCCGACGACCTCGTGCTGCGTCCCGAGCGCTTCTACTCGGAGCGGGAGCTCGCGGAGTCGCTGTCCTCGGCCACGGGGGCGAGCCCGCGCCCGTGAGCGGAGGAGCCGGTGCGGGCGCCGGGGGTGCGGTTCAGCAGCTCCTCGACCTCCGACACCTCGAGCACCGGGCCCGTGTCGGTCGAGAGCGGGGCCGACAGATCGCCGAGCACGCTGTCGACGAGGGTGTCGAGCATGCCGACCGCGTCGTCGACGATCGTCGCGTCGCCGGTCTCGGTGCCGTGCAGCAGCCAGCGCGCGAGCTCGAGCTCGGCGTAGAGCTGGGCGCGCTGGCGCACCGCGCGGTCGACGGCGCCCGCGCGCATCCGCGAGTACGCCGACAGCGCCGTGCCCGAGCCCGGAGCGCTCAGGAGCCAGTGCAGGTCGCGGGCCGGGTCGCCGACCCGGAGGGCGGCCCAGCCGAGCACCGCGGTGACGACCTCGCCCGAGCGCAGGAACGAGTCCGAGGTCATCGAGCCGTTGACGACCGTCGGGTCGAACTGCCAGAGCGACTCGTCCGACGACGCCGACTCCCACCGGGCGACCAGCGCCGCGGGCACGTGACCCGTGTCGGCGGCGCGCTCGATCACGGCGACCGTCTCGTTGACGCTGTCGCGGGTGGACGAGACCGGCAGCCCCGCCTCCTGGACGAACGAGGCCGGCAGCGAGTGGATCGCCCCGATCGCGCGGCCCACCGAGTCGGCGAGCCCGCTCGAGGCGGCGACGTCGTCGATCAGGACGCGGTCGCCCTCGAGGTACTCGTAGACGACGGCGCGCGTGCCGTCGAACGTGGTCTGGCCGACGCTCGCCTGCAGGTCGAACGGCAGCCGGCTGCGGATGCCGGCGGTGAGCGCGCGGAGGGCGACGAGGTCGCCGAGCTGCTCCTGCTCGGCCAGTGCGGAGGTGGGGACCCGCACGATCAGCCGGGCGCCGTCGCGCGTGGTCAGCAGGGCGGAGTCGAAGTCGCCGTGCGTCGAGTGGGTGAACGGGCGCGCGGAGCGGACGTCGAGGCCCTCGACGGCCGAAGTGGCCAGCGCGGCTAGAGTGAGATGGGTTCTGGCCATGGGTTCTAGGTTAGGTCGCCGGGCGCCCGACCGGCCCGACCGCCACGCGCTGTCCCGCCGATGCGGGCGTCGGCCGAGCCTCCTCCGCACACCTTCAGAGAGAGCCACGCATGCCAGTGCCCTTCGCCGACCGCCTCCCTCTCTCTCGCCAGGCCGCCGACCGCGACTACCTCGCGCGCGCGCGACCGGCGCTCTACGACGAGCTGCTCGGCGACGAGGCGACGCGGGTGCTGCCGCTCTGGAAGGACAGGGCGCTCGTCGACGGCGACAGGCTCGTGCTCCGCAGCGCTCAGGAGGTGACCGCGGGCACCCTCCGCGTCTACCTCGGCCGCACGACCGTCGACGCCGACGGCGAGCCGGCGGGCACCCCCGTCATCGCGACCGTGCTGACCGACGCGGCCGCCGCCGAGCTCGAGCCCGACGAGGAGCGCTGGAGCGGCCTCCGCCCCGTCGCCGAGAAGCTCAGCGACCGCGACGCGGGCCTCTTCACCGAGGCGCTCGCGATCGTCAACTGGCACGCCTCCCACGGCTACTCGCCCCGTAACGGCGACCCGACGGTCGTCGAGCAGGGCGGATGGGTGCGCCGCTCGCCGTCCGACGGCAGCCAGGTCTTCCCGCGGACCGACCCCGCGATCATCGTCTGCGTCCTCGACGCCGACGACCGCCTCCTCCTCGGCTCGAACGCGATGTGGGGCAACGACCGCTTCTCGCTCCTGGCCGGCTTCGTCGAGCCGGGGGAGTCGCTCGAGGCCGCCGTCGTCCGCGAGATCTTCGAGGAGTCCGGGATGCGCGTCGTCGACCCGCAGTACCTCGGCTCGCAGCCCTGGCCGTTCCCCGCCTCGCTGATGGTCGGCTTCACCGCGCGCCTCGCGGCCGATCAGGCGCCCTCCGCTCTCAAGCCCGACGGCGAGGAGATCGTGGAGCTGCGCTGGTTCACCCGGCAGCAGCTGCACGACTCGCTCGAGTCCGTGCTCCTGCCCGGCCGCTCCTCCATCGCCCGCGCGATGATCGAGGACTGGTACGGAGGCGAGCTGGAGAACGGTCCGATCCTCGCGTGAGCCTGCTCGACGGTCTCGACGAGGGGCAGCGCGAGGCGGCGGAGGCGCTGCTCGGCCCGGTCTGCGTGCTCGCGGGCGCCGGCACCGGCAAGACCCGCACCATCACGCACCGGATCGCGCACGGCGTCGCGACCGGCGTCTACACGCCCAGCCGGGTGATGGCGCTGACCTTCACCAGCCGCTCGGCGGCCGAGCTGCGCACCCGCCTCCGGGTCCTCGGCGCCGGGGGCGTCCAGGCCCGCACCTTCCACGCGGCCGCTCTCTCGCAGCTGAGCTACTTCTGGCCGCAGCTGGTCGGCGGCACGATGCCCCAGCTGCTCGACAACAAGGCCCGGCTGCTCGGGCACGCGGCGGAGCGACTCCGCCTGAAGCTCGACACCGCGACACTGCGCGATCTCTCGGCCGAGATCGAGTGGCGGAAGGTCTCGGCGCTCTCGCTCGAGCAGTACGCCGTCGCGGCGCGCACCCGCGCGCAGCCCGGCCGCCTGACGCTCGAGCAGACCGTCGCGCTCGTCGACGAGTACGAGGGCCTCAAGGACCAGCGCCGGCAGATCGACTTCGAGGACGTCCTGCTCGTCACGGCGGGCATGCTCGAGTCGGAGCCGGCGATGGCGATGCAGGTGCGCGAGCAGTACCGCTTCTTCGTCGTCGACGAGTACCAGGACGTCTCGCCGCTCCAGCAGCGGCTGCTCGAGCTGTGGCTCGGCGACCGCAGCGATCTCTGCGTCGTCGGCGACGCCAGCCAGACCATCTACTCGTTCGCCGGCGCGAAGGCCGACTACCTCCTGGACTTCGCCGCCCGCTGGCCCGCGGCGACGGTGGTGCGGCTCGAGGAGAACTACCGCTCGGCCCCTCCGATCGTGCACACCGCGAACCGCCTGATGCGCGGGCGGCCCGGCGCGCTCGTCCTGCACTCCGTGAAGCCGGTCGAGGCTCCCGAGCCCGCCGTCGACGCGTACCCCGACGACATCGCGGAGGCGCGGGGGATCGCCGCGCGCGTCGCCGCCGACATCGAGGCGGGCGTGCGCCCCTCCGACATCGCCGTCCTCTTCCGCACCAACTCGCAGTCGGCCGTGATCGAGCACGCCCTCGGCGAGCGAGGCGTCAGCGCGCACATGCGCGGCGGCAAGCGCTTCTTCGACCTCCCCGAGGTGAAGCAGGCCGTCATGCAGCTGCGCGCCGCCTCGGTGTCGATCGCGAACGAGCCGCTGTTCAAGTCGGTGAGCGACGTGCTGCGCTCGCTCGGCTGGAGCGCGGAGCCGCCGAGCGCTCCCGGCGCCGTCCGCGATCGCTGGGAGTCGCTGGACACGCTCGCCCGGCTCGTCGACGAGGCCCCGGCCGACTGGACCTTCAAGCAGTTCACCGACGACCTGCTCGCCCGGCAGCAGGGGCACCACGAGCCCGATCGCGCGGCGGTGACCCTCGCGACCTTCCACTCGGCGAAGGGCCTGGAGTGGGAGTCGGTGCACCTGATGGGCCTCGCGGAGGGCCTGGTCCCGATCTCGTACGCGAGCGGCCTCGAGGCGATCGACGAGGAGCGCCGCCTCCTCTACGTCGGCATCACCCGTGCCCGGCGCCGGCTGAGGCTCTCGTGGTCGGGCTCGACGGTCGGGCGGGTCACGCGGAGGGAGCCGTCGCGGTTCCTCGCCGAGATCGGCCCGCGGCCGTCGGGAGCACCGGCGCAGGGAGGGCCCGGCACGCGCAGTCGCGGTGCGGCTCCAGCGGGCGCTCGCTGAACGCTCCGGACGCGTCGGAGTAGGTCCGCACGCAGCTGCTCAGCCCGGTCCACCCCGCGAGCAGCCGGCGCAGCACGGCATCGGCCGCTGCGACGGCCATCGCGGCGCTGGCCAGCGGCGTCCGGGTCGGAGCGGTCCGCCCGAGCACCTGGATGATCAGCCGCGGCCAGTCGGGGTCGAGGTCGATCCGGTCGCGGTCGGCGCAGTGCAGGCACGGGCCCCGGCCGGGCTCGACCAGCGGACCCAGCCGGACCGCCTCGTCGCCGAAGACCATCGGGAGGTGCGGCACGTCGGCCGCGAGCCAGTGCGCCGCGCGGGCCGGGGCGACCGCGAAGTCGGCGACGAGCACGGCCAGGTCGGGCACGGCGTCCTCGGTCACCAGCTCGCAGCCCTCTCCGCGGAGCAGCGTGCGGAGCGCGTCGGCGGCGGCGCCGACCCCCTCGATCGCGATCCGCGGCGGCACGGGCGGCGACGGATCGACGGAGCGCAGCAGCACCGGCCGCAGAGCGGCGAGCACGTGCTCGACCCGCGCCTCCGAGGCCCCGGCCCGCGTCGCGATCAGTCGCGCGGTCCCCGCGCTGGTCCCGAGGCGGAGGGCGTGCAGCAGCAGCTCCTCCGGGTAGCCGATCCCCTCGACGACCACCCGCGGGTGGTCGAGCCCGACCTGCATCGCCGTCGCCGAGCGCCAGAGGAGGGGGAAGCGGGGATCGAGCCGGAGGACCATCGGGTGATCATGGCCGACCGGCGCGATCCGGCGCTCGAGTTCTCCACAGGCCGGGCGGGCTCATACCGGGCGGGCTCGGACCGGGCGGCTCAGACCGGGCGGTCGCCCGTCGGTCCGGGGTCACCGGCGTCGCCGTCGGCCGGGGGAGTCGTGCCGTTCAGCAGCTCCTCCAGCGCGAGGTCCATCTCGTCGGGCTCCGGAGTCTCGCCCCGGGCCTCGGCGGTCAGCCGCGCGACCAGCGCCGCCGGGTCGTCGAGGTCGTCGGACCCCGGGAGCAGGTCGGGGTGCGACCACAGCGCGTCGCGCGCCTCCGGGCCGACCGCGTCGGTCACCGCCTGCCACATGGCGGCGGCCTCGCGGAGGCGGCGGGGGCGCAGCTCGAGGCCGACGAGCGTCGCGAAGGCCGACTCGGCGGGGCCGCCGGCGGCGCGGCGGCGGCGGACGGTCTCGGCGATCGCCCCGGCGCTCGGCAGCCGCGTGGTCGCCGCGGCGGTCACGACGTCGACCCAGCCCTCGATGAGGGCGAGCACGGTCTCGAGGCGGCCGTGCGCCGCGAGCTGCTCCTCGGTCTTGGGTGGGATGAGCGCGCCGCTGGTCATCGCGTCGCGCAGCTCCTCGGGGTTCGAGGGGTCGAAGTTCTCGGCGAGCTCCTCGAGGCGGGTCGTGTCGATGGTGATCCCGCGGGCGAAGTCGGTGATCTGGGAGATGAGGGCGAGGCGGAGCCACTTGCCGTGCCGGAAGAGGCGGGCGTGTGCGAGCTCGCGGACCGCGAGGTAGATCTGCACCTGGTCGACGGGGATGTCGAGGCCCTCGCCGAAGGCTGCGACGTTCTGCGGGAGGATCGCCGCGTCGTTCTCCTCGAGCAGCGGGATGCCGATGTCGCCGCCCGAGACGACCTCGGCGGCGAGCTGGCCGACGACCTGGCCGAGCTGGAGGGCGAACAGCGTCCCGCCGATGCCGCGCATCATGTTCTCGGCGCCGGCGATCATCGCCTGCATCTCCTCCGGGGCCTGATCGCGCATCACGCCGGTGAGCGCGTCCGAGATGCTCAGGGCGACCGGCTCCGCCAGCTGCGTCCAGACCGGCATCGTCAGCGCGATCCACTCCAGGCGGCTGAGCGAGCGCGGCGGGCGGGTCAGCTCCGACACGTACGCGACCTCATCGAGCCACAGGGCCGCGACGCCGAAGGCGCCGTCGAGCGGGGCGCGGACGCTGTCGGTCACCGGCGTCGAGTCGGCGCGGGCGATCTGCTTGGCCTGCTCGAGGGCGAGCGACCAGTTGATGCCGCCGTCCCCGCTCTGCTGCATCGCGCTCTGCAGCTGCGAGAGCAGGTTCTGCAGTGCGACCGGATCGTTCGGCAGTCCTGCCGCTCCGGCCAGCTGTGCAGGATCGATGGGTCCGTTCCCCGAGAGGAACTGCCGCAGCATCTCGCGGAACTCGTCCTCCGAGCCTCCGCCCGTTCGGTCCGCGCTGTCGCCTTCGGCCATGGGGATCAGCCCTTCCGTCGTTCGGGTCGAGCGGCCCGTGACGGGCCTGGACGGTGGGTCGGGCCTCGGTGGTGACACGACTCCCAGTCGTGCAGGCTACGTTAGCCCGAGCGTCCCGGGCGACGGCGTGAAGACGACCGTCCCCGCCCGAACCGCTTCCGCCCGCCGCGAACATCCCGGCGGAGCCGCTTCGCCATCGCCGTCAGGAAGGCCACCGTGTCGCTCTTCTCCGACGACCCGCGCTCCTCCGCTCCCCGCGGTCGACGCGCCTGGGTCGGACCGGTCGTCCTCTTCTCCGGGGTCGCGCTGGTCGTCGCCCTGGGCATCGCTCCCGCTCCCTACGTGATCGAGCAGCCGGGCCCGGTGTTCGACACGCTCGGCACCAGCGGCGAGGACGTGCCGCTCATCTCGATCCCCGACGAGACCACCTACCCCACGACGGGTGCGCTCGACATGCTCACCGTCTCCGTCGTCGGCAACCCCCAGAGCCTCCCGAACTGGGTCGAGGTCGCGAGCGCGTGGTTCGACCGCACCAAGGCCGTCGTCCCGGTCGAGCAGATCTTCCCCGCGACCACCACCGTCGAGGAGCGCGACGAGGCCAACCAGGCCGAGATGACCGACTCCCAACAGGAGGCGATCGCCGCCGCCCTCACGGATCTCGGCTACCCGGTGACCCAGCGGGTCTCGGTCGCTCAGATCCCCGACGGCTCGCCCTCCACGGGCGTCCTCGAGGCGGGGGACGAGGTGATCGCCGTCGAGGGAGCGCCCGTCGCCGATGTCGTCGCGCTGCGCGAGGCGGTGCAGGCGGCCGGCACCGCCGCCCCCGTCACCCTCACGATCGAGCGCGACGGAGCGCAGCAGGACGTCCAGGTCACCCCCGTCGACAACGAGGGGAGCGCGGTCATCGGCATCGTCGCCGGCGCGGTCTTCGACTTCCCGTTCGAGGTGGACATCCAGCTCGACGACGTCGGCGGGCCGAGCGCCGGCATGATGTTCGCGCTCGGGATCATCGACAAGCTCACCGAGGGGTCCCTCAACGGAGGCGAGCAGGTCGCCGGGACCGGCACGATCGACGCCGCGGGCGAGGTCGGCCCGATCGGCGGCATCCGCCAGAAGATGTTCGGGGCCGTCGGCGCCGGCGCCACCCACTTCCTCGCGCCGAGCCGGAACTGCGGCGAGGTCGTCGGCCACGTGCCCGACGGCCTCGAGGTGCTGAGCGTGTCGACGCTCGACGAGGCGCTCTCGGCACTCGAGGGGATCGCCGCGGGCGACACCTCCGGGCTGCCGACCTGCGACGGGGCGACTCCGATCGGCTGAGCCCGGCGGGGGCGACGCTCAGGTGGGCGGGAGAGCCGTCGCCTACCATAGGGACCCTCCCCTCACATCTCGACAGCAAGAGGCCTATCAGTGAGTTCCACAGCAACCGAAACGCCGCCGCGGAAGAGACGGAGCGTTCTCGCCGTCACGGTCGTGGTGGTCGCCGTTCTGGTGGTGGCGTTCTTCGTCTTCGCCGGTCTCTACACCGACATCCTCTGGTACGACCAGCTCGGGTTCCTGTCGGTGCTGACCACGCAGTGGGCGGCGGCGGGCGGTCTGTTCGCCATCGGCTTCGTCGCGATGGCGGTGCCGGTCTTCATCAGCCTGATGCTGGCGTACCGCCTCCGGCCCGTCTACGCGAAGCTCAACTCGCAGATCGACCGCTACCAGCAGGTCGTCGAGCCGCTGCGGCGCCTGGCCACCTTCGGGATCCCCGCGGTGCTCGGCCTCTTCGCCGGCGTCTCCTCGGCCACCCGCTGGCAGACGAGCCTGACCTACTGGAACCGCACGCCCTCCGGCGTCTCCGACCCCCAGTTCGGACTCGACACCTCGTTCTACCTGTTCGAGCTGCCCTTCTACCAGAGCATCGTCGGCTTCGCCTCGGCCGTCCTGCTCATCTCGGGTCTGGCCGCCCTGGCCACCGGCTACCTCTACGGAGCGATCCGCGTGAACGGCCGCGAGGTGCGGATCTCGAAGTCCTCGCGCATCCAGCTCGCGATCATCGCCGCGCTCTACCTGCTCGTGCAGGCCGTGAGCCTCTGGCTCGACCAGTACGCGACGCTCACCGACCAGGGCGCGCGCATCACCGGTGCGACGTACTCGACCGTCAACGCGGTCATCCCCGGCCTGCAGATCCTCGCGGGAGTCGCGGCCCTCGTCGCCGTGCTCTTCGTCGTCACCGCCTTCATCGGCCGCTGGCGCCTGCCCGTCATCGGCACCGCGCTCCTCATCGTGTCGAGCCTGCTGGTCGGCTCCCTCTACCCCTGGGTCGTGCAGACGTTCCAGGTCGTGCCGAACGAGCGCACGCTCGAAGAGGACTACATCCAGCGCAACATCGACATGACCCGTCAGGCCTACGGAGTCGACGACGTCCAGGTCATCCCGTACGACGCGACGACCGACGCCGAGCCGGGCGCCCTGCGCTCCGACGCCGAGACCACGGCCAACATCCGCATCCTCGACCCCGCCGTCGTCACCGACGCGTTCTCGCAGCTGCAGCAGTTCCGCCAGTACTACTCGTTCGGCGATCAGCAGAACGCGCTCGACGTCGACCGCTACTCGATCGACGGCTCGACGCAGGACGCCGTGGTCGGCGTCCGCGAGCTGAACCTCGCGGGCCTCGGCACCAACCAGACCTGGTACAACCAGACGCTCGTCTACACCCACGGCTACGGCCTCGTCGCCGCCTACGGCAACCAGCGCTCGGCCGACGGCGAGCCCGTCTTCATCGAGTCGCAGGTCCCGACGGTCGGCCAGCTCGGCGACTACGAGCCGCGGATCTACTTCGGCGAGAACTCGCCCGCCTACTCGATCGTGGGCGGCAACGACGACCGCAACATCGAGCTCGACTACCCCTCGGGGACCGAGGGCGAGCAGCAGACCTACACGACCTTCGACGGCGACGGCGGGCCCTCGCTCGACAACGTCTTCAAGAAGCTCGTCTACGCGATCAAGTTCCAGTCCGAGCAGATCTTCCTGTCGGACGGCGTCAACGACCAGTCGCAGATCCTCTACGACCGCAACCCGGTCGACCGCGTGCAGAAGGTGGCCCCCTACCTGACGCTCGACTCCGACGCCTACCCGAGCGTGGTCGACGGCCGCGTGGTCTGGATCGTCGACGGCTACACGACCTCGTCCGAGTACCCCTACTCGGAGGTGCAGAGCCTGTCGCAGGCGATCGCCGACACGAGCACGCAGCAGCAGTTCCCGACCGACGACGTCAACTACATCCGCAACAGCGTCAAGGCCACGGTCGACGCCTACGACGGCAAGGTGACGCTCTACGCCTGGGACACCGAGGACCCGGTGCTGCAGACGTGGCAGAAGATCTTCCCGAGCACCGTCGAGCCGATCAGCGAGATGTCGGCCGATCTGCTCAGCCACGTCCGCTACCCCGAGGACCTCTTCAAGGTGCAGCGCGCCGTGCTCGGCACGTACCACGTGACCGACGCCGGATCGTTCTACTCGCGTGAGGCCGCCTGGTCGACTCCGGACGACCCGACGAGCGGCAACTCGACGACGACCGCGGCCGGTGTGGGCGGCGACGCCCTGCAGCCGCCGTACTACCTGACGCTGCAGACGCCCGACGTCGAGACTCCGTCGTACTCGCTCTACTCGACCTACATCCCGGCGAGCGTCCCCGGCAGCGCGGCGAGCCGCAACGTCCTGACGGGCTACCTCGTCGCGGACTCCGATGCGGGCTCCGACGCCGGGGCGATCGCCGACGGCTACGGCACGCTCCGCCTGCTCGAGCTGCCGAGCGACGACACGGTGCCCGGTCCGGGACAGGTGCAGAACGCGTTCAACACCGACCCGACGGTCGCCAACCAGCTGGCACTGCTCCAGCGCGGCGACACGACGGTCACGCGCGGCAACCTGCTCACCCTCCCGGTGGGCGGAGGCCTGCTCTACGTGCAGCCGATCTACGTCAGCTCCAACGGCAACACGAGCTTCCCGCTCCTGCAGAAGGTGCTGGTCGCGTTCGGCGACGACATCGCGTTCGAGGACACCCTCGACGCCGCTCTGGACAGCCTCTTCGGCGGCGACTCCGGTGCCGACGCGGGAGACACCGGCACGCCGGTCGACCCGAGCACCGATCCCGCCGTCGATCCGGGCACCGACACCGGGACGGACACCGGCACCGGCGACACGGGCGGAACCGGCACGACCGATCAGACGGCGCTGCAGCAGGCGCTGAGCGACGCGAGCGACGCTCTCGCCGAGCGCCAGGCGGCCCTCACCGCGGGCGACCTGACGGCGTTCGCCGCGGCCGACGAGAAGCTGACGGAGGCGCTGCAGCGCGCTCTCGCGGCAGAGGGCGCGCAGTAGCACTGTGGTTCAGGTCGACCGCGGCGAGCACCTGCGCTCGGGGGAGTGGCTCGACCTGAACCGCGCCCACTGGGAGTCGCGGGAGCCCGTCGGGGCCGACCCGCGGCTCGCGGAGACGCCCGCCTCCGACGAGGAGGCGGGCGTGCGCGTCCTCCATCTGCAGAGCGGCGACGGCTCGCTGAGCCTCGTCCGCTCGAAGCGGGGAGCAGAGGTCATCGGCGTCGACTTCTCGATGCCGGCCGTCCGCCGCGCGCGGGCGCTGGCGGCCGAGCTCGGTCTCGCCGACCGCTCGCGCTTCCTCTGCGCGAACGTCTACGAGCTGCGGCACATGCTGCCGGAGCCCGACTCCTTCGATCTCGTCACGACCAGCCGGAGTGCGCTCTCGTGGCTGCCCGATCTCGACGAGTGGGCCCGCATCGTCGAGTGGTTCGTCGCGCCGGGCGGCTCGCTCGTGCTCGCGCCGACGGAGGGGGAGCCGGTCGTCGATGCCGGCGTCCGCCGGGTCGAGCACTCCGTGGAGCGCATCGTCGAGGCGCTCGAGCGCGCCGGCCTCGATGTCGCCGGGTCCGATCAGGGCTCGGAGATCGTCGCCGCGAAGCGCCGCTGAGCACCCCCGACCCGCTGCTCCGGCCTCGATTTGCACTCCGCGGAATGCGCATGTAGTGTTTCTTCTTGTGCCGCGGGGTGGAGCAGTTCGGTAGCTCGCTGGGCTCATAACCCAGAGGTCGTAGGTTCAAATCCTGCCCCCGCAACAAGAAGACGGAAGCCGGTCCTGAGAAGGGCCGGCTTCCGTCGTTAACGCGTGCGCTCAGCTAGCGGCGATCACGCTGAGCACGTTGCCCGCCGGGTCGCGGAACCACGCGATCGTCGGCCCGTGGCCGCGCATCACGCCGGTCGCATCGGTCGGGAGCTCGCTGTCGTCGTAGATCTTCGTGACGACGCCGGCGCGGTTCAGCTCCGCCACCGCGGCGTCGACGTCGGCCACCTCGAGATTCAGGATCGTGAACTCCGCCGGCACATGCGTCGGCTTCGGGTACGCGATCGCCCGGCCTCCGCCCGGCAGGGCGATGTCGAGGATCCCCATCCCGTTGACCGAGACGTCGAAGCCGAGCGTTCCGCCGTAGAAGCGCTCCGCCTCCTCGACGCTGTCGACGCTGAAGCCGCTGAAGACCCGCTCGCTCATGACCATGACCGCACCTCTCCCTGCGCGGCGCCCTCGCCTGCGCGTTGCCCCGGACGCTACTCCGCTCGGCGGCCCGCGTCACGGGCGCCGGAACGGGCGTCACGACACGCCTCGCGCTGGTGTGTCGCTGCGGGCTGCACGGTATCCTCGTCGGGATGCGAAGGGTTCAGGCGTGACGGACGAACAGGTGGACGACAGCTCGGTACCGACCCCCGGAGGGTCGAACGGGTCGACCGTCCACCCCACCCGGCGCAGCCGCCGGGACGCCGAGTCCGCCACCCGCCCCGTGCTCGTCGTGCGGCCCGCCCCGGCACCCGTGACGGCACCCGTCCTCGCGGCCGTGGCTCCCGTCCGGCGACGCTCGCGTCGTGCGCTCCGCACGGCGCTCAGCACCGTCGCCGTCGCCGCGATCGCCGGGATGGTCGCCGTGATGGCGCTCCCGGCCTACTCGTTCGACCCCGCCCCCGACTCGCAGGCCGCCATCGAGGCGGCCGCCCGCGTGCAGGCGCTCGGCAACCAGAAGCTCACGGTCTCGGGCGCCGCCGTGCAGGAGCAGGTCATCCGCGACTCCTTCACCGCCCCCACCCAGGCCCAGCTCGACGAGGCCGCCGCGCAGGCCCGTGCGCTCGCCGCCGCGGCCGAGAAGGCCGCACGCGAGGCGCAGGAGGCGCAGGACGCCGAGGAGGCGCAGAGCGCCGCCGCCGCGTCGGGGTCCACCGGCTCGAGCACCTCCGTCACCCCGCGCGAGGAGGGCGACGACTACCCCTGGCGCGATGCGCTGACCGACGACCAGGGCGGCGGCCTCTCGCCGCTGCGCTACTACTACCGCGAGTGCGTCGACTTCGTCGCCTGGCGCCTCAACCGCGACCAGGGCTCCACCGGCGCCCCGTTCAAGTGGACCTGGGGCAACCTCACACCGGGCGGCGGCAGCGCCTACGCCTGGGCCGGCCAGTGGGCGTCGCACGGCTGGGTGACCAGCAGCACCCCCGTCCCCGGCAGCGTCGCGTGGTTCAACGGCAACCACGTCGCGTACGTGCAGTCGGTCAACTCCGACGGCACCGTCTCGCTCGAGGAGTACAACTGGGGCAACGATCACGCGTACCACACGCGCACGATCCCGGCCTCGAGCGTCCCGCTCTTCCTCTACCCGCCGAGCTGATGGCGGCCGACGCCCTCGGAGTCGCGGTCGCGCAGTTCGCCCCGACCGCCGACCGCGACGCCAACCTCGCCACGATCCGGCGGCTGGCCTCGGTCGCCGCCGCTCGCGGCGCGAGCCTCGTGGTGCTGCCCGAGTACAGCTCGTTCTTCGTCGATCCGCTCGGCCCTGAGCTCGTCGCCGCGGGCGAGGAGCTCGACGGACCCTTCGCCGCCGGTCTCGGCGCGGTCGCCCGCGATCTGGGCGTGCACCTCGTCGCCGGGATGGTCGAGAGGGTCGATGGCGGGCGCCGCATCGCGAACACGCTGATCGCCGTCGATCCGCTCGGCGATCTCGTGGCCCGGTACCGCAAGCTCCACCTCTACGACGCCTTCGGGCAGACCGAGTCCGAGTGGGTCGCGGCGGGAGCGATCGACGCGCCCCAGACCTTCTCGGTCGGCGGCCTCGTCGTCGGCCTGCAGACCTGCTACGACCTGCGCTTCCCCGAGGTCACCCGCTGGCTCGTCGACGCGGGCGCCGACGTGGTCGCCGCTCCCGCCGAGTGGGTGCGCGGTCCGCTCAAGGAGGCGCACTGGCGGGTGCTCGTGACCGCCCGCGCCCTCGAGAACACGATCTACGTCCTCGCAGCCGACCAGACGCCTCCGATCGGCGTGGGCGCGAGCATGATCGTCGACCCGATGGGCGTGGAGATCGCGACCCTGGGAGAGGCGGAGGACGTCGCCGTCGCCTGGATCTCGCGTGAGCGGATCGACGCCTCCCGCGCGAAGAATCCGGCGCTGGCGCTCCGGCGCTTCCGGGTCGAGCCGGTCTGAGCCCGCGTCAGCGCGGCCGCATCGCCGCGAGCCGCTCGGCCGCCCTGTCGAGCACCTCGAAGCGCTTGCAGAACGCGAACCGCACCAGGGAGCGGTACGGAGCAGCGTCCTCGGCTCGGCAGAACGCCGAGACCGGCACCGCCACGACGCCCGCCAGCTCGGGCAGCGCGCGGCAGAAGGCGACCGAGTCGTCGACGCCGAGCGGCGCCGCGTCGGCCACCACGAAGTAGCTGCCCGCCGAGGGCGACACCGCGAAGCCCGCCGCCGACAGTCCCGCCGAGAGGATGTCGCGCTTGCGCTCCAGGGTCGCGGCGATCCCGGTGAAGAACACGTCGTCGAGCCCGAGCCCCCTCGCCACCGCACCCTGGAACGGCGAACCGCTGACGTAGGTGAGGAACTGCTTGACCGCCAGCACTGCAGTGATGTGCTCGCGCGGCCCGGTGATCCAGCCGATCTTCCAGCCCGTGGTGCTGAAGGTCTTGCCGGCGGAGGAGATCGTGAGCGTGCGCTCGAACGCGCCGGGCAGTGTCGCGATCGGCACATGGGCGCCGTCGAAGCGCAGGTGCTCGTAGACCTCGTCGGTCACGATCAGCGCGTCGTGGCGCTCGGCGAGGCGCACGATCAGCTCGCGGGTCTCGGCGGGCAGGACGGACCCGGTCGGGTTGTGCGGGTCGTTGACGAGGATGACGCGGGTGCGGTCGGTGACCGCGCGCTCCAGCTCGTCGTGATCGGCGGTGAAGGAGGGGCCGCGCAGGGCGACCGTGCGGTGCACGCCTCCGGCCAGAGCGATGAGCGCGCCGTACGCGTCGTAGTGCGGGGTGAAGGTCACCACCTCGTCGCCCGGTTCGAGGAGGGCGAGGAGCGTCGCCGCGAGCGCCTCCGTCGCGCCGGTCGTGACGAGGACCTCGCCGTCGGGATCGACCTCGAGCCCGTAGAAGCGGCGCTGGTGCGCCGAGACGGCGGTGCGCAGCACCGGGAACCCGGGGCCGGGCGGGTACTGGTTGAGTCCGGAGGCGATCGCCTCGCGTGCCGTCTCGAGCACCTCGCGCGGGCCGTCCTCGTCGGGGAAGCCCTGACCGAGGTTGATCGCCCCGGTCCGGGCCGCGAGGGCGCTCATCTCGCTGAAGACGGTGGCGGCGACCTCGCCGCCGGGGCCGAGAAGTCCGGCGCCGGCTGCCGCGCGGGTCCAGGATCCGTGGATGCTCACGGTCTCAGTGTGCACCTCTCGCATTGATGTCCCGCTTGCAGGCCTGTCATAAGAAACGCCCAGGTTCCCTGGTCAAGCTATCCCCGCTTGGAAGGAGCAGCACCCATGACCGAGAGTCACGAGGGTCCTCGTCAGCCGGAGGATCCCACCACGCCGTCAGAGTCCGGCGACCGCGAGGGAGCGTCCTCGTCGACGACCGGGCCCACCGAGCCGATCCGCGAGACCACCGCCCCGCAGCCTCCCTACACTCCGAACTCCGAGGCCGGCAACCAGGCCCGACCCGAGCAGCCCTCGCCCCGCTACGGCCAGTACGCTCCGGCCGCCGCCCAGTACGCACCGCCCGCGCCGCACACCGTGCACAGCTCCGAGGAGCCGCCGAGCACGAGCGCCTTCGGCCCCGGCGGTGAGCAGCCGCCCGCGGGCGCGGCACCGACGGCGACCCGCCGCCGCGCCGGCGTCAGCGTCGTCGCGGCCCTCGCGATCGGCGCGGTCGTCGGCGGAGTCGCCGGCGCCGGCGTGTTCGGCCTCTGGTCGGCCTCGAACGGCTCGGCGACCCGCGTCGTCTCCTCCGGGGGCTCGCAGACGATCACCGTCAACAACGCCGAAGACGCGACGACCGCGACCGCGGTGGCGGCCAAGGCCACTCCGAGCGTCGTGACCATCTCGGTCAGCGGCGGCTCCTCCGCCGGCACCGGCTCGGGCATCGTCCTCTCGGACGACGGCTACGTGCTCACCAACACGCACGTCGTCACCCTCGACGGAGCGATCTCGGACGCCGCCGTCACGGTCACGACCAGCGACGGCCGGATCTTCTCGGCGACCGTCGTCGGCACCGACCCGACCCTCGACCTCGCGGTCATCAAGCTGACCGACGCGAGCGATCTCACCCCGATCACCTTCGCCGACTCGACGAAGATCAACGTCGGCGACACCGCCGTCGCGATCGGCGCCCCGCTCGGTCTCTCGGGCACGGTCACCGACGGCATCGTGAGCGCGCTCAACCGCAGCATCCAGGTCGCCTCCTCGGCGGCCCCCGACGACTCCGGCGACAGCTCGAGCGGCAGCACCGACAGCCCGTTCAACTTCGACATCCCGGGTCAGACCCCGCAGACGCAGGCCACGAGCACGATCTCGCTGCCGGTCATCCAGACCGACGCGGCGATCAACCCCGGCAACTCCGGCGGTGCCCTGCTCGACAGCGACGGCGAGCTCATCGGCGTCAACGTGGCGATCGCCAGCGCCGGGCAGTCGTCGAGCTCGAGCGAGCAGTCGGGCAACATCGGAGTCGGCTTCGCGATCCCCAGCGCGATCGCCGAGCGCGTCGCGAAGGAGATCATCGCGAACGGATCCGCCACGCACGGCCTCCTCGGCGCGAGCGTCACCGACTCCACGGCCGGCGTCCTCGGCGCCTCGATCCAGGAGGTCACCAGCGGGGGAGCGGCGCAGGCCGCCGGTCTCGCCAAGGGCGACATCGTGACGGAGGTGTCGGGCACGCCCATCACGAGCGCCTCCGACCTCACCGCCCAGGTGCGCGCGCAGGCCGCGGGTGCCGACGTCCAGCTCACCTACGTCCGGGGCGGCCAGAGCTACGAGGTCGACGTCACGCTGGGCACGATGGCCACCAGCTGACCCCCTCCCGGCACCACCGCAGCCCCCGAGGACCTGTCCTCGGGGGCTGCTAGGGTTGTGCTCCCGCCTCACGAACTGGACACATGCAGCCCGAGACACCGACGGACGACCTCTCCGATCTGCCCGGCGTCTCCTACGTCATGCCGGTGCTGAACGAGGTCACCCACGTGAGGGCGGCGGTCGACTCCCTGCTCGCGCAGGACTACTCCGGACCCTTCGACATCGTGCTCGCGGTCGCCCCCAGCATCGACGGCACCGAGGAGCTCGTCGCCCAGCTGAGCGCGGCCGACCCGCGGATCCGCGTTGTGCCGAACGCCGTCGGCTCGACTCCCGCGGGGCTCAACGCCGCCATCCGCGCGTCGCGACACCCGGTCGTCGTGCGCGTCGACGCGCACTCGGTCCTGCCCTCCGACTACGCCCGCGAGGCCGTCGCCGCGCTGCAGCGCTCCGGGGCCGACAACGTCGGCGGGGTGATGGCGGCGGAGGGTCTCACCCCGTTCCAGCGCGCCGTCGCCCGGGCCTACGGCTCGCGCATCGGCCTGGGCGGCACGCCGCACCACGTCGGCGGTCAGGAGGGGCCGGCCGAGACGGTCTACCTCGGCGTCTTCCGCCGCGCCGCGCTCGAGCGCGCGGGCCTCTTCGACGAGCGCTTCAAGCGCGGGCAGGACTGGGAGCTCAACCGCCGGATCCGCGAGCTCGGCGGCGTCGTGTGGTTCACTCCGCGCCTCACGGTGACCTACCGCCCGCGCCCGTCGATGCGCGCGCTGCTGCGGCAGTTCCTCTCGACCGGGATGTGGCGGGGCGAGCTGACGCGGCTGTTCCCGGCCTCGCGCTCGCTGCGCTACTTCGCGCCGCCGGTGCTCGTCGCCCTGCTCGCGCTGGGGCTCCTCGCGGGGCTCGGCGGAGTCGTCCAGGCTCTCGTGGGAGCCGCTCCCTGGCTGCTGCTCGGCCTCGCGGTCCCCGTCGGCTACCTCCTGCTGGTCGCGCTCGCCACCGTCGTCGTCGCGCGTCCCGACGGGATCCGCGCCATGCTGTGGTTCGCCGTCGTCATCCCGTCGATCCACGTCGCCTGGGGCACCGGCTTCGTGCTCGGCTTCGCCGGGCTGACGAGCAACATCTCCGCCCACCGCCACCAGCCGCGGGCCGACCCAGCGAGGGGCGCATGAGCCAGACCACGAGACCGCGATCGATCGCCGAGCTCCGGGCGGTGGCGCAGCCGCCGGAGGTGAGGGGCCGCCGCAACGCGGAGCACTGGACCGCCTCGCTCTACCTGCGGCGCTTCTCGCCCTACCTCACCTGGCTCCTCCTGCGCACGTCGATCTCGGCGAACGGCGTGACCGGCCTGATGATCCTGGTCGGCTGGAGCGCCGCCGCGGCGCTGCTGATCCCGGGCATCGCCGGGGCCGCCCTGGCGCTCCTGCTCGGCCAGCTGCAGATGCTGGTCGACTGCTGCGACGGCGAGGTCGCGCGCTGGCGCCGCACCTCGTCGCCCGCCGGCGTGTTCCTCGACAAGGTCGGGCACTACACGACGGAGGCGCTCATCCCGATCGCGCTCGGGCTGCGCGCGGCGGGTCTCCCGTTCGACGCCCCCGCCGACTACCTCTGGACGACCATCGGGCTCGCGCTCGCGCTGGTCATCGTCCTCAACAAGGCCCTCAACGACATGGTGCACGTGGCCCGCGCCAACGCGGGGCTCACCAGGTTGGCCGACACGAAGGGCGAGGCGGTGCCGTCCTCCTCCGGGCTCGCGCGCCTGCGCCGCGCCGCGCGCTTCCTGCCGTTCCACCGCCTCTACCACTCGGTCGAGCTGACCATGCTCGCCTTCGCGGCGGCGCTCGTCGGGCTGGTCGTCGGCGCCTCCACGGCCGACCGCGTCCTCGTCTCGGCGCTGCTGCCGCTCGCCTTCCTCGCCCTGATCGGGCACTTCGTCGCGATCATGGCGTCCAAGCGTGTCCGCTCCTGAGCCCCGCGTCGGAGTCGTCGTCCTGACCCAGGGGACGCGGCCGGACGACCTCGCGGCGGGGCTCGCGAGCGTCCTCGCCCAGCGCGGTGTCGTGCTCGACGTCGTCTGCGTCGGCAACGGCTGGGAGCCCACCGGGCTGCCCGAGGGCGTCCGCGCGCTCGCCCTGCCCGAGAACCTCGGGATCCCGGCGGGGCGCAACGCCGGAGTCCCGGCCGTGGCGGGCGAGTACCTCTTCTTCCTCGACGACGACGCGCGCGTGCCGTCGCCGGGCTTCCTCGCCGACGCCGTCGCGCTCCTGCGCTCCCCGCGCCGGATCGGGCTCGTGCAGCCGCGGGTCGACAGCACCGACGGCACTCCCGCGCCCCGACGCTGGATCCCGCGGATCCGGAAGGGCGACGCTCGTCGGTCCGGTCCCGTGTTCTCGGTCTGGGAGGGGGCGGTGGTGCTCCGCCGCGACGTCTTCGAGCAGACCGGCGGCTGGGCCGCTCCCTTCTTCTACGCGCACGAGGGCATCGAGCTCGCCTGGCGGGTCTGGGACACCGGGCGCACCACCTGGTACGCGGGCGAGCTGGCGGCGGAGCACCCCGTGATCCAGCAGACCCGGCACGCCGACTACTACCGGCTCAATGCGCGCAACCGCGTCTGGCTCGCCCGGCGGAACCTGCCCGGCCCCCTCGCCCTCGCCTACGTCGCCTCCTGGACCGCGATCCAGTGCCTCCGCTGGGCGCGCGACCCCGCCGCCCTCGGCGCGTGGTTCGCCGGCTGGCGGGAGGGATGGCGGTCCGATCCCGGCGAGCGGCGCGTCCTGTCGTGGCGCACGGTGCTCCGCATGGCGTTCGCCGGGCGTCCCCCGATCGTCTAGCATCGGGGCATCCGCCCCCGAACGGGCGGGAGGCTCCCGAAAGGACGACGGTGTTCGATTCGACGCAGCTGCTCTCCAGCGCGCTCACACCCCCTGAACTCCTGCAGACGGTGCGGGGCCGGGTCGACGAGTCCGGCGGCGCCGCGACCGACCCGGAGTTCCAGGCCCGTCTCGACGCGCACCTCCCGAGGCTCGTCGAGCTCCTGTCGGAGGTCTACGCCGGTCGCGAGGACCTCGCCGACCAGCTCGTCGCCCTGGTCGAGCTCGCCGCGACCTCGTGGGAGGAGCGCCCCGACGACCTGCGGGCGCTCGACCGCGCCCGGCAGCAGCACCCCGACTGGTACCTCTCGAACAAGGCGCTCGGCGGCGTCTGCTACGTCGACCGCTACGCCGGCGACCTCGAGGGGCTGCGCGCCCAGATCCCGTACTTCCGCGAGATCGGGCTCAACTACCTCCATCTGATGCCGATCTTCGACGCCCCCGAGGGGGAATCGGACGGCGGCTACGCGGTGTCGAGCTACCGGCGCGTGCGCCCCGACCTCGGCGACATGGACGGCCTCCGCCGCCTCGCCGCCGAGCTCCGCGAGCAGGGCATCGCCCTCGTCGTCGACTTCGTCTTCAACCACACCTCGAACGAGCACGAGTGGGCCCGGCGGGCGCTCGCGGGCGAGGAGCGCTTCGAGGACTACTACTGGATCTACCCCGACCGCGAGCAGCCGGACGCCTTCGAGCGCACGACCCGCGAGATCTTCCCCGACGACCACCCCGGTTCGTTCGTGCAGCTCGAGGACGGCCGCTGGGTCTGGGCCACCTTCCACCGCTACCAGTGGGACCTGAACTACTCCAACCCCGAGGTCTTCCGCGCCATGGCGGGCGAGATGCTCTTCCTCGCCAACCAGGGCGTCGACGCGCTCCGGATGGACGCGGTCGCCTTCATCTGGAAGAAGCTCGGCACCACCTCCGAGTCGCAGCCCGAGGCGCACCTGCTGCTCCGCGCGTTCAACGAGGTCTGCCGGCTCGCGGCCCCGTCGCTGCTGTTCAAGTCGGAGGCCATCGTGCACCCCGACGAGGTCGTCGAGTACATCGACCTCGAGGAGTGCCAGATCTCGTACAACCCGCTGCAGATGGCGCTGACGTGGGAGGCGCTCGCGACCCGCGACGTCCGCCTCCTCTCGCAGGCCCTCGAGCGCCGGCACGCGCTGCCGGAGGGGACGGCCTGGGTCAACTACGTGCGCGGGCACGACGACATCGGCTGGACCTTCGCCGATGAGGACGCGGCCGAGCTCGGCATCGACGCCGCGGGCCACCGCCGCTTCCTCAACGACTTCTACACCGACCGCTTCGAGGGCACCTTCGCCCGCGGTGTGCCGTTCCAGGAGAATCCGCGCACCGGGGACCGCCGCGTCTCGGGGACGACGGCCTCGCTCGCCGGAGTGGAGGCGGGCGACGCCTACGGGATCGACCGCGTCCTCCTCGCGCACTCGATCGCGCTCAGCACCGGCGGACTGCCGCTGATCTACCTCGGCGACGAGGTGGGGCAGCTGAACGACTACAGCTACGTCGACGACCCGTCGACCGCGGGCGACTCCCGCTGGGTGAACCGGCCGCGCCGTCCCGCCGAGCGCTACGCCGAGCGCGAGACCCCGGGCACCGACGCCGGGGAGATCTTCGGCGGGCTCCTGCACCTCATCGCGATCCGGAAGGCCGTGCCGCTGTTCGCCGGCACCGAGCTGACGGTGTTCGACGCGGTCAACCGCCACGTGCTCGGCTACCAGCGACCGGGCGAGGGCGAGTCGCTGCTCGTGCTGGCGAACGTCTCCGACGACGTGCAGGAGATCGATCCGGAGCGCTTCGCCGGGTTCGACGCCTGGGCGCTCGACCTGGTCACCGAGATCACGGTCGACCTGCGCGAGGGCTTCCGGCTGGCGCCGCTCCAGTTCGTCTGGCTCCGGGTGACGCCCGCCTGACCCGCCCGGGTAGCCTGTTCCGATGCCGGCACTCCGCGACGTCCTCGACCGCCTCCGCACGGACGCGGTCCTCGCGCGCCGGGTGGGACTCGAGCTGCTGGCCGCTCGCCGCGCGCGGCACGCTGTCGCACGGCTCCTCGACGCCCGCGGCCCGCTGCCGACCGGCCGATTCGAGATCGGCGTCTACTTCGCCGACGGCGACATCAACCTCTACCAGGTGCGGCAGTGGTACCGGCCGCTCGAGGAGCTGAGCCGCACGCACCCGGTCGTGCTGCTCTCGCGCAACGCGAGCGCCGCCGAGGTGCTGCTGCGCGAGAGCCCCGTGCCGGTCGCCTACGTCCGCTCGGTCGCGGATCTCGAGAGCACGATCGCCGAGCAGCCGCTGCGGATCGTGCTGTACGTCAACCAGAACTCGCGCAACTTCCAGATGATGCGGTACGGCCGCCGGTGGCACGTCTTCGTCAACCACGGCGAGAGCGACAAGATGTACATGACCACCAACCAGTACAAGGCGTACGACTACAGCTTCATCGCGGGCGACGCCGCGCTGGCGCGCCTGCACCGGGTGCTCTGGGACTTCGACTTCGACAAGCGCGCCCTCGCGATCGGGCGCCCGCAGGCCGATCACTTCGCCGGCCGCACGCCGTTCGCCCCCGACGAGCGCCAGGTCGTGCTCTACGCGCCGACCTGGGAGGGCGACCGCCCGGCGGCCGGCTACGGCTCGATCCGGAGCCACGGGGTCGCGCTCGCCGAGGCGCTGCTCGCCGACCGCCGGTACCGCCTGATCTACCGGCCGCATCCGCGCAGCGGTGCCGTCGATCCGGAGTACGGTGCCGCCGATCGCCGCATCGTCGCTCTGCTCACCGCGGCCAACGCCGCCGATCCGAGCGCGCACCACGTGCACGACACGGGAGCCGAGCTCGGCTGGCAGCTGGCGGCGGCCGACGTCGCGATCCTCGATGTGTCGGCGATGGTCTACGACCGGCTCGCGACGGGACGCCCGCTGATGGTCACCCGGCCGACGAGCCCCGACGCCGAGGTCGACGAGACCGGCTACCTGGGCGACGCCGAGTGGCTGCGTGCCGAGGACGCCTCCGCGATCGCCGATCGGATCGGGGCGGTCGAGCACGACGACGCCTCGGTCGAGCGTCTCGAGCGCTGGGTGGCGCACTACTTCGGCGACACGACGCCCGGTGCCGCGACCGCTCGGTTCCACGCCGCCATCGAGACGCTCCTAGAGGAGTGGGAGAGCCACTCGGCCCTGCACCGCGACGATCCCGCCGTCGACGACCACGATCCGGAAGGCTGAGCCGAGCCGCCGTCAAGGCCCGCCCGGCGGCGCGGGGGGCTCCTCGGCCTCCCGCTACGCTCGACGCATGATCACCCCGCGCGCCTTCGCCCGCTCCCGCCGGCGCGGGACGGCGGCCACACCGCCGCCCGTCGAGCCCGACATCGTGGTGTCGACCGACCCGGACAAGCCGGTCTTCACGATCCGCTCGTTCCGCATCGGCCTCTTCGGCGGTCTCGGCGTACTCGTCGCACTGGTGCTCGGCGGCCTCGTCGTCGAGCTCGGAACGGTCCTGACCTACATCTTCGTCGCGATGTTCTTCGCGCTCGGCCTCGACCCTCTGGTGTCCTGGCTCGAGAGCAAGAGGATCCCGCGTCCGCTCGCGATCACGATGGTCTTCGCCGCGGTGGTCCTGATCTTCGCGGGGCTCCTGCTCTACATCATCCCGATCCTCGTCGAGCAGCTGACCCTGTTCGTCACCAGCGCTCCCCGCATCGTGACCGACATCGCCTCGCAGCCGTGGGTGCTCGATCTCGAGCAGCAGCTGCGCGGCGTCGTCGACGTCGACGAGCTGATCAGCAGCGTGCAGAGCTTCATCGGCGACCCCAACAACCTGCTCTCGCTCGGCGGCGGACTCCTCGCGGTGGGGACCGGCATCGCCAGCGGCGTCACCGGATCGATCATCGTGCTCATCCTGACGCTGTACTTCCTCGCGTCGCTGCGCTCGATGAAGTCGGTCGCGTACCGCTTCGCCCCCGCCTCGCACCGCTCCAAGGCGCACGAGGTCGGCGACGAGATCACCGGAGCCGTCGGGCGCTACGTCGTCGGGCAGGTGTCGCTGGCCGCGGTGAACGGCATCCTGACCTTCATCCTGC